>NZ_JBEWLY010000008.1:2500-558560 GCF_040534015.1 Novosphingobium kalidii
GAACGTCGTTCGCGACGGTTGAGTGAGGTGGATAAGGTATCACCGAGTTGAATACATAGACTTGGTGAAGCGAACCCGGGGAACTGAAACATCTAAGTACCCGGAGGAAAAGACATCAACCGAGATTCCGTTAGTAGTGGCGAGCGAACGCGGACCAGGCCAGTGCCTTCATTTCAACTAGCAGAACACTTTGGGAAGAGTGGCCATAGCGGGTGACAGCCCCGTATGCGAAAGTGATAATGAAGGACTCGAGTAGGGCGGGACACGTGAAATCCTGTCTGAACATGGGGGGACCACCCTCCAAGCCTAAATACTCGTACATGACCGATAGCGAACAAGTACCGTGAGGGAAAGGTGAAAAGCACCCCGATGAGGGGAGTGAAACAGTACCTGAAACCGAATGCTTACAAGCAGTTGGAGCTCCATAGGGAGTGACAGCGTACCTCTTGCATAATGGGTCAGTGACTTAATTTATCGAGCAAGCTTAAGCCGTTAGGTGTAGGCGTAGCGAAAGCGAGTCTGAATAGGGCGCATGAGTTCGATGAATTAGACCCGAAACCCGGCGATCTAGGCATGACCAGGTTGAAGGTGCGGTAACACGCACTGGAGGACCGAACCGTTGAATGTTGAAAAATTCTCGGATGAGTTGTGTTTAGGGGTGAAAGGCCAATCAAGCCGGGAAATAGCTGGTTCTCCGCGAAATCTATTGAGGTAGAGCGTCGGATGATTGCCGTTGGGGGTAGAGCACTGGATGGGCTAGGGGGTCGCGAGATCTACCAAACCTAACCAAACTCCGAATACCAACGAGTCTAGTCCGGCAGACAGACGGCGGGTGCTAAGGTCCGTCGTCAAAAGGGAAACAGCCCTAACCTACAGCTAAGGTCCCCAAGTCATCACTAAGTGGGAAAGCATGTGGGAATCCCAAAACAACCAGGAGGTTGGCTTAGAAGCAGCCATCCTTTAAAGAAAGCGTAACAGCTCACTGGTCTAAATAAGGGTTCCTGCGGCGAAAATGTAACGGGGCTCAAGTGATGCACCGAAGCTTAGGGTGTGATCGTTTACGATCACGCGGTAGCGGAGCGTTCCGTAAGCGGATGAAGCGCAAGGGTAACCGAGCGTGGACGTATCGGAAGTGCGAATGCTGACATGAGTAGCGATAAAGAGGGTGAGACACCCTCTCGCCGAAAGACCAAGGGTTCCTGCTTAAAGCTAATCTGAGCAGGGTGAGCCGGCCCCTAAGACGAGCCCGAAGGGGGTAGTCGATGGGAACCACGTTAATATTCGTGGGCCTGGTGGTGTGTGACGGATCATGTGTGTTGTCTGACCTTATTGGATTGGTCAGGCTTCGAAATGGTTCCAGGAAATAGCCCCACCGTATAGACCGTACCCGAAACCGACACAGGTGGTCAGGTAGAGTATACCAAGGCGTTTGAGAGAAGTATCCTGAAGGAACTCGGCAAATTGCCTCCGTACCTTCGGAAGAAGGAGGCCCTGTTATTGCGCAAGCAGTAGCAGGGGGCACAGGCCAGGGGGTAGCGACTGTTTAGCAAAAACACAGCACTCTGCTAAGTCGGCTTCAAGACGACGTATAGGGTGTGACGCCTGCCCGGTGCTCGAAGGTTAAGAGGAGGAGTGCAAGCTCCGAATTGAAGCCCGAGTAAACGGCGGCCGTAACTATAACGGTCCTAAGGTAGCGAAATTCCTTGTCGGGTAAGTTCCGACCTGCACGAATGGCGTAACGACTTCCCCACTGTCTCCAGGATATGCTCAGCGAAATTGAATTCTCCGTGAAGATGCGGAGTACCCGCGGTTAGACGGAAAGACCCCGTGCACCTTTACTGCAGCTTCAGAGTGGCATTAGGAAATAACTGTGTAGCATAGGTGGGAGGCTTTGAAGCGACGGCGCCAGCTGTCGTGGAGCCATAGGTGAAATACCACCCTGTTGTTTTCTGATGTCTAACCTCGCACCGTTAGCCGGTGCAGGGACCCTCTGTGGCGGGTAGTTTGACTGGGGCGGTCGCCTCCTAAAGAGTAACGGAGGCGCGCGATGGTAGGCTCAGGACGGTTGGAAACCGTCTGCAAGAGTGCAATGGCATAAGCCTGCCTGACTGCGAGACTGACGAGTCGAGCAGAGACGAAAGTCGGTCATAGTGATCCGGTGGTCCCTCGTGGAAGGGCCATCGCTCAACGGATAAAAGGTACGCCGGGGATAACAGGCTGATGATTCCCAAGAGCTCATATCGACGGAATCGTTTGGCACCTCGATGTCGGCTCATCACATCCTGGGGCTGGAGCAGGTCCCAAGGGTTTGGCTGTTCGCCAATTAAAGTGGTACGTGAGCTGGGTTCAGAACGTCGCGAGACAGTTTGGTCCCTATCTGCCGTGGGCGTCGATACTTGAGAGGAGTTGTCCCTAGTACGAGAGGACCGGGATGAACATGCCTCTGGTGTACCTGTCGTGGCGCCAGCCGCGCAGCAGGGTAGCTATGCATGGACGGGATAACCGCTGAAAGCATCTAAGCGGGAAGCCTCCCTCGAGATTAGGTATCATCGAGTCGTGATAGACCATCACGTTGATAGGCCGGGTGTAGAAGCAGGGTAACTTGTGGAGCTAACCGGTCCTAATCACTCTGTTCATGCTTGTTGGATCCCACCATCAATGACAGTCCTGCCAAAAGCAGCGTCGTTGATCCGGACGATAAACCAGCCAGATACACATCATCAAAAGACTGCACGGACCATCGATTAAAAACCCGATACGAAACGCGCGCCCGCTCCATTGCTTGGTGGCCATAGCGTCAGTGACCCACCCGATCCCATCTCGAACTCGGCCGTGAAACCTGACAGCGCCAATGGTACTAACGCTCAAGCGTTGGAAGAGTAGGACGTCGCCAGGCATTGAAGCAGGCGCGCAACTCGCATCGGATAAAACCCATTCACAAATCAGGGCTGACAAAGCCTTAAAAGAGGGCCCACGTGGCCCTCGTCGCGTCTCCAGCAGACGCAACCCGGCTGAACCATCAGCCACACAAATCACGCGGGGTGGAGCAGCCCGCCGCCCGGATCGTGTCAAGAGCATAGGTCGCTTCCTCTCCCGCGAGATGCTCGTGGAGTTCGGCGAGCGCTTGCTTGTAGATCGCAGCATAGTTGGCGGGCAGACGGATGACGTTCGCCGCTAGGGCCGAGGCCACTTTTGCGACCAATGTTTCTTCCTGAGCCTCCCACTCTCTCAGGCGCCTGATGAGCGAATTGGGAGGATCGTCATCCTCCTCGATCCGCTAGACCAGCTTCGCGATCTTGGCTCGAATTTCGCTTAGGGTCGCTCACCGCCCTATCGCGGTCGCTGTCGCGTTGACGGTTGACCTGTTCGAGCTCTTTCTGCAGAAGCCGGGCGTAGCGCTCGATCAGTTCGGGCGTAAGCAGTCGGTCGTGAACACCCGTCAGAACTCGTTCTTCAAGCTCTGTTGTCTTGATCGACCGATTGTTCCCGCATGGGCCCTTGCGGAAGTTTCTGCGGCAGCGCCAGCGGCCATTGCCGATGCGATGTAGCTAGAGCCACATTCGCCGCAGTGAACGAGATCTGAGAGCAGATAGATCGATCGCTTTGCGCCAGCGAGGGGTTGCCAGTGATCTTGAACTTGGCGTCGCGGGCGGCCCGGGCCTCGGTCTGCCTTGTCTTCACGCGTTGCCAGAGTTCGTCCGACACGATCCTCGCTTCCGGCACGGCGGTGATCTTCAGAAGGCTGGCATCTGTCGCGCGGACGGCTCTTAAAGCCGCCCTTGCCGTCGGGCTGTTCGATGTAGTGGCGGCGATTGAAGATGCGCTCGCCGATGTAGAGGCGATTGTTCAAGATGCCTTCGCCGCGTTCGATATTTCCCGGCAGGGTGGAAGGGCTCCACCCTTCGGCGGCTTTGCGGCGGCGCGTTCCAGAGCTGGGAGGCGGAACTCCGGCTTCGTCGAGGAAACGACAGATTTGTTTGAGCGACAGACCGTCGGCGTACATCTCGAAGATGCAGCGCACGAGCTCGGCCCCGACGGGATCGATCGAGTATCGATCCTCGCATACGCCGTCACCCCTGACACTAATGATCTCCCGGACACACCCCAGCGTGCTGCCGCCGGTGAATCCTCCGCGTGCCGCTTTGCCGACGAGCCTGCGGCGGTTCAAGGAAGCATGTGATGAGCCAAGCAAGCGAGTAGCGGCGCGCGCAATGGTCTTGTCGAGCGACACTGCATGTTTGGAGGTTACTCGTTTCGTGCAGCACGTCAGCCTTAGCGGTGAACTGCTGCAGTAGGACAGGGGCGGCATGATCTGCGCAACTGACGTGCGAAGGGGGGGTGCATATGCGAGCCGAGCCACAAGGGTCGCTCTCTCCCTTCGCGCTCTTGTAAGAGCTTGACCAGCATCGGGCTGAGCACACCGCTGAGCATATTGGCTGAAAGCTTGGCCAACTCAGCCGCTCGGATCAACTGTCCGGATTAGAATCGCCCCACCTGTGGTGTTGCTCCCCGGACGCGCGGGCAATCGGCAGTGGACGCTACCCTCTGCAGCCGGCGATGAACACGGGCACCATTCTGCCGACCCATTGCTCCCGCTCGTCGGCGGTGACCTCGCGGCTGGAGAGCATCGCGTTGACGTACCAGCCTCGCAGCAACAGAATGAATGCCTCCGCGTTGTCACGTGGTTCAGCGAGAACGGTTCTTTCTGGATGATTGCACTGCTCGATGAACCAGGCGATCTGCGCGATGCCGACCTGAGTTCGCTCCGCAGCGGCAAGACCAAGTTCAGGAAACCGGTGGGCCTCGCTGTAGATGAGGCGATTGACCGCAAGGAGGTCACCTTCAAGGCTTATCGCAAGCGTTCTGTTCGCGTAGGCCTTCAGGCCCTCGGCCAAGTTGAACGCGGGCGAGGCTGTCAAGGTGCGGATGACGGACAGGCGTTCGACTTGTTGGGTCATGATGGCCCGAAACAGCTCTTCTTTGGACTTGTAGCGCGAATAAAGGGTCGTCTTGGAGATGCGTGCGGCCTTCACGATCCGGGAGAGCGAAGCTCCGCCGTACCCCTCTTGGATGAACTCCTGCAAAGCTACGTTGAGCAACTCCTCTTCGATGAGCGCGACACTCTCTGAGGGCGGGCGCCCTCGCGACCTCCTGCTTGCTTTGCTCTCGTACTCACCCACCATCCCCAATTTGCTGTTCCCATTCACTTTTTGAGTGGATCGCCGGGCTAGCCTCTAGCCGCTGTAGCCGTTCAGGCCAACGCAGCAGCTAGAGAGGCGAGAGACTGGCTCGAATGCCAGGTCGCGAAAGGCGACGAGAGCTAGCTCTGCGGCGGGGGCTATGCCGTAACCTCAGCCGCCTTCACGATCATGCCCGGCAGATCACCGGAGGCGCGCCAATCCGCAACCAACTGTTCGAACGCATCCCAGCCTGGCCCATAGGACTCGCCCAGATACCAGCGGTTCTTTGAGGTATCTCCGTCGTTATTGAAGTAACTCGGCGGGCATTCTCGCTGCAGGTAGGAAACGTCAATTGCAGTCTCGCGGATCAATTTAACCCACTGATCCTGTGCCTCAAGGGTGGGCTCCACGGATGTCAGGCCCCGATCAAGCGCAATCTTGATCATGTGAGCGATGTGATAGCCCTGGCGGCTGAACTGGTGCGTCGTGGTCGCGAAGAAGCCACCCTGCACGTAACCGGTGAAGAACTGATTGGGGAAGTTGTGCGCCATCGTACCGTGCAGCGTGCGGTAGCCGTCTGCCCAGTACTCGTAGAGCGACAAGCCGTCCTTGCCCTCGATCGTGCGGATACCCCAGCGTTTTTCGAGGTCACTGGTGACCTCGAAGCCGCTGGCGCAGACGAGACAGTCGATCTCATACTCGGTTCCCTCGTGAACGAAACCTTTCTCCGTCATCCGCTCCACGCCCCGGGTGTCGGAGACGTCGATCAGCTTGACGTTTGGCTGGTTGAAGGCGGGGTAGTAGTGATCGTTCGAAAGTGGACGCTTGCAGTTGAACATGAACCACGGCTTCAACGCCTCGGCGGTCTGGTCGTCCTCGACGATGCTTTCCACTCGGCGGCGCATGCGCTCCATCACCCGCACGTCCATCTCCGCCCGCTTGGCGGCATACTCCTCCAGGTTCTGCGGCCAGCCCTCGCACTCGAACTCGGCCGCCATGTTGCGGTTGATCTCGGTCCAGATATCGCAGATCAGATCCGGCTGGCTGGGCTTGAGGCCGTTGACAGCGCCGTCGTGGAAGTTCTTCTGACGCTCGTATTGCCAGCCCGGCTGCAGCGAGTTCGCCCAGTCTGGATCGGTAGGAGGGTTCGGACGCTCGTCGACGCTCGATGGGGTGCGCTGGATCACGTAGAGTTGCTTGGCGTACTTCGCGAGGTAGGGGATCGCCTGGATCGCAGTCGCACCTGTGCCGACAATCGCGACGCGCTTGTCTGCCAGCTTGTTCAGCACGGGGTTGCGCCACTCGCCGCCGGTGTAATCGTAATCCCAGCGCGCTGTGTGAAACAGCGTGCCTTTGAAGTCACGGATGCCGGGAATGCCCGGTAGCTTGGGCTTGTTGAGCGGTCCACCGCACATGACGACGAACCGCGCGCGGATCGCGTCGCCGCGATTGGTCTCGATCCGCCAGCGCTGGATTGTCTCGTCCCACTTCAAAGAGCGGACGAGCGTGTGGAACAAGGCGCGATCGTAGAACCCATACTTCGTAGCTATGCGCGCACAGTGCTCCTGGATTTCATAGCCGTCCGAGAACTTTTTGGATGGCATCCAGCCGGTTTCTTCCAGCAGCGGGAGATAGCAGTACGCATCGTTGTCGCACTGGATGCCGGGATAGCGGTTCCAGTACCAGACGCCGCCGAAGTCGCCCGCGTGTTCGATGTGGCGGAAGGTGTCCACGCCGGCGTTGCGCAAGTGGACGCCAGCCATGATCCCGGAAAAGCCGCCGCCCAGAATAGCGACGTCGAGCTCCTCATCAACGGTCTCGCGGGGCACCACGGGCATGTGCGGATCGGCTTCGTAGGCTTCGGCAAAGCCGCCGTCAGCTCGGACGTACTGGTTCCCGCCTCCTGGGCGCAGGCGCCGAACTCGCTCCTGGTTGTAGCGCTCCCGGATCGCGGGAATATCGAGCTCTTCCGCGGGCGGCACCTTGGTGGGCTGGCAGGTCATCACGCTCTCCGCAGGTAAATCGTACAAGTCCGATCATTTCTGCTGTCATCGTGTACGGCGGGAGTCAAGCGGAGCGGATGACCTGGCACCAGGCACCGCATTTGGGATTGACAGGGCTGGCCGATGTCCATCAATTGTCCACATCAGTATCAAAATGGCGAAAGCCCCGGGGCGCGTGCATGAGTTTCGAAGTGATCGACTTAACGGAGTTCACGGGCTCTGAGGTCCGCGTCGGAGTGGATGAGCTCCTCAAGCCAGAAACGGGTAAGGCGCTGCGCAAGCTGCTCGTCGAACGCGGCGTGCTCGTGTTACGCGGCATGAACCTCAGCGATGAGCAGCAGGTCCACCTGGCCGGAAACATCGGCGACGTACGCGACGAGGGCAAAGACGGCGTATTCAAGGTCACCCTGGACAAGCGCGAGAATTCGAGAGCCGAGTACCTCAAGGGCTCGTTCCTCTGGCATATGGATGGCACGCATGACCAAATTCCGGTCTTCGCTTCGCTTCTGAGCGGGCGCAAGCTTTCGCAAGATGGTGGGCAGACGATGTTCGCCAACTCTTACGCTGCGTACGAAGCGCTGTCTGAGGAGATGAAGCGCAAGATCGATGGCTTGCGTGCTGTCCACAGCCTGCAAGTGTCGATGAGCCGCGCGGGGGTCGAGGCCACGGAAGAGAACCGGACGATCTGGAGCATGACGCCGGATCGCACACACAAGCTCGTGTGGAAGCATGGCAACGGTCGCAAATCCCTGGTGATCGGCTGCCATGCCTCGCATGTTGAGGGCACGGATCGGCAGGAAGGCGAAGCGCTGATCCAGGAACTCATCGAATGGACGACGCAGCCGCGCTTCGTTTACGTTCACGAGTGGACCCCGGGCGACCTGCTGATCTGGGACAATACCGGCGTGTTGCACCGGGTGGAGCCTTATCCGCTAGATAGCGGACGCATGATGCACCGGACGACGTTGCTGGGTGAAGAAGCCTTCGCGTGAGGCCAAAATCATAAGAATGACATCGAGAGGATGAGCGGATGATACGGAACCTGCCCGAGAAGTGGGACGTCGAAGTCGATCTGGTGGCTATCGGTTCCGGAGGCGCTGGTCTTGCTGCGGCGATCACGGCACAGGACCATGGCCTCACCTCGCTCGTGCTTGAGCGGTCCGATGAAGTGGGCGGCGTGACGGCATACTCGATGGGGGAAGTCTGGATCCCCGGTAATCACCTCGAGCGTGAGCTCGGCATCGAGGACTCGCCCGAGAGCGGCTTCCGCTACGTGAAATCGCTGTCGATGGGGTATGGCGATGAACGCGCCATGCTCAACCAGTCCATTCATGGGCCGGTCGCGCTCAAGTACTTTGAGGATACGATCGGCCTCAAGATGGAAGTTACCCGCAACTTCCCCGACTACTACTTCCCGCACAACAATGACGCTGTTGCTGAGGGCCGCTATCTGGAAGTGGAGCCATTCCCGGCCGAGGCCCTGGGCGAGTGGCAGCACAAGACGCGGCTGACACCGCACCTTCCAGCCGGCTTCACCCACCACGATATCTTCCGCGGCGGCGGATTGGCCAACATGCTGGGCTGGGATTACGAGCTGTTGGCCGATCGCATCAGCAAGGACTTGCGGTGCCTCGGCCCTGGTCTGGCAGCCTACTTCGTCAAGGGCGCACTGGATCGCGGCATTCCGCTCTACACCGGGACGAGCGCCGAAGAGCTGATCGGCGATGGCGAGCGCATCGTCGGCGTGCGGGCGGTGCGCGGTGGCGAGCCCTTGTTCATCAAGGCCAATCGCGGCGTCGTCATCGCGGTCAGCGGGTACGAGCGTAACCACGACCTCGCCAAGACGCTCAGCAACGTGCTCGAGCCGGTCTCGATGGTCATGAGCACTGTCGACGGCGCGCACTTCCGCCTTGCGGGACCCGTAGGCGCCCGCATCGCGCGCGTGCCCGATCCCGCGAACCTGGGCATCCATATGCCGGGCGAGGAGCACGACAACGGAGCGCCGCTATGGCGCGGCTCGCTGCCTTTCCTTGGCCTTCCGCACACGATTGTCGTCAATCGCGCGGGCAGGCGCTTCGCCAACGAGGCGTTCTATCGCTCAGTCTACTATGCGGTCGATGCTGTCGACGGGGCAACCCAGACTCACCCAAATTATCCATGCTGGGCTGTGATCGATAGCCAGGCGCGTGGGAAGTATCCTTTCGGCTCGTTTATGCCCGGAGAAGATCTGCCCGAGGGCCTTGCTGTGAAGGGGGAGACCTTGGCTGAACTTGCGCAGAAGATCGGCGTTGATCCCCAGGGCCTGGAACAGACGGTCGCACGCTTCAATGGCTTCGCCGAGGCGGGGGAGGATCCCGACTTCAAGCGCGGCACTTATCCCTGGGGCGCGGCGATGACGGGCGATCTCAATCACAAGCCCAATCCCAACCTGGGCACGCTTGAGCAGGGGCCGTTCTATGCGGTGGAACTCAAGCGCATGGGCGGAGGCGGGATCACCGGCACGGGCTTGCTGGCCGATCATCACTGCCGTGTGATGGGCTGGAACGACAAGCCGATCGACGGCCTCTATGTGGCGGGCAACTCGATGGCGCGGCTCGACACCGGTGCGGTGATGCAAAGCGGTATCTCGAATGCGCGCGGCATGACTCACGGCTATCTCGTCGGCCGCCATGCTGCCGGGAAGCCAAGCGATCTGCTCGAGCGCAAGCTTGAAAGCGGGCCGGCACTGGCATGATCGACACCGAACAGACAATCAGCATTGCTGCGCCGATCGAACGGGTGTGGCAGTATGCACGCGACATCCCGGGCTGGGCGAAGCTCATGCCCGGCTTGCAGGACTGCGATGTCATCGACGAGGACCGCTCGCGCTGGACGCTAAAAGTCGGGGCAGGCGCGCTGGTGCGCACAGTTCGGGTCGCGGTGACGGTCGACCGCTGGGCAGGACCTGACGAGGTGGACTTCACGTATGTCCTGGAAGGCGATCCGGTGAAGGGTGGCGGCACGTACCGTGCAGGGCGGGTGGGGGCCAGCCAGACCGAGGTGGCGCTTGCCGTTCGCGTGGAGGGCACTGGTCCCATGGCGCCGATGTGGGAGGCGATGGGGCGCCCCTTGCTCCCCAAGTTCGCGCATAGCTTTGCAGAGCAGTTCAAGGCCGAGATCGAGCAGGCCGGCGAAGTTTCCGCCACCGTGTCAAGAGAGCCGGAGGTGACCACCGGCAAGCCTGTCGCCGGTCGAAAAGGAGTGATCGGCCGACTGCGAGCGTTTTTCCGAAAGCTGTTCGGCCGGTCGGCCGGGACGGCACGATAAAGCGGCATAGAGGGAGAGGCAGCCATGAGTGAAATGAACAAGTCCACCGTCATCAACTTCATCAAGGCGTTCAGCGACGGTGATGCAGAGACTGCCAAGACCTGCCTTGCGCCAGATGCGGTGACGGTTGCCAAGGGTTTCGGCAAGCTCTCGGGCCCGCGTCCTTACGAGATCATCGTGGCGACGACGGCCGCATTCAAAGACACAATCCCGACCGGCCTGCGTCCTGAGTTCAAGACCATCACGGCAGAAGGGGATCGGGTCGTTGTCGAGTTCGAAGGCCATGCCGTCCTCGCGAACGGGGTCGACTACTGCAACCAGTACTGCATGGCGTTCACGCTCGAAAACGGGCTGATCAAGAACGTTAACGAATACTACTGCACCATCCTTGCCGATGACCGCATTCTGCCACTGCTGGCAAACGTCGAAGAGCAGCGGCAAGAGCTCGGCGCAGACTGAGTCCGGCGGAGACCCGCACAATGGATAGGAAAGTGCACTCGTGACAGGCGCTGCCCGGTGCGAGTGGCCCCGACCGCATCCCCGCACCGTTCCGCGTCGAGATCAAGAACACTGAAAGCAACACCCTCAGCCTCTGAACCAGACTGGCCCCGAGCTACCGATACGTCTGTTCGTTTCCTCCTCTGCCAAGTACCAATTGTAAGTCGCTTCGATACCGTCCTTCAACGCGATGTGGGGTTTCCAGCCTAATCCTTGCAGCAAATCCGAACTCATCAACTTGCGCGGTGTGCCGTCTGGCTTGCTGTTATCGTACACAATAGATCCCGAAAACCCCACAACAGCGGCTACCATCTCTGCGAGTTCAGCAATCGATATGTCGACACCGGTGCCGACGTTTACATGGACTTCTTCAGAGTAGGTTTTCATCAGGAAGATGCAGGCGTTCGCAAGGTCATCGACATGCAAGAACTCGCGCCTTGGCGAGCCGGTACCCCAGATCTCCATCGACTCTAAACCGGAAATCTTCGCCGTATGCGCCTTGCGTATCAAGGCAGGCAAAACATGGCTACTCTGAAGATCGAAGTTGTCCCCCGGTCCGTATAGATTAGTGGGCATTGCCGATATGTAATCACGCCCGTACTGCCGCCGGTATGCTTGAGCTAGCTTGATCCCGGTTATCTTCGCGATAGCGTACCACTCGTTGGTCGGCTCAAGCGGACCGGTCAGCAAGGCGTCTTCGCGAATGGGTTGGGGAGCGAACTTGGGATAGATGCATGAAGATCCGAGAAACAATAGCTTATCGACATCGCTGCGATGAGATGCCTCTATGATATTCGCCTCGATCATGACGTTGTCGTAAAGGAAATCAGCGGGATAGATGTTGTTTGCAAGTATGCCGCCGACTTTTGCGGCCGCCACAAGCACGGTCTCGGGCCTCTCCCGTGCAAACCAGCTGCGCACAGCGTGCTGATCTCGAAGGTCAACTTCGCTGCGATCGATAACCAGAACTTCGCAATTCTCTTGGCCAAGGCGTCGAACGATAGCGGACCCCACCATGCCACGGTGTCCGGCAACAAACACTCGTTTGCCGGTCAAGTCGAACTTCGCCACCTCTCACAGCCCCTTCGAAATGGGTGCTTCTCTCATGGTGATCAAGTCCTCCTGCACCATCTCTCGGGCGAGTTCCCGCACGGGTGTCTGGTGCGTCCACCCCAGTTTTTCTCGAGCCTTGGTGGGGTCGCCGATAAGCAATTCCACTTCCGTGGGTCTGAAATAGCGAGGATCCACTTGAATTAGGCATCGACCGGTTTCAGCGCAGTAACCCTTCTCATCGACGCCGGAACCTTGCCACCTCAAGATGATACCGACGTCGGCAAACGCCCATTCCACAAACTCACGGACGGGCGTTGTTTCGCCGGTGGCGAGCACATAATCGTCCGGCTGCTCTTGTTGCAGCATCAACCACATGCCTCGCACGTACTCTCTTGCGTGGCCCCAGTCGCGGCGGGCGTCCAGATTGCCCAGCCAGAGTCTTTCCTGCCGCCCCAGTTTGATCGCGGCCGCTGCTCGGGTGATCTTGCGCGTTACGAAGGTCTCACCTCTCAAAGGACTTTCGTGGTTGAACAAGATTCCATTGGAGGCGTGGAAACCATATGCCTCGCGATAGTTCACCACAATCCAGTAGGCGTAAAGCTTGGCTGCCGCATAAGGAGAACGAGGGTAGAAGGGTGTGGTCTCTCGCTGCGGTACTTCCTGAACCAAGCCATATAGCTCAGAGGTTGAGGCCTGATAGAACCGGGTGGTCTTTTCCATTCCCAGTATCCGAACAGCCTCCAGCAGGCGTAGTGTGCCGATCCCATCTGCGTTCGCCGTATACTCTGGCGTTTCGAAGCTGACCATAACGTGGCTTTGCGCAGCTAGATTGTAGATCTCTGTCGGCTGCACTTCTTGAACAATGCGAATTAAATTCGTTGCATCAGTCAAGTCGCCGTAATGAAGATGGAATCTGGATCCTTCGACATGAGGGTCCTGATATATGCTCTCGATTCGACCGGTGTTAAAAGAGGATGACCGTCTCTTTATTCCATGAACAGTATAACCTTTAGACAGGAGAAGTTCTGAAAGATATGCTCCATCTTGTCCGGTCACGCCTGTAATTAAAGCAACCTTGCCGTTCATGTTTGCCCCCGCACTTAGCGGGTCTCGATGACAGAGCTGAAGCGCCCTGACAAGCAAAGGTATGGCGGCAGCTTTGGATTTCGACTGTCGGCACGGGCGAACAGGGACTTGTGGGCGGGGCATTACATTTTAGTAAGGCGCACCTAGGTACTCTCTTTGCCATTACACAGCTCGGCAGTGCGGTGGATTGCAGGCTATGATACCCACCCGCACTGTCGGCGACGCATCATGATGAGTACTGTTAGTCGTCCTTCGACGCCGAGTTAAGGTTCTTCTGTCCTTCCACTTCATCTTCGCCCAGCTGACCGGTGCCGTGATAAGCTGCCTCGCTCTGCCCTCCGTGGAAGTCCGCCTTTCCCTTGGTTTCCTCTGTACCCTGATGAGGGTTGGGATAGGCACCGCCTTGGCTTGAACTCTCCGTACGACCGTGAGTGGACGTCGTGCCCACGCCGTCATTTCGCACCTTCGGGCGCCCGGCGCCGTTCGCCTGCAGCGGGGACTTGCCGCCCTTGTCGGTGCTTTCTTCGTCTGCCATGCGCTCGCTCCAGTCGATTTTCTGGGGGCTATCGCGGGATAGTTGAGGCTTGGTGCACAGCCGCTAAGTCGCCCCAGGTATGTTGCATTCCATCATTTCTGCATCTGCTTTCATCAACAGCGTCGACGCTGAATCGTTCCTTTAAGCAGGTGCACCTCGGGTGGGGACAGATCTTCAGCCAGCCGGTCAGAGTGGCTCCGACGTGCAACTCCAGACACCACCAAGGAAGAGCGTTACGTAGAGGCGAATGCGTTCTTCCCGCTCTTCCTGTTTCATGCTGCCGCCTGACGACGCGCTTCTGGCGGGCCCGCTGGCGAGGGTGATATAGGCAAGTGCCAGCTCCTCAGAACGCTCGATGTCGAGACTTCCAGCGGGTGCGTGCCTGCGCAACAGATCGGCGAGGAATAGAAGGGCTGGCAGCGTACCTTTTTCGTACACCCACCGCTTGATCTCAGGGAACCGATACGCTTCGGCATTTGTGATCTGCGAAAGTCTGACGCCGATCGGGGTCAGTGCGCTCTCCATCCGGATGCGGGTGAAGGCGGTCAGGGTTTCCTTGAGGCTGTCCGTTTCAGCGTCGCGGAGAACTGAGGCCGGGACACTCCATCGGTCTATCGCGCGCATTACAGCCGCGCGAAACAGTTCACGCTTATCGGTGAAGCGAGCATACACCGTCCGCTTGGTCATTCCCACGGAGGCGGCAATCGCTTCCACCGTGGTCAACTCGAACCCGGACTCCAGAAACATTTCGAGCGCGCGGTCGAGCAGTTGCTCGATGCGCTGCCGAGCCTGCTCGCGGGTTGGGCGGCCTTGCCGCGGGCGGGCTTCGGCTGCAGTCGACGAAGTCTTGTTGATGGCTGTCACGTTAATCTGACCGTTGCAATCAAGGTGGGCACACGAGGGCTGCTGCGCTGGCTAGACCGGCAAACGCGCCTCGGATTGCGCGTGAGCAGAAGGGGCGGCAAGGTGCAACCTTTGCGCGTCACTCAGGCAAAGGGAAGGGAGCTTCTTTGAAGACTGCTCTGCTAGCGGAAGGGCAGCGGAACGATTGCGCCGCAGCAGACGGGTGCCTAGATGAAGCATCCGTAACTGCTCTCGTGCGTTACGGCATCGTCCGATCTTCTGCCTCGTGGGGTCGGTCGCCATGCTCGGCAACAGACGGGCATGTCCCACGGGCTGGGGAAGGAGACAGGTCATGGAAAGATGTGGCGAGTACGACCTCTCGCGGCGAGGCGTGCTGGCGGCAAGCGCGGCTTCTGCTGCAATAACAGCAGTACCGCTGCCCGCGTTAGCTGCTGATCAGAAGAGGGACCCTAAGGCGATGCCGGTCAGCTTTGAAGTTAACGGCAACTCAGTCGCTCTTTCAGTCGACCCAAGGACGACCCTGCTGGACGCTCTGCGCGAGCACCTGAAACTCACCGGCACGAAGAAGGGTTGCGACCACGGGCAGTGCGGCGCCTGTACGGTGCTGGTGAATGGCGCCCGCATAAACTCCTGTCTCAGTCTCGCCGTGCAGCACGAGGGCGACAAGGTCACCACGATCGAAGGGCTGGGCACACCCGATCAACTCCACCCGATGCAGGCCGCTTTCATCAAGCATGATGGTTACCAGTGCGGCTATTGCACGCCCGGGCAGATCTGCTCAGCCATAGCTGTGCTGGCAGAGATCGAAGCAGGGATACCCAGCCACGTGCAAGCCGACATCGCCTCACAGCCGAAACCCTCCAACATGGAGTTACGCGAGCGGATGAGCGGGAATATCTGCCGCTGCGGCGCCTACTCGAACATTGCGGAAGCCATGGCTGAAGTCGCAGGCGCCTCGGCGTGAAGAGTTTCACTTACGAGCGCGCGACGAGTCCAGAGCAGGCGGCCGCCATCGTTGCGGACCGCCCGGGCGCGAAGTTCCTGGCAGGTGGGACCAACCTCCTCGACTTGATGAAGCTGGAGATCGAGACGCCGACACACCTCGTGGACGTTCAGGATCTGAATCTGGCACGCATCGATGAGGATACCAACGGTGGCTTGAGGATCGGCGCTCTTGTGAGCAATACGGCTCTCGCGGCGGATGATCGCGTGCGCCGAGACTATGGTGTGCTTACGCGTGCGATCGTGGCTGGTGCCAGCGGGCAGTTGCGCAATAAGGCGACAACAGCGGGCAACCTTCTGCAGCGCACACGGTGCCCCTATTTCTACGACACCAACATGCCCTGCAACAAACGCAGGCCCGGCTCGGGCTGCGGCGCCCTTGCCGGATACTCGCGCCAACTCGCGGTGGTGGGTTCTTCCGAGCAGTGCATCGCGACTTACCCTGGAGATATGGCGGTGGCGCTGCGCGTGCTGGATGCAACCGTTGAGACAGTAAAGGCGGGTGGGAAAACTCGCTCCATTCCCATCGCCGAGTTCCATCGTTTACCAGGCGATGAGCCCCAACGGGATAACACGCTTGAGCACGGCGAATTGATCACTGCCGTTGTATTGCCGAAGCCGATCGGTGGGCGGCATATCTATCACAAAGTTCGCGACAGAGCCTCCTATGCCTTTGCGCTCGTTTCGGTGGCCGCTGTGATCCAGAAGGACGGCAGTGGCCGGGTTGCCTTCGGCGGTGTCGCGCACAAGCCCTGGCGGGTCGAGGCTGCGGAAGCCGCGCTGCACCAAGGCTCCAGCGCGCTGACATCCCGGGTCTTCGCCGACGCGCGACCAACCGAGGACAACAAATTCAAGATACCTCTCGCCAAGCGAACGCTGGCATCGGTGATCGCGCAGACGAGGGCCTGACATCATGGAGTTCAACGCACCTGCGGGAACAAACCTGTTTGACCGCGCAAAGATCGTGGGACACTCGACACCGCGCATCGACGGGCCGCTGAAGACCACTGGCACCGCGCCTTACGCGTATGAGCGTCATGACGTCGCGCCCGATCAGGCATACGGCTACATCGTTGGGTCTGCCATTGCGAAAGGGCGGATCGTTTCCATGGACGTTGCGGACGCGCGGGCTGCCCCCGGCGTGATCGCAGTGGTGGCGGCTCCCGATTATGCGCCGGTGGGCCAAGGGCAGGGGAACATCGCGCCCTTGTTCGGCGGCGGCGAGATCGCCCACTATCACCAGGCGATCGCCTGCGTCGTCGCTGAAACCTTCGAGCAGGCGCGAGCCGCCTCGAGCTTGATCCGCACGCGCTATGATCGCGCGCCCGGAATGTTCGATCTGGCCGAGGCGGCGCCGGGCGCCAGCCTCGCGAAGGGAAGGGGCGGCAAGCCGGACCTCAAGACACTGGGCAATTTCGAAGCGGCCTTCGCCGCCGCTCCTGTGAAGTTGGACGCGAAGTACACAACTCCTGATGAATCGCACGCGATGATGGAGCCGCACGCAACGATCGCGGCTTGGAAAGGAGATCAGCTAACCCTTTGGACATCGAACCAGATGATCGATTGGGCGAAATCGAGCATGGCAGAGATCCTTGGCATCAAGCCGGAGAACGTCCGTGTCGACTCTCCCTTCATCGGAGGTGGCTTTGGTGGAAAACTGTTCATCCGGTCTGACGCGGTGATGGCAGCGCTGGCGGCCAAGGCAACCGGTCGGCCTGTCAAGATCGCGCTGCAGCGCCCTTTAGTGGCGAACAATACCACGCATCGCCACGCCACGATCCAGCGGTTGCGCATCGGGGCAGAGCGCGACGGCCGGATTACCGCCATCGCGCACGAGAACTGGTCCGGCAACATTGGTGGCGAAAAGGGCGAGGACGGGACGCTGCAGACGCCCAAGCTTTATGCCGGTGCGAACCGGCTTACGGCGAACTATGTCGCTGCGCTCGACTTGCCAGAGGGGAATGCGATGCGTGCCCCTGGTGAGGCCGCAGGACACCTCGCGTTGGAAGTGGCGATGGATGAGCTCGCCGAGCGCCTCGGCATGGATCCGATCGAGCTGCGCATCAGGAACGAGCCGGAGACGGTGCCGGGCAATCCCGGAAAGAAGTTTTCCCAACGCAATCTTGTTCGCTGCCTGCGCCAGGGTGCCGATCTGTTCGGGTGGTCGCATCGCCGGTCAAAGCCGGGGCAAGTGCGCGACGGACGATGGCTCGTCGGCATGGGTGTTGCGGCCGGATACCGCGGTGGCCCGGTGCAGAAGTCGGGCGCCCGGGTGCATATGGGCAACGATGGACAGATCACCGTTGAAACGGACATGACCGACATCGGCACCGGCAGCTATACCATCATCGCACAGACCGCGGCAGAGACGATGGGCGTTTCGCTCGACCGAGTGACCGTCAAGTTGGGGGATTCGCGGTTCCCCGCTTCAGCTGGATCGGGCGGGCAGTGGGGCGCGGCGAGCTCCACAGCTGGAGCCTACGCGGCCTGCGTCAGCTTGCGGCGTGCCATTGGCGCGAAGTTGGGCTTCGACGCGGATACCGCGACGTTCGCCGAAGGCAAAATCCACCTCAGCAACCGCACGATCGCTCTGAGCGATGCCGGCCCGATGACAGCCGAGGACAGTATCACCTTCGGCGAATTCAAGCGTGACTACGACGTGGGCACCTACGCGGCTCACTTCTGCGAAGTGGCAGTGGAGGCCTATACGGGTGAGTGCCGCGTCCGCCGCATGCTCGCTGTTTGCGACGCCGGGCGCATTCTCAACCCGCTCTCGGCCCGCAGCCAGGTCATTGGCGGTATGGTGATGGCTGCAGGAGCTGCGCTGATGGAAGAACTCGCCGTCGACAAGCGCTTCGGCTTCTTCGTCAATCATGACCTCGCCGGCTATGAGGTGCCCGTGCATGCTGACATTCCGCATCAAGAAGTGGTGTTTCTCGATACGCAGGATCCCGTTTCCTCGCCCCTGAAAGCCAAGGGTGTTGGCGAGCTCGGCATCTGCGGGCCTGGTGCAGCGGTTGCGAATGCCCTGTACAATGCCACCGGCGTGCGAGTGCGGAATTATCCGATCACGCTGGATAAGTATCTCGAGGGGCTGCCGGAGCCGGAGGCAATTTGATGCCCGCTGCCCTGCCAAGGGACCAAGCCAGCATGCTGATTCCCGTGTTTGCATGAAAAAATCAGGAGAGTGACGATGTCTCAGTCCGTCTATCCCGTACCCGAGAAATGGGCCGAAGAGGCGCTGATCGATGATGCGCGCTATCAGCGGATGTATCGGGCATCCGTCGAGGACCCTGAGGGCTTCTGGCGTGAAGAGGCTAAGCGGCTCGACTGGATGAAGCCTTTCACGCAAGTGAAGGAGACGAGTTTTCATGAGGCGGACTTCGGGATTCGCTGGTTTGCCGACGGTACTCTGAACCTTTCCGCAAACTGCTTGGACCGCCACTTGGCCGAGCGTGGCGACACTGTCGCGATCCTCTGGGAGCCGGATCACCCGTCCGACCAGGAGCGCCGCATCACCTATCGTGAATTGCACGAGCAGGTCTGCCGCTTCGCGAACGTGCTTAAAAGCCGCGGGATTGGGAAGGGGGACCGCGTCACGATCTATCTTCCCATGGTGCCCGAGGCTGCCGTAGCCATGCTAGCGTGCGCACGCATCGGTGCTATCCACTCGATCGTCTTTGCAGGCTTCTCGCCCGACGCACTCGCTGGACGGATCGAGGACTGCGATAGCCGCATCGTCCTGACCGCCGATGAGGGGCGCCGTGGAGGCAAGACGGTGCCGCTCAAGGCGAACGTCGATGCGGCGCTGGCGCGAGTGCCGGATGTAGAGACCGTCATTGTTCTGGCGCACACCGGCGCGGACGTGCCGCTGGTCGAAGGTCGTGACATAGACTGGAACACGGCCTTGGCGAACCAGCCTGCGGACTGTGAGCCGGTGGAGATGAGCGCGGAAGATCCGCTCTTCATCCTGTACACCTCCGGATCGACGGGGAAGCCCAAGGGCGTTTTGCACACGACCGGTGGCTACGCCGTGTGGGCTTCAATGACTCACGAATACGTGTTCGACTATCGACCGGGTGAGATCTTCTGGTGCGCCGCCGATGTCGGTTGGATCACCGGCCACACTTACGTCGTGTACGGGCCGCTGATGAACGGCGGCACCACAGTGATGTTCGAGGGAGTGCCGAACTACCCTGATGCCTCTCGCGTCTGGCAAGTGGTGGACAAGTTTCAGGTGGATACCTTTTACGGTGCTCCCACGGCGTTGCGCGCACTGATGGCAGAGGGCGACGAATGGGTGGCAAAAACAAGTCGTAAGTCCCTGCGCTTGCTTGGCTCTGTTGGCGAGCCGATCAATCCCGAAGCGTGGGAATGGTACTATCGCGTCGTCGGTGAAGAACGCTGCCCGATCGTTGATACTTGGTGGCAGACCGAGACGGGCGGAGCGATGATCACTCCGCTTCCCGGCGCAACCGCACTCAAACCCGGCTCGGCCGCCCGGCCTATGTTCGGGGTACAGCCGCTGCTCCTCGATAGCGACGGAAAGGTTCTGGAAGGGGCAAGCGAGGGAAGCCTTGTCATTGCCGATTCCTGGCCCGGTCAGATGCGGTCTGTGTGGGGCGATCACGAACGGTTCTTTCAAACCTACTTCACCACCTACCGGGGCTACTATTTCTCGGGTGACGGATGTCGGCGCGACAAAGATGGCTACTACTGGATCACGGGTCGTATCGATGACGTGATCAACGTGTCCGGGCATCGCATGGGGACAGCCGAGATCGAAAGCGCTCTCGTCGCGCACCGGAAGGTAGCCGAGGCCGCGGTTGTTGGCATGCCGCACTCGGTAAAGGGCCAGGGCATCTACGCCTACGTCACCACGAACGTGGAGGTGCAGCCCGACGAAGCGTTGCAGGCCGAACTAATCAAGTGGGTGCGTCAGGAAATCGGACCCATCGCGACGCCGGATGTGATCCATTTCACTCCCGCGCTTCCGAAGACGCGATCCGGGAAGATCATGCGCCGGATTCTGCGCAAGATTGCGGAGAACGACACAAGCAGTCTTGGAGACACGTCCACGCTGGCCGATCCCGCTGTGGTAGATCACCTGCTGTCGTCCCGCCCGATGGCAGGCAAGGGATAAGGAGCGCGACACCACCGAGCACAACATCGGGCTCGAGACTTAGTCGCTTTCTTGGAGCGTTCCGGCCTGCGCCAGGAACGCTTCGGTTTCCTTCACGCTGGAGGTCGGGAGTTCGGCGCCGCTCCCCCTTTTTCACCCCGATGAATCTACATCAACGCATGGAACGGGGAGGTGTTAGTCGGCGGCCACGGCAAGTTCGACCATCCCGCTGCCTGCGGCTCGGAGGCCAATCTCGCGAGCAGCGGCCTCGGACAGATCGATCAGGCGCTTCCCGTGGAAAGGACCGCGATCGTTGATGCGGACTATCACGGAGTCGCCGGTCCGCTTGTTGGTGACGCGGACGGTGGAACCGAGCGGGAGAGTGCGGTGTGCTGCTGTAAGGTCGGAAGGATCGAAGCGCTCACCACTGGCAGTCCGGTTCCCGGCCAGCTCACGGCCATAGTAGCTGGCGATACCTGTTCCGATCGTCTCAAAGGCGGGCTCCGCGCTAGCAAGGGGCGCAGCTTCCGCCATTGAACTGACCGCAACGGCGGCCGCGAGGGGAGCAGCCGAAGTAAGCGAGGCCTGCTCTTTTGCCAGCGCGGGAGTAGCGAAGGTCAGCGTCAAGCCGACGATTGGCAGAGCAACCGCTGCCGCAAAAGCAACTACCGGCGCAACCGTCCGGCGGGAGAAACCCGTCTTCGACTTGGCTGTCATTAATGTTCCCACTTGATCCCGCATGTGCGAGACGAGCGATACAGCCAGTCGCCGAAGATGGGCACCCCTTCGTCAGCAAGTCACCGTGTTCGATAAACGGCTTATCCTTTGCCGGTAACGTCGCGGTAACTTCTATCCTCTCAGCGGCCCCTTTGAGCGAGAAGCCTCAGGCGCAGTGCGTTGAGCTTGATGAAGCCGGCCGCATCTTTCTGATCATACGCGCCGGCGTCGTCTTCGAACGTGACGTGTCGTTCGGAGTAAAGGCTGTCGGACGACTTGCGGCCCACGACCGAGGCGACGCCCTTATAGAGCTTGAGCCGCACGGTGCCATTCACCCGGCTCTGCGAGTGATCGATCGCGGCCTGCAGCATCTCGCGCTCTGGAGCGAACCAGAAGCCGTTGTAAATTAGCTCCGCGTATTTCGGCATGAGTTCGTCTTTGAGGTGCGCGGCCCCGCGATCCAAGGTGATCTGCTCGATCCCACGATGAGCTATGGCGTAGATGGTGCCGCCAGGCGTTTCGTACATGCCGCGGCTCTTCATGCCGACAAAGCGGTTCTCCACGAGATCCAGTCGCCCGATGCCGTGCTTCTGGCCGAGCTCGTTGAGAGCCGTCAGGAGGGTCGCTGGAGACATGGCTTCGCCATTGAGAGCTACGCCGTCGCCTCGTTCGAAGTCGATGGTGATGTACTCAGGCTGGTCCGGCGCTTGTTCGGGGTTGACGGTGCGCGAGTAGACGTAGTCGGGCGTCTCCTGCCAGGGATCTTCCAGCACTTTGCCTTCGGATGAGGTGTGCAGCAGGTTTGCATCGGTAGAGAAGGGGCTTTCGCCGCGCTTGTCCTTGGGGACGGGTACTTGGTGCGCCTCCGCCCAAGCAATCAGCGCGGTGCGGCTGGTGAGGTCCCATTCGCGCCAGGGAGCGATAACCTTTATGTTGGGGTCAAGCGCGTAGGCGGAGAGTTCGAAGC
The DNA here is from genome assembly GCF_040534015.1 of Novosphingobium kalidii. Lineage (NCBI taxonomy): Bacteria > Pseudomonadati > Pseudomonadota > Alphaproteobacteria > Sphingomonadales > Sphingomonadaceae > Novosphingobium > Novosphingobium kalidii. The sequence continues at coordinate 24,834 of NZ_JBEWLY010000008.1, forward strand.
GAACCTGGTCGTTGCCTTTGCCGGTGGCTCCGTGAGCTACGGCGTCCGCACCGGTCTCGTGCGCAATCTCAATCAGACGCTTCGAGATCAAGGGGCGCGCGATCGACGTGCCGAGCAGGTAGTCTCCCTCGTAGCGAGCGTTGGCACGCATCATCGGGAACACGAAGTCGCGCACGAACTCTTCGCGCAGATCGTCGATGTAGATGTTCGCGTCAGGAATGCCGAGCAGCTTGGCCTTGGCACGCGCCGGCTCCAACTCCTCGCCTTGGCCAAGATCGGCGGTAAACGTGACCACCTCGCAGCCATAGGTCACCTGCAGCCACTTGAGGATGACGCTGGTGTCGAGGCCACCGGAATAGGCGAGGACGACCTTCTTGATCTCGGACATGGCTGGGAGGCTCCGTTGCACTTTCGGCGGGCCGGTACCAGCGCAGGCCCTGCGGCGCAATGGCTGCAGGATCAGTGGTCGAGCAGTTCCGCCTCCGCGTTTCCGATGTAGTCACGTGTGAGAGGGAGCGCGTGACGCGAGCGCGCGTACTGGATCTGATAGTTGCACAAGCCGCCGCTTTCGAAGGCAGCTGTCGCGCCGGAAAGGTAGAATGTCCACAAGCGGTAGAAGCGCTCGTCAAACATCCCGACGATTGCCTCTTTCTGCTCGACACAACGGGCATACCACTCGCGCAGAGTGCGAGCGTAGTGCAGGCGTAGCGTCTCGACATCGGTAGCGATCAGGCGCACCTTCTCACTCGCTGCAAGTGTCTCGCTAAGAGCGGGGATATAGCCGCCGGGGAAAATGTACTTGCGGGTGAACGCGTCGGTGGATCCGGGGCTGCCCATGCGGCCTATCGTGTGCAGAAGCATGACGCCATCGTCAGCCAGCATATTGGCGCAGGCGCGGAAGAAGCGCTCGAACTGCGGCTGGCCCACGTGCTCGAACATGCCGACCGAGACGATACGGTCGTAGCGCAGCCCACGCGCGGCGAGATCACGGTAGTCGATGAGCTGGAAGGTGACCCGGTCCGCAACCCCGGCGTCCTCCGCTCGTTCCCGGGCGAGGACCAGCTGCTCCTGGCTGAGGGTGATGCCGTGAACCGTCACCCCGGCATGGCGTGCGAGATAGATCGCCATCCCGCCCCAGCCGCAGCCGATGTCTAGCACCCTTTGCCCCGGCGAGAGCGCCAGCTTGGCGGCGATATGCGCCAGCTTGGCGTCCTGCGCTTCCTCCAGCGTCATATCCTCGCGGGGCCAATAGGCGCAGGAGTACTGCATGTGATCGCTGTCGAGGAACAGCCGGTAAAGCGCGTTTCCTATGTCATAGTGATGGGCCACGTTCGATCTGGACCGTCGTGCGTGGTTGAAGCTCTCCAGCGTATGGGCCAGGCCGTTGCGAACACGCCGCGCTCGGCTCGGCGCCTCCAGACTACCACCTCGGTCCCATAGTCCGTTGGCGCGGATCAGCGTGACGAGGTCCATAATGTCGCCGTGCTCGATGAGCAGTTCGCCGTCCATGAACGCTTCCGCCGCGCCAAGCCGCGGATCAAGGAGGATCCGCCTCTCGCCCGCTGCCGAGACAAAACGGATCCGCACGTCTGGATAACCTGTCCGTGGCGAGCCGAACGTTGTGACAGATCCATCGGCGCGCGCGACTTGGAGGGTCCCAAGTTGCACAACCCGCCCCAGGAAGCGATCCAGCAATCGTTTAGCCAATGTTACAATTCCGCCCTTGTTAGCGCTGGGGAGCGAAGGGAAGCGACTGCCCCCCGCAGCCTCTTATTGTGAGATAGTAGCCACCGTGTTTGCCTTGAGGCAAGACTTGACCGGCATCGATCTTGTGACGACGATCAGCTCATTGTCGCGCAAGAAACAAGACGTCGCGGGGCTGCGAAAGCAAATGCTGACCGGAGTCGATGTACAACGTTTCGCCGCTGCGCAGCCAACCTTGCGCCAGGAACAGCGTCGCTTGTGCGATTTCGTCTGCACCTGTCTTGCGCACCAGCAGGTTCATCCGGTGTGAGCGTTCGGTCTCGACTTCCGCCTGATCATGGCTCGCCAGAATTGCTCCCGGCGCAAGGCCGTAGATCCGATCACGCGGATCGGATCGCGCCATCGAGAGCATGGCGATAGTCGCGTTCAGTGCGTGCTTGCTCATGGTGTAGGAGAAGAAGTCAGGATTGGGATTGGCGATCTTCTGGTCAGTGATCTGGATCACCCGCCGCCCGCCACTGGCGCGTCCATGCGAAAGGTACGCCTGCGCGAGCGCTGCGGGTGCTGCGGCATTTATCTGCATGGCCCGGCGGAAGACGCCGGGGGCCAGTTCGGTCGCATAATCCAGTTCGAACACGCTTGCGCAGTTCACGAGAACGCGCCAGTCGCTCAGACGGTTCGCAAGTTGCTGGCCGAGCGCGGCCGCTGCGCCCTGTCCCGCTAGGTTAGCGCGTACCGTCTCTGCCGAAGGCAGGCTTGCGGCCAGCGCTTCGGCTTCGACGCCAGAAGTGCCGTAATGAATGACGACGTGCCACCCGGCCGCACCAAAGGCGGATGCGATGGCGGCGCCGATGCGGCGGGCACCGCCGGTCACGAGAACAGCGGGCCGCTCTACCATCGAGACTTGAGTTGACGCAGTTGCCGGTGTCCAGTGAAGGAAACACGGGGCCGGGGACGGCGAGTACCCTTCGCCCCTTGCAGAACCGCCCTAGAGATCATCAACGCCATCATGCTGGCTTTGGAGCATACTTGGCCGGTGTAGGAAAGCATTGGGCACATCGCCCAAGCGAAAGGCGCACGCTTGGGAGCGATGCGCCTTCGCAAAATGCCTTCTTGGCGCTTGTCAGCGGCAGCGCGCGCGTGAGCCACCACGCTCCACTTCGCGACCGAGGAGCGCGCCGCCTGCGGCGCCCAGAACGGTGCCCAACGTCTTGTCTCGACCGCCGTCGATCGTACGGCCGACAAGCGCACCGGCGACGCCGCCGATCAGCAGCCCCGTGGTGCCATTGGGCTTCTTGCAGTAGTAACGACCATTGTTTCCGCGCCAGTACCGGACGCCATTATCCGTGTTGTAGTAGCGGCGATCATCGTTCCGGCGAGCCTCTGCTGGCGTGCTCGTGGCGACGGGGACGGCGATGGCTGCGAGGAGTGCAGCGGTGATGGCTTTACGCATGGTCTTTGCCCTCAAGTTGCGCTTGGTTGATCCAATAACGCAACTCATCGTTCAGTGATCCACAACGTCAGATGAACAGATCGTCTCTCTCACGGCGGCGAGATGGCCTGATAGTTCCTTGCGACGGATTGTGCCGGCAGCGGAGCGACCCTGCCAATCGGCACGATTCAAACCCTAACCGATCGCGGCTTGCTTTTCCTCATAGAGCCGGTCGAGTTCGGCCCGGCTTTTCTTCTGCGCTGCCGTCTTGAGCTGACCACAAGCGGCATCAATGTCACGTCCACGTGGTGTCCGCACTGGAGCGGAGATGCCGCCCTCAAAGACGATGTCGGAGAAGCGGCGCACCCGGTCGGGGGTCGAGCACTCATATGGCGCCCCCGGCCAAGGATTGAACGGGATCAAATTGACCTTCGCCGGCAGCTTATAGTGCTTGATCAGTCGGACAAGCTCGCGCGCATCCTCATCACTGTCGTTCTTGTCCTTGAGCATGACGTACTCGAACGTGATGCGCCGCGCATTGCTGGCGCCGGGATAGTCAGCACAGGCCTGCAGGAGCTCATCGATGCCGTATTTGCGGTTGATCGGCACGATCTCGTCTCGGACGTCCTTCCTCACCGCGTGAAGCGAAACAGCGAGGTTTACGCCGATCTCCTCGCCGCATTGCGCCATTTTCGGCACGACGCCGGAGGTGGAGAGTGTAATCCGGCGTTTAGACAAGGCGAGGCCGTCGCCGTCCATGACAAGCTTGAGCGCGTCACGAACGTTGTCGAAATTGTAGAGCGGTTCCCCCATGCCCATCATCACGATGTTGGTGAGCAGGCGGCCGTCCGAAGAGTAGGAGCCCTCGTCCTCCTCGTCATCGAGCCCCGCCATGGTGGCGATGCGCGCGTCGCCATTCGTCTTCGGCCATTCGCCGAGCGAGTCTCGAGCGAGCATCACCTGTCCGACGATCTCGCCAGCGGTGAGATTGCGCACCAGCCGCATGGTGCCGGTATGACAGAACCGGCAATTGAGGGTGCAGCCCACCTGGCTGGACACGCACAGGGTGCCTCGATCCGCGTCAGGGATGAATACCATCTCATAGTCATGGGCGTCGGCCGTGCGCAGCAGCCATTTACGGGTGCCGTCGCTGGAGTGCTGGGCCTCCACGATCTCGGGACGGCCGATCACGAAGCGCTCCGCCAACCAAGGCCGCATGGACTTGGCGATGTCAGTCATGTCATCGAAATCGACCACGCCTCGGTGATACAGCCAGTGGAACACCTGCTTGGCGCGCAGCTTTGCCTGCTTGTGATCGAGACCCGCGGTTTCGAACAGCTCGGCAATCCGCTTTCTCGGCAGCCCGATCAGATCCACGCGACCGTCTTCGCGCGGGGTCACGTCGCGCGGCAGTGGCACCGGGTCGATGTGCCCCGGTATCGGCATGAGGTTCGTGTCGGCCATGATGGGGTGCCATATAGTGCACGTCCCCGTCGGTGGGAAGGCACCCCCGCGCGCGAGTACGCGAACTGGCTGATCTGAGTGAACTTTCGACAGCAGAGCGCCGCAGAGACAGTGTCGGGCTTTTTAGTGTTGCGCAAAAGCATCACCGATCTTGTTGTCTTGTGTTCATGAAACTCCGGCGCCCGATGAAGCATTCAGTGGGTCCCGGCGGCTTAGAGCCGGCTGGAAGATGGAGCTTATTATGAAGAAAGTTATGGTCTGCCTCGCAGCCGGCAGTGCACTCGTTTCCGTTCCTGCTCTGGCCCAGAGCACCGAGACGTCCTTCACCGGACCGCGCGTGGAAGCGATTGCCGGCTACGACATCAGCAAGGCCGGCAGCACGGTCGACGATGATCTCAACAGAGACAACGATCAGTCCATCGATGGTTTCATGTACGGCATCGGCGCGGGCTACGACTACGACTTCGGCAGCGCCGTCGTGGGCGTCGAGGCCGAATTGACCGACAGCACCGCCAAGACCGGCTTTGATGCCGGGGACTACGAAGGCATCGGCTTTGGCAACGTGCGGACAGGGCGAGACATTTACGTCGGCGCGCGCGCCGGGTTCAAGGCTGCACCGACCACACTGGTCTATGTGAAGGGCGGCTACACCAACGCTCGCTTCGATGTCCTGGCTGACGACGGCCAGACCGAATACCGCGAGAACATTGATAGTGACGGATGGCGGATCGGCGCTGGCGTCGAGCAGAAGCTCGGATCGAACGCCTTTGCCAAGTTCGAATACCGCTACTCCAACTATTCCAAAGCGGAGATCGATTTCGAGGACGACTTCCCTGACACCGAACGCTTCGACGTCGATCTGGATCGCCATCAGATTGTGGCGAGCGTCGGCTATCGTTTCTAAACGGTCAGTCTAGCGTAAAATGAGAAGGGCGGAGCGATCGCGCTCCGCCCTTTTTTTGCAGCTCAGGGATTGTGGTTCAAGCGGGCACACCCAAGCGCCGCCGCGTCCATGGCGGAGGCGGCCCCAGCGAGCGGATAGATGTTCGCGAAACCGCGCCCGCGCGAATCGCGCGCGCGAACGTACATTCGTGAAGCTGAGCGCATCGCGGCAATGATCGCGGCATTGTCGCTGCTGTTCGCCGCCCATGCATCGCCACCACCCCCGGTTAGATTGAAGCGACGGTCGCCAATGACAAGCACGATCGGCGAGTTGGGCGCCAGTTTGCGCGAAAGGCGAAAGTGGATCTGATTGCGCGCACCGCGTCTGGGCCATGTTCCGATGGCCGCGAAGGGCTGATAATCTCGCTGCTTCAGGCTAGGATCGGCCAGCGCGATGGCATAGCACCGTGGCGCAATCGGATCGCGGAATGCGCCCCATGTGGCATAGAGGCCCAGGCTGTCGCGCGCGGAGGCTGGTGCGGACAACGCGATGCAGCAGGCAACAAGCCACGCTCGAGCAAACACACCGCGCCCTCTCGCAGATCGTCTCTGCTTGTGAAAGCGCCAGTCCAGCTTAGGCAAAGGGTGGAAGTGCAGCACTTTCTCTCCCGTTTCGCGATCCTCCACCGCATGCATGGTGACCGAATCCGCGGGTGTCAGCGACTTTGGATGGTCAACCCGGTTTGTCCGCCTTCTTCTTCTTCATCGCGTCATGAAAGCTGTCGGCCCAGCCTGGCTTGACGAGCTGCTCCGCTCGAACAAGTCGCAGCTCACCATCAGCGACATCGCGGCTCACCGCGCTGCCAGCCGCCACGATGGCGTCCGTGCCAATCCGTACCGGCGCGATAAGGGCACTGTTGGACCCGATGAACGCGCGGTCGCCGATAACGGTCTGATGCTTGAAGTAGCCGTCATAGTTGCACGTGATAGTGCCGGCACCAATGTTGGCATCCCTCCCAACTTCGGCATCGCCGAGGTAGGTAAGGTGATTGGCCTTGGCGCCTTCGCCCAGGACGGCTTTCTTGATCTCCACGAAGTTGCCGACTCGCGAGCCTTTCTTGAGCAGGGCGCCAGGACGAAGGCGGGCGTAGGGGCCCACCGAAACGCCGCTCTCGATTGTCGCCCCTTCCAGATGCGAGAACGCGTGGATACTCACGTCATCGGCTACCGTGACGCCGGGGCCGAATACGACATTGGGCTCTATGGTCACGTCGCGCCCCAGCTTGGTGTCCCAAGCGAACCAGACTGTCTCGGGTGCGATCAGGGTCGCTCCATCGACCATCGCCTGCTCGCGCCGTCGCTTCTGCCAGCGCGCCTCGGCCTGCGCGAGTTCGCCGCGCGAGTTGATACCGGCGACTTCGTCGGCCTCATTGGTGACAATGACCGCGCAATAGCGGTTGTCCATGCTGGCGATGTTCACGATGTCGGTCAGGTAGTACTCACCTTGCGCGTTCTCGTTGCCGACACGGTCGAGGAGAGCGAAGAGATCTTGCGAACGGACGGCCATCAGCCCCGAGTTGCACAGATTGACCAAGCGCTGCTCGGTTGTCGCGTCCTTGTGCTCGACCATCCAGGTGATGCGATCACCATCTGCCACGATCCGCCCGTACTGCAGAGGGTCCTCAGGTTCGAAGCCCAGGACGACGATCGGAGGCTCCTCTGTCCCATGCAACCGCTGGATCATTGCCTGCATCGTATCGGCACGCACGAACGGCACGTCGCCGTAGAGGATCAGCACATCGCCTTCGAAGCCTCGCAGTGCTTCCCTCGCTTGCAGGACGGCATGCCCGGTTCCGAGCTGAGGTTCTTGCAGCGCGATGATCGCCCGGCCCCCAAGCGCCTTCTCCAGTTGCTCGCGCCCGTGCCCGGCCACGACGACCTGCCGCTGCGGCGCAAGTTCGGCGGCGCTTGCTAGCAGATGCTCCAGCATGGGACGGCCTGCGACCGGATGAAGAACCTTGTGCAGGTCACTCTTCATCCGCGTGCCCTTGCCGGCGGCGAGAATAACGATGGCGAGCGGGGCGGCGGCAGATGTCATGGACGCCATTTGCCAGCAAATGCTTGCCGTTTCCACCACAAGCGCGCACTTCCCGACGGATGAAGGATTTCGCATTTGAGATCGTCGGCTTCGACCTCGACGGCACCTTGCTCGACACGCACGGCGACCTCGCCGCAGCCGTGAACCATGCAGTCGGGCAGGAGGGGCGGCCCGCACTAGCGCCGGCGGAAGTGCGCAACTTTGTGGGAGGCGGATCGCGTAAGATGCTGCTTCGGGCACTTGAAGCGAGTGGAGGCCCAGTGCCGGAGGAGCGCTTCGCCGAACTTTATGACGCGCTGATCGCCTACTACGAGCAGAACATCGCAGTTCATACGCACCTCTTTCCCGGAGGCGGGGGCGCTCTGGTAGCGTTGAGCAAGCGGGGCGTGAGAATTGCGCTTGTCACTAACAAGTTAGAGCGCCTGGCCGTTAAGCTTCTGACGGAGCTCGATCTTGCTCAGCACTTTTATACCATCATCGGCGGCGACACGCTTGGGCCCGGCAGGGCCAAGCCGCAACCCGACCTCCTACACGAGATGATCGCTCGAGGCGGGGGAGGGCGGGCGGCCTACGTCGGCGATAGCACCTTCGACGTTGGTGCAGCGCAGGCGGCTGGGATCCCATGCGTCGCAGTGAGCTTTGGTTTCAACGATCTGCCTCCCTCGCAACTCGGCGCCGCGGCGGTGATCGACCATTTCGACGCCCTCGTTCCAGCTTTGGAGCAGCTCTGATCCATGTTGCAGGAACATGCGTTCAGGCTTTCTGCGGCGCGGCTCCCGCCGCTGACGGCCCCGCGCGGCCACTGCGGTTCTCTCGGAGTTCCAGCTTCGTATCATGCTTGGTTCTGCGTTCTTCCGCCGTCTCGCGGGGCGAGAAGTAGATAATCTCGTCGTTTTCATGTGGGGCGGGGGTCCGCACGGACGAGTAGAGTTCGTAGGTTCCGTCTGGCCGCACCACTGCGAAGGGACGCGCTAGCCGATCCAGCTTCGCCTCAAAGGCCTCCAAGTCAAATTGCTCGGTAATGCGGGTGCGGCTGAATAGCCATCCTTCGGCAATGCGCGTCTGCAGCTCGCACACATCAACTGGCTCCAGGAATAAGGTTCCGCCGCGTGGCACGGTCATGCCCTCCCGCGGGTCCGGCGCAACCTGGAGCACAGAGTCGAAGCCAAGCTCCGGGCCGAGCTCGGAGCAAACGAGTGCATTGTACGCGTCGCTATCCGACGTTGCCAGGACGTGGTGATAGTCTGCCCAGTCAAACTGGTGTCCGAAACTCTCAGACAGAACATCGCCGCGATGAGCGGAGATGTCCTCCCGAGCTACTCGACGGAGCGAAAACCTGGAATTGTCGATCATCGTGACCTCGACGCCAGCTTGCTTCATTGCCGCCGCCGCCGCCGCAGACCAGCGATTGATGCCGATGAACATCAGCGCGTTACCTTTGCCCCGCTCGATGCCCAAGAACCGTGCCCATGGCCTTGCGGTGAACCCGTGCGCGACGATCGTGCCGATGGCGGTGGCGAAGGCGAGCGGCACCAGCAGTTCAGCCCCGACTACCTCGTTCTCAGTCAGGCGCAGCGCGAACAGTCCGGTAATCGCGACTGCCACGATCCCGCGCGGAGCAACCCAGGCGATGAACAGCCTTTCACGCCAAGACAGGGCACTGCCGAGCAGCGAGATAAGGACAGTCAGAGGCCGCGCCACGAACATCAGCAGCACGAGGAAGATCGCAAAGCGCGCCTGCAGCCGCTCGATGATGCTCCAGTCCAGCGTTGCCGAAAGAAGGATAAATACGCCCGAGATAAGGAGGACCGTCAGGTCCTCCTTGAAGCGCCGCATCGCGGTGCTCGAGAATGTCGGCCTATTGGCCAGCACCGTTCCCATGACGGTCACCGTCACCAGCCCGCTCTCATGCTGTACGGTATCGGCAGCGACAAACGCTGCAATCACCAGCACCAACAGCAGGGGTGCCTTGAGATATTCGGGCACGTACCCGCGCGGGAAGGACCAGGCGACGAAACGGCCCAGGCCATAGCCAAGGGCAGCTGCTCCAACTGTGGCGCCCAGAACCGTGGGTATGCCGCCAGGCGCCGGTTCGCCGTTGGCGAATGTCATTTGCGCGAAGACGGCAATGGCAAGCAGCGCCCCGATCGGGTCGTTGATGATCGCTTCCCACTTGAGCGTGTCGCCAACTCGTCGGGGCACTTTGATCTCGCGCAGCATAGGACCGATCACTGTCGGCCCCGTGACTACCAGGATGCCCCCGAACAGAGCCGAGAGTTCCCAGCTGAGACCGGCACCTACGCGAACAGCCAAAGTGCAGGTAAGCCAGCCCAGCGGCACGCCCAGAAAGATCAGACGCTTCACGGCCGTGCCTGCCTCTCGCAAGTCACGGAAGTTGAGCTGCAGACCGCCCTCAAAGAGGATCACTGCCACGGCGAGCTTGATGATCGGCTGTTGCAGCTCACCAAAATCGCGTGTCGGGTCGATGTATCCCGTTACCGGTCCGGCAATGATACCCGCCGCCAGCAAGAAAACGATGGCAGGCTTCCCAGTGCGCCATGCGATCCACTGGGCGGCAACGCCAAGGACGCCGATCAGCGCGATCTCGATCATCAGGGCTTCGTGCACCGGAACTCCTGTTGACCTATAGCGCTGCTGACGCTCGAACCCGCTGGGCTTGAGGCGCAGGTGCTTGCGCCTCAAGCGGTATCATGCAACCGCATAGGAAAGCGAAGGTTCCGTGCTGGCGTTCGCGATATGATAGGGAGTGAGGATGATGCCGACACCTGGAGAGAAATTGCGTGCTCTGCTTCAGAGCGGTGAGCACTTTGTCGCGGCCGAGGCATATAGCGCGCTCACCGGCCGGATTGTCGAGTATGTTGGCTTCAAGGCCGCGTATCTGGGCGGCCATGCTTGCTCCGCCTTTCACTACGCGGTTCCCGACAACGGTGTGTTCAGCCAGGTCGAGCAGATCGAACAGGCTGGTCGGATCGCGCAAGCCATGAACGTCCCTCTCATTGCGGATGCTGACACCCTGGGCGAGACGGTTGCCGACGCATATCACTTCACGCGCCGCTACGTCGCTGCGGGCATCGCGGGCTATCACGTGGAAGATGAAGTCAATCCCAAGCACTCGAAACATATCAACGGTTTGTGCTCCATTGAAGACATGCAGTTGCGCATCGAAGCCGGCGTCAAAGGCCGTGGCGATTCAGGCCTAGTCATCATCGCCCGCTGCGATGAACTCTACACCAGCGAGAACGGCGGCGGCGGGACTGGTTCCATCGAGGAAGCGATCAAGCGTGGCAAGGCCTACGCGGAGGCAGGTGCCGACGCGATCGTCTTCGCGAGTGCGCCGCCCGCCCAACAAGCGGAAGTGATTCCGCACATGACGATCCCTGTCTGCACGCTCGGCTTCAACCTTCCGGACACGGCCTTCACTCTGTCCACCGGCTGGGGCTGGGTTTCCGCAGCCGTCAATCACATGAGCATGGCGCGCGAACTGATGGAGACCGGCAGCGTCGCAAGTGCGATGGACGCTTTCGCCAATTTCCCGGAAAAGTACGATCTCATTGACCAGAAACTATACGATGATCTGATTGTGGATTGGGCCGAGCGCACCGGCAGGCCGACGCGTCCGAACCACGCCCGCTGATCACTCAGGGGGTGTCGCGCCTTCCGGCAGGGCAAGCACCTCCAGCCCCTGGTCGGGGTCCAGATAGCGCAGCGCGGCAGCTTGCAGATCTTTTGGCTCGATCGCGGTCAGGCGCTCCTTTGCTCGGGCGAAACGCTCGATGCGGTCAGACTCACTCTGGGCGCGGTCGACCAGGGAGAGCCATCCGTCGTTCGACTTGAGAGCATTCTGCAGTGCTTCGAGCAGAGGCTGCCGTGCACGTTGCAGCACATCATTGTCGACTGGATCTGAGCGTAAGCCGACGACGGTTTGCCTGATGGCGGCTCGCGCAGCGAGCACGTCCTGCACATCGAGGGAAGCGGAAACGTTGAACGTGCCGTACTGCGGCCACGTGCGAGAGAGCGCGCTCGCGGCGCTAGGAGAATAGGCTTTGCCAAGCGTCTCACGCAAGCTCTCGGTCAGTTCGATACGCATCACGCGCTCCAGAAGTTGCAGCTGCAAAGCCTCCACTGGATCGGTATCGTCACGCGTAGGCCAGACCACTCGCAGCAGGGCTTGGTCAGCGGGCCCGGTATGCCGCACGATCCGGCGCTGCCGATCGGATGTAAACGTACGCGGGGGTTGTTCGCTGGAGTCGCGAAACGCCGGCTCGCGCGGCGGCAGCGCGCCAAAGGTGGCCGCCACAAGCGCGATCGCCTCGTCCTCGTCGAAGTCGCCGACAACGCCGATCTCGATTGCACCATGAGTCAGGCGGTCAGAGATGTCGCGCTTGAGTTTGCCAAAAGTCAGCCCGCGGTATGCTTTCACGTCCTGCTGAGTAAAACGTGGATCGCCATCGGAAAGGATGCCGCCTAGTTCTGCCCGTAATGCCGTAATAGGCGTTGCGCGCAGCTGCTCGAAATAGTTGTTCATGTTGTGTCGGTACTGGACCTCACCTTCGGCCCGATAGCCAGGGTCCATGATGAACGCGGTCCAGAGCTGCAGCTGGAGTTCCAAGTCGCGCGGCGTGGTGGTCGCACGGGCGTCGAAGGTCTCTCCCCCAGTGCGGAGGCGACCGCTGACATTGCGACCGGCGAGGATCGTCTGCAGCTCGTCGGCGCTGTGTTGGCCGAGCCCGCCTTCGCTCAGAAACGGTATCATCTCGGTCGCAAGCGGATTAACTAGCGTGTCGAGCCGGTTGCCCCCGTCCAGAGACAGACTGACACGCACACGGTCTTTTTCGATGTCGGTCCGCTTCAGGTTGAGCATGATGCCGTTGGCAAAACGGACTTGTCGAACGCCCATTATTGGCTCTCGCTGGTCCGAGATGACGACTCCCGCCGGACCGAAGTCAGAGTAGGCAAAGCCCGCCAGATCAGTGGAGCTTGCCATCGCCACTTCAGCTTTCATCGCCTCCGCCCAGGCCGCGCGGATGGCCTTCACGCCTCCAGCGGGGTCATGCCGGCCTCTAAATCGGATCAGCGGATCAGTAATCGCAACAGCCTCGCGCTTCATAGCGGCGAGCACCGCCTCAGGTGTTATCTGGGGGGCAAAGTCCCGGAAGCGGGCTAGTGCGTCTGCGGGTGTGGAAGGCACGACCCGATCGGATATAAGTGCCAGAGCCGCGGCGGTAAGTGCAGCATTACTGCGCGTTTCCGCAGAGCTGGCCGCGCTTTCCAGAGAGGTGCGGATATTCGCCACCTGCTCCGCAACTTCAGAGGGGTCGAAGCCGTGAACCAGCGCGCGCCGATATTCGCGGGCAGCGGCGATCAGGCCGCGCCGCCACTTGCGGTCCACAGTATCTACGATCAATCGGGTGGACCGGGCACTCTCGAACACGTCGCCTGTTCCGAACCCAGCACCACGAAATGGCGGATCGGCTTGCCGGGACAGGCGCTGCAGACGCCGGTTGACGATAGCGTAGCCAATCTGACGCAGCAGGTCCTCTTGCCTTTGCAGCACCGTGTCGGGTTCATCGAGCCAAGGACCGTTGCGCGCGATCGTGACCCGTTCAGATACTGCTGGATCGAGGTATATCGCCGTCCGATCGCGATCCCTGGTACGGATCGGACCGGCATCCGGCTGTGACTTCGGCTTGCGTGCGCGCCATCGGCCAAAGTGCGCTCGGATGGTTGCCTCGACTAGGTCAGGGTCAAAGTCTCCAACAACGACAAGCGTGACGTTCTGGGGCACGTAGGTGCGCTTGTAAAAAGCGCGCAGCTTGGCCGCCGTGGCTGCGTTGAGTGTCTTGGCTGTCCCGATCGGAAAGCGCTGCGCAAAGCGCGAGCCCGGATAGAAGAACTGTGTGTTGGCGATGGTATCGCGAAGTTGCCACGTGTTCCGGTCTCGCATTTCCGAAAGGATCACTCCTCGCTCCCGCTCCACCGCTGCTTGCTCGATGGTCAATTCACTTGCTGTCTCACGCATGAGCAGCAGTGCAATCTCGAGAAGTTGCGGGTCGTTGGTAGGCAGGTCCAGCTTGTAGAGCGTGCGGTCGAAGCTGGTAGAGGCGTTCGTATCAGCACCGAAGGCCAATCCGTAGCGCTCTAACAGCCGAACCATCTCACCCTCGGCAACACGAGTGCTGCCATTGAAAGCCATGTGCTCAATGAAATGAGCGTAACCACGCTCGTGCTCGCGCTCGTCCAGCGAGCCGACTGCAACATCCATGCGGACGAGCGCCGTGCCTGCAGGAGTCGCGTTACGACGAATGATGTAGCGCACTCCGCTTGCAAGACGGCCAAAGCGAAATGCAGGATCAACGGGTATGTCGTTTGGCTCAAAGGCCCACTGCGCTGCGCTCGAACCTGCGTCCCGTGCGTGCGAAATCGCAGGAGCGGAAATGAACACAAGGCACAGGATGAGGAGAGCTCGAAGCCGGAAACTCATCTCTCGGCACCTGCCCGAGCCGGAACACTAAGACAAGCGCGCGCTAGCCGTCCCGCGTCGGTATGAACGCAGGACGCGGCGCAGTCCTCACTTGCTGGTTTTGCTATTGCGCAGCTTGCCACGATGAGCGTTGAGATCGAAGACTTCGCTTGGCCCAGGGTCGTCCTGCAATACGCCGAGGCGACGTGCCACTTCCTGGTAAGCCTCTTCCTCGCCGCCCAAGTCTCGACGAAAGCGATCCTTGTCAAGCTTCTCACCCGTGGTCATGTCCCAGAGACGGCAGCCGTCGGGGCTGATTTCGTCCGCAAGGATCACGCGGCTGTAGTCGCCGTCCCAGATACGTCCGAACTCAAGCTTGAAATCGATCAAGCGGATGTTGATGGCCGAAAACATGCCGCAAAGGAAGTCGTTCACCCGAATGGCCAGAGCCGAGATGTCCTGCATTTCTTCGTTCGAAGCCCAGCCGAAGCACGCGATGTGCTCTTCTGCGATCAGCGGATCGCCCAGCGCATCGTCCTTGTAATAATATTCCAGCAAAGTGTGCGGCAGCGGCTCGCCTTCGGCGATACCAAGGCGCTTTGAGATCGAGCCGGCAGCTACGTTACGCACGACCACTTCGATCGGGATGATCTCCACCTGCCGAACCAGTTGCTCGCGCATGTTCAGGCGGCGAATGAAGTGGTTCGGCACGCCGATGTGATTGAGGCGGGTGAACACATACTCGCTGATGCGGTTGTTGATCACGCCCTTGCCTTGGATCGTGCCTTTCTTCTGCGCATTGAACGCGGTGGCATCGTCTTTGAAGTACTGAATGAGGGTGCCCGGCTCGGGGCCCTCGTAGAGGATCTTGGCCTTGCCTTCGTAGATCTGGCGCCTGCGCGACATGGGCAATCCTTACTCGATACCTGGCTTCACAAAAGCGGACCCCGGCGCGCGCAGAGCGCATTGCGCGAACTGCTCGGCCGGGGGTTCGTCGTTGGCATATAAGCGAACGGCCCTCAATTGCAAAGTCGGCGCGGGGGCGGGATTATCGCGCCGGCAGGTGCTCGTGCCAAAACACCGTTTCACACCCGGTTTGTGAGGTAGCTCAGACGGCGCAGAATGCCGGAAGGCTGGAGAGAAGAGCGACAGCGGCATGCAGCAGCCTCGCAGTGATGCCGCTCCTCCCTCTCCAGGCTTCGTATCTGTGTAAGACGCATCGTGGACGCAAGAACATCAATGCGACACATACAGCGCCAACGGTAGCAGCAGCTCATCGCTGCTACCGGGGAGAAGCTTAGTGCTGCTTACCGGCGTCCGAACAGACGCTCGAGAAGAGACGGTTCATGCATCGGCTGAACAGGGCCATAGAAGCGATGCCGCGCATGAGCATCGAGCTGAGGGCGGGGAAGTACCGACTCGTGTGGCCGGCTAGACTGGTAGCGCGAAGAGATCATCGGACTGCTCCTCGAGATTTGCGTCGTTGAACAGTGTCGTGAATGCGCCGGGCGGAACATTTGTTCCCGCGCTTTCCACGAATTTACCGGGGTCCATCACTTGGCAGTCAGTTGACGGCGCCTTCAAGATGTCCACGGTTGTCTGCGGTGGCCAACTGCGCAACCAGGCTGCGCACCTCTCCAGAGACGAACGGCTTCGATATGACCGGACGGCTGCCATGCTCCTCAGGTAGATGTTCTCGGCCATAGCCGCTTACAAATGCGAAAGGCGTACCACGCGCTGCAAGCTCATCGGCCACAACGTCGATGCGTTCGCCATTCAGGTTCCCGTCGAGAAGAGCCAGCTCGGGGCTTTCGCGCTGGATGATGTCGAGAGCGTGGGCACACGACGAGGCAGGACCTAGCGGTATCGCGCCCGCCTCTTCAAGCTCGAACATCAATTCCATCGCCAGCACAGGCTCGTCTTCGACGACCAGCACCCGCACGCCTTTCGGCACGGGTGCCTCTTTCGAAGGCTCGGATGCAGTTGTGTTTGCCGCCTGTACTGCTGGCGCAATAGCTACATCTGCCGTTCCAGCGCGCGGGAGCTGCTCAAAAGGCAGGATCATGCGCCAACGAACGCCCTCAAGTGCGTACTCTACCTCAATTTCCGCGCCTTCCCCTGCAAGGCTGCCAGTCACTAAGGTTGTGCCGAACCCTTTCCGCTCAGGCTCCTGCACAGGCGGACCATCATGCTCGCTCCAGGTGAAGGCAAGCCCACCTTCCTCGAACGACCAGCACAGCGAGACAAAACCGATCTCGTTTGACAGCGCGCCATACTTGTGTGCGTTGGTCGTGAGTTCGTGGAGTACAAGGGCGAAGCGAAGCGCCAGTTCAGGGGGTAGGTTCACTTCAGGGCCGCCCAGCCGTAACCGGTCAGCGGAAATGGCACCGATTGCCACCTGGTCAGCAATGAGGCTGCGCAGACTGGCTCGTTCCCAGGTGGTTGCGCTCAGCAGCGAGTGCGCCCGGGCAAGCGCCTGGATGCGGCCGGTAAACGCGTCACGAAACTCGTTTTGCGAACGCGCATGCCGAAATCCCTGTGCCGCTATCGCTTGCACTGTGGCGAGCGTATTCTTGACGCGGTGGTTCAGCTCACCAACCAGCAGACGCTGTGTTTCCTCGGCGCGATGCCGTGCGGTTACGTCAAGTACCTGGATCATGGCGCTGCGTGGCCGCGCCCCTGTGCCGGCCAGCGAGGAGCAGTACCATTCCGCCTCGCGCAAAGATCCGTCGGCGTGCTGGTAGCGGTGTTCCTGCATCTCGCGCTGGTCCTCTCCGGAGAACAAGCCACTTATGGCAGACAGAAACCCCGTGCGGTCCTCTTCAGGGAGGAAGGATGCCTCGCCCAGGCGCTGCCCCAGCATCTGTTCGGCTTGGTAGCCGAAAAGACGCTCAGCGCCGCCTGCCCAGGTCACGATGCGAAGGTCGCCGTCCAATTCTATGACCGCGAGCGGGGAGTTGTCGTCATGCGCGCGCAAGCGTCCCAGCGCGGTTGCCAGTTCGTCCCTCTGTCGCGCGATCTCGCGGCGCTGCCGCGCGAGTTCCACGAAAACGGCGACTTTGGAGTTGAGCACATGAACATCGAGCGGCTTGAGCAGATAGTCCACTGCGCCTGCTTCGAAACCCCGAAACCTGCGGCGCTCGTCAGTCGCAACGGCCGTCAGGAAGATGATCGGTACCGAACGCGTGCGCTCCGTTCCACGCATCAGTTCGGCCAGTTCAAACCCGTCCATCTCCGGCATCTGCACGTCGAGCAGAGCAAGAGCAAAGTCATCACGCAACAGCAGTTCGAGGGCGTCAAAGCCATTGCCGACAGTCACCAGCTCTGCGTCCAACCGGCTCAACGCAGCCTGCAATGCGACCAGGTTCTCCTTTACATCGTCTACCGCCAGGATCTTGATCGCGTCACTCCGCAAGGGTCATCTCCCCCGCTGCGGCCATGGCATTACGGCGATAGATTTTTTCTGAAGAGGCAAAGTCGGAGAACAAGCTTGCGTGGCGGGAGAAGTGAACAGTTTCTTTCGAGCCCAGCCCAAGAAAACCACCGGGCGTAAGCGACTGGGCAAAAAGCCCCAGCGCCCGATCCTGCAGCGGGCGATCAAAATAGATGAGTACGTTCCGGCTCGACACCAGCTGAACTTCGGAAAAAACGGCGTCACTTGCAAGGTTATGATCGGCGAACACCGCCCGCTTTCGCAAGGCTGGGTCGAATCGTGCGGCTCCGAACGCTGCGGTGTAGTAGTCAGAAAGCGACGCTCGCCCTCCCGACGCGCGATAATTGCGGGAGAATCCAGGTAGCCTGTCTATCTCGAAGATGCCCGCTTCCGCTTTCTGAAGCGCGGCGGAATTGATATCGGTGCAGTAGAACAAGGTTCGATCGGCCAGCCCTTCTTCGCTGAACAGAATAGCCAAAGAGTAAAACTCTTCGCCGTTTGCACAGCCAGCAATCCACACCTTTATCGAGGGCCAGGTCCGCAAGTGCGGCACCACGTTTTCTCGGATTGCACGGAAATAATCCGGGTCCCGGAACATGTCGCTGACTTGAATCGTCAAGAAGCTCAGCATGACGTTAAGGTTGGCGGGATCCCGAAGGACGAGATGCTGCAGTTCGGACAAGCTCGTGCAACCAAAGTGTCCCTGTGCGCGAACCAGCCGGCGCTGTAGCGATCCTCGCGAGTAGTCGCGGAAATCGTATTGATACCGCCGCCAAATCGCTTCGACCAGCAGGTCGACCTCGATATCTTCGACAGCCTCGGGCGCCAGCTTCACCATTGAAGGTTCCTCACCGCGACATCCACACCCGGATGAGACTGAGTAGCTTGTCCACGTCGAGAGGTTTCGCAAGATAGTCGTTCGCGCCTGCTTCGAGACAGTCCTGATGATCGCGTTCCATTGCCTTGGCGGTGAGGGCGATGATCGGCAGATCGGACCACTGCTGGTCCTTGCGGATTTCACGCATGCAGGTGAGGCCGTCCATCTCCGGCATCATCACGTCCATGAGGACAAGGTCGACCGGACGACCATCGCCATCGGCGGCCCGTGCAAGCTGGGAAAGTGCCTCCAGCCCATTGCGCGCGATACGCACTTGCACACCATGCGGCTCCAGTACGCTTGTGAGGGCGTAGACGTTACGGATATCGTCCTCGACGACCAGCACTTGCCGGCCTTCCAGCGCAGCATCACGCCCCAGCGCCTTGGCGAGCATCTGCTGCTGCTCTGCAGGCATCTCTGATACGACTTGGTGCAGGAAGAGGGTCACTTCGTCCAGAAGACGCTCGGGACTTTTCGCACCCTTGACGATGATCGACTTTGAGTAGCGCCGCAGCCGCATTTCTTCCGCAGAGGAAAGATCGCGTCCGGTGTAGACGATCACTGGAGGGAAGCCGACGCTCTCGTCGTCTGACAGTCGCTCGAGAAGATCCAGTCCCGGCATGTCCGGCAAATTCAGGTCGAGGACCATGCAGTCGAACGTCTCGCTGCCAAGCTTCTCCAGGCAGGCAGCGGCGCTGTGGACTTCCACCGTCTCGACATCGCGTGATGCCAATAGGTGATGGATGCTTTCAGCCTGGTTGTGATCGTCCTCGACGACCAAAACCCTGCGCAGCCGCTGATCCATCTGCAGTTCGAGGCCTTCGAGCATGCCCATCAGATCGTCGCGGCTGACTGGCTTGAACAAGTAGCCCACGGCACCGCTGGCAAGAGCTGCCCTGTTGTCCTCGTCCGCTGAGACCACGTGCACGGGAATATGGCGCGTCCGGGTGTCGCGCTTGATCCGGTCCAGCACCGAAAGGCCGGTGTGATCAGGCAGGTGCATGTCGAGAATGACCGCATGCGGAACATACTGGCGCGCCAGCAACGCGCCTTCGTCGGCGGTCCCGGCGATAAGGCACTGGAACCCTACCTCGTGAGCGATGTCGCACAAGATGCGGGCGAAGGATGGATCATCCTCCACGATCAGAATGACGCGAGAATCGCCGGTCAGCGTCTCACGATCATCGCAGATGGGCATTCCCTTTGCTCTCGGCGGTGTGGGCGCTGGCGAGGGCAAAGGCGTGGGGCGACGAATCGTAGCCTCAAGACCGCCGGGCGTGGCACTTTGCCCCAGGTGGAAGTGCATGGGAATGTCCACCGTGAAGGCGCTGCCTTGGCCAGGAGCACTCTCGAGCCGGATATCGCCGCCAAGCAACTGCGCAAGTTCGCGCGAGATCGACAGCCCCAGACCCGTGCCGCCATGCTTGCGGCTGATCCCGCCCTCGGCCTGCCGGAACGCCTCGAAAATAGCTCCGTGCTGGTCCGCTGCGATACCAGGACCGCTGTCCCGCACCGTGAAAGACACCCGGCCGCCCTCTCGGGGCACGATCTCGAGGGAGACTTGGCCCCGATCGGTAAACTTGATCGCATTTGACAGGAAGTTGCGCAGGATCTGTTCGAGCCGGTGCGAGTCGGTCTCGATCTCCCTGGGGGTGGCAGGTGCAGTCTCGATGCGGAACCTGAGCCCCTTCTTTTCGGCAAAGGGCGCAAAACCAGCCCGAAGCTTGTTCGTCAGCGAGGCAATCTCTACCGGCCGTGGTTCCAGTTCAAGACGGCCGGCCTCTATCTTCGAGATATCGAGAACATCGTTGATCAGCGTGAGCAGGTCATTGCCAGAGGTCTCTATAGTCTCGGCGAAGCGGACCTGCTCATCACTCAGGTTGCCCTGCCGGTTGTCCGCGAGGAGCCGCGCCATGATGAGCAGCGAGTTGAGCGGGGTGCGCAACTCATGGCTCATGTTGGCAAGGAACTCCGACTTGTACCGGCTCGCCTGCTCCAGGTCGTTCGCCTGTGCCTTCAGCGAGGCTTGAGCGCGGGCAAGCTCGTCTCGCTGAGATTCCAATGAAACGGTCTGCTCCTCCAGCTGCGCGTTCGACTGTTCAAGCTCTGCCTGCTGGTCCTCAAGCTGCGCCTGCGAAGCCATCAACTGCTTGCTCTGCGCCTCCAGTTCATCGTTGGTGGTGCGCAGTTCTTCGCTCTGGGCCTGCAATTCCTCGGCTTGCTGCTGTGTTTCCGCCAAAAGCACTTGTAGTCGCGCGCGGTACTTGGCGGATCGGATCGTTGTCGAAAGCGTGGTGGATACAACTTGCAGGAACTCGTGCGCATCCTCAACGCGGGCGCCCGGCTGCTGCAGGAACCCGAGCTCTATGACGGCATTGACTAAGCCCTCATTGACGGCGCCTTTTATCACCGTGGCGCCGATCACCAGCGCGCGGGGCGGAGCGCTGCCAAGTGCGCTGCCGAAGGCGAGATAGCCCGCCGGGATATCACTAATGACACGCCCTTCACCAGTGCGAATGGCTTCTCCAAGGAGGCCGTCGCGTTCGTTCAACTCCTCAGGTATGTTGGCGCTCTCAGGAACACCGTACGACGCGGTGCGTCGGAATACGCCGCCGTCACGGACGTAAATAACACCGGCAGAGGCGCCGAAGCGCTCTGCGAGGCAGGCGAGCGTCGCCTTCGACACCTCCGCCAGCGTGAGATCTCCGGAGGTGGATTTGGTAAGCGCAACCTCTCCGTCCCGCAGCCATTGTTGCCTACGGTTCGCTTGGCGATAGGAGATGAAAACCATTCCGATCACGGCCAGCACGAGATTGGCCACGCCGCCAACGCCTCGATTGAAAAGCGCAACACTTGGGTCAATGCCGGGAGGAGCGACCACGAAGCCGACGGCACACAGCGCCACGCCCGCAAGCGCGGTTGCCAACGGCGCCACACGATGCTGCGCCAGATATGCCAGCACCGTGGGAATCATGTACGTGATCCAGAGCGCTCGCCCGAGTGGCGCATTTGTGTCGGCCAAGAAGGTTGCGACAAGCAAGACTGGAAGCAAGAAGTAAAGCAGGTATCCGGAAACGTAGCCTTTGTTGGCCGGCATCGTCAGTCTCTGGGGAATGGGACAAGAAAGCGGGACCGCGCTCCCCTTGCCCCGCGACCCACCTCAACGCAGCTTGGAACTCACTTCTGGGGTTTCGGTTCCCGTCAGAAGTGATCCAGCACTAGAGAGCTTCGAGGACGCTCTAGCGGTCTATG
Organism: Novosphingobium kalidii; assembly: GCF_040534015.1. NCBI lineage: Bacteria > Pseudomonadati > Pseudomonadota > Alphaproteobacteria > Sphingomonadales > Sphingomonadaceae > Novosphingobium > Novosphingobium kalidii. The sequence goes on from NZ_JBEWLY010000008.1 coordinate 46,457, forward strand.
CGCCCGAAGCAAAGGCATGCGTTTGCCAGCAGTTGCGCGGTGGCAGTCGAACTCCCCTTCAGCCCGACATACCACAGTGATGGTCGCGGTTTACCTGCGGCGACCCTTCACGAGCGTTCCGAGGAGCCCCAGACCTGCGAGACCAGCACCGATCCCCACCGCCACTCGGTTGCGGCTCAGCCAGAACTGCGTGGTGTACTCGCGCGCCGTGGAATCGAAGCGGCCGTGGGCTCCGCGGTCGCCGGGTACTGGCTCCCACAGGTTGTCGCGACGGTCCGGCGAGACGGGAGTCTTGTCTTGCTGCCCAGAGATGCCGGTCCAGGCGAGATAACGGTCGAGCAGCGGGGAAGCAAAACGGTCACCCCAAATGGCTTGCAGTGTTGGCCAGCCTAGCATCACGGTTTTGCGTCGGTGACGGGCAGCCCAGCTGATGGCACGCGCCGCGACCTCGGGCTGATACGGTGGGCTCGCTGGTTTGGGTTCGCGCGGCATTGTGGTGCGAATCCAGTCGAACTGAGGCGTGTTGACGCCGGGCAACTGAACCATCGAGACATGCACTTTCGAGCGTGAATGGATCAACTCGGAGCAAATGGAATCGTGGAAGCCCTGGATTGCGTGCTTCGCGCCGCAATAAGCGGACTGAAGAGGAATGCCGCGATAGGCGAGTGCCGACCCGACAAGCACGACGGAGCCGCGGTTGCGCGGCACCATTCTGCGCAGTGCCGCATGAGTGCCATGCACCTGGCCGAGGTAGGTCACCTTCGTAACCCGCTCGTAATCCTCCAAGGATGTTTCAAGGAACGGCGCTAGCACGCCCGCGAAAGCGGCGTTCACCCAGATGTCTATTGGACCAAACGTATTCTCCACCTTCTCAGCCGCCGCTTCGACGAGTGCCGCATCCGCGACGTCCAGAGGCAGTACGAGCGCCTCTCCGCCTTCCTCACGGACCTCGCGCGCCGCTGCCTCCAGTCCGTCCCGGCCCCGTGCAATGAGGGCGATCCGCACGCCTTCTCCGGCAAACTCGCGAACGACCGCACGGCCCACACCCGCGGATGCACCGGTGATGACGATCACCGGTCCGCTCTGTTGAGGATTTCGATTTTGTTCTGGCATTTCTGGTCAACGACTGAAGCCGGCCCATGTTGCACACTCCAACTCTCAGTCGAGGGCTGGAGTACCGGGCTCTCGCTTAGACATGCTGCGTCCTGAGCTTGGCGACGAAGCCGGGCGCCAGATGTTGTTGCCGGTGCGCAAGTCAAAACTCTGGCAAGCTTAAGGTAAAGTCGCTTGATATCGCTCTCAATTGCCCACATGGGCAGTCCAGGGTCGTAGGTGGGTTCACGCTTGAGGACTTTGAATGGCGCAATCCACATTTGATCGGCACATCGCGGATGAACGCTTGGAGTTGCTGGTCCACTCTATCACCGATTATGCGATCTACATGCTCGATCCCACGGGCCGCATCGCCACTTGGAATGCAGGCGCTCGTCGGTTCAAAGGCTACGAGGCAGAGGAAGTGCTGGGAGAGCACTTTTCCAAGTTCTTTCTCGCCGAAGATCGCCGCGATGGCCTGCCTTCTCGCATCCTGGATACGGCCGCCCGAGAAGGGCGCTTCGAAGCGGAAGGATGGCGGGTGCGCAAGGGTGGAACCAAGTTTCTCGCCCACGTCGTCGTCGATCGCATTCAAGGTGAGGACGGTGAACTCCTCGGCTTCGCGAAGGTGACTCGGGACGTCACGGAAAAGCGGCAGAAAGAACAGGCGCTGTTCGACAGCGAGTTGCAGTTCCGCATGCTCGTGCAGGGGGTGCGTGACTATGCGATATACATGCTGGACCCTACCGGGCATGTCACCAACTGGAACCTTGGCGCTCAGACAATCAAGGGCTTCAATGCTTCGGAGATTGTAGGGCAGCACTTCTCGCGTTTTTACACGGAGCAGGATCGCGCAAGAGGAGCGCCGGCCGCGGCACTTGAGACCGCGTTGCGCGAGGGTAAGTTCGAGGCGGAGGCGCAGCGCGTACGTAAGGACGGTTCGCTGTTCTGGGCTCACGTCATGCTTGAGCCTATCTACAAAGACAGCGGCGAGCACATCGGCTTTGCTAAAGTCACACGCGACATAACGGAAAAGAAGCGGGCCGAGGAGGAACTGCGGGAGACGCAAGAGGCGCTACTGCAATCTCAAAAACTGCAGGCGCTTGGGGAACTTGCAGGCGGCATTGCCCACGACTTCAACAACCTCATGACGGTCGTGCGAGGAACGGCCGACATGTTGCTGCGTAAGAAGGACCTCGCTGAGGAGAAACGCACGCGCTACCTGCACGTTCTACTGGAAACAGCCGAGCGTGCGACCAGCCTCACGGCTCAGCTGCTGGCCTTCGCACGCCGCCAGCCGCTCGAACCCGAGGTGATAGACCTCAGCGTTCGGCTCGACGCACTGGGCGAAATGCTGCAGCGCACGTTGAGCAGCCAGTACGAACTCGAACTCGACCTGGCGCCTGCGCTCTGGCGCATCGAGATTGACCCGACCGGCCTCGAGACGGCGTTGCTCAATGCTGTAGTCAACGCCCGCGACGCCATGCCGTCGGGAGGGAAGATCACGATATCGACTCGGAATGTGCGCGAAGGCAATAATGAAATGGTGAGCCTGTCCATCAGCGACATGGGCAAGGGCATTTCACCCGAGCAGCTGGACCGGGTGTTCGAGCCATTCTTCACGACCAAACCGGCAGGGAAGGGGACCGGCCTCGGGTTGTCGCAGCTCCACGGGTTCGCGGTTCAGTCTGGCGGATCGGTCAAGATCAGTTCAAAAGTAGGCCACGGCACCACTCTGGATATTCGGCTTCCTCGCACTGATAAGCCGGTAAAAGGCCGCGGGATGGAGCAGAGCAATATTTCGTTGCCAGAGGGGCTCACGATCCTGTTGGTAGAAGACAGCGAACATGTCCGCTATTTCGGCAGGCAACTGCTGGAGGATCTCGGCTGCCATGTAATTGAAGCGTGTGATGCTGACGAGGGACTGGCCTTGCTGGAGAACAACGCGGTGGACCTGGTATTCTCGGACATCGTGATGCCGGGGCGTACGGGTATCGAACTGGCTCAGGAGATCAGAAGGACTCGCCCTGCGCTGCCAATCCTCTTGGCAAGCGGATACAGCAGCAAGCAATTCATACCGATTGATCAGCGCGAATTTCCTATCATGCGTAAGCCTTATACGTTTGAGGCCGTAGCGCAGGCCATTCTGGAATTGATTGAAGAGGTCAAAATTCCTCAGCGGGTTTGCCTGATGCAGCCTCCGCTGCACGCAGGAGCGCAAGGCGGCGTACCTGTTGGTCCGCAGCTTTCCACCTGAGCGAATGCTGCGAAACGGAGTCCGGAGGCTGCTAGAAGGGTTCCGCGTGCAATCCGCTACGTAGGACTACGCGCGCCCGGCGCACGATAGATTTACGTTGGGTCGTGATCAAGGCTGTGCTGGAGAACATCATGGCCCCGCACTTATCGACGCCGCATTCTGAAGATGCATTAGGCAAGGTCTATCTAGAACTGGTGGACTTGCTGTTCATGTTTCGACTGCCGCTCATCATTATGACGAGTTCCGTCGGTGCATTCGGCTGGGTGATCCACAATCAGACCGGCACGTCAGTTTCGCTCGTGCTGACCTATGCGGCGGTCTCAATAGGTCTTCTGCGGCTCCTGCACATGGAGTTATTTCGCAGGCGCAAGAAGCGCCAGTTCTTCACCCTTGCGGAAGGCAAGCGTTGGGAACGGCAGTATGGCGCAGGCAGCGTTCTGTTCGGGCTGCTCTTGGGTCTCCTGTGCGCAGAAGCAATCCGGAGCGCCGATCCTCGGGTGGACACGTTAGGCTACGTGCTCTGCCTAGGGTTCGGATGTGGGCTGGTGAGCAGGAGCGGCTTTCGTGCCCGCATGACCAGCGCGACGCTCGTAGCGCTGATGATACCGGTGCTGTTGGCGATCATACCTCGACTCTCCGAAGCCGATCCGGCCGTTATGCAGCTGAACGGCGTGATTGTTCTGTTTTTGGGCGCCTTTGTTTTGGGCGGAATCGCAACATCTCTGCAAGCGCAACGCGTGATTGTGGAGCTTCTGGTTACCAGGTGCAAATATCACTCGGTTGCGCACGCAGACGCCCTCACTGGAGCGGCCAACCGCCTGCTCCTGTCGGAGAGATTTGCGACTGCCGCGGCGAGCGGGCGAGCGGCAAACCTTGCTCTTCACTGCCTGGATCTCGATCGCTTCAAGCCGGTGAACGATCGATACGGCCATGCCACGGGTGACGCACTGCTTGTTGCGGTGACCGGGAGAATTTCACGTCTGCTCGGTCCGGAGGATACCCTTGCACGAGTGGGTGGTGACGAGTTCGTCATCCTCCAATCCGAGGTTTCGGCGAGACAGGCGGCAGCGTTTGCTGAACGCGTCGTAAGCGCGCTCGCAGAGCCTTTCGAGCTTGACGGGATCATGATCGAGATTGGCGCCAGCTTAGGTACGACCATTGCTGCCGAAGGCAGCACGTTGGAGACGCTCCGCGGGGAGGCTGATAGAGCGCTTTACTTCGCAAAAGAGAGTGGCCGTAACCGGTGCGAGATGCACCTGAAGGCGGCCTAGACCCTTCGGCGGAGCGAAAGGTGTCCAGCAATTTAGGCAGCGTTAGGCTGCTGCTCACCGGCCTGATCCAAGTGCCCGCGCTTCTCACGCGAGGTTGCTACCGACACCAACCATATCACAAAGCCCCCGAGTGCCAAGCCGCAGCCGACCCAGCCAGTGGAAACCCAGCCAAACCCCGCCCCAATTGCCAAGCCGCCTAGCCACGGGCCGAGCGCGTTTGCCGCGTTGAAGGCGGAGTGGTTCAGCGCCGCAGCCAGACTTTGCGCGTCCTCTGCGACATCCATCAAACGGGTTTGCAACACCGTTCCGAGTGAACCCCCGAAGCCGATAGCGAGCACGACCGGGATGAGCGACCATAGATGAAGCGCGGCAAAGGGGTAGAGCGCCAGCGCGGCGGCGCTCCACAAAAGCAGACCCCCAGCCGTTGGCATCAGCGCGCGATCGGCGAAGCGCGGCACGATCAAGTTGCCAGCCGTCATACCGATACCGAACACCGCCAGGACCAGCGGCACCACCGCGGGCGACGTCCCGGTGACTTCAATCAGCGTGGAGGCAAGATACGTGTAGACCGCAAAGAGGCCGCCGAACCCGATGGCTCCTATGCCGAGGGTCAGCCACACCTGAGGTCTCCGCAGGGCACCCAGCTCACGCAAAGGGCTGGCCTCGCGCAAAGGCTGATCGTGTGGAACGACCGCCAGCACCATACCCACAGTAGCGAGGGCACAGAAGGCCACGACGCCAAAGCCCCAGCGCCAGCCAAAAGCCTGTCCAAGCCAGTTCGCGAAGGGAACTCCGACAATCGTCGCGACAGTAAGCCCCAGCATCACACGCGCTACGGCCTGCGTGCGCTTCTCGGTGGGCACCAGTGAAGCCGCGACGAGCGAGGCAATTCCGAAGTAGGCGCCGTGCGGTAGTCCGCTCAAGAAGCGGAAAACCAGCATCCAGCCATACGTCGGAGCCAGCGCGCTGAGAGCGTTTGCGATCGCGAACAGCGACATGAGTGTCACCAGAAGGCGTCTGCGGCTAAGCCGCGCGCCCATGATCGCTAAGAGGGGCGCACCGACCACGACACCAAGAGCGTAGGCGCTGATTACGTGCCCTGCGGTCGGTTCGTCTATGCCCAAGCCCTTCGAGAAGAAGGGCAGCAGGCTCATTGTGGCGAATTCGGTCGTGCCGATCGCGAATCCGCCCAGGGCGAGGGCAAAATGTACCAAACCCGCAGGACGGGCGGCGGAACGAGAAGGTGCGCTCATGAAGGTTTCCAGCTGACGCCGCAGTGCAGCAAGGATGCTAAATGGGATCGGTTGCACACTGGTCAACCAGTGCGACAGTCGCCATCCCGATTGCAAGTCGGACTGCTGCGATCTCAATTTTGAAGCAGGCTTTGCCGAAGTTTAGCCATTGCAGCAAATCGGCGGCCCTCTGCTTGGAACAGGGGCATCATTTTACCGTTGCTGCAATCCGTGCGCGAGTGGCTCTGCCGCCGTCATGTTGTAGAGGCGGTGACACATTGAGAAACATCGAAGAAGCGCTGACGGTAGGCGAGGTCGTGGCAAATCTGCTGGCCGCACTCTCGTCCGACGACGTTATCTTCATCGCCCGCGACGAGCCGCGCGCTGTCGAGGTGGCGAAAGCCCTCGCAGCGGGCGCTCCGGACGATCTAGTGCTCTACTGTCCCGGCAGTGACGCCTTGCCGGGGGAGAACGCGCCGCCGTCACCTTCCAATGTGGGACAACGAACCACAGCGCTCAGGAGGATCAGAGGGCAACTCGCGGCTTCAGAAGAGAGAACACGCATAGCGCTGGTGACTACTGGCGAGGCGGCTGCTCGTCTGTACCCGTCACCCCACCACTTCGACACGGCGCCGCCCGTAATCCGGACTGGAGACAAGCTGGACCTGCCGAGCTTTGCGGAAGAGTTGGAAAGCGTCGGCTACATCCGCGACGACCGGGTCGACGAGCCTGGCGAACTGGCCCTTCGCGGCCAGGTAATCGACGTCTATCCGGCCGACGCAGGGGAGCCATACCGCATCCAGGCGGAAGAAGGGCGGATTTCATCCATCCGCCGCTACGATGCGGGATCACAGCTTACGATTGAAGAATGTGAGAGGCTCCAACTCGGAAGGGCATCCGAACCGGCACTCGGCGAAGGGGTCAGTCTCTTAGATCACTTACCCGCCGCAGCGGCCTGGATTGACGACGGCGCTGATAAGCGCCGACGGCAGTTCCTGGCACTGGCCGCCGATGCCGAGCGGCGAGCCCCGAACCCCGCCTTCAAGGACATCTGCTCCGATGAACAGTGGCGAGCCGCTCTTTCTACTCACCCGCAAATCGATGTGGTGGAAGGAGCCACAGGGAGCGTTCCGCGGTTTGTGGAGAGCCGGTCTCCCCTGGGCGCTTTCGCCAGCCTAGCAAGGGAAACGCTGGCCTCCTGTGACAAAGTCCTGCTTGTGGGCACTGAACGGGACCTGCGCTTTTTGGCAAGGCGAGTGGCAAAGGCTCTATCAGCTGCACCAACGCAGGTGCGCAGCTGGGCCGAGGCCGTCGCAGCCGTCCCTGGTGCGCTGCTCATGCTGGAGATGCCGATCGCGAAGGGCTTTCGTCACGCCGACCTGCTCGTCGTTGCTGCCGCGGACCTCCTCGGCAGCAGGGCGCAAAGAGCAACGAGCTCAAGCGTTGCTGCCGAGACGCAGTTCTTCGAGCTTGGCGAGATACGGATTGGCGATGTTGTGGTCCATGAGGACCATGGGGTATGCGTCGTAGCCGGGCTTGAGCGGCTGCCTGGGGAAGGGGGCGACGCGATCGTGCTCCGCTTCGCCGGAGAATCGCGCAGGCTCGTGGCAGCGACTGAAGCCAACAAAATCTGGCGATACGGCAGTGATGAGGAAGCCGTCAGCCTGGACAAGCTCGACGGCTCGACCTGGATGAAGCGGCGGGCAGACGTATCGGCCAAGATTGCTGAGACGGCACAGCAGTTGGTGCAGCTCTCTGCCGAAAGGCTTGAGCGGACGGCTCCCGTGTTCGACCCCGAGCCGGCCGAATACGAGAGGTTCGTCGCCTCTTTCCCATTTACTGAGACAGCGGACCAGGCCCGCGCCATTGAAGCGGTCCAAGCGGACCTGCGCTCAGGAAGTCCGATGGACCGCCTGGTGGTGGGTGACGTCGGATACGGGAAGACCGAAGTGGCACTTCGCGCGGCCGCCCTCGTTGCGCTCTCCGGCGCGCAAGTGGCCATTGCAGCACCCACAACAGTGCTCGCGCGACAACATTTGGAAACCTTTCAAGCTCGTTTTGCTCAGTCCGGGCTCGTCGTGGCCGGCCTATCACGCCTCGCCAGCGCCGCTGAGAAGAAGCGGGTGGTGTCAGGTCTCAAGGACGGCTCGATTCAAGTGGTGGTCGGTACAGGCGCAGTCGCGGGCAAGGGGGTGCGCTTCAGCAATCTCGGACTGGTGATTGTCGACGAAGAGCAGAAGTTTGGTGCCGCGGACAAGGCGAAGCTTCACCACCTTGGGGCGGAACACGTCCTGACGCTCAGCGCTACTCCTATCCCTCGCACACTGCAGAGTGCACTTGTCGGGCTACAGCAGATTTCGGTGATCGCCTCCCCTCCAGCCCGCCGGCAGCCGATCCGCACGAGCATGGCAACCTTCGCGCCGCAGAATGTCCGCACGGCATTGCTGCGTGAACGCAGCCGAGGTGGGCAGAGTTTTGTGGTCGTCCCCCGGATCGAGGACATGGCCCCCATGGCCGAAGAACTCGGAAAGCTCGCACCCGAACTGAACCTGCTTCAGGCCCATGGCAAGCTGCCCGGCGCGACCCTCGACGAGACGATGGTCGCGTTTGCACGCGGCGAGGGCGATGTCCTGCTTGCGACCAACATCATCGAAGCGGGGCTCGACGTTCCCCGGGCGAATACCATGATCGTCTGGAAGGCGGATCGCTTCGGCCTTTCTCAACTCCACCAGCTTCGTGGACGCGTAGGCCGAGGCGCTCGTCGGGGGCAGTTCTATCTGCTAACGGCTCCCGACGCCCAGATCGCTTCGCGGACCGTCGCGAGACTAAAGACGTTGCAGGCCTTCGATGGCTTGGGGGCAGGCTTTGCGATCAGCGCCCGCGACCTCGACATGAGGGGAGCCGGCGACCTGCTCAGCGACGAGCAGACTGGGCACATGAAGCTTATCGGCGTCGATCTCTATCAGCATCTTCTCCAGAACGCGTTGCGCGAGGCGCGAGGCGAGAGAGTGGATGAATGGACGCCCGTCATTCACGCTGAAACCGCAGCGCATTTCCCAGCTGACTGGATCTCCGACGAAGACGTTCGGGTTGGCCTATATGTACGTCTCGCCAGAATTGACGAAATCACTGCTTTGGAAGCTTACGAGGACGAGCTGGTGGATCGCTTCGGTGACTTGCCCCAGGAAGCCGAACAGCTACTCGCCTTCACCAGAGTGCGCATGCTGGCTCGATTGGCTAAGATCGAGAGAATAGATGTCGGCCCTGCAGCGATCGCGTTCACGCCGCGCGACAAGGAGTTGCCCAGCCTCGGCTCATTGCAGAAGAAGGGCGACCGCTGGCTCCTCAGTGAAGAGATCGAAGACCGTCTGCAGCGGCTTGCGCGGGCGGAGTCGGTCTTGTCGGACGCATTGGTGATCGATGGAGAGCTGGCCGCGTATGTCCGTTAGGTAATGCGCAAAATAGCAGGAGGGTACCAAGAGGCTGGAGTAAGATCGCGCGGAGGCTTGCATGATGCGCCTGCCGGAGCCAATCGGTCTTCATGCGGATAGCACTTTTTGAACCGGAAATCGCTGGAAACGTGGGCGCCATTCTGCGCCTAGGCGCGGGTATGGGGATAGACGTCGACCTCATTGAGCCGATGGGATTCGAGTGGGATGACAGAAGAGTACGTCGGACAGCGATGGACTATATCGATCATGTCACCATAGTCCGTCACGCTGGTTTCGACGCTTTCAAGGCCACCGTCGGCGCTAGCCGCATCTTGCTGTTCACCACGAAGGTGCAGCAATCACCCTATGACTTTGCTTTCTGTTCGGACGATATCCTGCTGTTCGGAAAGGAAAGTGCCGGCGTACCCGCTGAGGTGGCGGATGCCTGCGACGCCCGGCTGCGCATACCCATGCGATCGCAGGTCCGCTCTATGAACCTCGCGACGTCGGCAGCGCTCGCGCTCGGTGAAGCGCTTCGTCAGACGGCGAGTTTACCGACTTAGGCGGCCTGCGGCAGGGCACAAAAGAACTGATCTGCTCCTGTTGACGCATCGCGCTACCACCGAGAGCGCGGCTAGACCTCGGGGAACGCCGCGCGGGTCCGGCGGTTACAACCTGACGCCGGTCGTGAATGGAGGCAAGCCGCTGACAGTTGAGGTTACCGAAACATCGGCGGACGATGGCCGCGCGGTAGAACTCCCCGCGAGAGCCAGCCTAGCAGTGAAAAGGAAATCAGCGTGAGCGGATGGTGGCGCGAGGCCGCACTTTACCAGATTTACCCACGATCCTTCCAGGACACGGATGGGAATGGGATCGGCGACTTAGAGGGTATTTGCCGCCGGCTGGACCACATAGCCGACCTTGGGGTTGGAGCTGTGTGGCTCTCGCCAATCTTTCGGTCGCCGATGGCGGATTTTGGTTACGACGTGTCGGACTACCGCGACATTGATCCCGTGTTTGGTGACATGGCAGCGTTCGACCGTTTGCTTGAAGAGACACACGCGCGTGGGTTGAAGCTGCTGCTCGACTTTGTGCCCAATCACAGCTCAGACCAGCACCCGTGGTTTCAGGAGAGCCGGTCCAGCCGCGATAATCCAAAGCGGGATTGGTACATCTGGCATGATCCAGCGCCCGATGGAGGGCCGCCGAACAACTGGATGAGCAACTTCGGCGGCAGCGCCTGGGAGTGGGATGAGCACACTGACCAATACTATTATCACGCATTCCTGGCTGAGCAGCCGGACCTGAACTGGCGCAACCCCGATGTTCGCGCGGCAATGCGCGATGTGCTTCGCTTCTGGCTGGACAAGGGCGTGGACGGTTTTCGAGTCGACGTGATCTGGCACCTCATCAAAGACGCCGAGTTCCGAGACAACCCTCTCAATCCCCATTACGACGCAAGTCATCCAGACATTGATCGGTACCTGCAAGTATATTCAGCAGATCAACCAGAAGTGCACGATGTCATCGCCGAACTGCGGGCGGTGATAGACAGTTACGACGATCGTCTCCTGATTGGTGAGATATATCTGCCGATCGAGCGGCTGATGACGTACTACGGCCGCGACAACAGCGGAGTCCATCTGCCTTTCAACTTCCAGTTGATCCAATGCGCCTGGAACGCCGATGCGATTGGGTCCCTGATCCACGAGTACGAAAGTGCCCTGCCGGAGGGTGGGTGGCCCAACTGGGTCTTGAGCAATCACGACCAACCTCGCATCGCCGCGCGGGTCGGCGAAGCGCAAGCGCGGGTCGCGGCCATGCTGCTGCTGACCCTGCGCGGTACGCCAACCCTCTACTACGGCGACGAGATCGGCATTGCCGACGTCGATATGACAGAAGAGGAAGTACTCGACCCTGCGGCGATCAACGAGCCGGGTGTGAGTTTCAACCGCGACCGATCGCGCACGCCGATGCAGTGGTCTGATAAACCCGTCGCCGGTTTCTCCGACGGTAAACCGTGGCTGCCACTGACGCAGGATTGGAGGGAGCGGAATGCTGCTGTTCAGCGACAAGATCCGGCATCGCTCCTCAACCTGCATCGCGCTCTACTGCACATTCGCAGCATCGAGCCCGACTTGCTGAGCGGTGCCTACCGCAGGATCGACATGGACGAAGACGTGCTTGCCTATGAACGCGGGGCTAGCATAGCCGTCATTCTGAACTTGTCGTCCGAGCCCGTCGAACTCAGCTTGCCTGACAAGTGGAAAGCCGCGCGCGTCCTTCTTTCCGTGCGCAGCGCTCAGGCCTTAAATGAGGTGCCTGCTAACCTGGCAGGCGCTGAGGGTGTTATACTCAAGATCAAGGATGCCGAATGATCCCCGACCTCTGGTACAAGAACGCGGTCATCTATAGCTTCTCCTTGGATGCCTATCTTGACGCTAACGGCGACGGAACCGGGGACCTTCGCGGGGCCATGCGCCGGCTCGATTATCTTCAGGGGTTGGGAGTCACCGCGGTGTGGATTGCGCCATTCCAACCGTCGCCTCATCGGGACCACGGCTATGATGTAGCGGACTATTACGGAGTGGATTCTCGCTACGGGTCACCGGGAGATTTCGTCGAGTTCGTAAATGCATGCCACCAGCGCGGTATGCGGGTCATCATGGACCTTGTGGTTAACCACTGTTCGGATCAACACCCCTGGTTTCAAGCAGCTCTGGAGACCCCGGATTCACCTTACCGAGACTACTTCATCTGGGCTGACGAAAAGCCGGAGGATGCCGAAGAAGGCGTTGTCTTCCCCGGGGTGCAGGAGTCCACATGGACCTACAGCCCAAAGGCCAAGGCCTGGTACTTCCACCGGTTCTACAACTTCCAGCCCGACCTGAACATTGCCAATCCTGAAGTTCAGGCTGAAATCCTGAAGATCGTAGCCTTCTGGCTACAGCTCGGTGTCTCTGGCTTTCGCGTGGATGCAGTGCCATTCCTTATCGCGAGAGACGGCATCAATGTCTGCGATCCCTCGCCAGCTTACGATCTGCTCCGGGACATTCGTGCAATGGCGCAATGGCGCAAGGGCGACGCGGTGCTGCTTGCCGAAGCAAACATCCCGCCCGAGGAAGCGCTCAACTACTTTGGTGCGACGGGTGACCGCTTGCACATGGTGTTCAACTTCCCCGTAAATCAGGCGCAGTTCTACGCCTTGGCCAGCGGGAAGACAGCCTTGCTGAAGGACGCATTGCGTGCGTCGCTACCGCTGCCTGAAACTGCTCAATGGGCAAACTTCCTGCGGAACCACGACGAACTCGACTTGGGGCGCCTGACTGAGGAGCAACGCTCATGCGTGTTCGAGCAGTTCGGTCCAGAACCGGAAATGCAACTTTACGGACGCGGCATTCGCCGCCGGCTGGCGCCGATGCTTGAGGGCGACCGAGCCCGGCTTGAGTTGGCCTACAGTCTGATGCTGACATTGCCCGGAACGCCTGTACTGCGGTACGGCGACGAGATCGGGATGGGTGAAAACCTCGACCTGAACGAGCGGGACGCAGTGCGCACGCCCATGCAGTGGTCTTCCGGAAAGAACGGCGGGTTTTCTGCCAACGATGAGACCGTGCGGCCGCCGATCGAGACAGGCCCGTTTGGCTTTCACGAGACCAACGTTGCGAGCCAAAGAAGTGAGCCCGATTCACTTCTGAACTGGACCGAAAGGGCCATTCGGCTTCGCAAGGAACTTCCCGAGATCGGCCGAGGCCGCTGCACCGTGCTGGAGACACCGGAGAGTATTCTGGCGGTGGGGTACGAATGGGAAGGTGAAGCTTCCGTGTTCATCCACAATGTCGCTGAAGAGTGTGTCCACTTCGAGCTGGATTGCTTGCAACAAAAGTCTGACAAGCGTGAGCTTGTCTGCTTACAGACAAACGTACGATGTGAAGCTGATCAAAGCGGCAACTATCGTTTCGAGATTGAGCCATATGGGTATCGCTGGTTCCGCTTTGGCGGACTAGATGAGCTTGTCCATGCGCCGGGGTCACAGCACTAGAGCCGAGCTTGGGACCGCTTCATGAGGATTATCGACAGGCCGGTATAAGGTTGTCAGCGGCAATGATCTGTGACTCGTGTTCCATTGTTTAGTGAAAAGGCTTCGCCAGCCGTGCCGCCACGCCTGGATGTTTTTTTCTCGACCTGAGGAATTGGCGCTGCGCCAACGCGCGACGCGCATCATTCACATGACGTATGTGTGAGCGCTCCTGCGGGGGAACAGGAACTGTGGCTACAAAAGATTACAAACTTCCAGAAGCCGCTTGAGATGGGATCACGTACAGGTGGCTGATCGACTTCGGAAACGGGCAACCTAAACGTGGCACGATCGTCTCTAACTGCCGTTTGTCCCTGTCGTTGCGCTGGTTGGCGGATGCGATCACGCCTTTTCGCCAGGATTTCAGCGATGATCGCGACAGAGCAGAGCGACCGCGGAGTGTAGGGCAGCTGCCCTTCTTTTGCTCGCAAAGCAGTGCAACGCCTGAGCCAATGCCGACGATCGAGGCGAAGTTGGTGGAAAGAAACACAGGAGGATGCATATGAAATTGGAACGCCGTGTCGTGCTTGGAGCAGCCCTCACTTCTTTCTTTGCGATCGCAGTGGGGTCCGCCGGGGCCCAAAGCGTCGGCGGGACTTTGCCCGCTAAGACGGGTACGGCTGGGGCGATCGGCCGCTACGAAGTGTTCACTATTCCGTTTGATCCAGAGCTGGCCTTCCGCAGCGCCACCTACACGCCGTCGGGCAAAGTGCTCGTTTCCTACGCCGAGAACCCTAACCAACCTCGCCGCGAGATCATGCTGGCCACACAGGATGACGACGGCAGAAACTTTCGTCCGTTCTTCTCTCAGGCGCTGCCAGAACGCCCGAAGGATAACGGCATTCGCTTCATGGTGTTCGCCGATAACAAGCGCATATTCACCGGCGACCACGTAATCGAATGCACCACCAGCCTCGAGACCTGCAAGGATGCAAAGCTGCTTCCGGTTGAATATCCGGCCGAGATCGCGGACGGCGACCACATCAGTCACCGCTGGTCGGAAATGATTGTGGCGCCTGACAACAAGCATGTGTCTTGGACGACGCTGTTCTCGAACTACTCGGCGATGGTTTTTACCGGAGAGTTGAAGCGCACACCGGCCGGGTACAAAATCGCCAAGACCCGGATTGTAAGCACAATAGATCCGTTCGAGCCGGATCCCAAGCATGCCGATGGCGTGATCCCGCAGCCGTTGCGCGGCGGTGAGGTCAAACAGTTCGTACATGGCGGCACAGGCATTTCGCTGGCAGGCATGCGCCACCGCGACCTGGCGGACTCCACGGTGCTTCATCTGCCCACCGGCAAGGTCGAGGCGATCACCGAAACACCAGGCTACGACGAGACAACGATCTTTTCGCCGGATGAGCGACTCGGGGTCGTAATGACCTCGCGATTTTCGCCCAAGACAAATTTGGCGGTGCTCGATCTTCTACCGCGCCCTTATCCCGATGGTCTCAACATGGGGCTCAACTCGCTGGCCTACAACTACTCGGTCTCTGGTGTCCGGCAGACGCGCAGCGGCAACATCGGTCCCGCGCTGATCGAAATCGATCCGTCCAAAATGAAGGAGGGGTACGTCGGTACCAATCTCAACGTCCAAGAGGACTGGGTGTTCGGCTCTCCGCTGTCGTGGCACCCCAGCAGTACCAAAGCGATGTGGATCGAGCGGCAGCGGGGAGAACGTCGCGAGGAAGGCGCCCGTCAGCCCGGACGTATGCAAGCAGTCCGCCTGCTTGACTACAAGCCCGGTCCTGCGGTCCGCGTACAACCCACTCCCGAGAATATGGCCTATGCCTCGAGCGACTTGTCCGTCGCTAAGAGCTATGCTGGTAAGACGCGGGACATCGATGCGAAGGTGTATGGCAAGCAGTCGGGCCACCTCGTTTACCGGCGCACGCCGACAGGCTTGATCGAGAAGACCTACTTCAATTTCAGTGACGACGGGCAGCATGTCTACAATGGACGCGAGACGATGCAGAACAACCCGCGCGGCAACTCTACCTACATCGCCGACGTGGCACTAACGGGCCCCAAGCCAGGGGTGATGAAGCTGAAGATGACGTTCGGCCCTGCAACAGACTTCTACGAACCGACCAAGATCGTATTTGCTCCTGACGAATCTGGTGTGCCGTTATCGGGTGGATACGTCGAGTACGACGGCCAGAGGCTGGAAGTCAGCTCATTGGCCTCGTGAATGAGGACGGGTGGAGGGCCTCAGCCCGAGTTCCGCACGACCGCAATGCTGCTCGGGTGGCCTAGCGGCTGCCCGAGCACTTCCTATAAAGCCACGGGGATCTTGAGGAACTTGCCGGAGGGGGTAGTTGGCGGACAGGGTGGGATTCGAACCCACGGTGAGCTTGCACCCACGCCGGTTTTCAAGACCGGTGCCTTAAACCACTCGGCCACCTGTCCCGCCTGAAGAAGCGCATAGCCGAATGGCGGCAGGGTGCAAGCCGAAGCATCCTTTACGCGCGTTCTCATGGAGGGGAGGGGTGGCCCCGGCACGCTGATCCGAGCAAATCCGGCATTCCCATAGCCAAGCATTTGTGCGAGATCGGATGAGAATATGAGACGACGCTTTCCGCTTCGCCTGGTGCGCCACAGTTTGCTTTGCGCACTTCTTTTGAATCTGTCGCTACCTGCGGCGCAAGCGCAGCCGGGTGGGCAAGGCTTCGATGTCTATCTTGAAACCGTCGCGGCGCGCGCAAGACGCGAAGGGGTCAGCAGCGGGACTATCAATCGCGTACTCACGGGGCTGACGCCAAACGCGCGTGTAATCGAGCTTGATTCCGGACAACCGTCGCGCAGTAGCACGCCGCCGCCCACGGCACCTTATATCGTCCGGCACGTCGATGCGGCGAGGATCGCTCGCGGGCGGGACAACTACGCCCGCAATGCGCACCTGCTGCCCACCATCGAGCGGCGTTATGGAGTGCCGGGTTCGGTGCTGATGGCTATCTGGGGGCACGAAACCAACTACGGCAGCTACCTGGGCGATTTTGATCTCGCTCGATCCTTGGCCACGCTGGCGTGGGAAGGGCGGCGGCGGGCCCTGTTCGAGGGAGAACTGATCGCGCTTCTCAAGATGGTCGAGCAAGGCGTTCCGACGAGCCGCCTTAAAGGCAGCTGGGCCGGTGCCTTCGGGAATCCTCAGTTCCTTCCCAGCGTATATCTTCGACTCGCGGTGGACGGCGATGGCGACGGCAGTGCGAACATCTGGAGCAGTGACGCCGACACCCTGGCGTCCATAGCCAATTACTTCCGCGATGCCGGCTGGCGCCCCGGTCAGCCTTGGGGCGTAGCCGCGTCGGTGCCCGCCGGCTTCCCGGCCGCCAGCGCCGCCACCCGCCTTTCAGCGCCGACCTGCGATCGCGTCCACGCCCGTCATGGCCGTTGGCTAACAGTTGCGGAGTGGCGCCGGTTGGGGGTCACGCCGCTAAAGCCCGTTGGCGAGGACGTGCTTGCGTCCCTGTTTCAGCCCGACGGCCCCGGCACGCCGGCGTATCTGTTAACCGGGAATTATCGAGTCATCCTGCAGTACAATTGCTCCAACTACTATGCATTGTCCGTGGGGTTACTAGCCGATGAGATTGCCCGTTAGCCGCGCCCTGCCGATGGCAGCTCTGTTGCTGGCAAGCGGATATGCGATCACGGTCGAGGCACAGCCAGAGCCGGCAGCTGCAGCAGCACCGATCGGTCCGGCAGAGGACTATCCGGTTGTGGTCGGTGAACCCTACAAGATCGCGGACACGACCTGGACGCCAGTCGACCAGCTTAACTACGATGCAGTGGGTTATGCCAGCGTCCAGCAAGAGGGGCCGTCGGGTATTTCGGGCGCGCACAAGACGTTGCCACTGCCGAGCTATGTCGAAGTGACGTCGCTGGACACCGGAAGCACTATTCTGGTGCGCTTGATAGAGCGCGGCCCCATGGTCAACGATCGGCTCGTCGCGCTCTCTTCGGCGGCGGCGCAGGAACTGGGCATTTTGGTCGGTTCTAAAGCAGCTGTGCGGGTTCGTCGGGTCAATCCCCCCGAGGTCGAGCGCGCCCGGCTGCGCACTGGTGGGGCCGCGTTGCAGCGCATGGATACGCCGGATTCGCTCCTCAAGGTGCTGCGCCGCAAGCTCTCGGAGCAAGACCCGCTCACGCCATCGCCCAGCCTGTCTTCGTCGGCCCTGCCGGCTCAGACTCCGGCTGCGTCAAGCGCGCCATTGAAAGCGGCTCTCAAGGCTCCGCCTAAGGCTTCTACCACTCTCGGGAAAGCCTCTGTCCCATCTGCGAGCCCGTCCACCGAGGCGCTCAAGCCCGAAGCGGCGCCCTTCGGGGCAGTTCAACCGGCAGAGCACAAGGCCTCCAACGCCAAGGGGACGCATGCGGTTCAGGTCGCTTCGTTCTCCACCGCGGAACGGGCGGAGAGGGTGGCTGGAGAGCTTGGCGGGTATGTCAGCACTGCCGGTCGTTACTGGCGTGTGCGGCTTGGACCGTTCAAGAGCAGTGGAGAAGCCGCGCCAGCGCTGGAGAAGGCCAGGGCAGCAGGCTATAGCGATGCGCGAATCCAGCGTGCGGACTGAGGCTACCTGAGCCGCTCGCTGGCAACACCGCGGTGGGCGGTGTCCGGGAGTTCGCGGGTCTTGAAGCGGTTGCTTACGTTTATTCTTGCGCTGGCGGTGCCTGCCGGCGCCCTTGCCGCCAATCCTCCGGTACCCCCTGAAGTTGCTCGCGTGCCTGTGAGCATGTTGGTGGACCTCGGCTCTGGCGAGGTACTGGTGGCCCGGCGGCCAGACGTGAGCTTCCTTCCGGCATCTGTTACCAAGGTGATGACCGCTTACGTGGCTTTCGAGGAGATCGGCGCCGGGCGCCTGCCTCTCGACCGCACGTTTTTTGTGCCCCCGGAGATATCTCGAGAGTGGTTTGCCAAGGGCACCTCGATGTACCTAAAGCCGAACCAGCCCGTTAGCACAGACGCGCTGCTGCACGGCATCATGACCGCGTCAGCGAACGACGCATCGATGGTGCTGGCGCACGGCTATGCCGGATCGGTCGAGACTTGGTCTCTGATGATGAATGATGCCGCGCGGCGGCTCGGCATGACGCACAGTCACTATAACACACCCAACGGCTGGATGGACGAAGGCCAAACCTTCGTGAGCGCCCGCGACCTGGTACGCCTCGCCGACGCTATGACGATGCGTTACCCGGAGCTCTACAAGCGCTTCTCGGGACAGAAGCACTATCGCTGGCAAGACATATCCATGCGCAGCCATGACCCGACCGTGGGCGTTGTACCCGGAGCCGATGGGATCAAGACCGGGTACACGCGGGAGGCAGGATACAACTTCCTCGGCTCGGCCGAGCGCAACGGCCGGCGTCTGGTCATGGTGCTGGCAGGGGCGCGGACGCACTTCGACCGGGACGCGGCCGCCAAGGCCCTGCTCGAATGGGGCTTTTCGGAGTGGCGCAGCTACCCCTTGTTCGACAAAGCGGCGATCGTCGCCAGAGCCGATGTGCAGGATGGTTCCGCCGCATCCGTGCCTCTCGTCGCGAACCGGGAGCTCTACGCAACAGTACCGCGCTATTCGCCTTCGCGAGTGGGGATGCAACTTCACTATCGTGGGCCACTCGTCGCGCCGATCGCTAAGGGTGCTCAAGTTGCCGAGCTTGAGGTGCAGGTCGATGGTGTCGAATCGTCGCGCATTCCTCTCTACGCGGCCGAAGAAGTGCCTGCGGCAGGCGTGCTGGCGAGGATGCGCAACGGCTTGATGAACATCTTCTCATGAGCACCGGCAGATTCATTGCGTTCGAGGGAGGGGAGGGCGCCGGAAAGTCCACCCAGGCACGCTTGCTGGTCGATGCCTTGCGCCAGCGTGTTATCGAGGCGGTGCTTACCCGGGAGCCGGGCGGGACAGGTGGGGCTGAGGCCATTCGCAAGCTTCTGCTCGCGAACGAAGGAGAGGGCTGGAACTGGCGAGCCGAAGCACTGCTCTTTGCAGCCGCGCGGTCGGATCATGTCGAGCGGCTCATTCGGCCCGCACTCGCAAGCGGACGATGGGTGATCTGCGACCGCTTTGTTGATTCCAGTCGTGCTTATCAGGGCGGCGCCGGGGGGCTAAGCGACCAGGATATTTGCAAGCTGCACCAGATCGGCAGCAACGGGTTGTTGCCGGACCTCACGGTTCTGGTGACTGTCGCACCTGAGATCGCGGAGCAGCGTCTCACCGTGCGTGACGCAGGCGTAAGCGACCGCATTGGCGCCAGACCGCGGGACTATCACGTAAGTGTGGCTGCCGCATTCGTCCGCATCGCGCAGGAGGAGCCCGACCGCTTCGCCGTTGTCGACGGGAATGGCACGGCTGAGGCCACTCACGCCTTGATAATGCAGGCTATTGAGCGGCTGCTGTGACCAGTTCCACCTTCATCGGTCAGCAAGCGGCCTGGCAGGAGTGGGTTTCAGCGCTTGCATCCGAGCGCATGCACCACGCCTGGCTACTTGCCGGTGCGAAGGGGTTGGGGAAGGGCGACTTCGCCCGCGCGGCCGCGGCTGAGTTGGTAGGGGCTGGCGAGGGGGCGGTTGTCAGTCCCTCGACGCACCCCGACATCCACATTCTCGAGCATTTACCTGCGAACGACGACGAGGCCAAGAAGAAGGCGGAAGGCAAGCCGTACCAGTCCAAGCGGAACATCAGTGTCGATCAGGTCCGAAGCATGATTCGACGCTTGTCCACAAAGCCTACGATGGGAAATCTCAGAGCTATCGTCGTCGATCCCGCTGACGACCTTGAGAAGAGCGCCGTAAATGCATTGCTGAAGGCGCTAGAGGAGCCGCCTGCCGGCACTTTCTTCCTGTTGGTGGCTCATCAGCCAGGCCGATTGTTGCCGACGGTCCGGTCCCGCTGCCGCGTGCTGCGCTTTGCGCCTCTTTCGGCAGAAAATCTCGACGTGGTGCTCCGCCGCGAGTTTCCTGAGGCAGAAGCAACTCTACGCGAGCAAGCCATTGCTGCCGCCGGGGGTTCTCCAGGTGTCGCGCTTGCTTTCGTGGAGCACGGTCTGAGCAAGGTTCACCGGCTGATGCAGCAGATCATGTCGGACGGAGACAGTGATTTTCTTCTGCGAGGCGCGCTGGCGGACGCCATGGGGACAAGGCCATCTCGGGATCGGCAACTTGCCACGCTCGAACTGGCGCGAGCGACGCTCGCCTCCGAATTGCCCACCGCTGCGTCGCGTCGTCAGCCGGCCGTCATCGAAGCGCACGCTGCGCTGACGCGCCTGTCTGCTCAAGCGCCCACCTATAATTTCGATTCAGGCCTGCTCATATTAGAGATTGGCGGGTTGCTGGCATCTGCCGCGATGCCTAGAGAAGCTGCTCACCAGACCTGACAGTTACAGAAAGCCGCAACGGCGCATGGCTGAGCCTTACTACATCACTACCGCCATCAGCTATCCAAACGGCCGGCCGCACATCGGCCACGCCTATGAGGCGATTGCGGCCGACGTCATCGCACGACACCGCAAGGCGGAAGGTTTCGACGTCCGTTTCCAGACCGGCACGGACGAGCACGGCTTGAAGATGGCGCAGAAAGCCCGGGACCTCGGTATCACGCCTGCTGAGCTTGCAGACGAGATGTCGTCTTATTTCAAGGTGATGTGTGATGCCTTGAATGTTGGCTATGACACATTCATCCGAACGACCGAGCAGCGGCATCAATCTGCAGCGCAAGAGTTGTGGCGGCGCATGGAAGCCGCCGGTGACCTCTATCTTGACCGCTATGAGGGTTGGTACTCGATACGCGACGAGGCTTACTACGACGAAAGCGAGCTGATTGCGGGTGAGGGTGGCGAAAAGCTTTCGCCGCAGGGCACGCCCGTTGAGTGGACGATTGAGGAGAGCTGGTTCTTTCGTTTATCCAAATACCAGGATCGCCTGCTCGAGCTTTACCGCAGCGAATTCATTCGTCCGGAAAGCCGTTGCAACGAGGTGACGCGCTTCGTGGAAGGGGGGCTGCGCGATCTCAGCGTTTCGCGCACCAGCTTCGACTGGGGTGTCCCCGTACCCGGCAGTGACGGTCACGTCATGTACGTCTGGGTGGATGCGCTGACCAACTACATTACCGGCCTCGGTTTTCCGGATGAGACCGGCGACTTTGAAAAATGGTGGCCAGCGGATCTCCACTTGATTGGCAAGGATATTGTCCGGTTCCATGCCGTCTATTGGCCCGCTTTCTTGATGAGCGCTGGACTCCCGCTTCCCAAGCAAGTCTTCGGGCACGGTTTCCTGCTCAATCGAGGGCAGAAGGAATCCAAGTCGCTGGGCAACGTCACCGATCCGCTGGCGCTCGCAGATCAGTTCGGCGTGGACACGTTGCGCTACTTTCTCTTGCGCGAAGTCGCCTTCGGTCAGGATGGCAGTTACTCGCCCGAGGCGATCGTCACCCGCGTGAATGCGGAGCTTGCGAACAGCTTCGGCAATCTGGCTCAGCGGACTTTATCCATGATTTTCAAAAACATGGGCGGTGAATTGCGCACGAGTTTTGAGCTGTCAGATGCGGATGTGGCGTTAGGCGACTCAGTGGCGCTAGGTATCACGGGGCTGCGCCGGGCCTTCCTCGACCTTGATTTCAGCGATGGTCTTGAGTCCTGGATGCGAGCAGTGTTTGCCTGCAATCAGTACGTGGATGAGCAGGCGCCCTGGACTCTGCGCAAGACCGATCCGGAGCGTATGGAAGCAGTGCTGATGACGCTTTTGCGTTGCGTGCGCAGCCTTGCGATCGCTGTTCGGCCCGTCGTTCCCACAGCGATCGACAAGCTGCTGGACCAGATGGGTGTCGCACCGAATGAGCGAGACTACCAGGCCTTGTCTGACGGACTCTGGCTGGAAAGGCTGGCGGAAAGCGGCATCCGCATTGCCCAGCCCGTCGGTGTTTTCCCGCGGTTGGAAATCCCTGAACCAGCCCAGAGTGCGAGCACCTGATGCTGATCGATTCTCATTGTCACCTCGAATACGAAGGCTTGGTCGAGGATCGGGCAGGTGTCCTGGCCCGGGCGCGAGACGCGGGAATCGGCGGTTTTCTTAATATCTCAACGCGCCGTTCCGAGTGGAACGCCGTGATCGGAACCGCCGCGCAAGAAGGGGACGTGTGGGCCAGCGTTGGCATCCATCCACATGAGGCTGACGCACATGCCGACCTGGGCGAAGCTGCATTGATGCAAGCAGCGGCTCATCCGAAGGTCATCGGGATCGGGGAGACGGGGCTCGACTACTATTACGACAAGTCGGATCGGCAAGTTCAGCAAGCTCTGTTCCGCACCCACATCAGCGTTGCACGCGCGACTGGACTGCCGCTGATCGTTCACACGCGCGATGCGGAAGCGGATACGGCGGCCATCATCGAGGATGAAATGGCCAAGGGCACTTTCCCTGCATTGATCCATTGCTTCACCGCATCGGCAGATTTCGCGCGCCTCATGCTGGAACAAGGCCTAACGATTTCGCTATCTGGCATCGTCACCTTCAAAAATGCGAAGGACTTGCAAGCAGTTGCTGCGCAACTGCCCGAGGAGCGGCTACTGGTGGAAACGGATGCGCCGTTCCTTGCGCCGGTGCCACATCGCGGACGCGCTTGCGAGCCTGCCTTTACAGCCGACACCGCTCGGTTTGTAGCGGGTCTGCGCGGCGTCAGTCTTGAGAGTCTTTCTGAGACTACAACCCGTAACTTCTTCGCGCTTTTCAAGAAGGCCGCGATATGAAGGTGACACTTCTCGGCAGCGGAACCTCCACGGGCGTGCCGCGGCTCGGAGGAGAAGAAGGCATCGACTGGGGCCTCTGCGATCCCGCGGAGCCGCGCAACCGCCGAAGCCGGGTCTCGATCGTCGTGGAGAATGAACGAGGTAGCCGGCTTCTTGTCGACACCTCACCCGATTTGCGAAGTCAGCTGCTGAACTGCAACATCACGCGGGTGGATGCAGTGTTCTGGACTCACGACCATGCGGATCACTGCCATGGGATCGACGATCTGCGCCCGCTTCGCTACGGCCGCGGCGGACCCATTCCGGCTTACGCCGCCTCTGAGACGGCGCGCCGATTAAGGCAGCGCTTCGGGTATGTCTTCGCTGGCCAATTCGGCTATCCCACAATCGCGTCACTGGACGATTTGCAGAACCTCCGGATCTGTGAAGGTTTCGGCGTCTCCAATTGCCAGATGACGCATGGGCCAGCGCAGTCAACCGCCTACAGATTTGATTGTGACGGGAAATCCGTAGGTTACGCCACGGATTTCAGCGAAATTACCCGGAGTATGGTGGATCTCTTTGTGGGCTGCGACATTCTCGTCGTGGATTGTCTGCGCCGTGAACCGCACCCGACACACGCGCACCTTGGCATGGCTTTGGAACTGGCAGATGCCGCGCGGGTTCGCCGAGCCGTGCTTACGCATCTTGACAAGAGTATGGACTACGCAACGTTGTCTGACGAGGTGCCCGGACACGTGCTCGTCGGCTATGACGGGATGGTGCTTAACGCATGAGAGCTGACCTGATCGTCTCAATTGTGATTGTCGTGGGAGCACTTGTCCTTGCTTGGCGAGGACTGCGGGCGCAGCCCATGGTTCCGGGACGGCGGCTTACGATGGCTCTCGTTTGGGTCGTCATCATAGTGGGCGTCGTATTTTTGGCTCAGACGCTGGGACTTGAAGTCGCGCGATGACGGACGCTCCTGATGAAGCGCGGGGTCAAGCTGCTACTTCTCAGCTAATCATTTAACATAATATATATTATCGGTCGCTGTGGTTGTAAGCTCCAGATAGAAGCCCTCGAGCCTCTCGAACTCCGCGACGGCTATGGCGAAAGCCTCATCCTCGGTGCTGGCGCCTTTGACCTCGACAGCTCGTTGACACTACATGGTGGTCGTGACCCGTGGAATCCGGAACATTATTGAAAGATAAGACATTAATCCGGACATTCGATGCTTCTGGATCTATTAAAAACGAAGATTTGTCGATGTCTCATTCAACCTAAGGGTGAGTATCCGGCATTCATTCGGCCGCCCGAGCGGCGATAGCCCCCGCATAGTCGCGTGGATTTAGCCAGCCAAGCGATGGTCGAGCAAGGCTCTCGTCATAGGTTGCCGAAACCGATGGAGAAGCACTCGAAATCAACGTTCCAAAGCGGCTCAGCCGAACCAAGGCATATTGCCCCGGTGACAGCAGCGCTGGGCCACGGAGGTGGCAAATGCGAGTACAAGGGACGGGTTTGCTTACGCCCGGAGCGCCGACAGTGTCACGTTACCCGGCCGCCGTTGCCGCTTCTGTTTGACAAGTCGCCACCTGTGTCACCCTATTTACACGAGTTCTTTTGTTACGATAACCAGTGTCGGATCGTCGTTATAAGGCTTCACTGAAAACCCCAGGTCGCGCTCCACGCTAAGGGCAGACGTGTTCTGGCGGCTTTCGACCGACTCTAGCCTCTCAGCGCCTGTCGCTCTTGAGTAATCCGCTGCCATATTGAGCATTGCCCATCCGATGCCCTTCTGTTTGTAATCAGCTCTCACGACAATCGCCACTTCTGCACGCTTGCCGGAGTCATCCTTGGCTACCATGGCGGTTGCCACCAAAGTACCGTCGTCCTTAAAAGCCAAGAAGTCCTCGGTCCCTTTGTGATCGACATCAGTCATCATCGCGATCTGATCGTCGGAGACTCCGTGAATACAGGAGAGGAAGCGGAATCGCAGATCATCGGTAGTAACCTTGGCGAAAAAGGCCCTAAGCAGGGGACCATCGTCGCTGCTGACCGGCCGCACATGCAGGCTCAGGCCTGATCGGGTTTCCATGGTGCGCGACTGTTCGTTTTCTGCCATCACTCGTTCCTTGCCTTTATGTGTTCACCGGCATGGGCGACTACGGTCCGCTCAGCCCCACGAGCAGTGAACATGCCATGCACACAACGGGTTTCCCAAGGTTCACACATCATCTTAAGCGCGGGAAGGCCGGATACATGCTTCCTCGCGGAGACGGCCTGCAAAACGGCCGAGCCGTTGCACCTATCGAGGCATTCGAGAACTGTTCGTCAAGGCCGCTCATCCTCGGGCTCCTGCTCTGAAAGCCTGTTGATAGTCTCGACAAGCGTATGATCGCGGAAGGGCTTCTCCAGAACAACGTTGAACCCTTCTGCGCAAGCGCGCTCTTGAAGCGTGGGTGACGAATATGCCGTGATCAGAACCGCAGGCCCCACCCACCCGCGCGTGCGCAGGCGCGACAGGACCTCCAGGCCGTCAATATTGTCCATACTGTAGTCAGCAACGATGCAACGGGCGTTGATGCTGGACGGATCGGCCAGCAAGGCGGCGCCGGTGGCATAGGCACGCACGTCGAAGCCCTTGGCTTGCAGCAGCAGTTGCAGCGATCTGCGTACGCCGGCGTCGTCCTCCACCAGAAGTAAACGCGGCCGCTTGGGGGCAGCCCCCGATAACTTGTCGCTAACCATCAAACACCGCCAAGTCCGACGCTATTGCCAGGCTCAGCAAGATGCCGTTGGCCCGGCCCGCCGTCGCTACGTAAACGTCCGGATATCAGCCGCCCATGCCGGCCGCGAAGGCGATACGCAGTGCCTCGGAGAGGCTCCTGACGTTGAGCTTGGTCATCAGATTGGCACGATGCACCTCGACTGTGCGAGCCGATATGCCGAGGTCATAGGCGATTGTCTTGTTGGGGAGGCCTTGCGCAAGACCATTGAGCACATCCTGCTCGCGTGCGGTTAACCCCGCAATATGCAAATTGGCGTCCGCCGCGCGGCTTACGCGCTCTTCGGCATCGTTGAGTCGCTCAAAGGCGCTCTCGATCGCAGATAAGAGCACCGCCTTTTCGAAAGGCTTCTCGATGAAATCGATCGCGCCTGCCTTCATGGCCCGCACTGCAATAGAAACATCTCCGTGTCCGGTGAGAATGACCACTGGCATGGCAACGCCACGCTCGATGAGCATCTGCTGCACTTCGAGACCGTCCATCTCGGGCATGCGGACGTCGAGCAGGATACATCCGGGCCGGGCGTTCTTCACATTCCTCAAGAACTCGACACCCGAGGCCCAGGCCGCCACCTCAAAGCCGGAGGTCTTGAGCATAAAACTGGCCGACTTCCGAATGGCGTCTTCATCGTCAACGATGTGAATTGTACGCTTATCGGCCATCCGACTTCTCCGGCTCCACTCTTACCAAGGTGAAATTGAAACACGAGCCACCGCCGGGCCGCGGCTCCATCCAGATATGGCCACCATTCGCTTCGACGATTGTCCGACAGATCGACAGCCCCAGGCCCATACCGTCTGTCTTCGTGCTGACGAAGGCCGTGAAGAGCTGCGCGGCTACCTCGGCGGCCACGCCCGGGCCGGTATCAGAAACCGTCACACGCACGAATCCAGCCTGATCGGGGCCAGTACTCACTGTGAGGACCCGCTCCTTCGAATGGCCCATCGCCTCCACCGCATTACGGACCAGATTGACCAGCACTTGTTGGATCTGGATTTTGTCGACAAGGACGTCGGCGGCATCGTGGTCCATGTCGAAGCGCGTATCTATGGACTTCTCGCTTGCGCCCATCAGACCGAACGCGGCCGCCTCGGTGATGAGCAAGGGCAGCTTTTCAACGGTCTTTTCAACCTCGCCCCTCGCGACGAAGTCCCGCAGACGGCGAACGATGTGGCCGGCCCGCATTGCTTCGCCAGCCGCGTCGGCCAGCGCCTCTCGGATCATGAGAAGGTCCTCGGCATCCGCATTTACGAGAAGATCCCGTACCGCCTCGACATAATTGACAACTGCCGTGATCGGTTGATTGAGCTCGTGGGCGAGCGTCGAGGCCATAGTGCCCATAGCACTGACGCGGGCTACGTGGATCAACTCGGATTGGAGTTCCTCAAGCTGTTTTTGGGTTCGCTGGCGTTCGGTGATGTCGCGGACAAACCCGGTGAACAGCCGCTGGCCTTCGCCGGTCGCTTCACCTACCGAGAGCTCCATCGGAAAGGTTGAGCCGTCCCTGCGCTGGGCGAAGACCACCCGCCCTATGCCGATGATGCGCCTTTCACCGGTTTTCAAGTAACGCTCGAGGTAACCGTCGTGACGTTCGCGGTCCGGCGAGGGCATCAGCACGCTGACATTCGAGCCGACGACCTCCCCTGCGTCATAACCGAAGAGACGCTCGGCAGCCGCGCTGAACGATTGGATAAAGCCTCGCTCGTCGATAACGATCATCGCGTCCGGAACGGTCGAGAGGATCGAGCGCAGGTGGTTCTCGCTGGTCTGAAGAGCAACGTCGTTGGCCCGCTTATCAGTTATGTCGCGCACCACAACGGCGAAGCCGCGGAGGCTGTTGTCCGCATTGCGCAGAGCCGTCATGGATACGCGGGCCAGGAACTCGGATCCGTCGCTGCGGACCCGCCAGGCATCGAATTCGGCCCTCCCCTGCGCCTGCGAAAGAGAGAGATCAGCATCAGGCTGCCCTTGTGCGACAGCGTCAGCAGGATAGCAGAACGAGACTGGCTTTCCGACGGCTTCGGCCTGGCTCCAGCCGATGAGCTGGCGCGCACCCTCGTTCCAGATGACCACCTTCCCCTCAGGATTGAGCATCAAGATCGCATAGCCCTGGACCCCGTTGATGAGCAGGGCCAGATCTTCCGGGTTGATCATACAGGCATCGCAGGGATCCGCCATTCGTGCAGAATCGACGCCCGGCTATCACTGCCACGGACAGTGTCTGACAGCTCCGGTCGGTCGCGGGCCGCCGGACCGCACGTCAAGGAAGCCGGTCCGCCAAGTTTCGAAAAATATGTCCCGTTATCCTGCATAAACTGAAGTGCCGCTTGGCCTCGCGATTGTTTCAACAGCAAACATAGCAATCCTGCGTCCTCCAGCCACGGCGCTCCTATAACTTTTCGTCGCCTTGATGCGCACGTTACCGCCCCGAGACACCTGTTCAGAAGAACCCCGCTGCGACCAATTCAGGGATAGTGCTGTTGAGCTTCCCGATCCTTCTTCTCTATCAAACGTCCAAGGCGGGCCACCTCGACCTGACGAGCGCAGTTCGCGCGCTCGACTTCGAATAGCTTTCGGGCAAGATGCTCGTGCTACCAACGCGCCTGTCATAAGCCTGCCCTCCAGCCGCGCGAAGGTCAGGGTCTTCTCCACCGATGAGGAGCGCATGATCGCCTTGCACACGTTGTCTGGCTTGTTCGAAGATGCCGCATGAGCCTGTCATCACTTCGTGCATATAATCAGCCACGATGCGTTTTGCGGCGACTCCGCTGGCTGGAGGGCTACGCTCCACAACAGTTCTCCGCATACGTGCTGTCGAAAATCTTTTCAGCGGCTATCTCATGTGCGATCTGGCAAGCGCAACTCGATCAGTCCCATTTGAACCGTCCCGAAGCTGCTTCTTTTCAGAGTTGGTTTACGCATGACAAGCGCTGTTCACACCCAGATTGACCGCCTGCTAACCATCATGGCGCGCCTTCGCGATCCAGTTGATGGCTGCGAATGGGATCGCCGGCAGACGTTCGAAACGATTGCGCCCTATACGATCGAGGAGGCCTACGAGGTCGCCGACGCGATCGCGCGTGCCGATCTGCACGATCTGCGCGGGGAGCTTGGAGATCTATTGCTGCAGGTCGTGTTCCACGCCCGCATTGCTGAGGAAGACGGCAACTTTGCCTTCGCAGATGTCGCCACTGCCATCAGCGATAAGCTAGAGGCTCGCCATCCGCACATCTTTGGCGCCGACCCGTCTGGCGGCGATCAGACCCAGCGCTGGGAGACAATCAAGGCGGCGGAGCGCAGCGCAGCGGGAGCGACAAGCGCGCTTGACGGCGTAGCTCTGGCACTTCCAGCTCTGGTCCGTGCGGAGAAGCTCCAGAAGCGAGCGGCCCGGGTCGGGTTCGATTGGCCCGATCCAGAAGGACCAAGAGCCAAGATTCTTGAGGAACTGGCGGAGCTTGACCAAGCCGCCACCCCGCCTGAGCGGCTCATCGAAGCAGGTGACCTGCTCTTCGCCACTGTGAACTACCTTCGCGCGCATGGTATCGCTCCGGAAGACGCTCTCTGTGCTGCAAATGCGAAGTTTGAGCGCCGTTTCCGCTGGATGGAGGCGGCAGCCATCAATCAAGGACGTGATTTCGGGCACCTGACGCTGGAAGAGCAGGAAAGCTATTGGTTGGCCGCCAAGGCTTCAGAGTGCGGAGAATCGTCCTAGCTCGCGGTCGCTCAGCCGCACTTGGAGCTTAACGCGAGGCCCCTCCTCGGCGCCTTCCTCGATTTGCTCCGAAACAACTTCGCCGCGAGCATGCAGGAACGCCAGGCGCTCGCCATCCTCCGCCGGAAGAACGAAGTTGTAGATCTTCGCATCCGCCGTCAGTTCGTGTCCGACCACGGCCAACAGTTCGTCACAGCCCTCGCCCGTGAGCGCTGATATAGGGACCACGTGCTCAACGCCGCGATCCTTGGCAATCTCGTTCAACTCGCTCGCTCTGGTCGGGTCGAGGAGATCCCACTTGTTCCAGACTTCGATGATGGGGATTGCGCTTTCACCCCCCTCCTCCGGAATGACACCGAGACCGGTGAGCACTTCTAGCACCTGCCGCTTCTGGGCTTCCGTCTCCGCGTTCGCGATGTCGCGTACGTGAAGAATAACGTCGGCCGCGGTAACTTCCTCAAGCGTCGCCCGAAACGCGGCGATCAGCTGGGTCGGAAGGTCGGATATGAAGCCCACAGTATCGGACAGGATCGCCTTTTCGACGGCGGGCAGGCGTATGGCTCGCATCGTCGGATCGAGCGTTGCGAAAAGAAGATCTTCCGCCATCACATCGGCGCCCGTCAGGCGATTGAACAGCGTCGACTTGCCTGCGTTGGTGTAGCCGACGAGCGCGACAACCGGCCAAGGTGCTTTCTCCCGCCTGTCGCGGTGAAGACCGCGAGTTCGGCGCACTTGCTCCAACTCGCGGCGGATACGCGCCATGCGATCACGGATAAGGCGCCTGTCAGCCTCGATCTGGGTCTCACCGGGGCCGCCGAGAAAGCCGAAGCCGCCCCGTTGGCGCTCAAGGTGCGTCCAACTGCGGACAAGCCGGCCGGCTTGGTAATCGAGATGGGCGAGTTCCACTTGCAGGCGACCTTCGGCAGTGGCAGCGCGCTCGCCGAAGATCTCCAGGATAAGGCCTGTACGGTCGATCACCTTGCGCTTGAGCTTCTCCTCAAGGTTACGTTGCTGGATCGCGGAAAGGGAGCCGTCGACGACGACAAGCTCCGCTTCCGATTGCTCGCATGCCGTTCCGATATTCTGGATCTGCCCTTCGCCGAACAAAGTGGCGGCGCGCGGCTCGCGAATGGGGATGGTAAAGGCATCGGCAATCACCAAGCCAATAGCCAGTGCCAGACCCTTCCCCTCTTCCAGACGCGCGTCAGCATCCTGCTCGCGGTTTCCGCGCAATTGCGGATAGACGACCAGGGCACGTGCGCCGCGCGCGACCTCACCTTGTGGTTCGTCGTTCACAGCGCCTCACCCAGCATTGGCGAGCAGGAAAGCCGAGTAGTGATCAGTCCTCGTCCTCTTCGTGCGCCTGAAGATCCACGGGTGTAACCGGCTGTATCGTTGACACCGCGTGCTTGTAGGCAAGTTGCACGTAACCCTCGCGCTCCAGCATCATGCAGAACAAGTCGTACGAAGCGATGCGCCCCTGCAGCATGACACCGTTCACGAGGAACATGGTCACTTGAACGCCGGCAGTCCGCACGCTGGACAGAAATACATCCTGCAGCAGCCGCACCTTCTTGGAGCTGTCTACCCCACCTGCGAACTGACGTGCATCGACAGGCGTGCTTGGCATGATCGTGGAGATCGCGTGCTTGTACACGAGCTGCGACTGCCCGTCCCGACGCAAAAGAATGGAAAAGTTGTCGAACCACGTAACAATGCCCTGCAGCTTTACGCCCTTTACGAGAAACATCGTAACCGGCGTTTTGTTCTTGCGCAGGAGATTCAGAAACTGGTCCTGGAGGTTCTGCCCCTTCGCTGCCACCACTGCTGCAGCGGCTTCCGGCGGTGACGGCGCAGCCGCCTTGGGACGGGCCGAAAGAGTACGCCCACTCATTGCAGTCTCCTTTTTTGTTGGCAGCCGTCTATACGGTCCGCAATCTGGCCAGCACCTCGCTGCTGACCGGTCATGCGGCATGGTACTGTTTTGCTGCAGCGCAGTAAACGCGAAAATCGCCGGGGCGAGGTTAGCGGTCCTCTCCTTCCAGTTCAGCGTCCCGCCGCTCTGACATACCCAGGAGCTTGAGCTTGCGATGAAGCGCCGACCGCTCCATCCCGATGAATGACGCGGTCTTCGAGATATTGCCGGAGAAGCGCTGGATCTGCACGCGCAGGTACTCTCTTTCGAAGCTTTCCCGCGCCTCGCGCAGAGGAGCGCTCATCATCACGGAAACGCGGGAATCGCCCTCTCCACGACTGTTGAAGACCTCTGGCGGAAGCATGTCGGCCTCGATCCGCTCCAGGCGGTCCCGGGGCGTCATGATGACGGTGCGCTCCACCACGTTGCGCAATTGGCGCACGTTGCCGGGCCAGTCATAAGCCTGCAAGGCTGCCATAGCATCGACACCAATCTCGGGAGCCGCGACTCCCTGCTCGCTGGCGAAGCGTGTGAAGAAGTGCTCCACCAGTGCGGGAATATCGTCTCGCCGGTCTCTCAGAGCCGGAACGGTGACGGGCACGACGTTCAAGCGATAAAACAGATCCTCGCGGAAACGCCGCTCGGCGATTTCCTTCTCAAGGTCGCGCGAAGTGGAGGACACCACACGCACGTCAACGCGGATCTGGCGGGTACCGCCCACTCGGACAAAGGCCTGATCGGTGAGAACTCGTAAAATGCGAGCCTGGGTCGAGAGCGGCATGTCGGCGATCTCGTCGAAGTAGAGTGTGCCGCCATCGGCCATTTCCAGCATTCCCGGGCGAAGCAGGCTGCCGTCGACCTCCTCGCCGAACAATTCCTGCTCGAAGCGTTCGGGTGTGATCCTGGCCGAGTTGACCGAAACAAAAGCGTTCCCCGCACGCGAACTCCATGCGTGAAGCAAACGGGCCGCGACTTCCTTGCCCACGCCGGCGGGACCAGTGATCAGCAGACGGCTGCCGGTGTTTGCCACCCGCTTGAGCGTAGCGCGAACGTGATTGATGGCGCTGCTGTTTCCAGTGAACTCCTCCGAGTTCGAGAAATCGTGCCGTAGCTGTGCATTTTCGCGCCGCAAGCGCTCCGTCTCGGTGGCGCGCGCGACAAGGTGGAGCAGCTTCTCCGACTCGAAAGGCTTTTCAATGAAGTCCGCCGCGCCCCGGCTGATCGCGGCCACCGCCGTGTCGATGTTGCCATGGCCTGAGAAGATGATGACAGGCAGTTCCGGTTCTCGCGCTTTGATCGCGTCCAGCACCTCCAGTCCGTCCATGGCGCTGCCGTGGAGCCAGACATCCAGGAGCACAAGCGAGGGGCGCCGCATGTCCAATGCCGCAAGGGCGCTGGCGCTGTCGCCTGCCGTGCGGCATTCGTAGCCCTCGTCGCTCAGCACTCCAGCGACCAGTTCGCGAATATCGCGCTCGTCATCAACGATCAGGATATCGATCGGCATCGGCTATTCCGTCCTGCTTTTCACTTCCCCCGCATCCGAAGTGCCGACTTGTGCCAGCGGATCGGATGCGAAGCGCATTGTAACTGTGGTGCCGCCACCTTGCGCGGCCGTGAACGTCATTTCGCCGCCGTGCTCTTCCACGATCTTGTTCACGATCGCGAGGCCGAGCCCCGTGCCCTTCTCGCGCGTCGTCACGTAAGGCTCGATGATGCGCTCACGGTCCTGAGGCAGACCAATTCCGTTGTCGGTGATCCGGACCTCCACCGCCTTTGGCAAAGCTTCGAGAGCGACAGAGACCTTGCCCTTGTAGTCGTCTCCCGCATCCCTGCCCTTGGCCTCGACAGCCTCGATCGCGTTCTTGAGCACGTTCGTCATGGCCTGTCCGAACTGGTGGCGGTCGCAGCCGATGACCGGAACCTCGCCCTCGCTCGCGAAGGTGAAAGCCACGTCGGGGTGCGCGACCTCCTGAAGGAACAGGGCTTGGCGAACGAGTGCTGCAGGGTCCTCAGGACGGAAGTTGGGCTTGGGCAGGCGAGCGAAGGAAGAGAACTCATCCACCATCTTACGCAAGTCCCCGACCTGCCTGATGATCGTGCGGGTGAGATCCTCGAACAGTTCAGGATCCTGCGTGATCTGCTTGCGGTATCGGCGGCTGAGCCGCTCGGTGGCAAGCTGAATGGGCGTCAGCGGGTTCTTGATCTCGTGGGCGATGCGGCGGGCCACGTCTGACCAGGCTGCCTGCCGTTGATCCAGCAACTGACGGGTGATGTCCTCGAAAGTGATGACGTGACCAGTCGCGTCCCGCGCGATCTTGACGGCCAGTGTAAGGAGTTCACCGTTCTTGTTGTACTGGACGATGCCGCCGGGCTTACCGCTTGCCACGAGCGTCGCGATCTGAGGAGCGATCGCAGTCAGCGGCAATCCGAGAGGACCCGGCATTTCCTGCTCGAGAAGCAGCTTCTGGGCCGTGCTGTTCATCAGTGTCACCGCCCCGTCAGCCCCGGCCGATATGATTCCGGCCGTCACTGACTCGAGGACGGCCTCGATGAATACCCGCCGGTCCTGAAGCTGAAGATTGGCGCCCAACAGGGCTTGCGTCTGCTTTTCGATTTGCGCAGTCATGCGATTGAAGGCGCGGTTGAGCAGCCCGATCTCGTCGGCGCCGGTGCGCCCTTCTATGCGCAAGGCGAAGTTTCCGCCCCCTACGCGCCGTGCTGCATCGACGAGTTCATACAGCGGTTTCACCTGGCGATCGGCGAACCGCAGTGCGAACCAGACGGACAGTCCTACCAGCGCCAGCGAGGCGATAAACAACGCGACATTGAAGCGCAGCTGATAGAGCCGCGCGCGGCTCGTCAGCATCTCATAACCCTTCACGATATTTTCGGCCCGCTGCCCCTGGCTGAAAGCGAGTAAGTCCGAACTGCGAGAGGTGTAGAGATAGATCCCGGCGCCGCGATCTATGGGTGTGAAAGCGACGATCCTGTTCGCGTTTGCCTCGACTACGAAGGGCTCTCCGGCATCTATGCGTCGGACCATCTCCGGTCGTATTGCTTCCGCTTCGTTTTCCCCCTTCGGATCAACAATAGCTACGGTCCGGAGCTGTTTATCCTGCCCTTTCTGAAAGATAGCGGATTCGTCGAGCTTTCTGTTGCGCACCTGCAGATAGAGGAACTCCGGGAACTCGGGCGAAGCGACCGTTTCCTGGCTGAGGAAGTCGCGCAAATCGCTGGACATGGCCAGCGACTCCTGACTGACGTCTCGCTGGGCCTGCTCGTAGTAGCCGCGTGCAAGCTTGTTGGCATTCTCTAGCAGGCCACGCGAACTGTCCGAAAACCAGAACTCGACGCCCGACTGAAACAAATAAGACGCGAAGATCACCACCAGAAGCGTTGGAACCGCCGCAATAATCGAGAAGATGAAAACCAGTCGCACGTGCATGCGACCGGTGCCGCCAATCGTCTGCGCCGCGCGACGCAGGGCCATCCAGCGCCCAAGCAGGACCAGTATCGCCAGCGCTGGCACAAGCGTTCCGACCAGCAGCGTGGCGGTCATGTTCGAGGAGAGGAATTCGCCGTTGTTCGCGTTCGTGAACAGCGCGATGAACGTGACCGTCGTCATCGCGAGGAACGCCACGATCGCGGTTATCACCATGACGCCAAAGAAGTTCGCCCGGCGTGCTGCAACTTGCACCCGCCGCCACCATCGCGGCGGCCATGCGCGCCTGGTCTTCACATCTGCATTCATGGTTGCGCTGCTACAACACTACTGTGGCCTTTTCGCAAGGCTATTCTACGAACTGCTTATCAGGTCCTACGAGCGAAGCTCTCGGGGTCAAGGGCAAGGTCTGCCAAGCGTTTGCGAAGCGTGTTGCGGTTGATCCCGAGCGCCTGAGCGGCTCGCAATTGGTTCCCGCCTGTTTGCTGAAGGACTTGCGCGAAGAGAGGTCGCTCAAAGGCCGCCAGCGCCGTCTCGTAGATGGATCCTGAGCTGGGATGATTTGCGGAAAGCCAAAGCTCTACTGCCTGGTCGAGATTGGAACTCTGGCTCCCGCTCTGGGGGGGCTCCCCCGGTGATGAGGGTAGCAGAGGCGCAACAGTATCGACGTCGATCAAGTCCTCCCGAGCTAGCAGCGCAAGGCGAAAGATGAAGTTCTTCAGTTCTCTCACATTGCCGCGCCAGGGCTGCTGGCTGAGGAGACCGGCCGCACCGGGTGTAAGTTGTCGTCGCGGCAGTCCCTCGGCACTGGCAAGCTGAAGGAAATGCTTTGCCAAGGCCTCGATGTCGTCGGGACGCTCTCGCAGCGGCGGCATTGAGATGGGAACCACGTTCAGACGGTAGTAGAGATCTTCGCGAAACAGTCCCGCGGCAATGAGGGGTTGCAAGTCCTTGTTGGTGGCCGCGATGATGCGCACGTCCAGGCGCACTTCGTCACGTCCACCCACCCGGCGGATAGAGCCGGATTGCAGAGCCCGCAGCAGACGCGTTTGCGCCTGCATGGGCATGTCGCCTATCTCGTCTAGGAACAGCGTTCCACCTGCAGCTTGCTCGAACTTCCCGATGTGGCGCGCGACGGCCCCCGTGAAGGCACCCTTCTCGTGTCCGAACAGCTCGCTCTCGATAAGTTCGGCGGGAATGGCAGCTGTATTGACAGCGATGAAAGGGCCGGATTGGCGATGGCCCAGCTGGTGAACAGCCTCAGCCACCAGCTCCTTGCCCGTCCCGGATTCGCCAAGGATGAGGACCGTCAGATCATTTCGGAGAACCCGCGTGATCATCCTGAACACAGCTTGCATCGCCGCGCTGCGGCCGACGAGCGGCAATCCGTCTCCTTCCGGCTCGCTGCCGCCTACCCGCAAAGAACTGCTGGCCCCAACGGCCTGACGCACGGTTCTGGCCAGTTCATCGATATCGAAGGGTTTGGGAAAGTACTCGAATGCTCCGGTGTCGGTGGCACGCACTGCTGTATCCAGCGTATTTTGCGCAGAGAGGATGATTACCGGCATGTCGGGGCGGCCACGAGAGACGTTCGAGAGCGTTTCGATGCCGTCGCCGTCGGGCAGCATCACGTCTGTCACCAGCGCTGAGAAAGAGCGTTCCGTGAGAAGCTTGTCGCGCTCTGCGATGGTATCGCAGTGGACCACCGGGAATCCCTCCGCTTCGAGCGCGGCGGTGATCACCAAGGCGATCGAGACATCGTCCTCTACGAGCAGAACGGTCATGCGCGCCCCCTGTCCTTGTTCTTGTCGGCCGTACGCGGCTTGATTTCGCGGGCGAGCGGGAGATGGATGCGAAAATGGGTCCAGCCGCCTGCCTCATCGCGCTCATGGCTGATACGTCCGTTCATGTCGCGCACGAGCTTTCTGACGAGGGGCAGGCCAAGACCCTGCCCCGCCTTCTTGGTGGTCACGAACGGTTCGAAGATGTGTTCGCGCATTGCTGCGGGTACGCCGGGGCCATTGTCGCTCACGCGCAGTTCAACGGGAAGGCGGACGGACCTGCCGGATTCCGCGGCATGGAGTTGCAGACCGCTGGCAAAGCGGGTGCGAATGACAACACGGCCTGTGTCCTGATCGGAGCAAGCTTCGCGCGCATTCGACAACAGATTGATCATGACCTGAACCAGCCCATCGGAGCTGCCGAGCACCGCGGGTAACGAGGGATCGAACTCTTCCTCAATGCGATGCGCAGTGTTTGCGAGGTCTCCTGCCTTGAGCACGTCAATTGCGCGACGTGCGGCCTCGTGAAGGTTGCAGGGCTCCACCACCGGGGGTGTCCGGCGGCTAAGGTGCTGCATGCGATCGATCAGAGTGGCAATGCGGTCAACTTCGGAGGTAATGAGGTCCGTCAGCGCCCGGTCGCGGTCGTCCACACGGCGCGCGAGCAGCTGTGCGGCGCCCCGAATGCCGGCGAGAGGATTCTTGATCTCATGAGCCATGATCTCCGGCCCGCGCAAAGCGGCATTGTCAGCGCCACCCGAGTCGTCGCCAAGAGCCTCCGTGGGCGTGTTGTCGTGTATGGTCAGCACCTGCCAACCTGGGCAATCGGCGACGGGGGCCACGTTGATGTCAATACGACGGGTGGCTCGATCCTTGATCCTGACGACGATCTCGCGAGCCGATACAGGCGTCTCCACATCGGCGATACGCTCGAAAAATCGCGCGTCGCTTAGTGTTAGGATATTGCCGAGCCGTTTGCCGACCAGTCTGCGGAGGCTTTGACCGAAGAACTGCTCGGCAGCTGGATTTGCAGAGGCAATGGATTGGCCAGGCTCAAGCAGTATCACTGCATGGGACAGGCTCCCTAGCTGCCGACTGGCATCCGGGATCGCACCACGCGCCGGCTCGCTCATGCCGCTTTGCGCTGGCACCACGGCGCGTAGAACTCGGCTAGCGTTCGGATCACCTCGTCCGGGCTATCGATGAAGTTGACGCGGTTGCGCAGTTCTGCCGATCCGGGCAATCCCTTAGTATACCAGCCCAGGTGCTTGCGCGCCATCTTCACGCCCGTGTCGCGCCCATAGAGCGACAGCATCTCATCGTAGTGCTCGCAGATCAGCTCGAACTGGGCGCCGATGCTGGGAGCGGCCATCTCTTCGCCGGTGCGCAGCCAGTGCATGATCTGACCCAGCAGCCAAGGCCGGCCATAAGCCCCGCGTCCGATCATCACGCCGTCGGCGCCTGATTGCTCGAGCGCAGTCGCCGTATCTTCAATACCGCAGATGTCTCCGTTCACGAGAACCGGCACGGTGACGGCGTTTTTCACCCGGCGCACGAAACTCCAGTCTGCGCTGCCTTTGTACATCTGGTTGCGGGTGCGGCCGTGGACAGTGATCATCTTGGCGCCAAGGTCCTGCGCTATGCGCGCCAGCTCGGGAGCGTTGAGACTGTCATGGCACCAGCCCATTCGCATTTTCACGGTGACCGGCACGTCCACAGCCTTGACTGTCGCTTCGATCAACGCAGCCGCCAGATTGACATCGCGCATTAATGCCGAACCAGCCTCTCCATTGACCACTTTACGGACCGGGCAGCCCATGTTGATGTCGATGATGGCTGCGCCTCGATCGGCGGACAACTTCGCGGCTTCCGCCATCTGTATGGGGTCGCAGCCGACAAGCTGCATCGATACAGGTTCCTCCGACAGATCCCAGGCAGCCTTCTGGACCGACTGGCGCGTCTCACGGATGGCAGCGGGGCTGGCTATCATCTCGGTCACATTCAGTCCCGAGCCGAAGCGGCGCACCAGCTTGCGGAACGGCAGATCGGTGACGCCGGTCATGGGGGCGAGCACAACCGGGCACCCGACCTCGATCGGACCGACGTGAATGGGCTTGAGAGCCGGGGGTGTTGCAAGTGCGGTCATGGTCAGGGTGCCTAAAAAACAGGCAGTCACATAGTGGATTGCCCGGAAGCCATCAAGGGATTACCCGCGATCATCATGCTCGGGGACACCCATTCACTACATGCGGCCGCCGTCGTGGTTGCGGCCGGAAAAGGGCTCCGATCGGGCCAGCCGCTGCCGAAGCAGTTCGCCTCCTGGCGCGGCAAACCTGTGGTCCGGCACTCCGTAGAGGCTCTGCTAGCAAGTGGCGTGGCTCCTGTGATCGTGGTGATTCCCGAGAATGCTGCCGAGGTCGCACGTGATGCGCTCGCCGGTATTGCGGAAGACGTTCGCTTCGTGACCGGGGGTGCCAGCAGGCAGGATTCGGTTCGCGCCGGTCTTGAAGCCTTGGTAGGCGAGTCACCTGCGCATGTTCTCATCCACGATGCCGCCCGTCCTGCTCTGTCTGGCGTCCTGATCGATCGCCTCCGAGCGGCCTTGCAGGATCATGCCGGGGCCATCCCGGTCCTGCCGGTGATCGACAGCCTTGCTTATGCAGATGGAAGCCTGATGGGAGCGCCCGCGCCCCGCGAGGCCTTGCGCCGGGTGCAGACGCCGCAGGCTTTCCACTTCCAAAATATTTTGACTGCGCACCGTTCCTGGGAAGGCCCCACGACCGCCGGTGATGATGCGCAGGTCGCTCAGGCCGCGGGCCTAGCCGTGACACTCGTCGAAGGAGACGAAGCCCTGCACAAGCTCACTGTTGCCTCCGACTTTCATGCAGGCGCTCCGCTCGTGCGCGTGGGCATGGGCTACGACGTTCATCGCCTTGCCAAGAGCGAGGAGCTTTGGCTCTGCGGGGTCCGGATCGAGCATGATTTAGGCCTCGCAGGACACAGCGATGCGGATGTCGCGATCCATGCTCTGGTAGACGCACTTCTGGGAGCGATTGGCGCCGGGGACATCGGCAGCCACTTCCCGCCGTCCGACCCTCAATGGCGCGGCGCGTCCTCTGATCGCTTCCTGGAGCACGCAGCCTCTCTCGTCGCGCAAGCGGGCTATCGCATCGGCAATGTAGACGTGACCATCGTTTGCGAGGCTCCCAAGATCGGCCCACACCGCGAACGCATGCGTGATCGGCTCGCAGCGATCCTTGGTATCGCGCGAGATCTTGTAAGCGTTAAGGCAACCACAACCGAGAAACTCGGGTTTACCGGTCGTGGCGAAGGTGTCGCCGCACAAGCCGTGGCAAGCCTCGTCACAAACTGAAGGTCAGATCCATGCGCAAATTCGCAGCCGCCTGTGCCGCTATCCTCGCCATTTGCCCTGCGCTAGCTCAGGCCGCGCAGCCCTGCCTCACGCCAGCGGAAGCCTCTTCCCTCACAGCCTTTGCTCTGCCGAGCGCGATCACCGGCACCACAAAACGCTGCGCTCCTACTCTTGGCAACGGTTCCTTCCTGCGCAGCGGTGGAAGCGAACTGGCGGGTCGCTACTCCGCACGCAGGTCGCAGAACTGGCCTGCTGCGAAAGCTGCCTTTCTCAAGATGGGCAAAGGAAACGAAAGCAGCGCCATGTTGGCGAATCTGCCCGACCCTTCACTGCAGCAGATGCTG
Organism: Novosphingobium kalidii; assembly: GCF_040534015.1. Lineage (NCBI taxonomy): Bacteria > Pseudomonadati > Pseudomonadota > Alphaproteobacteria > Sphingomonadales > Sphingomonadaceae > Novosphingobium > Novosphingobium kalidii. Next base: position 86,894 of record NZ_JBEWLY010000008.1, read on the forward strand.
GATGCGCTGATCGAGGGTATGGTCGCCCAGCAGATCCCGCTCGAGCACTGCGGTGAGATCGACAGGGTCGTCGGTTTGCTTGCCCCCCTACCCCCTCAAAGCACTGCTGAGTTGATCAGCATCGTGTTCGGCCTGGCCGGCAAGACGGGTCAGGGCCGGACCAACCTGTTCTCAGTGTGCAAGAGCTAAGCGTGGCATCGGCGATCCTCTCCGACGACGTCGTTGCACTTGCAGAGCAAGTCGTTCGGGAAAACACTGCGCTTAGCCGCAAAATAGCCGTTGCCGAAAGCTGCACTGGCGGACTCGTATGTGCAGCTCTCACGGAAGTCCCAGGTTGTTCGGCCGTGTTGGATCGAGGCTTCGTCACGTACTCCAATGAAGCCAAGGGCCAACTCCTCGGCGTGTCCGACGATATCATCGAAGCATTCGGTGCAGTCTCGCCTGCAACGGCCTGGGCCATGGCCCAAGGCGCGCTAAGCCGCAGCGACGCCGACGTGGCCGTTGCTATCAGCGGTGTTGCCGGACCAGGTGGCGGCAGCGAACTGAAGCCGGTGGGCACAGTGGTTTTCGCTTGTGCTCGCCGGGGCGAAAGCGTGGAAGAGATCAACGCCGAGCAGCGCCTTCTCGACGGAAAGGACCGGGGTGAGATCCGCCGTCAGGCGACACTGGTCGCGCTGGAACTCTTACTACCGTAAAGCTGCTCCGCGCGCTCTTCGAACGCGCTCACCATCTTCCGAAACGCACGGTCGAAATATTGCCCGGCAATCCTTTCGAAGATGGGGTTGCGGAAAGCAAAGTCCACGCAGAAGTCGACCTCGCAGCCTTCTTCAGTGGGCCTGAACGTCCAACTATTGTCGAGATCGCGTAGCGGCCCGTCGATGTAGTGCACACGAAGCTGCTCAGGCCGAACCTTCTCGACACGAGACGTGAACTTCTCCTTCAGCGCCTTGAAGCCGACCAGCATGTCCGCGATCATTTCGGTTTCGCTGTCCGATCGTACCCGCGTCGCCACGACCCATGGCAAGAATTCGGGATAACGGCTTACATCGGCTACCAGGTCGAACATCTGTTCTGCCGTGTAGGGAAGTCGCCGCGTCTGGTGAATCCCCGGCATTAGCGCTGCTCCGCCAAGGCCGCACGGGCGAGCTTAGCCTCACGAGCGGCGCGCATTTCGGCAAAGTCCTTGCCAGCATGATAGCTCGATCTCGTCAGTGGTGACGATGCGACCTGGAGGAACCCCTTGGCGCGAGCAATCGCACCATAGGCCGCGAACGCCTGGGGCGTTACAAACTCGATCACCTCAGTGTGCTTGGGCGTCGGGCGCAAGTATTGCCCCATGGTGAGGAAATCGATGTCCGCGCAGCGCATGTCGTCCATCACTTGATGAACCTCAAGGCGCTGTTCGCCCAGTCCGAGCATGACTCCAGACTTGGTGAAGATCGAAGGGTCATGGCGCTTGACCTCTTCAAGCAGACGTAGCGAAGCATAGTAGCGCGCGCCTGGCCGAATGGTTGGATAGAGCCGAGGAACCGTCTCCAGATTGTGATTGTAGACATCGGGACGGGCCGTAACGATAGCCTCTACCGCACGCCGCATCTTGCCGCGGAAGTCAGGCGTGAGGATCTCGATCGTCGTCTGCGGTGTGTTGCGACGCAGTTCCTCGATCACCTTGACGAACTGCGAAGCGCCGCCGTCGGGAAGGTCGTCACGGTCGACCGAGGTGATGACAATGTGCTCCAGCCCGAGCTTAGCGGCCGCTTCCGCTACATGCGCGGGCTCATCCTTGTCGACGCGCCCAGGCATTCCGGTCTTCACGTTGCAGAAGGCGCAGGCCCGCGTGCAGGTGTCGCCCAGAATCATCACCGTGGCGTGTTTCTTCGTCCAACATTCACCAATGTTGGGACAAGCCGCTTCTTCGCAGACCGTGTTCAGCTTCAGGTCGCGCATGAGTTGGCGCGTTTCGCCGTAGCCTTTGGAAGTGGGAGCCTTGACGCGGATCCACTCGGGCTTGCGCGGGCGCGGCTGATTTTCGGGATTCACGCTCGGCGGGGAGGACAGATCATTCATGGGGCCCAGATAGTCGCATGTGCCGCCCCTTGCCAGTGCGAAAGACCGGAGTCATCAAGCGTAGCATGACCAGATCCGATGCAAACGTCCCCGACCCCGTCCTCGACCATCTGCTGGCGGGGTATCAGCGCTTTCGAAAAATCGGCTGGGCCCCGCACCGAGAGCGCTGGGCAGCATTGAAGGAAGGGCAAGAGCCTGAGGTGATGGTTATCGCCTGCTCCGACAGCCGGGTTGATCCGACGCAAATTTTCGACGTTGATCCTGGCGAGATATTCGTAGTCCGTAACGTCGCCGCGCTAGTGCCACCGTTTGAGACGACACCGGGGCACCACGGCGTTTCCGCAGCACTGGAATTCGCGGTGCAGGTACTCAAGGTTAAAGAGATCATGGTGCTGGGCCACGGCATGTGCGGCGGCTGCAAGGCTGCGCTGACTCAGGCCATGCACGGAACGGAACCCGGACGTGGCGGCTTCATCGCAGACTGGATCTCGCTGCTGGACGAAGCGCGAGTGCCTGTTGCCGAGAACTACGGCACCGAAGGGCGGGAAGCTGAGCGCGCCATGGAACTAGCGGCCGTGCGCGTGAGCCTTGAGAACCTGATGACCTTCCCCTGCGTCAACAGCAAGGTGAAGGCAGGCAATCTGCGTTTGCGCGGCGCCTTCTTCCCAATCGCCGATGGCATCCTTCATCTTCTGGACGAGAGCACCGGAGAATTCGTCGCCCAAAAGTGAGCCAAGAAAAAAGGGCGCCGGTCTCCCGGCGCCCTCGTTAAACGTCGCGTCGCTTACCTCAGCTCGCAGGCGCCGCAGCCGCTGTCGGAGCTGTACCAGCGGTGGCTGCTGCCGGATTAGCCTTTGATGCAACATAAGCGGTCCAGAGCTTCGCCACCGGTGCGCGAGCGCCGCCGACTTGTGCGAAAGTTCTCTGCGCCTCGGCATACTTGCCCTGGTCTGCCTGCGCGATGCCAAGCCGGGTAAGCACGCGGTCCTTCTCAGCGCCGGCCTTGGGCAGGGCGAGCTTATAGAGTTCCTCCGCCTTCGCGGGCTGGTCGTAGCTCAAGAGAGCATCGGCCGCGCCGTTGATCCTGGCGAAGTTTGCCGAAGGAGCACGTGCGTCCTTCTCGTAGGATGCGAGGGAAGCGCGGTCTGCACTAAGGCGTCCCTGTGCCATGCCACGAGCCTCTGCGACGTCGCCGGAGGTCAGTTTGCCGGACGATACGCCCTGATCGATGATCTTCAGCGTCTCACCGGGGAGGCGCCGGGGGTCGGCATCCTGGATATAACTGAGGTAATCGGACTTGCTGCTCATCGCTCCTGTACGGGCCATCAGCCGCATCAAGTCCAGGTTCTCCTGCGCGCCCAACGTGGTGAGTGCACGGGTCACCTGAAAAGCGGTGTTCCAGCTCTGCGGGCCGGGATGAAAGCGTACCAGCTCAGCCGACAAATCGATCGCAGGCCCGGCCTGCTTCGCGTCGTAAGCGGCCTGAAGCGCCGTGCGCAGCGCGGCATCGCTTGGCGTGGTGCCGGCGGCCTTGGCCTTCTCGATCTCTTGCTGGGCCATCTGCAGGGCAGCGCCGGTATTGTTGGTGCGCTTGTACGCGTCGGCCAGAACCCGATCGATCATGCCCTGCTGATCGCGATAGCCTGAATCATAAGCCGGCTTCAGGTACTTCACGGCTCCGGCATAGTCACCCGACTGGTAGGCGGTGACGCCCGCGAGCCACTGTAGCTGACCCAGCGAATCCGGCTGTGCCGCTCCACTGTCGAGCATCATCACCAAGCCTTTGTGCTGCTGGGCGACATCGCCTTTCAACACGCCGACGTTACGGGTGATCTCGCCAAGCTTGATCTTGTCCATCGGCGTGGTTGCGACAGCCGCGATAGCTGCAAGCTTGGCGTCCGCTCCGCCCAGAGCCGCATCAACTTCAGCTGCAGCAGCTGACTTGGCCGCCTGGTCCTGTGCAGCGGCGGCCCTGTCGCTCGCTGCCTTGACGGTCGGGTTGCCCGATGCCTCGCTGACGGCCTTGTCCAGTTCGGCAGCCGCAGCCGCGAACTCCTTGGAGAATGAACCGGCCTTCGCCTGCTTGGGCGCAGCAGCAGCCGGCAGCGGCGCCACGGCGGTAGCGAGCCCGCCCGACAGAGCCACAGCGAGAGCAATACGGGAAATAAGGAACGTGCGAGCCATCCAGGCCAACTCCTCTCATGCTTGCTGAGCCGAACGTTTTCACGAGCAGCCCAGCTTTGAAATCTTCATCGATCATGGCGAGCCAAGCTCGCCGTGACAACCATGTACCCGTTCTATGAGCCGCGCTGTGAACGCGAATTGAATGCCTATAGTTGCATCTTACGGTTCCAGCCGGTGCCTTGTGCAGGTCAGGTGTGGAAAACGGAACCTTACGAGACTCCGCGACAGAGGCATGACTGGCATTCCACCGCTGCTTGGCCTAGGGCGACGGCTCGCATATTTCCGCAACAGAGAAACGATAAGAGCGCGTGAGCGACGACACCGATATTCTGGAGCCGACTGGCCCCTCGGGCGAGTACACCCGCGTCGACATCGTCGACGAGATGAAGAACAGCTATCTCGATTACGCGATGAGCGTGATCGTGGCTCGCGCGCTGCCAGACGTGCGCGACGGCTTGAAGCCGGTGCACCGTCGCATCCTGTACGCCAGCCAGGAAGGCGGCTTCGTCGCTGGCCGTCCTTACCGCAAGTCCGCCAAGATCGTCGGCGACGTTATGGGTAACTACCACCCGCACGGCGATAGCTCGATCTACGACGCGCTTGCGCGCATGACCCAGGACTGGTCGATGCGCGTGCCGCTGGTCGACGGCCAAGGCAACTTCGGGTCGATGGATCCCGATCCGCCGGCGTCGATGCGTTACACCGAGGCGCGTTTGGCGCGCGTGGCCAACTTCCTGCTCGAAGACCTCGATAAGGATACGGTCAACTTCCAGGACAACTACGATGGTTCGCGTCAGGAGCCGCAGGTCCTGCCGGCGCGCTTCCCGAACCTGTTGGTCAACGGCGCTGGCGGTATTGCGGTCGGCATGGCCACCAACATCCCGCCGCACAACCTTGGCGAAGTGATCGACGGCTGCCTGGCGTACATTGAGAACCCGGCGATCAGCGCCGAGGAACTGTTTGAGATCATTCCCGGTCCCGATTTCCCGACCGCTCCGCTGATCCTGGGCAAGGCTGGCGCACGCGCTGCCTACCTCACCGGCAGGGGCTCGATCATCATGCGCTGCCGCTATGAGATCGAGGACGGACGCGGCTCGAACCGGGGTGCGCGCTCGATCGTGCTGACCTCGATCCCGTTCCAGGTCGGCAAGTCCGGGCTTGTGGAGAAGATCGCCGACGCGGCCAAGGAGAAGCGGATCGAAGGCATTGCCGACATCCGCGACGAGTCCAACCGCCTAGGCGTGCGCATGGTGCTGGACCTCAAGCGGGATGCGACGCCTGAAGTGGTGCTCAACCAGCTGTGGCGTCACACGCCTGCGCAGTCGAGCTTCCCAGCCAACATGCTGGCCATCCGTGGCGGGCGGCCGGAGACGCTGTCGCTGCGCGACATCATCCAGGCCTTTATCCAGTTCCGTGAAGAGGTCATCACCCGCCGCACCAAGTTCGAGTTGAACAAGGCGCGCGACCGAGCGCATATCTTGCTCGGCCTAGTCGTTGCCGTGTCGAACCTCGACGAGGTCGTGAAGATCATTCGCGGCGCTCCCAATCCTGCAGAGGCTCGTGCCCGCCTGATGGCGCGCGAATGGCCGATCGGCGATATCGCGCCCTACATCCGCCTCGTCGAAGCCATCGAGCCGAACGCAGAGGAAAGCGGCGGCAGCTACCGCTTGTCCGAGGCTCAGGTGCGGGCCATTCTCGACCTGCGTCTGCATCGCCTGACGGCTCTGGGCCGCGATGAAATCGGCGACGAGCTTAAGGAATTGGCGCTCAAGATCGAGGAATACCTCGCGATCCTGGCCGACCGGGTGAAACTCTACGCGGTCATGCGTGAGGAGCTGGAGGCCGTACGGGCCTTTGCCACGCCGCGCATGTCGGAGATCGTCGCCGCGGCGGACGGTATCGACGACGAGGACCTGATTGAGCGCGACGACATGGTGGTGACCGTCACCATGGACGGCTATATCAAGCGCACGCCGCTCTCTACCTTTCGCGCTCAGAACCGCGGTGGCAAGGGCCGCGCGGGCATGGCGACCAAGGACGAGGACGTCGTTTCCGAGATGTTCGTCACCTCGACGCACAATCCGGTGCTGTTCTTCTCAACATCGGGCAAAGTCTACCGCCTCAAGGTCTGGCGCCTGCCCGAGGGTGGACCCACCACGCGCGGCCGCCCGATCGTCAACTTGCTCCCTGCTCTCGACAAGGATGAGACGATCGCCACCGTTCTGCCGTTGCCGGAGGACGAAGGCACCTGGGGCGCGCTCCACGTGGTGTTCGCCACCGCCAAGGGCAATGTGCGCCGCAACGCCATGGACGCGTTCGCGAACATCCCTTCCAACGGCAAGTTCGCGATGCGCTTCGAAGAAGGCTCGGACGACCGTCTGATTGGCGTTGCGCTGCTTGGAGCCGAGGACGACGTCCTGCTGGCTTCGCGACAAGGCAAGGCGATCCGCTTTGCGGGCGATGACGTGCGTGAATTCCAGAGCCGCACGTCCACGGGTGTGCGGGGCATGAACCTGAAGGAAGACGACGAGGTCGTTTCTCTTTCGATCCTGCATCGCGTCGGCACCACCGCGGAAGAGCGGGAAATGTACTTGCGCTTCGCACCGTGGAAGGCGGAAAGGGACGGCGAGCCGGACCTTGATGGTGACCGGTTCGCAGAAATGGCGCTTGGGGAGCAGTTTATCCTCACGGTCTGCGCCAATGGCTATGGCAAGCTGTCCTCCGCCTACGAGTATCGTCGCACTGGCCGCGGCGGTCAGGGCATTACAAACATCGACAACATCGCACGCAATGGTCCGGTGGTGGCCAGCTTTGCTGCCACCAAGGCAGATCAGCTCATGCTGGTGACTGACCAGGCCAAGCTGATCCGCATAGGCTTGGACACTCTGCGCGTGATCGGCCGCGGAAGCGCCGGGGTGAAGCTGTTTGACGTGGCAAACGGCGAGCATGTGGTGAGCGCCGTCCGCATCGACGAAAGCGACGAACCTGAAAACGAAGCCGAAGCCGCCATCGTCGAGGAGATGGTCGCGCGTGCATCGGACGAGACGGAGATCCCGACCACGGTCGACCGCGACGATCTGGACGAGAACGACGAAGATAACTCCAGCGGAGATGCCGGGGAATGAGTGCGCCCGTCACTGTGGCCTACAAGGTCCTGACCGCCGAACAGATGGAGCAACTCGAGCGAGACGGCGTCTTTTCGGGAGCTCCGGTCGACATGGCCGATGGCTACATCCACTTGTCGACCGCGGAGCAGCTGGACGAGACCGTGTCCAAGCACTTCGGCGGGCAGGAGAACCTGCATCTGGCGGCGGTGGATTTGGCAGCTCTCGCCGACAGCGTTCGGTGGGAGCCCTCTCGCGGGGGGGCCTTGTTCCCGCACATCTACGGATCTCTGCCGCTCTCGGCGGTGATCGCCTATAGTGAGTTGAAGCGTTTGCCTGACGGGAAGATCAGGCTCCCTGTCACCGGCTGAGCTGCTCGCCGAGTGCCCTTCGCGCCGTCACAACCTCTTGTATCGTTGCCCTCCACGGGTCTAGGCGCGCATTATGACACATGACGTTCACATCATCGGCGGCGGCCTCGCCGGCAGCGAAGCCGCCTGGCAACTTGCGCGACGCGGCGTGCGCGTGCGTCTTTCGGAGATGCGCGGCACCGGAGAGCGCTCGCCGGCGCATCAGACGGACGCTCTTGCCGAACTGGTCTGCTCAAACTCGTTTCGGTCTGACGATGACGAGAAGAACGCGGTCGGGCTGCTCCACCATGAGATGCGCAGGCTAGATTCGCTGGTCATGGCTGCGGCGGCGACAGCCCAGGTCCCCGCCGGTTCCGCGCTGGCAGTCGACCGCGACGTGTTTTCCGCCGAAGTGGAGGCAGCACTCGCCGCCCAGCCGACCTTGGAGATCGTACGTGAGCGGGTGGACGAGGTCCCGGCTTCAGGCCTAACGATCATCGCTACCGGTCCATTGACCGCTGCGGGACTGGCGCAAAGCATCGGCACACGGACAGGCTCCGAGAGCCTCGCTTTCTTCGACGCCATCGCGCCAATCGTGTACCGCGACAGCATCGATATGGACATGTGCTGGATGGCGTCCCGCTGGGACAAGGGCGAGACGAAGGACTACATCAACTGCCCCATGACCAAGGACCAGTACCTGGCCTTCCATGCGGGCCTGCTGGCGGGCGACAAGACATCTTTCAAGGAGTGGGAGGCCAATACGCCTTACTTCGACGGATGTATGCCCGTGGAGGTCATGGCCGAGCGCGGGGTCGACACCTTGCGGTTCGGACCGATGAAGCCGGTGGGTCTGGATGATCCGCGCACCGGTCGCTGGCCTTACGCCGTCGTCCAGCTGCGGCAGGACAACAAGCTGGGTACGCTGTGGAACATGGTAGGCTTTCAGACCAAGCTGAAGCATGCCGAGCAGATCCGTCTGTTCCGGACGATACCCGGGCTGGAGAACGCGGAGTTCGCTCGCCTAGGCGGGCTGCACCGTAATACTTTTCTGAACTCTCCGGTTCTGCTGGACGCACAGCTGCGCCTCGGGAACGCGGAGCACATTCGCTTCGCCGGCCAGATAACCGGATGCGAAGGCTATGTCGAAAGCGCCGCAGTGGGCCTGATGGCGGGTCTTATGACTGCCGCACAGGTTGCCAATCAATCCTGGTCGCCCCCACCGCGAACGACTGCGCTGGGTGCTTTGTTGGCTCACATTACCGGGGACGCGGAGGCGGACAGCTACCAGCCGATGAACGTCAACTTTGGCCTGTTCCCACCCATGCACGAGGTGAAGAAGAAGCAGCGCAAGGAAGCATATACCGATCGTGCGAAGCAGGACTTGGGAAGCTGGATCATCTCTCAGCCGCTGATCGCGGCCTGACGGTCGCTAGCAGGCGCACTTGGGTTTGGCGCGAGGGGGTGGCGCCGTCGTGCGAAATTCGTCCCGCGTTAGGATTAGATCGTTGTCTCCATCGGCAGCACCAAATTTGTCGACCGTGACAACAGCCCATTCCTCGAACGTCAGCAAGTTGTTGCCGTCCTTGTCTAACTTGCGAAAGCCAGCGCTGCGCGGTGACAGGAATTCGTTGCGCGTGATGCGACCGTCGCTGTTCCGGTCATAGCGCCCGAAGCGACGATCCTCACCCGACAGCTCGGAAACCTCAGGCGGGGCGGGACCCTTTAATCCTGCCACATCTGCGGAAGGCAAGGCGTCGGGCTCTGGCGCCGATGCGAGCTGCGGCAGCGGCGGAGGAGCGCCGCGCTCAACCTCTGCCCTGCCCTGTAGCCAGAACAGGCCGGCCCCCACGAACAACAGGGCTGCTACGGCACCCAGAACTATCCGATTCATTGTCGCCCCCTTCTCCCCAATGCCCTAGAGGCCCAGCAATCCCCGCCGCAACGCCTCGAAGACGGCACGGGGAGATGCAGCTCCAGCTTCACTCCCCGCCAGGCGTCGCCGCCGCGCGAGAGCGGCCGCCACGCGTAGGGGCCGCAGCGCTCGCCCAGTGCGAGGAAGTGCCACCGGTTGCTCGGCTGCAAGCGCAAGCGCTATTTTGCGCTCGTCCTCTCGACTGAGGCGCATTGCGAGATCCTCAAGAGCCCAGATCCGCCCCAACGACGTGGCTGCGTCTTCCTCTTTTACGCTTCCTAGGACACGCGCCAGTGCGCCAGACGCCGCTGCTCTGCCCTGTGCGAAAGCTCTGACTGCCTCTTCCCCCAGCGGCGGATGCGCGGTGAGAGCCTCCCATCCGTCGATTAGCGATGTGAGGGGGCTGTGCTGGTCTACCCAGCTCCGGAGTAGACTGAAGATCGGCTCTCCTTCGGGCCAGCTGGATGCAGGCCGAGCAACTGCTTCTCGCCACCACGCGAGTCGAAGCTGGGCCAGCATCGGCTCGCTCGATCCTCGAATGAGATCTGCCAGTCGAGCATCAAGCGCGAACACCGCCAGCGTCCGTTCTCGCGCCCACGCCGGCGCGTAGACAAGCGCCAGTCGCGAAACGGCAGGTAACGATGCGATCGGGGCAGGCGTCAATTCCATACGGGGCCGTGTAGGCTGAGTGAGCCGGAGAAGGAAGTTCCCCGTCAGCCGAACACTCTGAAAAGATAGCCGCGGCAGTCCGCCATTAACCATCACCGTTACGCAAGGGCTGAAGCCAGAAGATGCGATGTGCGGAACCTACCGCATCGGACCTTTGTCGCAGCGCCTGGAAAGATGGTTCAGGGCTTACGCTGACCCAGACCGTGGAGAACCGTTTCACCTTCGCCTGCAACGAGGCGAAGAACTGTTGATCTCATTCACGGTTCGATCGAGCCGTGACCTGAGCCAGATCTATCAGACTTTACCCGCCAACCCGGTCATGGACTGCAGCAAGTTCACGAGCACGGTCTCCTGAGCGTCCAGCGCAGGAGACCGTAAAACGTTCAGCGGTAGCAGACCTTCTTGACCGCCTCGATAGCGCGAGCGGCATCGATCAGTGCGGCCTTCTCGAGGTTTGCGGCGTAAGGAAGCGGTACGTCTTCGTCACAGACGCGCAGGACTGGCGCGTCGAGATCGTCGAAACCCTCTTCCATGCATATCGCGATGATCTCGGATGCGATGGAGCAGAAGGGGTAGCCTTCCTCGACGACGACGAGGCGATTGGTCTTCTTGAGGCTATTGAGTACTGCGGACTTGTCCAGGGGACGCAGTGTCCGCAAATCGAGTACTTCCGCGTCGATCCCCTCAGCCGCCAGCTGCTCGGCTGCCTTCAGAGAGACTCCCACGCCGATCGAATAGGAGACGATGGTCACGTCCTTACCCTCACGCACCACCCGTGCCTTGCCGATCGGCAGAACATGATCGTCAAGCTCGGGCAATTCGAAGGAGCGACCGTAGACCAGTTCGTTTTCCAGGAACACGACGGGATCTTCCGAGCGGATCGCCGCCTTGAGCAAACCCTTGGCGTCTGAAGCATCATACGGTGCAATAACCACCAGACCAGGAACGGACGCGTACCACGGAGCGAAATTTTGCGAATGCTGCGCCCCGACGCGGGAGGCAGCACCGTTCGGTCCGCGGAATACGACAGGGCATCGCATCTGCCCGCCCGACATGTAGTTGGTCTTCGCAGCCGAATTAATGATGTGATCGATTGCCTGCATGGCGAAGTTGAAGGTCATGAACTCGACGATGGGCCTGAGCCCGCCCATGGCGGCACCGGCTCCGATGCCCGCGAACCCGTACTCGGTGATGGGCGTATCAATCACACGCTGCGGTCCGAACTCGTCAAGCAATCCCTGCGTGACCTTGTACGCACCTTGGTACTCTGCGACTTCCTCGCCCATGACGAAGACTCGCTCATCGCGGCGCATCTCCTCGGCCATCGCGTCGCGTAAAGCTTCGCGAACCGTGGAAGTCTTCATGTTCGTGCCAGCAGGTATCTCGGCTGCTGTTGCAGGCGCTACCTCGCTCCCAAGTTGAGCGGTGCCGGTCGCAAGCTTACTGTCGCCCTTGGCTGCGTCGGACTCGTCAGCTTTCAGTTGTTGCTCGGGGGCTTCGGTCTTGGCGCCCTGCCCGCTGCGGTCATCATCCGATCCGCCTTCCGACTTCTTGGGCTCTGCCGTTGCTGGTTCATCTTCGCTGGAAAGAACGGCGATTACAGTACCGACTTTCACACCTTCTGTGCCTTCGGGGACGACGATCTTCCCGATCGTACCCTCGTCCACGGCCTCGAACTCCATTGTGGCTTTGTCGGTCTCGATCTCGGCAAGGAGGTCGCCAGATGACACCTCATCGCCTTCTTTCACCAGCCAGCGGGCGAGCTTGCCCTCTTCCATCGTCGGCGACAATGCCGGCATCTTGAGCTCGATCGGCATCAGTAGCTCTCCACCAGCACGTCGGTGTAAAGCTCGGAGGCATCCGGCTCAGGCGAACTTTCGGCGAAGTCAGCCGCTTGCCCGACACTGGCTCGAACGCGCTTGTCAATTTCCTTCAGGCTCGCCTCCGACACACCTATCTCAATCAGTTCGCTCTTCGCATGCTCAATCGGATCGCGCTTCTCGCGCACTCCCTGAACTTCTTCCCGCGTGCGGTACTTGGCGGGATCGGACATCGAGTGCCCCCGGTAACGATAGGTATTCAGCTCCATCAGCACCGGACCATTACCGCCGCGCACATGCTCGAGCGCGATCTCAGCCGCTTTGCGCACTTCAAGAACGTCCATGCCGTCGACCTGCATCCCAGGGATCCGGAACGCCGTGCCGCGGCGGTAAAAGTGCGTCTCTGCCGACGAGCGGTTGACCGCCGTACCCATCGCGTACTGATTGTTCTCGATGACAAAGATGATCGGCAACTTCCAAAGGCTTGCCATGTTGAAGCTCTCGTAGACCTGGCCCTGGTTGGCGGCGCCATCGCCAAAGTAGGCCAGCGTCACTCCGCCATCGCCACGATATTTGTGCGCAAAGGCCAGCCCGGATCCGAGCGGCACCTGTGCGCCGACGATGCCGTGCCCGCCGTAGAACCGGTGCTCGACGCTGAACATGTGCATCGAGCCGCCCTTCCCTTTCGAGATGCCGGAATGGCGGCCCGTTAGTTCCGCCATGATGACCTTGGGGTCGATTCCGTAGGCCAGCATATGGCCGTGATCGCGGTAGCCGGTGATGACCGAATCCAGGCCGCCGGTGAGCGCGGATTGCAGTCCGACGGCCACCGCCTCCTGGCCTATGTAGAGGTGACAGAACCCTCCGATCAGCCCAAGGCCGTAAAGCTGCCCCGCCTTCTCTTCAAAGCGTCGAATGAGCAACATCTGCTCATAGAACTGCAGCAATTCCTCCTTGCTCGCCTGATATCGGCGGTCGGCGGAATGAGCTTCAGCCAGGCTGCGCAAGGCGAAGTCTTCGTCTTGCTGGTTCGATTCAGGTAACGGCGTCTGGACTTTCGGCAACGGGCATATCCCTGGCTGGATGCGAGTCAGGCGAGGGGTATAGGCTCCTGCTTGACGCAGAAAAAGGGCAATCCGGCAATTTGGCCGCTTACCGACAGATACTTATGGCTGCTGAGGAAGCAGCATGACCATTTCATCGGGGTGCGCGACGTTGAGATTGCTGCGCAGCAACTCTCCGGCAAGGTCCGGATCAGCATTGCTTGGATCCAGCAGACGAACCCGGTTTCGCAGCTGATCGCGTTCAGCCGAGAGCTGGCGAATGCGCGCGTCGTGCTCGGCCAACAGGTGTTCGTTCTCGCTCCACGCGAAAAATCCACTTGGGCCAGCCACGACGAAACCGCCCATAATCAGGAGGGCAGCAAGTGCCCCTGCCTGAACGGCACGATCCCTGGCGAATTTAGGCTCACGGCCAGCGCTTCTCATGCCACGAGGAAGATCACAAAAACGGCTACGATTCAAGATAGTAGAGTTCGCCTGAGTAGCAATCTTGTTCGCTCGTCGTTTGACGGCACTGGTAAGCGGCTGTCGTTCTCGGATCGACCGTATGGGCGAGCACCTTCTCTGCGCGCGTTTCGCTTGTGATTTCCCCCACGGCTCCTAGATTCCAGCGAGATCGACCACAGGCGGAGCACTAGCAGACAATGACAGCGGCGAGCGAGGCGGCAACCGCCACCGTGGACGAACTTAAGTTGACGCCGCCCGATCCTGTGCCGGCGGTAGCGCCTGAACGTGCCGCCGGACTGGTGCCCGTGGGTGAGGAGCAGAAGTCCAAGCTTGAGGCACGCGTGACAGAGTTTGTGAAAGATCTCGTTGCCCAGGATGCGAACTCGCCCGAGTTCGGCAAGCGCGTCGATCAGATCACCAGCATGGGCCGCCGTGAAATTGCGGAAGCCGCGGGCCAGTCGAACCGGTTCCTTGATCGCCCGGTCCGGGCAATGGACGAGACAAGCGGTGTAGGCGCAGACTTGGCGGAACTTCGCAGGACCGTGGAGGATCTCGATCCCTCGCGCAAAGGCAATCTGCTCGGGCCGCGCAAGCTGTTCGGAGTTATCCCCTTTGGAAGCAAGCTGAAGAACTACTTCGACAGCTACAAGAGCGCGCAAAGCCACATCAGCGCCATTCTTGCTCGTCTGCAAAACGGCAAGGACGAGTTGCTGATGGACAATGCCGCCATCGATGTGGAGCGGCAGAACCTGTGGAAAGCACTCGGCAGGCTTGAACAGATGATCTTCATGTCCAAGGCTTTGGACAAGGAACTGGAAGACCGCGCAGCCGCACTCGATGCAACCGACCCGGCGAAAGCAAAGGCCGTGCGTGAGAGCGCGTTGTTCTATGTGCGTCAGCGCACCCAGGATTTGCTGACTCAGATGGCAGTTTCCGTGCAAGGCTACCTCGCGCTCGACTTGGTCAAGAAGAACAACGTGGAGCTTATCAAGGGCGTGGACCGGGCATCGACCACGACCGTGGGTGCGCTGCGGACGGCAGTGACGGTAGCGCAGGCGATGACCAGTCAAAAGCTGGTGCTTGACCAGATCACCGCGCTCAACACAACGACCGCGAACATCATCGACGCTACCGGCCAAATGCTGCGAGATAACACCGCACGCATCCATGAGCAGGCCGCCGGTGCGACCATCCCGCTTGAGACGTTGAGCCGCGCTTTTCAGAACATTTACGCTACGATGGACTCGATCGACACCTTCAAGCTCAAGGCTCTCGACAGCATGAAGCAGACGGTCACCGCCCTTGAGAGCGAGGTTGGAAAGTCAAAGGCTTACATAGCCCGAGCGCAGGGCCAGACAGAAGCGACTGCGGAGATCAAGGCTGGCGCTTCCAATCGCAGCCTGCTGGACGCGCTGGACTAAGATATATGGCTGAGCGCCGCCCCGTTCCCTTGTCGATCCTCCGAGAGGCGCGTAAGCAGCGCGCCTTGCGACTGCGTCGTGCTCGCCAGCAGCGTTGGCAATGGCGTATGAGGCGGCTGCGGAGAGCTATCGCCGCCGTGGTGGCAATAGCCTTGGCGACCATTGCCGCCGGGATCGGCTTCGGTGGCCTTCCCGACAATGCCTATCTGTTGGCGATGCTGCTTTCGTTCGTCACGTTCTGCGTGTTGGCGATCTATCCCCCGACGCCGCGCGCGCGTGCGGAAGACTTGATCGAAGCGGATCTGCCAGAGCTTGCCGCAACAACCGAACTGTGGCTGGAAAGCCGCCGGAACGCGTTGCCTCCGCCAGCCCTGGATGCCGTGGACATGATCGGTGCGCGACTGGAGCAGCTTGCACCGCAATTGGAGACTCTTGATCCAGCGTCGCCCGCCTCACGTGAGGTACGCAAACTGCTGACAGAGCACCTGCCTAGCCTGGTGGACAGCTACGCCCGCGTCCCTGCCGGCTTGCGAGGGCGGGACCACGCCGGCTCGACCCCTGCAGCGCAAGTCACCGACGGTCTCCATGTGATAGCGCGAGAGATCGAGGCGATGTCATTTGATCTCTCTCGCAACGATCTCGATTCACTCGCGGTGCGCGGTCGCTTTTTGGAAAGCAAGTACGTCACCACGAGCGGCAACGAGAATTCTTAGAGCACCCGTAGCTGAACGCGAGATGCCAGAATGGCCGCTCGCCCGTCGGGACGAGCGGCTCACGTTCGTGAACGGTGCTTAGAATCCAGCAGTTAGTGAGAACACCACTGTAGAGCCGGCGATACTTGAGCCGTTCTTTGTCGAGGAGAAGTTCGGCTGGAGATAAGCCGATTCCGACTTCGAGATGTTCGTGTCGATGTAGGCGGCGCCGAGCGTTACCGGGCCAATGGCGAAATCGGCACCGAGCATCCAGTCGAGGTACTCGCCGGTCGGAGCGATGCTGGTGCCGTTGGGGCCCAGACCCGAGTTACCGTTGGAGTAGCCGAGGTGAGCCTTCACCGACAGCGGCGTCTGCGGGATACCGCTGCTGACATCGCCCCAGACATAAACGTTGTCCGACTTCGCACCGGGACGGTCTGGCACGCCAGTGGCGTAAGATGCACCGCTGAGGTACGCGCGGCCGAGGGCTTCCTGCTTCGGGGCGTAGGCTACGCCTACGAGAACCGCTGCCGGACCCATCGTTCCACTCAGCTTGACATAAGGCTCGGCAAAGTCGGTGGTCGATGCGCCGCCGGGGTACATGTACCAAGTGAGACCGACGTCCAGCGTCGCTCCGCTAGCGACCTCCATAGAGTAGCCGCCGAACAGGTCGAGTTCCATGTTCGAGCCGCCGAAGGTGCCCCAGCCCGAAAGGTTCGATGCCCATGTTCCGACGTAGAAGCCGCTCTCGTGCGCGACCGTCAGGCCTGCCTGGACCGCCATCTCCTCGTCCGTCTGAGAGACGCCACGGAAACGATAATCGCTGACCAGAGCAGCGCTACCCGACACAGTGATTTCACCCGGAACTTCTTCCTGGGCCAAAGCGGGATTGGCGGTTGCGAGACAAGCTGCGAACATACCGGCGGCACCGGCGAGAAGACGCAATTTCATAGTTGGAACACCCTCATGTTTTGTGCGTGTTCCACCCTGCGCTGCCGCGCCAGACCTTCGCTACGTGGCGGGCCCGTTTCGCTGCAGTGCGGCATAAATAAACTGCATCGGCTCAGCGCGTCAAGCTGCCCGAAAGGAGTGGCGAAATAAAAAGGGCGGGTCACTTGGACCCGCCCGGAAGGCTGTGGCTGTGCGACGTATCGACAGCCGTTCGGACGATGTACCGTTAGGTAGCGACAGGCAAGGGCCGCAACAGATGTTCAGGGCCAGTGACGAGGTCCTTCTGACCGCTATGCCGACGGCGGCTGATCCACTCCGAAAGCGTTTCCGCGGTCGTGTGGTCCATCCCGTTCACCCCGTTGAGATCCAGGTGGATAGGACGATCGATCGGCTGCTTCTCCAGCACCGCATTCAGCTTCGCCAGCCCAATGAAGGTGGCAGCACCGTCGAGCTCCACACGAGTGGCGTCGCCTTCCCGATGTTCACGCACCTTCAGGCGAAGGTTCTTAAAGTGCGGCAGAAGCTCCACCGCAGACAGCGCCAAGCCGACCAGCACGCCGGTCAGAAGATCTGTCGTGACGACAAGGACAAAGGTCACCGTCCAGATCGTCGCCGGCAAATATCCGTGAGCCTTGAACAGGTGTCGGACATGCTTGAGGCTTACCAGGCGCCAGCCGGTCACGACCAGCACGCCGCCAAGCGCGGCCATCGGCACTTCACGCAGCAGCCATGGCAGCAGCGCCACGAAGCCGAGAATCCAGACACCATGAAGCACCGTCGAAAGGCGAGTCTTCGCCCCTGCCTGCACGTTGGCGGAACTGCGCACGATCACGCCCGTCATCGGAAGCGCTCCGAAGACACCGCACAGGAAGTTGCCCACGCCCTGAGCGCGAAGCTCCTTGTCGTACTGCGTACGAACGCCGTCGTGCATGCGGTCCACCGCAGCGGCGGACAACAACGTCTCGGCACTGGCGATAAATGCGATCGCAACGGCTGCAAGGATCAGCGAAGGGCTAGCCAACGGAGAGAACCATTCAGCGCTGGTCGGCAGGGCGAACGCGGCGGCGAGCGATGCAGGCACCTCGATCCGCGCGACAGTGAGGCCGAGCAACCAGGCGACAGCCGTAGCAGCCACAACACCAAGCAAAGCGCCGGGAACAAGCGACATCGACTTGGGGCGAAACTTCTCCCAGCCCAGCATCACGCCAATGGTCAATAGGCCAAGAGCCAAGGCGATCTCGGTAGCGGCGATATCGGAAAAGTTCAGGCCAAGCACGCGAGCAGGCATCATCGCCATGTTCTCAAGTCCGCTCGACAGCGGCCGCTCGTCAAACAAGATATGGAACTGACCGATCACGATTAGCGCGCCAATGCCGGCGAGCATGCCGTGCACGACTGCTGGGCTGATAGCCCGAAACAAGCCGCCCAGTCGCAGCCAGCCGGCTACCAGCTGGAGAATGCCGGCGAGCAGCAGGACAGGACCGAGCGCTTCAAGACCATTCTCACGAACGAACTCGAAAACGATGACCGCGAGCCCTGCCGCCGGCCCGCTCACCTGCAGCGG
This sequence comes from Novosphingobium kalidii, assembly GCF_040534015.1. Taxonomy (NCBI): domain Bacteria; kingdom Pseudomonadati; phylum Pseudomonadota; class Alphaproteobacteria; order Sphingomonadales; family Sphingomonadaceae; genus Novosphingobium; species Novosphingobium kalidii. The sequence continues at coordinate 105,139 of NZ_JBEWLY010000008.1, forward strand.
AGATCCGGCAATTAGACCAACAACGATACCACCGATGATCCCGGTGACGAGTCCCCTCTCCGGGGGGACCCCCGAAGCGATCGCGATGCCCATGCAAAGCGGCATCGCCACAAGGAAGACGACAATAGAAGCAGTGAAGTCGCGAGAAAAATGGGCGAAGGGGCCAGAACGCCCTTCCGGCGCGGTTGATGCCACGGTCATTCGGCCGCTTCCTCCATCTCAGCCGCAGCGCGCACATGGGCTGGAACGGCAACAGGCAGCTCGCTGTCCTCGCGCAGAGGAAGGAACTGGCCAGTATCGCCATCAAGGCCGAGAACCTGACCGGCGCGGATGTCGACGAACCAGCCGTGCAGCGCCATCTCACCGCGCGCAAGAGCTGCCGCTACGGATGGATGCGTCCGCAGGTGCTGGATCTGTGCGATGATGTTCTGCAGACTGATGGCGCGCGCGCGCTCTGTATCGACGAGGCCTGGATGACAGGTGCTTACCACATGCTCGGCTGCAGCGCCGTGACGCAGCCAGGCGGCGACGCTGGGCATTGCCTCAAGCCCAACCGGGTTGCTCAGCGCCTTCATGGCGCCACAGTCAGAGTGTCCGCAAACAATGATGTCGTGAACGCCAAGTGCGACGACAGCATACTCGACAGTGGAGGAAACACCGCCATTCTGAGTTGCGAAGGGCGGGACCATGTTCCCGGCGTTGCGGCACACGAACAGTTCACCCGGCTGTGCCTGCATGATCTGCTCGGGAACAATGCGGGAGTCCGCACACGAAATCATAAGTGCCTTAGGCGCCTGGCCATCCGTGGCGAGCTTGGTGAAGAGCTCGCTACTGGCGGGAAATGTGGTCTTCTCGAAGCTGAAGACGCGTCCAATCAACTCGTTCACGCTCGTGACCCTTTTTTGTCGGTGTTGACCGCGGATGTGATCCGCAGGATTCATCGAGATCTAAGGCTCACGCTTGTCCTGCCTTCGACGCAAACGTAACGAAGTTTTGCTGCATCGCAGCGGAGCGGATCAGACTGTCACTTGGTCGCGCTTGAGGGGCGAGGCGGCCAAACCAGTCGCTTCAGCTTTCCGCCAGGGGGAGCGTGATAGTCGCGCGCAGCCCTCCCGTGGGCCGATTGTGCAAGTCCAGCCTGCCGTCCTCGGCTGCGACCGCCTTGCGGACGATTGCCAGACCAAGCCCCATTCCGGCGGTATCGCGAGAGCGGGCAGCGTCGAGCCGGACGAACGGCTGCAGAGCATCTGCGATGCGGTCCTCCGGAATGCCGGGGCCATCGTCGTCCACGATGATTTCGGCGGCTCCACCTTCTCGCCGCACAGTGACGCGTGCATTGCCTCCGTAGTGCAAGGCGTTCTGAATAAGGTTGGACAGCGCGCGGCGGATGGAAACCGGCCGCGCTTTCACCACAAGGCTGGGCACGCCGTGGTATGTGGCGGATGCGCCATGGTCTGCGGCTGTATCGACGAGCGTCTCGGCCATCACGGCAAGATCGATCCGCTCTTGTGGCATGGAGCGACCGTCGCTCTCAACATAGGCCTGAATGGATTCCAGCAGCAAGCGCATCTCTTCGATGTCTTTACTCAGGCCGTCCCGCGCTTCTGGACCGATGCTTTCATCATCCAGGCGCAGTCGCATCCGAGCGAGCGGCGTCTTGAGATCGTGCCCAATCGCCAGCATGGTTTGCGTGCGGTCGACAAGCGATTGGTGGATGCGCTGCTGCATTTCATTCAGAGCACGGATTAGGCTGCGCAGTTCGTCAGGCCCCTGCTCGGGCACCGGCTGCGGCGGCCCTGTACCCAGATGTCGCGAGGCGCTGATCAGCTGTTGCAGCGGCATGAGAGTCGCACGCAAGAGCACCCATCCGAGCGCGATCAGAAGAAGGGTCGGCAACACGAGGCTGACGATGCGTCCGATGGTAAGCTTCCATGCGGCATTGGCGTGGGTATGGAAAACCATCACACTGTCGTCGGAAAGCCGGACAAAGCCGCCGATATTGCCTTTGTCCGGGATCCCTTCGAGGTGCAATTCGAGATCGCCAAACCCCAGCTCTGGCGCGATGGATACAACCTGCGAGCGCAAGTTTCCCAAGCTCATGGCACCCCGGATCGGGGATCCAGGGGAAGCAAGCGTGAGCCTGAAGCGCGGGGTGCTGAGCGTACGGGCGACGAGATCGCGTTCTGCGGGCGGCGTTCGCTCCAGTGTTCTGGTGGCCAGCACCAGATTCTCGGCGATCCGTTCGGCATCGTCGCGACGAAGCTCGAAGGAGTTGACCCGCTCCAGCACAAATGAATTCGCCAGAAAGTCGACCACGAGCACCACGATTAGGACCGTCAAAAGTCGTTCCGGCAAGCCCCAACGCCGGAAGATCGCGACGATCCTGGCAGTCATCAGCCGCGCTTCACGTCCGCCTTGAGCATGTACCCGACCCCACGCACCGTGACGATCGGAGCCTCGCAGCCATCGGCCTGCAGCTTACGACGCAATCGGCTGACGAGCACGTCGATGCTGCGGTCGGAGCTGTCGCCGATACGCGATCGTGACAACTCCATCAGCCTCTCTCGACCGAGCACGCGTTGCGGATAGCCGAGGAAAGTAATGAGGAGGTCGAACTCTGCCCCCGTCAGATCCACGATAGCACCGGACGCGGTGCGGAGTTCACGCCTTGCGAGCGAGACTTGCCAGCCATCGAAGTGGATCGTGTCCGGTGCCCGCCCGTCCGCCTGAAGGTCGCCGCCGTTTTCATTGGTGTTGCTGCCCCGTCGCAGAACCGCGCTCACGCGTGCAGCAAGCTCGCGTGTGCTAAAGGGCTTTATCAGGTAGTCGTCGGCTCCAAGTTCGAGGCCCAAGACCCGGTCTTCCTCGCTGCTGCGCGCGCTTACGAAGATAAGCGGCACGTCGCTTTCCCGCCGTAAACGCCGGAACAGATCAAGCCCGCTAGTGCCGGGAAGCATGATGTCCATCACGATCAGATCGACCGGGGTCTCGCGCAGGGTGATCCACATCTCCGCGCCGGTGGCCGCCGTCAGGACATGGAAGCCGCTTTGGCGCAGCGCACGTGCCGTCAGAGTGCGCAAGGCGCCGTCGTCTTCGACAAGCAAAATGGTCTGCGGAGCTGTCATCGGTTCCTAGCGTTATCCGGGCGCATGAGCGATCATGATTTTTGAATCGCACTGCGTTAAGTAGACGCCCCCCTGCGCCAGACAAGACGCCTTGAGGGCATGCTCCACAACTGGTCGCAGGAGACAACATCCGAGCCGGCACCCTGAACTTGGTTCGTGGCCACTGCCGGTTCAAGCAATTGGCGGATTGCCGCGCGATCGACCGCCGAAGTTAAAATGGCCGGACGATCGCCACCCGTCAGCGGCAGAAGGACCATCCTCCCGGACCTCGTTGAGCCTGATCGAGGTGAAGGTGATCGGTGTGAGCTGCATTGTAGTCGGGCGAGAGAACGGTCGAGAATTCGTTACATGACGTGTCGCGTGCGGCACGCAGGAAGGCTGCTTCAGGGCCCTCCCCCGACCAGTCACGCTGCACGACAATGCGTCGACCATCGGCAAGGACGAATCCAGAAATATCGATCGCGTTTCCCGTCGCATGCTGGCTCCATGTTCCGGTGTCACCCCCCCCGATCCGGCGGCAATTATGGGTCCCGTAGTGCTCGAGGGCGATGATGCGCGATCCCAGGATCGTTTGGGCCGCAGGTTGAGCACCATGGTGCAGCCAGCGGATGAGCCCGGCACCCACTGCACAGGTGGATTGTGCTCCACTCGGCTGCAGGTCGAGGCCGCGGGAGACATCGCGCGCGAGCACCTGGCGATCCTCTCGCCGGCAGCTTCCCTCGCCGGTGGGCGCGAGCTGAGTGAACGCGACGTCGCTTCGCTCCAGGAAGGCGCGGCACTCAGCAGGATCTGCGCGCATCTGGGCGATCTTCCGTTTGGTGACCCATCCGTCGGGATCGTCGGACAGCGACAGCGGCACCCAGGGATCGAGGTGCGGGTGGTCCCGAAGCCAGGCGCGGCCTCCCACTATCGCTGCCAGCAAGAGCAAGCCCCCAAGCAACAGGTGATCGACGGCGAAGCGCATCAGACGGGAACTCCCGCCGGCTCGCTTGGCTCCGACGTCTTTTCTGCCCACTTCGTCGGTCGGCAGCGAGCCAACCAAGCTTCAGCCACGCGGCCGACCGTACGTCAAATACCCCATTAGTGCTGAGGAGCCATGATCCTACGCTGCAATCACGAAGAAAGAGCCTGCCGCTGCAAATTAGGAAACGTTCGCAGCATACGGGCCGGCAACCTGGGGAAGGCCAGCCTGAAGCGCGGGATCGAAACGAGTTCCAGGGGGTATTTTAATGCCGACAGGCACAAGAACAAAAGTCGCACTGCTTTGCGCTACGATCATGACTAGCTCTTTGGCGGCTGCGCCCGCCTTAGCGCAGGCCAGCGCAGCGGGTGCCCCAAACGATGACGTGATTATCGTTTCAGCCACTCGTCGTGCTACCGACATCATGCAGACGCCGATCAACATCACCGCACTTGGAAGCGAGCAGCTTGAAAGCGAGCGGCTAGACGACGTCAAGGATCTCGGAGCCTTCACGCCCGGCCTTACTGTCACGGACACCGGTCCTCGTGGCGCCGCCACAATCGTCATGCGCGGACTGTCCGCAGATGGAGCAAGCCCGACGGGAGCCAACTTCGACAGTGCCGTTGGCACCTACCTTGGGGAGGTTCCCCTTTATCTCGACTTCAAGCTGATCGACATGCAGCGAGTTGAGGTGCTGCTGGGGCCGCAGGGAACTCTTTATGGCCTTGGCACCCTCGCCGGAGCTATCCGCTATATCCCCAATCGCCCGGACGCGAGCGGCTTCTCGGCCGAAGTGCACGGCCGCGCCTATGACGTGGCGCACTCCAGCGGCGTTGGCTACGTCGCGGACGCCGCCATAAACCTGCCGATCATTTCTGATATCCTCGCGTTTCGCACGTCCACCGGTTATTACGATGACCCAGGCTTCATCGATTATCCGTTCATTGTACAACAGCCCGGCGTCTCGCTCCCCCAGCCGGGACCGGTGACAAATCCCCTCGGCTCGCAAGCGGACAAGGATGCCAACGTCGCGCCCCGCAAAGACTTGAACTACGAGAAAACGATCACCACACGTAACCAGCTCGGCCTTACAGTGCCCAGCTTCAGCGCGTATCTCACGTATGCCTTCCAGCAGACCAAGACGGGAGGCGACCAAGCCAATACCTTTGGCGTGCTCGGCGAAGGCCGATACGAGAATGCTGCACGTTATGCTGAGCCGGCGGAGCGCCGGTCGCACTTGATCAGCCTGGAGATGCAGGCTGAGCTCGGTGACATCATGCAGGCGGTCTGGACAACGGCCTGGACCGAAACCAAGAACCACACGGTAAGCGATGTCACCGACCTGCTGCTTGACCTCGACTATGACTACGAGTTGTTCCCCTCCTTTGCTGGCTTCACAACAAGCGACACCACCCGCAAACAGTTCAACCAGGAGGTCCGGCTCGTTTCGACTCACGACGGTCCCTTCAACTGGGTCGTGGGTGGGTTTTACAACCTGATGAAATACCGAGCCGACGGCGTCGAGCGCCTTCCGGGCTTCCCGCAGTTCGCGGCATCCCCCACGGGCAGCGCGCTCTACGGCGGGTTCTACGATGGACTCGTGCGACCGGACGGTGCGGAATACGTGTCTTTCACCGATTCTGAGACGGAGGAAGTGGCCGTCTTTGGAGAACTGACCTTCCATCCCACCGAAGCGTGGCAGATCACGGCCGGTGGGCGATACTTCACGTATGACACCTCGATCACCGGCGGCGCGGATACGCCTATGACTCCCGCTGGTCGCAGGCGGATGCCTTACCCCAGCCTGGCTATTGCTCCTTCGCGCATGCGTAGCGGTGAAGCCAGCGACGACGGGTTCGTCTGGAAGTTCAACACGTCCTACAACTTCACCCAGGACCTGATGGCCTATGCGACATACAGCAAGGGCTACCGCATTGGCGGTGTGAACCGGGTCGTTCCCTGTATAGATCAGGATCCGGGCGCGCCGGGAGTTCAGCTCCCATCTGGACAGAACCTGTGCGCCTTGCCGAATGAGCTAAGCTATGGGCCGGACAAGGTGAAAAACCTGGAGGTGGGCGTACGCGCCAGCCTGTTGGAGGGGCGCCTGAATGCCAGCCTGGCCGCGTTCCAGGTATGGTGGGACGGCATCCAGCTCAGCAGTTCCACGATCAACGGCAACATTGGCATCACCGCCAACGGCGGCAAGGCCAAGTCGAAGGGCGTCGACCTCTCGTTCAATGCGCGGATCAGTCCCCAATTCCTCCTGCGCGGCAACTACTCGTATCTCGACGCCAAGCTGACCGAAGACGTGCCCGATCTGCTGAACCCCAAAACGGGTTCGGGCACGGTTTTTTCGGGTGACCGGCTTCCCGGTTCGGCGAAGAACTCCGGTGCTCTTGCCGCGATCTACACAGTGCCAATGCCCGATGGCGACTTGGCGCTCAACTGGACGGCCACTTACACTGGGGGCATTTTGACCACGCCCGGTGCGCGAGGTGGTGGCGAGCGCCTTCCCTCTTACGTGATGCACCGGGCCTCCATCACGTATAGCATCGAGCAGTGGGAATTTTCGGTCTTCGCCAACAACATTTTCAATAAGTACGCCATCACCGGAGTTACTCAGGATCTGACCCGCAGCCAGATCATCAACGACGGCGTGATTGGGCGGTACTACGCGCGCGGCGTCGCCACGCCGCGCGTGATCGGTCTGGAAGGCCGGGTCAAGTTCTGAACTGACTTGCAAGCACGAGAGGGCGGAAGCGAAAGCACCTCCGCCCTCTTCCGTTTAGCCTTGCAAAGCTTCGAAGCATACTGCCTGCGCGTACACGGCTTTCACACTGTTGAGATACCCTGCCGTTCCAGGAAACCGCGCACCGCCGCCATGTGCTCGCCATGAGCCTTCCAGCGACCTATTCCTTCCGCATTGAGGCCGCGCCGCACTTGCGCTGCACTCGGCGTGGCCACCGCGGCGCGGTTCTTGTGGAACGACAGGCAGGCAGGGTCCCACTCAAGACCGCAATGTTCAAGCAGCCGGCGTGTCTGCTCCTCCTGGTTGTCCACCAAAGCCTCATAGCTGAACTGGAGCACCCGCCCTGGAAAAAGGCGCTCCCAAACGCGCATCAACCGATCAAACCGCGCGTAGTAGCGTGCCGTGTCGAGGAGGTCATAGGAGTAGGCATAGTACGCCGATTGGCTAGCAAAGAGGTTACGAAAGTTGCTCCAAATCGTGTCCATGGGATGACGCCTGAGGCACACGATGCTCGCTTGAGGTAGACTGCGAGCGATGTGGCCGACGTAGAGGAAGTTGGCGGGCAACTTGTCGACGAACCGGTGTGCACGGGCAGGTAGATGGTGCGCCGCCCGAGCGAGGTAGAGCTCACCGATCCGGTTCGCAGGAGCCTGCATTGCAGCTCTGATAGTCTCCGCGTCAATCACCTGCCGCGAGCGTGTCCCCGCAGCCTGTTTCACCGCCAGCGGCATGGCCTGCAGTTCTCCGGCGGTGGCCACTTTCGGGTGTGACGAGAGGATGCGGTCAACCAACGTGGTGCCGGTCCGTGGCATGCCCACGACGAAGATAGGCGCCTCGGACGGACCAGCGTGCATCTCATCCGTGAGAGGCGAGGCAAAAGCGGCTTCGATGGCGTCAAATATCGCGTCATCTTGCGCGAAATCGTAGCCGATGCGCCTCTTATGCTCTGTGTTGGCGTTGGAGAGCGCCGTAAACGCGCGCTCCGGCTGGCCGATATCTTCCAGTTCCTTCGCAAGAGCATACCGGAGGCGCAGCTGGTCCTGCGGTTCGCTTGTGCCATCAAGAGCAGCAGCCAGCCGATCGACGTGATTTGTCTCTGGCGTCTGGCGTGAAAGGATGGCGAGCGCGTAGTGCGCTCGCGCATTTCCAGGCTCTGCTGCAATGATCGTCTCGTACTCTGCGCGCGCGGTATCGACCCGCCCTGTGAAGCCACAAGCCGCGGCCAGATTATAGCGGTAATCAAGATTGCCGGGTTCCAGCAGCACCGCATTTTTAAACGGTTGAACGGAGCTTTCGTGATCACCGAGACGGACCAGGACGCATCCCAGAGTGTCGAGCGTACGCGCATCATCAGTGGGGCAGTCAAGCGCCGTCCGCGCCGCTGCCGCTGCGCCGCCGTCCCGTCGTAAGAGGATGAGCAAGCGCGCGTATTGCGCGAGGTACTCGGGATTGCGCGGCTCGATCGCAAGCGCCCGCTCGACCAAGGGAAGTGCCTTCCTCACCTGACCGGCCTCGGCCGCCACCATGGCGATCAGGAAGTAGCCTTCGCTCTTCTCCGGCTGAGCCAATATCATGGCTCGAGCCGCTTCGCCTGCCGCAGGCAAATCGCCCCGCGAGAGCGCCGAGCGCGCGTCGAGCACGTGGTTCAAACCAAAGCCTCTATGCCGCCGACGAGACATTCGAGCGTCCGGAGCCGATTGAACCGCCTGCCCTCAAGAAAAGCCAATTTCCGCCGCCTTCTTTGCTGTGACACCCCATTGCACCTTATGTTCTGGCGCTATGCCGATAAGTCAACGGGAAGGCTGCGCACCCGCTTGCCCGTCGCGGAGTGAATGGCGTTCACGAGCGCCGGTATCACCGGTGGCAGCGCAGGTTCCCCAAGCCCGGTGGGGTCATTGTCAGTACGAACGAACTCAACATGGATCCGCGGGGTGGCATCGATGCGCTGGAACGGATGCCCGTCGAAGTTTGTCTGCTCCACTGCCCCATCCACTTGCGTGATCTTCTGTCCGGCGAGCGCCTGGCCCAATCCGTCGATCACGGAGCCCTGGACTTGATGCAGCGCATTGAGCGGGTTGACGATCTGGTTGCCGACATCGCCGGCGACCCAAACTTCCATATCGCCGATCTGAGCGTCCGTCACCGTTAGTTCCACGACTTCCGCGAAGTAGCCGGCATGGCTGAAGTAGAATGCGAAGCCGCGGCCCCGTCCAGGCGGCAGTGGCTCGCGTCCACCCCAGTGGGCCATGGCAAGGACTTTTTCAATTACGCCGCGTGCCCGGCCCGTGGCGAGTGCAGGCCCCCTGCCCTCGCCCTCAATCAGGCGCGGTGTTCCCAGCATCTCTATCATCAGTGTCGGAAGGTCCTTGCCCGCGGCCTGCGCCACCTCGTCCAGGAAGCCTTGCGTCACGAAGGCCAAGGCGTTCGATCCCGGAGCGCGCAACCAACCCGTCGGCAGGTTGGTCTCGATCAGCGATTGCTCCAGCACTACGTTCTCCAGCAGACTGGCCGGTACTATGGAGGCCGGCATGTCAGCGGCACGCGCGGGCTTGCCGCCTCTGCCAAAGGTGACGAAGTGGTCACGCCATGCAGTCACCCGCCCCGATGTGTCGAGCGCGGCGGCAAGCCTATGCCAGCCTGCAGGCCGGAAGAAGTCGCGGCGGAACTCATCCTGGCGGTTGTAAAGCAGCTTCACCGGCACGCCGGGCACTTGTGCTGCGATGGCAGCAGCCTGCACCATATAGTCATTCATTAACCGACGTCCGAAACCGCCGCCCACCCGCGTCAGGTTGATGCGGATCTTCTCGGGCGCGAGGCCGAGCGCCCTGCCAACTAGCGCCCGCCCTGCTTCCGGGTTCTGTGTGGGCGCCCAGATCTCAATCGCTCCGTCGCGAAACAGGGCAGTTGCGTTCTGCGGTTCCAGCGTGCCGTGGGCGAGGAACGGGTACTCATAGCGCGCCTCGACTACCCGCGCTGCTGCAGCAAAGGCGCTCTCTGCATCGCCTTTGCTGACGATTTCCGCGTGCGCTTCGCCTGTGAGGGCGGCCGCTGCCTGGTCCGCATAGCGACTTGTCGAGAAACTTTCCTGTGCGCTGGTATCCCACTGGACTTTGAGCGCTTCGCGAGCCTGGTTGGCGCTCCACCAACTCTTGGAGAGGATGGCCACGCCGTCAAGCAGCGACTCCGCTTCGCCGTCCCCCTCGATCTTCAGGACATGCATGATGCCAGGCAGAGCCCGCACTTCGTCGAGATTGGCTGCGATGAAGCGACCGCCTACAGCAGAACAGGTTTCCAGCACCGCATGAAGCATGCCTGGCAGGGAAACATCGATGCCAAACAGCGGCTTGCCGGCTACAATCGCCGGCGTATCCACGCCAGGTATGGACTGGCCGATGATACGGAATTGCGCAGGGTCCTTCAGCTTCAGCGTGGCGAGGCCAGGAGGAGATATCTGCGCGGCCGAAGGAGCCGCTTCGGCATACGTCATGGCCCGACCGGACTTGCGCTCGTTGATCACACCGGCAGCAGTGGTCAAGCCGTCGACGGGCACGTTCCACTTCTGCGCTGCCGCCGCCACAAGCATAGCCCGCGCTGCCGCTCCGGCCTGTCGCATCGGCAGCCATTCACGCGGCGTAGTGCGGCTGCCACCGGCGCTTTGTGCCCCGAACAGCGTCTGATCAGCATGCGTCTGCTCAACGCTGACCTGGCTCCAGTCGACATCGAACTCCTCGGCGATCATCATCGGCAGCGAGGTCTTGGCGCCTTGTCCGATCTCAGCGTTCTTCCCGCCTATGACGAAGCGATTTCCCGGCAGGACCCGAATGAAGGCGCCGAGATGTTGCGCCTGCCCCCCAGGCACTGCGGCGGCGATCGGCATTGAGAAATCGAACAGCAACCCACCTCCGGCGAGGAGCGAAGCGGTGATGAAGTTACGGCGGCTGAGGACAGCGCTTTTCACCCCCTCACCTGTACCGCATTGCTTTCGCCGCCTGCGGCAGCCTTCTTGAGCGCTTCGCGAATGCGAACGTAAGTGCTGCAACGGCACAGGTTGCCCCACATCGCCGCATCAATCTCTTCCTCGTCCGGGCGAGGAGTTTGTGAAAGCAGTGCTGTCGCGCTCATGATCTGGCCAGCCTGGCAATAGCCGCACTGCGGTACGTCGAGCTTGTTCCAAGCTCCGCTTACGCGACGGCCAGGGTCGGTTTGCGCCACAGCCTCGATGGTGACAACCGATTGGCCCCCGATCGAACCGACCGGAGTGATGCAGGAGCGAACGGCTGCACCATCGAGATGCACCGTGCAGGCGCCGCACAGTCCAGCCCCGCACCCGAACTTAGTGCCTGGGAGACCAGCATCCTCGCGCAGCACCCACAGCAGCGGCTTGTCTGCGGGGACATCGAAACTGGTGCGCTTTCCATTTAACGTGAAATCGACCGCCATCCTTCAATCCTCAGTCTGCAGAGCATGGCGCGGCGCAGGCGCGGGGCCGGGCTTCTTCACTTGATCGTACCTGCTTTGGCGAGCCCGGCTCGCATCTGGCCGACCTTGGCCGCGCTCATTCCAGGCTGCGCCCGCATTGCTGCGACTTCGGCCGCGTTGAAGGGCTTGCCTGCGCCGGCCAAGAGCCAGTTCAGTGTCTCAGCCACCGGGCTGTCCGAGAGGCGAGCAAACGCCGGCATGGCGCTACGGATGGGCTTGCCGTCCACCACGATCGCACCGGACTGCCCGAACAGGACCGTTGCTATCAGCCACTTGCGGCCCTCTGCGGTCTGCGCCGCTGCTCCCAGGCGGCTGGAAATGCGGGGAAACACGCCGCGCACGCCGCTACCGTCCGGCTTATGGCAGGACTGACAGGCCATTGAGTACGGCGATGGCGCCGCTGAAGGACCCGCGTGCGCTGGTGCGAATGCGGCTGCGATCATGACAAGCATGCCCGCGAACGCCACTCCCTTTCCAAGACGCAAAAAGGTCTCCCGCCTCTGTTTTCGGTTTATCAATGCACAGTTCCTTCTCTCGTCGTTTGCCGCGCAGCAGACAGAGGCGTGTTGCGCACGACGCGGCGACCAACACAGTGGTGGAAACGACCATCAGGAACAGCAACGCGACCGGAATCTTCCCTAGCGTCGGCCATCGCGACCCTGGATGGGGCATTTGACGTAGAGCGGGAGTGGCAATCTGGTTTAGAGGCCCCAGCAGGCTGGCCGTTGCCTATCCGAATGCGCTGCTCTCAGCACGGACGGGAACTTACAACGGCTTTCCTACCCTGATATAACCTAAAGGTCCGGGCTTCCGCTCGGACCTTTTTTCATTGTGGTTCTTGAACCGGCGTGGAATGAAACGAAGAACCTGCCGCAGCGGGAACAATACGTCGAACGCCCCATGCCATTGCATTCTCACGCCGCCCAAGGTCGAGGTGAAGAAATCCTCTACCACCAGAGGGTCGCAAATATGAGGCTTGAGAACCATGCCCCCGCCTTCCGGGCGGACGGAGCGCCAAGCACCCGTCCGCATGCGCTTGTCGTTCAGCCGAGTAGCGCAACAGGTTTCCTGGCGGGCAAAAGCACGCGCAAGCTGGAAGCGCTGTCCTGTGGTTGGGCGACGATCAGCCTTGCTGCGGTGCGGCTTATGATCGCCCCTTGTGCCACCCCGGCATCGGCTTCGGCCATTTCACCTTCCTCGTCGCTTTCGAATAGCGGCTGATGGCCGACCGTACTCCAGACCGCTTGAACACCATCACGGGGCGGTTCGCGCTTGTGGTAGTCGCCATCATTGTTGCGGTCATTGTCGCTCTACAGGTTTCTGGAGCCCGTATCGGATTGTTTCTGGCGCTCTCGCTGCTGCCAGCCGTGATCGCCTGCGCTGTCATGCGGGCTCATGCGCGCGATAAAACAGCGTTGAAGAAGAGCGAGCACAGGGTGAACTTGCTGCTAAAGGAGGTTGAGGCGCATCACCAGACCGAAAGGGAACTGAAGAAGGCGAAAGAAGTCGCCGAGGCCGCCAATCTGGCCAAAAGCCGTTACCTCGTCAGTGTCAGCCACGAGATACGGTCTCCGCTGAATTCGATCTACGGTTACTCTCAACTTCTTGAACGCGGCCTTCATGTCAGCCCTTCTGATGCAGCCAAAGTGATCCGTAGAAGCTCCGAGCATCTGACGAACCTCGTCGAAGGCCTCCTCGATATTTCGCAGGTCGAAAGCGGCGTGCTTCGCATCTCGATGGATACCGTTCGGCTTCCCGCGCTCCTAGATCAGATCGCCAACATGTTTCGCCCCCAAGCGGACGCAAAGGGCATAGCGTTTCACTTCGAACGCCCCGAACACTTGCCGGATTTCGTGCGGACTGATCAGAAACGCCTGCGCCAGATCCTGATCAATCTGCTATCCAATGCCATCAAGTTTACACCAAGGGGTTCGGTTACCCTCCGCGTGCAATATCGCAGTCAACTTGCCATCATGGACGTGATCGACACCGGCATCGGCATTTCTCAAGACGACATTCAACAGATATTCGAACCGTTCGAGCGCGGCGGGAATCCCGACGCCCACAGGCAGAAAGGGGTCGGCCTGGGCCTCTCGATCACTCACGCTCTGGTTCGAATACTGGGCGGCGACCTGGCCGTCCAAAGCGAACCGGGTAAGGGCTCCCAATTCACCGTCAAGCTTATGCTGGGCCAGGTCGCCACGGCCCAGCCCGACCCATCACCTGCGGAAAGCCTCACCGGCTACGAAGGCAAGCGCCGCAAGGTCCTCGTCGTGGATGATGACCCCGCCCAGACGGCAGTAATCCGAAGTCTACTGGAGCCGCTTGGTTTTGTCGTGTTCGATGCTCCAAACGGAATGCGCGGCTTCGAAATCGCAGTGCAGGAAAGGCCAGATCTCGTGTTGCTCGACATCTCTATGCCAGGCCAGAACGGCTGGGACGTGTGCGCCCAGATCAGGGCAGAACTGGGACCGGAGTGTCGGATCGTCATGGTGTCCGCAAACGCACATGAGTTTCAGCAGGGACGGGACGGCCGCGCCCACCACGATCTCTTCCTCAAGAAGCCGGTCGAACTGGACGCTATCCTCGATGCCGTCTCCGACCTGCTTTCGCTGCAATGGGTCGGCGCGGCTTCTGAGGGGGGCGCTCACCTCTCGACCGTTGAAGACCTGCCACCGCTACCGAGCGCTGCAGCCGAAATCCGCGCGGAAATCGAACGAGCAGCCATTATCGGGCACGTGCGCGGGGTAGAATCGGCCATACGCGAACTGGAGGCCCGGTTTCCTGAGGCCGCCCCTCATGCAGCGCGACTGCACGGACAGCTGGATCGCTTCGATCTCAAGATGTTGCTCAAAACCGTGAGGGCTTTCAGATGACACCGATTGCACCGCCCCACGATACAGTTCTCGTGGTGGACGATACAGAGGAATCGCTGCGTTTCCTCACTGACACTCTGGAAGGAGCGGGTATTTCGGTGCTGGTGGCGACTACCGGCGACGCGGCCCTCGAACTCCTCCAGCACGTGCTCCCGGATCTGATCCTCATGGATGCTGTCATGCCGGGCCTGGATGGCTTCGAGACGACGCGAGCCATCAAGGCGCTTCCAGGCGGCTCGAATGTGCCGGTGATCTTCATGACAGGCCTCACCGAAAGGGAACATGTGGTCCGCGCCCTGGAGTGTGGCGGAGTGGATTACGTGCGCAAACCGATCGTGGTCGAGGAACTGCTGGCGCGCGTGAAAGTCCACATGGCGAATGCGCGCATCGCGCAAGGCAGCCAGTATGCTCTCGATGCCACGGGACGCAGCCTGTTGGCGCTTGCGGACGACGGGCGCCTGGCTTGGTGTACGCCCACCGCAGAGAAATTGGTGCAGGAACTGGCGCCACAATGGAGTCGCTGTGAAGCGGCGGTTCCAAGCATCCTTTTTGGGCCGCTCGCCCGGCTCACCCACGAGGAACTCGTGCCAGGAACAACGCACCGGGTGGACTGGGAAAGCGGACAGAGCTTGGAAATGGTGGTGGTGGGCCGCGCCCGCGCCGAAGAGCTCCTGGTGCGGATCAACCTCATCGACCCCAAAGCGGATATCGGCCGCCTGCAACAGCATTTCCAGCTGACCCTCCGTGAGGCCGAAGTGCTGCTTTGGATCAGTTATGGCAAGCCTAACCGGGTGATCAGTGAAATCTTGTCCATTAGCCCGCGCACCGTGAACAAGCATCTGGAGCAGGTATTCGCAAAACTCGGTGTCGAAACACGTGCAGCGGCTGCGGCCTTCGCGGTCCGTGTCATCACGCAGTAGCCACTGCTCACCGAATGCAGGTCCACCGCTTGCGTCAAGTCGGCGTCGTCGCAAGCGCCAGCAGATCTTCTCGGTAGCGACTGGCGGCATCTTCGAGCACCGCCTCCAAGGCCCGGTAACGCTCCAGCACCAGGAGGCCCCTCGGAGTTAAAGACGTGCCTCCGCCACGTTGCCCCCCTTTCACGGTGTAGACAAGGGGCGCCTGCCAGGATGCGTTGAGCACATCGATCATGTCGCGAGTGCGCCGATAGCTGAGGCCCAGAGATCGCCCTGCCGCCGCTATCGAGCCCTCCCGGTCAATCGCCTCAAGCAAGGCGGCCTTGCCCGGACCGAGCGCAATCGTATCGCCCACCAGCACCTGCGCTTTCAGCTTCAACACAGCATTGCCAGTCTCGCTTGCCATGTCGCAACGCATAGCCTTTCGTTCTGGTACGGTCATCTGCGTTGACACGTTCGCCCCGCTCCTGCGATGTATGCCATTACATACATCGTTGAGGCGTGCGTAACCGATCATGATTCAAACGCTGATGCGTTGGGGGTTAGCCCTGCTCGCGCTTGCCGTGTCTCCGATGGCTTGGGCACAGCCAGTACCGAACATAGCCGCAGCCTCGGACCTGCGCCTTGCGCTGGCTGCCGTAGCGGCAGAGTTCAGGCGCGACACCGGTCAGCAGGTCAAACTGACCTTCGGATCATCGGGCAACTTCTACCGCCAACTCCGACAAGGAGCGCCGTTTCAGCTCTTCCTCTCGGCCGATGAGGACTACATTCTCAAGCTGGCGAAGGCGGGAAAGACGATGGGTACGGGTCAGCTTTACGCAGTCGGAAGACTGGCTCTGGTGGCGCCAAAAGGTTCGCCGCTGCTCGTCGATAGCAAGTTGGCCGGCCTCAGGGCTGCACTGCGCCAGGGTAAGATTGCCCGCTTTGCCATCGCTAACCCCGAGCACGCTCCTTATGGCGAACGTGCGGCGCAGGCGCTGAAGCACACGAAACTATGGCCACCCCTCTCCCGCAAGTTGGTATTGGGCGAGAACGTGGCTCAGGCACTGCAGTTCGCGATCTCTGGCGGAGCACAAGGGGGCATCGTGGCGTACTCACTGGTGCTCGACCCCGCGTTCAAGGCACGGGCGGATTTCGCCTTGCTGCCGGCTTCCTGGCATCAGCCGTTGCGCCAGCGAGTGGTGTTGATGAAGGGGGCTGGTTCCGTGGCGCAGCGCTTCTACCTATACCTGCAGCAAGCACCTGCACGTGCGATACTGGCGCGCCACGGTTTCGCCTTACCGAAACCGCCGCGGGCATGATGGATTGGCAGGCGCTTCGACTCTCCCTGCTTTTAGGCGTGCTGACAGTTGTGATCCTGGCCCCCATTGCCTTGGTGGTCGGGCGTTGGCTGGCGACCACCCGGCTACGCGGGCGCGCCGCGATTGAAGCTGCTCTCACTTTGCCTCTCGTCCTGCCTCCGACCGTCATAGGTTTTTACTTGCTGGTCGGTCTTGGTCCTGAGTCGCCGGTCGGCCACGGCTGGATCAGCATGTTCGGTCAGCCTCTCGTGTTCAGTTTCGAAGGCGTGCTGTTCGCCTCGGTGCTGGTCAACCTGCCCTTTGCCGTTCAACCGACCCAGCGCGCGTTCGAAGCGATCGGGCAGGACCTGCGCGACGCTGCGGCGACATGCGGGCATTCGCTCTGGCGGACCATCTGGCGCATAGAGCTTCCGCTCGCATGGCCGGGCATCGTCACCGGAGCGGTGCTCGTCTTTGCCCATACGCTGGGCGAATTTGGCGTGGTGTTGATGGTCGGCGGATCGATCCCAGGCGAGACACGCACTCTGGCGCTATCGATCTACGATCGCGTGCAGGCGTTCGACAACGCATCTGCAGCGCGCATGGCCGCTTTGCTGATGGCTATCTCGCTTATTGCCGTCACGGCTAGCTTCGTGCTGGGTGGAAGGAGTCGGAAGCGTGCCTAAAGGTTTGTCCATCACCCTGCGGCAAAGCGCGCCCATCCCTCTCGCGGTTGAGCTTGTGGTGGCCTCAGGTGAGACGCTGGCTCTGGTGGGTGCCTCGGGAGCGGGCAAGTCAACGACCCTGCGCGCGATCGCTGGTCTATATCAAGCCCCTCAAGGTCGGATCGTCTGCAACGGCGAGATATGGTTCGATCATCAGCAGGGCATCAACGTGCCGGGAAGACGGCGTCGCGTCGGTGTTGTCTTCCAGTCTTATGCACTGTTCCCGCACAAGACCGCACTCTCCAATGTGTCAGAGGCGATGCTCGACCAGCCGCGCCGAGCACGCGAAGCAATCGCCCTCGAGCTCTTGGATAGGGTTCATCTGGGCGATTTTGCAGACCGCCTGCCGCGCGAACTGTCAGGCGGGCAACAACAGCGCGTGGCGCTTGCCCGGGCGTTAGCCCGCGATCCCCACGTGCTCCTGCTCGACGAGCCTTTCTCTGCGGTCGATCATCCCACACGCCGGGCGATGCATTCCTTGTTGGCAGAGATCCGCAGGTCGACTAAAATGCCCATTATTATCGTGTCCCATGACGTGGAAGACGCCTCCCGTGGCGCAGACCAGATCTGCTATATGCGTGATGGCGTAACCGTCGAGCAGGGCCCCACGCGTGTGTTGCTGGATACCCCACACACCCATCTCTCCCGCTGGCTGAAATCCGAGCTCTGAGCCAAGCTGGCCTGGCGCACCCGGTGCATCCAGGCTCTCCACCCTTTCCCTTCCTGGGCGGCCATCATAGGACAAGCCGGCAAGCAGAAGCGCGACGGCTTTGAAGGGAGTGCGATGACTATGAAGCAGGCGACGATCCGCAGCGGCCAAGGCATCGGAACGATCACGATCGAGCAAGCTCATGTGCGAGAGCCGGGATCGGGTGAGGCTCTCATTCGCATCACGGCGGCCACTCTGAACTATCGTGATCTGATCGTCGCCAAGGGCCTCATTCCGGGTCTGGGCAAGCAGCCCCAGGTAGTTCCCCTCTCCTGTTCAGCCGCGGTCGTGGAGGCAGTGGGTCACGGTGTGACGCGGGTCAGCCCTGGAGATCGCGTTACGCCCATCTTCGCGCCTTTTTGGTTGACCGGAAGCGCACCCGATCCGCGTATGCTCGGCGGTCCCATCGACGGCGTCGCGCGGCAATACGCCGTCTTTGACACAGAGAGTCTGTGCAAACTGCCTGACCCTATGAGCGATCTTGAAGGCGCGACGCTGCCTTGTGCAGCACTCACCGCCTGGTCAGCCCTGACGGCATTCCGCCCTACGCAGTCCGGTGAGTGGGTGCTCGCCCACGGCACAGGTGGCGTAGCTATCGCTGCTCTGCAGCTTGCGAAGGCGATCGGTGCGAAGGTGGCTATCACTTCATCGTCCGATGCCAAGCTCGCGCGAGCAGCCTCGCTCGGCGCGGACCTGTGCATTAACTACAAAAAGCAGCCGGACTGGGCCAGCGCTGTGCGCAAGGAGATCGGCGGCAGTGGCGTTGCCAACGTGATCGATACCGTTGGCGCCGTTCAGTTCGACGACAACTCCAGCCTGCTCATGCCACGCGGGCAGCTCTCCGCCATCGGTATGTTGGGATCAGACTTCAGTTGGAACCGGACCGACTCGTCCGTCCGATTGGCTCCCGTAGGCGTGGGCAGTCGCGAACAGCACGAGGCGATGACTGCCTTCATGGTGCAGCACAGGGTGCGGCCCGTCATTGACGTCGTCTATGACCTTGACCGGCTTGCTGATGCCTACCGGCACCTCGAAGGCGGTAGCTTCTTCGGTAAGATTGGCGTCAACCTGCTGTAGGCTGCTGCCGCCGCTTCTAAAGAGACGCCTTCAAACGAGAGACGCCGCACCTGCCTGGGCAGATGCGGCGTCCGAACCTCTTTAACGCCTCGGGCTCCGCCCGCTCAGCGCAAAGCTTAGTTTACGGCGTCCTTCAGGCCCTTGCCGGCCTTGAACTTAGGCTGACTCGATGCCTTGATCTCCATCGCCTCGCCGGTGCGCGGATTGCGGCCGGTGGAGGCCTTGCGCTTCGCTACCGAGAAGGTGCCGAAGCCGACCAGTCGAACTTCGTCGCCGCTCTTCAGCGCACCGGTGATAGCGTCGAACACGCCTTCGACAGCCTTGGTGGCGTCGTTGCGCGACAGACCGCTTGAGTCGGTTACAGCGCTGATGAGATCGTTCTTGTTCATTATGGGAACCCCCTAGCCTTTCAGTGGAACAGCCAATCGGTGAAGAAAACTGGATTCGTCTTGCGAATGGGTCCGGAATTGAGCGTCTTTTCTGGCCGCTGTCAAAGCGAAAAGCCACGTTCTAGCCGCCATTTATCACGTTTAGGCGGCCTTTTTCGGCACAGATGACCGGCCCCGAGGCAACTTCACGGCGCCAGCAACAGAGCATCGGCACCGCTCCAGCCACCGTATACGCAAGCTGGAAATATGAACTCATGCCAAATAGAAGGGGCAGGCAACCTATATGCCCGCCCCTTCCTTCTAGCTTGTTGACGTGCGTAGAAGGCTTACGCCTCGTTGCGGACGTCGCGGCGCTCAGCGATACGCGCGCGCTTGCCGGTGCGGCCGCGCAGGTAGTAAAGCTTCGCACGACGCACCACACCACGACGCACGACCTCGATGCTGTCGATGTTCGGCGAGTACAGCGGGAACACACGCTCCACGCCTTCGCCAAAGCTCATCTTACGAACCGTGAAGTTCGAGCCCATGCCGCGGTTCGAGCGGGCGATGCAAACGCCTTCAAAGTTCTGCACACGCGTGCGCGTGCCTTCGACGACCTTCACACCGACGCGAACGGTGTCGCCGGGACGGAATTCGGGAATAGCCTTAGCCGCCTTGGCGATTTCCTCGGCTTCGATCTGCTGAATCAGGTTCATGTGCCTGTTCCTTCGTTTCGCTGCGCGCCAGAGGCAGACTGGACCCGAGCGTCCCTGCGACGCCCCCAAAGGTCCGGCCTGCGTAACCGTGTGTCATCCTCCGCCTTGGCTTTACGCCAGGCGGCGATCTTCGCATGATCCCCCGATCGCAGCACTTCGGGGATCGTGCGCCCCTCCCACTCAGCGGGACGGGTATAGTGCGGGTACTCAAGTAGTCCGTCTTCGAACGACTCTTCGGCCCCGCTGGAAGGCGCGCCCATTACGCCGGGAAGCAGCCGAATGCAAGCGTCCAGGAGCATGATCGCAGCCGGCTCGCCTCCCGAGAGTACCATGTCGCCGATTGAGATCTCCTCGACCGCGCGGCCTTCAAAGATTCGCTCATCGAAGCCCTCGAAACGACCGCAGAGCACGGTGACGCCCGCCCCCGCCGCGAGTTCCCGGACGCGAGCTTGGGTGATCGGCTTTCCTCGCGGTGTCATGGCGATGACTGGCGCCGCGGGACTCAGCCCACGTGCAAAGTCGATCGCGGCCGCGAGAACGTCGGCTCGCAGCACCATCCCGGCGCCGCCACCTGCAGGCGTATCGTCCACCGTGCGATGCTTGTCGGCTGCAAAGTCGCGGATATGAACGGGCGTGAGCGACCACTTTCCCTCACTGAGGGCCCGGCCAGCAAGTGAGAGCCCCAGCGGTCCCGGAAACATCTCCGGATACAGCGTCAGGACAGTGGCGGCGAAAGCCGGAGACGGAGCCGACACGTATCCTGCGCCACCTGACGGCTCCTGCAACTTACTCGACATAGGCTGCCGCAACTACGAGCCTCTGCTCGTCCCACTCGGGCACCGCGGCTTCGTTCATGGGGACCATGAAGCGGCGGCGCTTCCCGGTGTCGTCCGCCACCCGTTCGATCTCCAGCACGTCTCCCGCGCCAAAGTTCTCGACGGCGATGCATGTGCCGAGATGCTCGCCGTCGGTCGAAACGGCAGCGAGACCGAGCAGGTCTGCATGGTAATACTCGCCTTTCGGCAGCGGCGGCATGGCCGAGCGCGGCACGGTGAGGGTCGTGCCCCGCAGCTTTTCGGCCGCAGTCCGATCCGAGACTTCCGCAAACCGCGCAATAGCCCCACCCTTACCGTCATCGCGGAGCTTTTCGAGCGTCAGACTGGCGCCGTTGAAGGCGCGGTAGCGCTTCAGCGCCGCCACGCCTTCTCCGAACAGCTTGAGGCGAACCTCACCGGTGACGCCATGCGCGCCGGCGACGGCGGCAAGCGTGACAGGTTTGTCAGGTGCCAAGGCCAAGGCTTACGCCTGGTCAGGGGCGCCCTCTGCGGGCTCCATGGTGCTCTCGACCTGCGGGGTCTCGGCAGCGGGCGCTACGGCACCCTCAGCCGGCTGCTCGGAGGAAACGCCCTGAGCTGCTGCTGCGGCTTCCTCGGCCTCGCGCTGCTTCTCAGCCTTCTCCTCGGCGCGCTCCTTGGCCTTCTTGCCGGGCTCAGCCTTGTTCGGGTTGTTGGTCGCCGCACGCTCCTTGATGCCAGCCTTGTCGAGCATGCGCGCAACGCGATCAGTCGGCTGCGCACCAACGCCGAGCCAGTAGCGCACGCGGTCCTCAACGAACTTCGTGCGGTTCTCGTCGTCCTTCGCGAGCAGCGGATTGTAGGTGCCGACCTGCTCCAGGTACTTACCATCGCGCGGCGAGCGCGAGTTGGTGACGACGATCCGGTAGTAAGGGCGCTTCTTCGCGCCACCGCGCGACAGACGGATTGCAACTGACATTGTTCAACCTTTCTTTACAAATACTTGTGTTTATTTCTTGCCGAATTTGCTGAGGTCCGGGATCCCACCCGCTCCTCCCATGGCGCCGCCGAGCCCCGGCATGGCGGCATCGAGCCCACCCTTGCCGAACATGGCAGCGAGCCCCTTGAGGCCGCCCATCTTTTTGATCTGCTTCATGGCCTTGGACATTTCCATGTGCATCTTGAGCAGCTTGTTGACGTCCTGGACTTGCGTTCCGGAGCCATTGGCGACGCGGATCTTGCGCTTGGCATTGAGCAGCGCAGGATTGGCGCGCTCCTTGATTGTCATCGAGCCTATAATCGCGTCCATGCGCAGCAGCACCCGCTCGTCCATTCCGGACGCCTGCATCGCCGCCTTGGCTTTCTTCATGCCGGGCATCATGCCCGCAAGCGCGCCCAGCCCGCCCATGCTCTGCATCTGCTTCAGCTGCATCCGCAGGTCGTTCATGTCGAACTTGCCCTGCTCCATCCGCTTGGCGAGCGCCTCGGCGTCTTCGATCTTGATGGTCTCGGCCGCCCTCTCGACGATGGAGACGATGTCGCCCATGCCAAGAATGCGATTGGCGACACGGCTTGGATGAAAGACTTCGATCGCGTCGAGCTTCTCACCCGTGCCGGCAAACTTGATAGGCTTGCCAGTGACAGCGCGCATCGAGAGCGCCGCACCGCCGCGCGCATCGCCGTCCATGCGAGTGAGCACGACGCCAGTAAGGTCCACTTGCCCGGAGAAAGATTGCGCGACGTTCACAGCGTCCTGGCCGGTCAGCGAGTCGACCACCAAAAGCGTCTCGCGCGGAGCCGAGATCGCCGAGACCGCCTTCATCTCGTCCATCAGTTGCTGGTCGACGTGAAGGCGTCCGGCTGTGTCCAGAAGCAGGACATCGAAAGCCTGCAACTTCGCGGACTGCAACGCACGCGTCGCAATTTCTGTCGGTTGCTGGCCTGGGATGATCGGTAGGGTCGCGACGCCTACTTGCTCGCCGAGGACTTTGAGCTGCTCCTGGGCGGCGGGCCGGTTGACGTCCAGCGAGGCCATCATCGCCTTCTTGCCGTGCTTCTCCTTGAGGAGCTTGGCGATTTTGGCAGTGCTGGTGGTCTTACCCGAGCCCTGCAGGCCGACCATCATGATCACGACTGGCGGATTGGCGTTGAGATCGAGTTCAGGCGTGGTTTCGCCGCCCAGCGTCTCGATCAGGGCATCGTTGACGATCTTGACGACCTGCTGACCGGGGGTGACCGAGCGCAGCACTTCCTGGCCGACCGCCTTCTCGGTGACCTGATCGACGAAGCGGCGCACGACCGGAAGCGCCACATCCGCTTCCAGCAGCGCAATGCGCACTTCGCGCATGGCATCGCGAACATCCTGCTCCTTGAGCGCGCCGCGCCCGCGCAGCTTGTCGAACACACCACCGAGGCGATCGGAAAGGCTGTCGAACATCGCGTCCACTCCAGTTGCAGCGTAAAACGCCAAAAACGCCGGCGGACGAAACCTCGTCAGCCAGCGCGTAAATAGTCACCCCCGCCAACTCTATCGAGCTAGCGGACACGGTGAGATTTGATTCAGGCCGGAGTGAGAGCTGGCCTTCCTGGAGCCGGAGTGGAGCGATCCAAGCAGATCACGAGCTCAAGAAGCGCAGAAGGCTATCGTTCTCAGTCCGGCATGGACCAAATGTCGCCATACCTAAAGAGAATGGTGGAGCCGAGGGGGATCGAACCCCTGACCTCTACAATGCCATTGTAGCGCTCTCCCAGCTGAGCTACGGCCCCGTTCCATTCATCCGGTCGGACCCTGGGAGGTCCTCCGCCCCGAGTTCAACCTCGGGAGGCCGCCCCTCTAGTGGCGACCCCCGAGGTTGGCAAGGGGATTTTTCAAGCAACGAATTTTTTGCGTCCGCTGCCCTGCTTCAATCAGGTCTCGTGCTCGTTCTCGTCATCGGCTGCGCCAATGCCGAGATCGTCGTCACCTCCAAGGTCAACGTCGTTATCCGGCGAATCGCCGTCCTCGTCGATGTCGAGATCCTCATCGGCGAGATCAGAATCCTCTTCCTCGACGACCTCCTTCTTCTGGACTTCCTCAAAGGCCACAGGCTGCTTGGACTTGAGCACAGGCTCTGGATTCCAGGCATTGCCACACTCGATACAAGTGACCGGATCATCCTTGCCGAGATCGTAGAATCGGGTGCCGCACTTCGGGCAGCCGTGCTTGGCGCCCCACTCAGGCTTGACCATGAAAATTCCTCATCTGACACGCGCCGGACGGCGTGCGCGAAAATCCTGTACTTGATGGTAAGGCTCTGCAGCGAAATCAAGCCGCTCGAGCCGCATCAGGGCGCGCGCCTTGCCATACGCCACGCCCGCTGTCAAAAGCCGCGCGCTCCAGCGCCGCTGCGCCTCACGGCGAAAGCCATTGAACGAAAGCCTCCCAGTGACCAGCGATCCGACCGCCTTCATGCGTCCCCGCCGCTTCCGGCCGACAGGACCGTTGAAAGGCCGTCTGCGCGTGCCCGGAGACAAGTCGATCAGCCATCGCGCGATCATGCTCTCTGCGCTTGCAGTGGGCGAGAGCCGCATCTCAGGCCTGCTCGAGGGCGAGGACGTGCTCGCCACCGCCGCCGCAATGCGCTCTATGGGAGCACACGTGGAGCGCCAGCGGGATGGCACTTGGGTGGTCAACGGCGTTGGCGTGGGCGCCCTGCTCCAGCCAGAGGCGCCCCTGGACATGGGCAACTCGGGAACATCAACGCGCCTGCTTATGGGACTACTCGCAAGCCATCCGCTTCAAGCGACGTTCGTTGGCGACGCGAGCTTGTCAAAGCGACCGATGGGGCGCGTGATCGAGCCATTGTCGCAAATGGGTGCGGACGTGACAGCCAGCGTCGGAGGACGGTTACCGCTGATTCTACGAGGCGCTTCCCCGGCTGTGCCGATTTCGTACCGTCTTCCGGTCGCCTCAGCGCAAGTGAAAAGCGCGATCCTGCTGGCGGGCCTCAATACCCCCGGAAGAACGACCGTCATTGAACCGGTGCCGACGCGTGACCATTCGGAGCGGATGCTACGAGGCTTCGGCGCAGACTTGAGCGTGGATGTCGAAGCGGATGGAACCCGTGTCATAACTGTTGCGGGCGATGCCGAACTGCGCCCCCAGCTGATAGACGTGCCCGGAGACCCCTCATCCGCCGCCTTCTTCCTCGTCGCGGGTCTGATCGTACCCGGCAGCGACCTGGTGATCGAGAACGTCGGGCTTAACGCGACCCGTGCCGGAGTGATTGAAGTTTTGCGAGCCATGGGCGGTTCGATCGAGGAACTGGGGCGGCGTGAGGTGGGCGGCGAACCCGTCGCAGACTTGCGCGTGCGCCACTCCACGCTGAGCGGCATCGAGGTCGATCCGGCGCTCGCTCCCAGCATGATAGATGAGTTTCCAGTGCTCTTCGTCGCCGCGGCTCTCGCACAGGGCACCACGATCACGACGGGACTCGAAGAACTTCGCGTGAAGGAGTCCGATCGCATCGCGGTCATGGCAGCCGCTCTCCAGGCTGCGGGTGCACGTGTGGAGGAGCGCGCGGACGGGCTGGGCATACATGGGTCGGGCGGCGACCTCCTTACAGGAACCGAAGCTACCGTGGAAACGCATCTCGACCACCGCATTGCCATGTCGATGGCCGTTGCAGGCCTGGCGAGCCGCGCCGGTGTAGAGATCGACGATACGCGCCCGATCGCCACCAGCTTCCCTGCTTTCGAGACCATGCTGGCACAACTCGCCCCAGAAGAGGACGCCCTATGATCGTCGCTGTCGACGGTCCGACCGCATCGGGAAAGGGTACAATCGCCAAAGCCATCTCGGCGCACTTCGGCTTGCCCCATCTCGACACCGGCCTGCTGTATCGCGCGGTCGGTCGGCAATGCGCCCTCAGCGGCGGCAATCCCGACGATAGCGACGATGCATTTGCAGCGACGGCGTTCCCGGATGCACTGCTGGCGGATCCCGAGCTTCGTTCTGAGGCTGCCGGCGGTCTCGCGAGCCGCGTGTCCCTTCATCCTGAGGTGCGGCAGGCGCTGTTCAAGCGCCAGCGCGAGTTTGCGCTCCAGCCTGGAGGCGCTGTGCTGGACGGCCGCGATATAGGCACGGTCATTGCCCCGGATGCCCAGATCAAGCTCTTCGTGACCGCAAGCGTAGAAGCGCGCGCGAAACGCCGCTTCCTCGAGATGCAGCAGCAGGGGCGCGGGATCACCGTTGAGGAGATCACCGCCGACCTCATCGCCCGCGATGCACGCGACACCGGGCGCACCGATGCCCCCCTCCTCGCCGCTGCCGACGCAATCCTCCTGGACACCTCAGACCTCGGGCGCGATCAGGCGATTGCAGCCGCGATTGCCGCAACGGAGGCGCGCCGGGAGTGAACCCGAAGCATCCGCCATTTTCCTTGCTTTTGACGCCTTAGAGGCATAAGCGCCGCCGGTCTGACAGGGGCAACCGACTCTGAAGGACGCCGCGACCGGTGTTCGGCCGCCGCGGCAGTTCGGCCCTTTTTGGCCCGCTTGTCCGCATGGTGCGGCAGCGGAGGAAAGACCGGCGGAACCAACCGCCTGGCCGGAAAAAACAACACAAGAGAGACACTTAAGCATGGCCACTATGGCAAATCCCACTCGCGATGATTTCGCGAAAATGCTCGACGAGCAGCTTGGTGGAGCCGGCGATGAAGGCTTTGAGGGCCGCGTCGTCAAGGGCACCATCACCGCAATCGAAAACGACAAGGCCGTCATCGACGTCGGCCTCAAGAGCGAAGGCCGCGTGTCACTGCGCGAATTCGCCCGCGGCGAAGACGATCACGGCCTGAAGGTCGGTGATGAAGTCGAAGTCTACGTCGACCGCGTCGAGAACGCAGACGGCGAAGCGATGCTGTCGCGTGACCGTGCGCGCCGCGAAGCCGCCTGGGACAAGCTTGAGAGCGAGTTCGGCGAAGGCAAGCGCGTGGACGGTGTGATCTTCGGCCGCGTAAAGGGTGGCTTCACCGTCGATCTCGACGGCGCCGTAGCCTTCCTGCCTGGCTCACAAGTCGATATCCGTCCGGTCCGCGACGTCGGCCCGTTGATGGACATCCCCCAGCCCTTCCAGATTCTCAAGATGGATCGCCGCCGCGGCAACATCGTCGTGTCGCGCCGCGCCGTCCTCGAGGAAACCCGCGCTGAACAGCGCAGCGAGCTGATCGACAAGCTGACCGAGGGTCAGGTGATCGAGGGCGTCGTCAAGAACATCACTGACTACGGTGCGTTCGTCGATCTCGGCGGCATCGACGGCCTGCTCCATGTCACCGACATGAGCTACAAGCGCGTCAACCACCCGAGCGAAGTCATCAACATCGGTGACACCGTCAAGGTGCAGATCATCCGCATCAACTCCGAGACGCAGCGCATCTCGCTCGGCATGAAGCAGCTCGAGAGCGATCCTTGGGAAGGTGCGACCGTCAAGTACCCGGTCGGCGCCAAGCTGCACGGAACCGTCACCAACATCACCGAGTACGGTGCGTTCGTCGAACTGGAACCGGGCATCGAAGGCCTCGTCCACGTGTCCGAGATGTCGTGGACCAAGAAGAACGTCCACCCCGGCAAGATCGTCTCGACCTCGCAGGAAGTCGACGTCGTCGTGCTCGAAGTCGATTCCGAGAAGCGTCGCATCAGCCTTGGTCTCAAGCAGGCCATCGGCAACCCCTGGGAAGATTTCGCCGAGAAGCACCCGGTTGGTTCGCAGGTCGAAGGCGAAGTCAAGAACGCGACCGAGTTCGGTCTGTTCATCGGCCTCGATGGCGACGTGGACGGCATGGTCCACATGTCCGACATCGCTTGGGGCATCTCGGGCGAAGACGCGCTGGCTCTGCACCGCAAGGGTGAGCAGGTCTCGGCTGTCGTTCTCGACGTTGACGTCGAGAAGGAGCGCATCAGCCTCGGCATGAAGCAGCTCGAGCGTGGTGCTCCGGCAGCTGGCGGCGTCGCAACCGGCGGCACTGGTTCGCTGCGTCGTGGCGAAGTCGTCACGGTCACGATCCTCGAAGTTCGGGACGGCGGTCTTGAAGTACAGGCCGGCGACGATGGCGCCACTGGCTTCATCAAGCGTTCCGACCTCGGCCGCGATCGCGACGAACAGCGTCCTGATCGCTTCCAGGTGGGTCAGAAGCTCGACGCCATGGTCATCGGCTTCGATCGCTCCAAGAAGCCCAACTTCTCTGTCAAGGCGCGCCAGCTCGCCGAAGAGAAGGAAGCCGTTGAACAGTACGGTTCGTCGGACTCGGGTGCGTCGCTCGGCGACATCCTCGGCGAGGCGCTCAAGAACCGCTAAGGCCAAAGCTCAGGCGGCGTTCCAGGACGTCGCCTGCGCATCCTGTCGGCCTCGGCCGAGACCTAGACCACAAGCAAAAGCCCGTCCGGTTCGCCGAGCGGGCTTTTTCTTTGCGTTGAGACGGCTAGAACCGCTCGACGAGGAGATATGTGATGCTCGAAGTCCACCAGTTCCCGTGCCTGTCCGACAACTACGGCTTCCTGCTGCATGACTCGGAAAGCCAGGAGACCGTCTGCATCGACACGCCGGACGCCGACGAGTACCTGAGCCAGGCGCGCCACCGAGGCTGGCAGATCACTCAGATTTGGAACACGCATTGGCACCCGGACCACGCCGGCGGAAACGCCGCCATCAAGGCCGCCACGCACTGCCAGGTCATCGCTCCCGAAGGAGAGGCGTCGAAGATCGAGAGCATCGATCGTGCGGTGCGAGATGGCGACATTGTCCGGATCGGAGACTACAGCGCGCGCGTCATCGACGTCGGTGGCCATACCATGGGTCACGTGGCCTTCCATTTGCCCGAAGCTCACCTCGCATTTGTGGGGGATTCGCTTTTCGCTCTTGGCTGCGGTCGCATGTTTGAAGGGTCACCCTCCCAGTTCTGGCAAAGCCTCTCGCGGCTCAAGGCGCTGCCGCCTGAGACTCTGCTGTACTGTGCACACGAATATACTGCATCAAACGCCCGCTTTGCGCTGCATGCCGACCCCGACAATGTTGCGCTGGCGGAGTACGCAAGGGAGATCGCCGCTAGACGCGCGCGCGATCTACCAACGGTGCCTACACGGCTGGAGCGTGAACTTGCCACGAACCCGTTCCTGCGCGCTGATGATCCGCATCTTCAAGGCAGGTGGACAGAAGGCGGGGACGCGGTAGCGACGTTCGCCGCTCTGCGGGCAGCCAAGGATAATTTCTGACGTTTTCTACGCCGCCAACTCGCGCCCCAACGATCGCCGGCAATCCGCTGAGATGGTGAGTTTGGCGCCTTGCGAGCGTAACTTGAGAGGACAAAAGAAAAGCCCTCATCAACGATGAGGGCCTCTCGTCACTCAGCGAAAGCGAAAACGATCATATCGTGCTGATCGACTGCTCCACCAGAGTTCGATCCGCTTCCGCCGTATAGTTGCGGCGGATCAGATCTTGCGCTGCACCTGTGGCAGCCAACGCAGCTTTGGCGCGGACTTCGGCCAACGCAGCCAGTTCGGCAGCACCAATGCGATCCTCCGCCATCTTCTCGCGACGGGCAATCAAATCGCGGGTATCCGTTTCGGCCTTAGCAACAATTGCCTGGGCTTCATGCCGCGCGTGCTCGATCATGGACGTCGCGTCCTTCTCGGCGTTAGCAATTTTGTCAGCGTACTCCCTGCGGAGCGCTTCGGCCTCGGAACGAAGCACCTTAGCCTCTGCCAGCTGAGCCTTGATCTCATTGATCTTAGCGTCGAGGCCGCCAGTCACCATCTTGTGAGCGCCCTTCCACAGAGCGATCAGGATAAGCACCAGCATCGAGGCACTGACAACCGCAACGGGCGGCGCCACTCCCAGTAGCAACGGCTCGGCATGGTGAGTTTCAACGCCGGCGTGCACACCGTTTTCGGCGGGAATACCATGTTCCGCTTCAGGCATTGCAGTATCAGCCATGAGCCATCGTTTCCTTGACTGCGGACCGTGCGGCGCTTTCCTCAACCGAGAGACCAGCAATGCGGCTCACAATGTCACGGGCCGCGTCAGCCGCAACATTCTCAATCTCTGCGACGGCAGAAACACGCGCCTCGGAGATGCGAACTTCTGCGGTGGCAAGCCGCTCGTCAACCACGCGTTGCGCTACGGCAAGGCGCTCGGCCGAAGCAGCGGCCGCCTTTGCGCGAGCCTCTGCAATTACTGATTGCGCCTCGGCGCGGTTAGCGTTTTCACGCGTACGCCAAGCTTCTTCCTCGGCATCCGCTTCAGCGCGAGCGCGTTCGGCGGCGGCGAGGTCATCAGCAATCTGGTTGTCTCGCTGTGCGACGGTGTCCATCACCTTGGGCACCATTCCACGTCCCACGACGAAGAAGATGAGGCCGAAGAAGATGAGCAGCCAGAAGATCTGGCTGGCATAGAATTCGCCCAGCTGTGCGATCTGAGGCATGGATCAGCCCTGTCTGGAAACGGTAATACTCGCGCGGGCGGCGCGGCTGCATCGCCTCAGGGCGATGCAGCCAGCACCAACGTTCAACTGATCAGGCGAAGATCAGCAGCGCCGCGACGACGAACGAGAGCAGGCCCAGAAGCTCGGCACCGGCGAAGCCGATGAACAGACGGCCCTGCTGCGCGTCGGCAGCGCCCGGGTTGCGCAGCGCGCCTTCGAGGAACTTGGCGAAAACCGAACCCACGCCGATGGAGGCGAGACCGCAACCGATTGCAGCGAGACCGGCACCAAGCAGCTTTGCAGCTTCTGCGTCCATTTCAAAAACTCCCTTTTTAAAACCGTTAGTCGAGAAAGATCAGTGAAGGTTCTCAGCGTCGTTCAAGTAGACGCAGGTGAGAAGCGCGAAAACATAGGCCTGGATGCCGGCGACGAGCAGCTCGAGCGCACAGATACCGACCATGAGGATGAAGCTGGGCAGACCGGCTATCGCAAACAGGCCGATATTCGCATTGCCGCTGCTGATGACGAAGCTGGAGAGCACTTCCAGCAGAACGTGCCCGGCCATCATGGCCACGAACAGTCGCAAGCCGAGGCTGAACGGACGAACCAGGAATGAGATCAGCTCGACCACAAAGATCAGAGGGATCATCAATAACGGCGTACCGTGGGGCACGAACAGTGAGAAGAAGTGCAAACCGTGCCGCACAAAGCCAACGATGATCACGATCGCAAAGGTCAGGATCGCGAGGACACCCGTGGCCGAAAAGTGACTGGTGAACGTGAATGCGTGCAGCCCGATCACTCCAAGCGGGAGCAGTCCGAGGAAGTTCGCAAACAGGATGAACATGAACAGCGAGAAGAGGTACGGGACATACTTTTTCCCGGCCGGACCGACGTTTGCTGCGAGCAGGCCGTCAATGAAGCCGGTGAAGCTTTCCACGGCCATCTGCCATCGGCCGGGAACAAGCTGCCGCTTCATGCCGCCAGCAACAAATAGCACCAGCAGAGCAGCCGATATTGCCATCCACAACGCTGAGTTGGTGAAGGGTATATGGTAGCCTGCGATCTGCCAGCTCTCCGTACCGAACAGGGGTTCGATAGTGAACTGATGCATCGGATCGACTTTGCCCGCCTCGGCTGCCACGTCTTGCCTCTTGCCTTACCTAGAACATGCGCAACAGCGCCCGAGCAAATCCAGCAGGATCAGTCGGAACGCCGGTTCGACATCCGGATGATGTTCCTGAAAGCGACGATGATCCCAAGGAACATCATCACCAACAGACCCCAGGGCGCGGTTCCGGCAAAGTGATCAATCACCCAGCCTAAGAACACGCCTCCCACGATACCCCCCAACAAGTCAGCGAGAACACGGTTTCCGGCACGATAACTATCGTCCGACTCCGGGTTCCCCGCCGTCTTGATGCGCTCACCCTCACGCTCTCGAGCGCTACGAAGCCGCTCGTCAAGCGCATTAATGCGCGCATCCTCGCCAACAGGATCTCGTGCGTCAGCATCATCGTTCATGCCAGCCCCCCATTTTCATCAGGAACTTGTGACACGCCCGACGACCTGCCCGCCGTAGGCACCGGCCCATTAAGATGGGGCTAGTACCAAGTCAACCAGTGCAGCAGCGATGATCGGGTTTATCCCGAGCATGTGTCCAAGGTGCGCTGGTACTGCGGCCTAGACGCTACAGCTACATCCCCGCTCCGAAGCCGATCAAGGACAACGTGGATCGCGCTCAGGGGCGCCAGAGCCGCGCGTCTGCCAACCGCCGCCCGGAGCCTGGTACTTTTCGCCAGGAGCGGTGCGTTGGATGAGGATGCAGCCTTGGGTAAAGGCATACTCCTCGACAGTAGCGTTCTGCGCGGAAGCCCGCTGCGTGTAATTGGCGCGGCGCTGGATGTTGATCTTATCGACGAGCGCGCGAACGTCAGGCGAGGCTCCGCCCACGACACCAAGGTAGCCGTCGGGCTTCTCACCGATCTGACCAGCGGCGCGTGCTGCCGCGTAAGCCGGATCGCGCTGAGCCCAGACTGGACTAGCAACGCCAGTGGCCGCCAACGCAGCAGCGCCAGCCAAGATGCTCCAGCGGCGCAAGGATAATTGAACGAGGTGTTTCATCAGAAAATTTCCGGATTGGCTTCGATGTTCTGCTTCACGTCTTCAGCAAGGCGGTAGATTACCTCCTGCTTGATGTTGATGTTCAGCTCAATGACGATGGGCTTGTCGGGAGCGTTCACCGAAATGCAGCCTGCCAGCGCCATCGCACCTCCCAGCAACACCGCCACTGCGATGCCGCAGCGGCTTAAGCTGTCCGTCTTTGATCGCTCCTGCCGGACGCCATCTCGTGACGTCGGCGGATTGGAGGCGGTCAGATGTCGGAACGTCATGGCATTGTCTCGCTTGCGGGAGGCTGAATGGGGTTGTCCGAGGTGTCGATCGTTACGCTGGGGGTTCTGAGCCGCGGCAGCGGACGTCCGTCGGCATCGAGCAAGCCGAGCGAGCGCGGATCGCGGACATACGAAGAGTCGTAGAGCGACTTGAACGACGTGATGAGTTGCAGAAACGGAGCACGCAGGTTCACGTTGAACTGGATCGGCAGCTTACCGATCCGCCGCGTGATGAAGTTTCGAGAAGCGCCCTCGCCCTGCGTAACGCCCGAGAAGCGCAGACGCGTGATGATCTCTCCCTCGATGGCGCCGTTCATGCCGATGCTCATCTCGCGGTAATCGAGGGAGCGCAGCGCATCGAAGGCGAAGTTAGCCATCGGCGACAGGTCCTTGTACGTGAGCTCCCCCACGTAAGAGACGTTGCCGCCGGGTGGCCGGGAGTTAAGCAGGCCGTCGACCACGCGGCCGCCGTTCTGATCGAATACAAGCGGAAGTGTGCCGTCGAAGATGCCCGTCGCGTTGAGATTCGCGATTTCGAGACGCTGCACGAACAGAGCGGCATCGGCGCCGGTCAGTTCCAGCGTATAGCGTTGCACATCATCGCTCCCGACGATCATCCGTGTCGGCAACAGCCGGAGAGTTCCGCCCATAAAGGGCCACTGCCCTCCCCGGACATCCACCACGTAGCCCGACTGCAGTGCGAACGTGATCTCGCCCTCATTGACCTCAATGCCGGGATTGATCGATGCGACGCGCAGCCGCTGGTCCGGCGCCGTGACGAGGCCAAGGAGATCTGTAAATCGGATCGTTCCCGACACACCCTGGACCGGGCCAAAGGCGGCGGCGAAGTCAAACTTGTCCGTAGAAAAACTGCCGGTGCTGGTCACACCCACTTCGTTCCAGGCTATCCGGCCGCGCCCGCGCACGCTCCCTTCGGTATTGGCAATGACGCCCAATGCCAGAGTGGTGAGCGTTTCAGGCTGGAGATCCTTGTCGAACGTGACACCCTCAACCGCAAGATCGGCACGGCCGCGGCCGGTGGAAAGATCGTGCTGGATCGTCGCCAGCACGACCGAGCGGTCGCTCTGCGGTTCACGTAGAAGCGCCCGAGCCTCAATCACGTTGTTCTTCAGCGTAAGGCTCGCATCGCGGGCGACAAGCGGCTGAAAGCGATCGACCTGCTCGCGGTCCTCAAGTCGAAAGGCGGCATCGCTCAACGTGAGGACACCGCCGGCATACCGCCAATCACCGCGCGTGTTATGCAGGTCCAGCGGCACACCGTTGAGCAAGACGTCGGAACCGTCAAAGCTGCCACTCAGCTCTTGCTCTGCGCGAGCGGTGAGGCTTGCGATACGGAAGCGCGACGCAGTGTCGACGGGTCCGAGGCTGACATCAACTTGCCTGGCAGTTATCAGGCCGGGGTAGGCGAATCCGACGGGTCCGCTGGCGATGCGAATCGGAGTCTGGCCGAGCCGGCCGGTCAGATCGAGCGCAGCGACTCCGCCGGCAACGTTCACGTTCCCGGAAGCGAGGCGCACAAGCGGGCGGCCGCGCACAGGACAGACGGTCAGCCGGCGCCGATCGATCGAGAGGTTGGCGACCGAAAGGCCATCGAACCGCACCTCGGTACACTTGGGCCAGAGCGCGAGCGAGCCGCCCGCCCAGACGCCATCAACCGGCAGAATCAAGTTTTCTGCGCGACCGCCGGGGAGATCGCCGCTCATGTGCATTTCACCGGCAAAGCTGAACTCGCCAGCGGAAGATTGAACTGCGGCAAACTTCGGTAGTGCGAGACTGGCGTCACCGGCGCGGTACTCGGGCATCTGCATGCGCACCGCCACGTTCCCGTTCTCTGTCCGTTCGACGCGTCCGGCGATTCGCGGCAAGCCCTCGCCCCCTGTGGCGTAATTTCCGCTGATGCGTGCCAAGGCATCGTCTTTCGTGAGAATCTGCACCCGCGAAACCGCAAGCAGTGCCTGCCTGCTCCTGCCCCGGAGACTCGCGCGCGGAACGACGACGGAAAACCCGTCCTTGCTGCCCCGCGCGAGGAAGTTGCCATCAAGAGTGCTGTTCTGCGATTCGCGTGCCAGCGCGCTGCGGAACCGAGCCAGGAGAGGTGCGAGCAACGTGCCCTCCCCACCCTGTTGCGCTCGCGCGAGGACGCCATCCAGCATCGCACCACTGGCCACGTCGCTCGCCTCGACATCGCCCTCAATCTGGAGCCGTGCCAATCGCGGCCCTGCTCGCAAACGCCCGGAGAGTTGAATGCGCCCTGCAGTGACGTTCGTCGTACGCAGATCCCTGGCGGAAAGATCGTACCGTGCGGTCAGTTGGTCATTGCGATACGTGAAGTGCGCTGCACCTCCCAGCCGCTGGAGGGCGCTCTCTTCCACTTTAGCGCGGCCGGTCCTGAGCTCAAGCTGCCCCTCGAGGCTGTCGAGAGACTGCCCGAGAGTGACGTCCACCTTCATGCCGCCTCTGGCAAGTCGCAGGCGCGGTTCAGCACATTCTAGAGTGTCCAGTCGCAACGGACCTGAAAGACGCGGCCTTTCGGCTTTCACTGTTATCCGGGCGTATGCGGTCGCTTGGGTGATCGTGCACCCGTCGAGGGCGAGCCTGGGAGCTACCGCTGCCATCGCGCCCGTGAATCCGTTGCGAAGCGACCCCGCGCCATCAAGCTTGATACCAACCGACCCGTAATCCGTCTGGATTGCAGCTCGCCCGTCGATGACCGCGATGTCGAGGTCAGGCAGCCGGAAAGGCTCTTTGCTTCCGGTGAACAGCACTTTGTCCAGAGCGCCGAAGCTTGGCTGGCCGCCTTCAATGCTGCCATAGAGCCGCGGCCGCACCAGCGTGATCCGGCCGATGCCGGGAAGGCCGAATCGCAGCCGGGTTGCCACTCGCACCTCTGCGACGGTGAGGTCTGGACTGTCCGGATCGCCGATCACAAGGTTGCGGATGATCTGCTCGTCCGGACCGACCGCAGTGACTTCGTAGGTGCCCGCGAGACCCAACTCAGAGAGTTGGCCCGCTATATAGTCGCCCGCGATCGTCTTCCGGCTCAGCCAAGCGTACGCAAGCACGAGGGCCAGCACGAGCAATGCACCGCCCAGCAGCAAACGAAGCCGCCTCCTGGGCGGCTGCATCGAGCTTTCCTCGGCCGGCAAATTGTCCTCTTCAACCATCCGTTGCCTCACTTGCGCTGGCGAACCTTGAAAGGCAATGAATTCCCCGACGATGGCTG
The DNA here is from genome assembly GCF_040534015.1 of Novosphingobium kalidii. NCBI lineage: Bacteria > Pseudomonadati > Pseudomonadota > Alphaproteobacteria > Sphingomonadales > Sphingomonadaceae > Novosphingobium > Novosphingobium kalidii. The sequence continues at coordinate 141,004 of NZ_JBEWLY010000008.1, forward strand.
ACGAACCCGACTTCTTCGGAGCACCCCAGGATGCTCCGCCGCCTCCCGGCCAGGACGCCAGCGGCCATCGCGGGCGGCTGCGGCAGCGTCTGCTGGAGGGCGGCGACGAAGCGCTTGGCGATCACGAGGTTATCGAATTGCTACTGATGCAGGCAGTTCCACGGCGGGACATGAAGCCGCTCGCTCGAACATTGCTGGACCGCTTTGGTTCCCTTGCGGGTGTGCTCACCGCCGATGCGCGGACACTCGCGGCTCATCCCGGGATGGGCGAGGCAACAGCCGCCGCGCTCAAGGTCGTCACGCTGGCGGCGCGTCGCCTGGCGCGCCAGCGCGTGCGGGAGGCACCGGTGATCGGCTCCTGGCAGTCGCTGATCGATTACCTCACTATCGATATGGCCCACCTCACCCGCGAGCGGGTCCGCGTTCTATACCTCAACGCACGCAACATGCTGATCCTCGATGAGCATGTGGGCGACGGTTCGATCGACGAAGCGGCAATCCATCCCCGAGAGGTCATCCGCAGGGCCCTTGATCTGGGTGCCACGGCGCTGATTCTCGTCCACAATCATCCCAGCGGGAACGCGCAGCCCAGCCGGGCCGATATCGAAATCACCAATCGCATAGCCGAAGTGGGTCGGCTTCTGGGCGTAACCGTACACGATCATATCGTGATTGGTCGCGAAGGGCACGTGTCGCTGCGCGCTAAGGGACTGATCTGATGTGCGTTGCCGCAGTCGCATGGAAGGCGCATCCACGGTGGCGATTGGTCGTTGCGGGTAACCGTGATGAATTCCACGCTCGACCTGCTGCTCCGCTCGCCGCTTGGGACGACGTGCCCGGCATCATCGCAGGCCGCGACCTCACAAGCGGCGGAACTTGGCTCGGCATTCACGAGGCAGGCCGCTTTGCTCTCGTGACAAATTTCCGCCAACCCGAAGGCCCGCAGCCCAATCGGCCTTCGCGCGGAAAACTCGTCACTGACTTGCTGGAAGGTCGCGTTCCCGAGCACGTCGCTGACATGAATGCGTTCAATGTCATTCATGTCGATGGTGCGGATGCGTGGTTCCTGTCTAACTTTCCCGAAGTGCGCACCGCACCACTGGCTCCAGGTGTTCATGGTCTCTCTAACGGTGGTTTTCATGACCGGTGGCCCAAGACACGACGGGTTGAAGCTGCGGTGTCTGAATGGATGGCGCAGGATAGCAGCGATGTAGCCGCCCTGCTCGTCTCCATGCGCTCAGAAACGCCTGACTCGACTCTCGCCCGTCCCCGGGAAGGGCCCGAGCCGCGGTTCGCTCCGGTGTTCATCCGTGACGGCGTTTATGGCACCCGCTGTTCCACCGTCGTCGCCATCGACAGCGGCGGCAGTGGCATGATCGTCGAGCGCCGTTTCGATTCCCTCGGAAGTACGACTGGCGAAACCCGGCTGGACTTTCGCTGGCCCGCCTCCTAGCGGCTCCGACGAAGGCGAGCAGCCTTCAATGACAGCCGAAGGAGTTCGCAATGGTACCCCGCTACGCCCGTCCCGCGATGACCGCGATCTGGGAGCCCGAAGCGCGCTACCGCATTTGGTTCGAGATCGAAGCACACGCGGCGGTCAAGATGGGTGAGCTCGGCGTTGTACCGGAAAGCGCCGGGAAGGCACTCTGGGACTGGTGGGCGACCCGCCCCAAGATCGACGTTGCGGCGATCGACGCCATTGAAGCCGTCACCAAGCACGATGTCATCGCCTTCCTTGATTGGGTGGCACAGCAAGTCGGCCCGGAAGCGCGGTTCATGCACCAGGGTATGACGAGTTCGGACGTGCTGGATACCACGCTGAACGTTCAGCTCGCCCGTGCGGCAGATATCCTCCTGGAGGATCTCGACGCCCTCCTCGCTGCCATCAAGCGGCGCGCCGAAGAGCACAAGTACACCCCCACCATCGGTCGCAGCCACGGCATCCACGCGGAACCCGTCACATTCGGCCTGAAGCTGGCGCAAGCGTATGCCGAATTCGCTCGCTGCCGGACGCGCCTGGTCGCCGCGCGCGAGGAGATCGCGACGTGCGCCATCTCCGGCGCGGTGGGCACTTTCGCCAACGTTGACCCGTCGGTGGAGGCATACGTCGCCGAGAAACTGGGCCTCGAAGTCGAGCCGATTTCCACCCAGGTTATTCCGCGCGATCGCCACGCGATGTTCTTCGCCGTACTGGCTGTCATCGCCAGCTCCATCGAGCGTTTGGCCATCGAGGTTCGCCACCTCCAGCGCACCGAAGTTCTTGAAGCGGAGGAATATTTCTCGCCAGGGCAGAAGGGCTCGAGCGCGATGCCGCACAAGCGGAACCCGGTACTCACCGAAAACCTCACGGGGCAGGCCCGCATGATTCGCTCTTACGCGCTTCCCGCTATGGAGAACGTCGCGCTTTGGCATGAGCGCGATATCTCCCACTCCTCCGTCGAGCGCTTCATCGGCCCCGACGCGACGATCACCCTCGACTTCGCGCTCGCCCGTCTAACCGGCGTGATCGACAAGCTGCTGGTCTATCCCGAGCGGATGCAGAAGAACCTCGATCGCATGGGCGGCCTTGTGCACTCGCAGCGCGTCCTCCTTGCCCTTACCCAAGCTGGCCTCAGCCGGGACGAATCCTACCGCCTCGTTCAGCGCAACGCGATGAAGGTTTGGGAAGCCGACGGACAGCTCTCCTTGCTGAAACTCCTCAAGGCCGATCCGGAGGTTGCTGCAGCTCTGCCTGCCCAGACAATCGAGGAGAAGTTCGACCTCGGATATCACTTCAAGGAAGTGGACCGCATCTTCGTTCGCGTTTTCGGCGGCTGAGGCTGCCCGTTCAGGGTTCCCAAGCACGATGTTAACGCTTAGCATCGTGCTCTGAGGCGGGAGGGAGCGAGACCATGCAGATCATCCGCACGATCGTCTGGATCATACTGACGGCGATCCTTGTCGCTTTCATCGCGATGAACTGGACCAAGGTACCGGTCAACTTCTGGCCGCTGGACGGGGGGAACTACGTCCACTTCGAGTGGCCGGTCGGGATCGTGGCGCTGGTGTTCTTTCTCCTGGGCGCGGTGCCAATGTGGCTTGTTCATCGGACCGGAAAGTGGCGCCTGAAGCGGCGCATCCATTCGCTCGAGAACACGATGCTGGCCACCAGCTCGGCTCCGGTACCCAGCACGCTGGAAGAAACAACGACATCCATCCCCGAACCTGCAGCGAATCGAAGTGCAGCGGGTCCCGAAGCCTGACTCTGGAAACGGCAGAAATGAACCTCAATCCCGTCTACCTCGCGCTCGACCTTCCCCGCTTCGACGCTGCGGAGGCTCTAGCGCGAAAGGTCGCCGGCCATGTCGGCGGGATCAAGCTGGGGCTCGAGTTCTTTTGCGCTCACGGCCATCATGGCGTGATGGAGCTGCATAAGCTGGGTTTGCCAATTTTCCTGGACCTCAAGCTGCACGATATTCCAAACACCGTGGCAGCTGCAATGCAGGCAATTCACGTGCTGGAGCCCGCAATCGTCACGGTTCACGCCGCGGGTGGCCGTGCGATGATGGAGGATGCGAAGGCCGCCGCCGACGAGCGCTGCAAGGTTGTGGCGGTCACGGTCCTCACCAGCCTCGACGATAGGGACCTGTCAGCCACTGGTCTGTCCTGCAGCGCACATGACCAGGCGCTCCGCCTGGCAGAACTGGCTCACTCTGCGGGCCTCGACGGCGTCGTATGCTCTGGACATGAAGTCGGTGCCGTCCGCCAACAGTGGAAGGACGGCTTCTTCGTGGTTCCCGGCCTGCGCCCGGACACCGGTCGGGAAACGGGAGATCAGAAGCGGACTGTGACTCCTCGCCAGGCTCGCGACGCCGGCGCGTCCGTTCTGGTAGTCGGCCGTCCGATCAGCCGCGCCGACGATCCGCTGGCGGCGGCACGGGCCATCGAGGCGACTCTCTGACACCGCTGCCACGCGGCAAGGGGCATCATCTTTGTTAATCGGTTCAGCCTCGCGCAACCTGACCAGCCTCAGATCGTTCGGCCAGGCAGTGGATGGAGGAACTCACATGAAGCCTATTTCAATCGCCTTTGCGGCGACGCTCGCCGCTCTGGGTACGCCCGCCCTCGCGCAAGTGCCCGCGCCTATCCCCTCGATTGCTGCCGGACATACGCTACTGACCGTGACCGCCGAGGGCACCTCGACACAGCAGCCGGACATGGCGCTGTTCAACGCAGGCGTCACCACTCAGGGCGACACCGCTAGCGGGGCCCTTGCGGAGAACTCGCGCAAGATGACTCAGGTCATCGCGGGCCTGAAGCGAGCTGGCATAGCCGACCGGGACATCCAGACGAGCAACCTGAATCTCAACCCGGTCTACGCTCAACCGAAACGGCTTCCTGATGGGAGTTATGTGGAGCAGGAGCAGCGGATCGTCGGCTATCAGGTGACCAACAACGTCTCGGTCAAGCAGCGCAAGCTGGGTGACTATGGCAAAGTCATCGATGCGCTCGTCTCTGCCGGCGCGAATCAGGTCAATGGCCCCAACTTCATGCTCGCCAAGCCAGAGGCCGCCCTTGATGAAGCCCGCGCCGAAGCGATGAAAGTCGCGCGTCAGCGGGCGCAGCTTTACGCGACAGCCGCCGGTCTGCGCGTGGCCGGTATTACATCGATCAGTGAGGCCGGTAGTTACGCACCACAACCCGCTATGTACCGTGAGATGAAGGTGACAGCGCAGCGCGCCGATGCTCCGCCGCCGCCGGTCATGGGCGGAGTGTTGGAGAACGCCGTCAACGTCACGGTGCAGTTCGAACTCGCACCGTGAACCGTAATCGCGCCGCGCACCTTTGCGCGGCGCGGCAGCTTGCCCTAAGGGCGCTGCATGAATCAGGCGCCTGCCATAAAGATCTGCGGCATCAAGTCTCCCATGGCGCTTGATGCGACGATCCGCTCGCGCGCCGATCACGTTGGCTTTGTTTTTTGCCAGCGTAGTCCCCGCAACGTGTCTATGGCCGAGGCGGCTGCGCTAGGCGACCGGGCAGCAGGAAGGATCGGCAAAGTTGGCCTCTTCGTGGATGCGGACGATTCCTTCATCGGAGAAGCCGTTGCAGCTGCCGGCCTCTCGGCCATTCAGCTCCATGGTAGCGAAACTGTAGAGCGCTCTGCACAAGTGAGGGCACGCTTTGGTCTCCCGGTGTGGAAGGCAGTCTCGATCAGCAGTGCCGCTGACTTGGAGAGAGCACACACTTACGCCGACGCGGTCGATCTGGTGCTTTTCGACGCCAAAACACCTGCGGGCACCTTGCCGGGCGGTATGGGTCTCAGCTTCGATTGGTCGCTGCTGGCAGGGTGGAACGGGGCTGTGGCTTGGGGCTTGGCCGGCGGTCTGACGCCCCGCAATGTGGCCGATGCGCTCCAGCGAACGAGGGCTCCGCTTTTAGACACCTCGTCCGGAGTGGAATCTGCCCCGGGGGTGAAGGATGCAGACCTGATCTCGGCCTTCTGCTCGGCTGCGCGCGCGGCTTGACGGGCAAAGCAGGGGTGACTGCCTGGTGGCCCTTAGGGCCGTGGACAGCGGCTGCGCATTGGCTTAGGCGCGACGCACTATGACCGCTCAGAACTCAAAAGCGAACAGCTTCCGCAACCAGCCCGACGATCAAGGCCACTTCGGCCGCTTCGGTGGCCGCTATGTCGCGGAAACTCTGATGCCGCTGGTCCTTGGTCTCGAGAAGGAATACCGCGCCGCCAAGGCTGATCCGGCATTCCAGGCCCAGTTTGATGATCTGCTGGAGCATTTCGTCGGCCGCCCCAGCCCTCTTTACTACGCGCCGCGCATAACGGACCATTTTCGTTCCCTCGCGCCTGAGGGCAAGGGCCCGAAGATCTACTTCAAGCGCGAAGAACTCAACCATACCGGCGCGCACAAAATCAACAACTGCGTCGGCCAGATTCTGTTGGCGATGCGCATGGGAAAGACTCGCATCATCGCCGAAACGGGTGCCGGTCAGCACGGCGTGGCGACTGCTACCGTTGCCGCCCGCTTCGGCTTGCCCTGCACCATTTTCATGGGCGCAAAGGACGTGGAGCGCCAGAAGCCCAACGTTTTTCGCATGAAGCTACTCGGCGCCGAAGTGCGGCCCGTCACTAGCGGCGCAGAGACGCTGAAAGACGCGATGAACGACGCGCTGCGCGACTGGGTCGCGAACGTGCACGACACCTTTTACATCATCGGCACTGCCGCAGGTCCCCACCCCTACCCCGAACTCGTGCGCGACTTTCAGAGCGTGATCGGCACTGAGACTCGCGCTCAGATGCTGAAAGCCGAGGGACGCCTCCCGGACATGTTGCTTGCAGCCGTCGGCGGGGGATCGAACGCCATTGGCATGTTCCATCCGTTCCTTGATGACCCCGACGTTGCAATGATCGGCGTGGAAGCCGCGGGTCATGGAATCGAAAGCGGACAGCACGCAGCCAGCCTCACCGGCGGCAAGCCCGGCATCCTTCACGGCAACCGCACGTATCTGCTGCAGGACGAGGACGGCCAAATTACCGAGGCACACTCGATCAGTGCCGGCCTCGATTATCCCGGCCTCGGCCCTGAGCACTCATGGCTGCATGAAAGCGGCCGCGTGAAGTACGTGCCGATCACAGACAATCAGGCGCTTGAAGCGTTTCAACTCTGCTGTCGCCTTGAAGGCATCATTCCCGCGCTGGAAAGCGCTCACGCTCTCGCGGCGCTGCCCGAGATCACAAAGACCATGGACTCCGACAAGCTCCTCGTCGTCAACGTCTCAGGTCGCGGCGACAAGGACATCTTTACAGTGGCGGAGCACTTGGGAGTTGATCTCTGACATGAGCCGCTTTGCAACCGCTTTTGGGAATGGGCCGGCGCTCGTTTGCTTCATCACTGCAGGGGATGGCGATACAGCCGCCAACCTCGACGCGCTCGTCGCAGGGGGAGCGGACGTGATCGAACTGGGCATGCCCTTCACCGATCCGATGGCAGACGGGCCCGCGATCCAGGAAGCAAACATTCGCAGCCTTGCCGCTGGCACGCGGACTGCGGACATCTTCCGCATGGCCGCCGAATTCCGCGCACGCCATCCCCAAGTGCCTCTTGTCCTCATGGGATACTCCAATCCGATGACCATCCGCGGTCCTGAATGGTTCGCGGTAGAGTGCGCTCGTGCAGGTGTGGACGGCGTCATCTGCGTGGATATTCCTCCCGAAGAGGACGCTGATCTCGGACCTGCCCTGCGTGAGGCTGGTGTCTCGCTGATACGCCTCGCCACCCCAACCACTGATGCGGCGCGACTGCCGACAGTGCTGGAGGGCTCCTCCGGCTTTCTTTACTACGTCTCCGTCGCGGGGATCACCGGCATGCAGCAAGCCGCACAGACCTCGATCGACGAAGCCGTTCGCAAGTTGAAGGCTGCCAGCAACATACCCGTCGCGGTTGGCTTCGGCGTGCGCACCCCCGAACAGGCAGATGCAATCGCCCGGATCGCGGATGGCGTGGTAGTCGGCTCCGCCTTTGTCGACTTGGTAAAGCAACATGGAGCACAAGCTGCAGAGCCTATCCGGGCCTTCACGGCGACGCTGTCCGACGCTGTCCACAAGGCCCGCGAAGTAGCATAGTCAGCGCGGGAGCGCGAGATTGCAGCAGGACAGGGATGCTTCGTGAAGGACTTCGCCCGCTCCGATTCGCCCGAAGTACAGCGCCAACTTGATCGCCTTGCCGCGCTATCGTTGCCGCAGGGGCGCTTCGGTCTGGACACGATCCGCGCTTTGTCGGCGCGACTCGGTAGTCCCCAGAACAGTCTGCCGCCTATCTTTCACGTCGCAGGAACGAACGGAAAAGGCTCAACTTGCGCGTATTTGCGCGCCATGCTGGAGGCACAGGGGTTAACGGTTCACGCCGCGACCAAGCCTCACCTTGTACGCTACAACGAACGCATACGGATTGCTGGAAAACTAATTACCGATAGCCACTTGGCATCGCTTCTTGAGGAAGTGCTGGATACCAGCAAAGATCTCGGCCCTAGCTTCTTCGAGGTGACCACGGCCGCGATGTTCCTCGCCTTCGCCCGAGAGTCAGCCGACGCCTGCGTCATCGAAACGGGTCTTGGCGGCCGTTTTGACGCAACGAACATCCTGCGCCACCCGGCGGCCATCGGCATTGCCACGCTTGGCATCGACCACGAATCCTTTCTCCTCCGGCCTGAGGAGGGGACACCCCCGGATCCTCTTGCCCGCATTGCTTTCGAGAAGGGCGGGATCATCAAGCCCGGCTCCCCGGTCTGTACGCTGAGCTATCCCGAACAAGCGGAGTTCCAAATCGAGCGCGCCGCAGCAATGACTGGCTCGCCGCTGCACATGCGAGGCAGAGACTGGGATTGCACCAGCGTGGGCGTGATCGAGTACAGCGATCGCCACGGATCACTGTCCCTCCCTTTGCCGACTTTTTTGCCGGGTCTGCACCAAATCGAGAATGCAGCACTGGCCGTTGCCATGCTGCGGCATCAGGATCGAGTCAGCGTCTCGGCCGAGGCAATGGCGCGTGGTATCGAACAGACACGCTGGCCCGCGCGGCTGCAGTTGCTCGCGGAGGGGCCGCTAACCCGATACGCCACTGGCCGGATGGTTTGGCTGGACGGTGGGCATAATCCCGACGCTGGCCGCGCGATAGCGGAGCATTTCAGGGACCAGCGCCTGCATCTGATTATCGGGATGCTCGCGAACAAGGACCCTCGCGCCGTAGTGGCGCCTTTGAACGACAGTATCGCACGCCTCCAAGTGGTGAGCGTACCGGGACAAGACAGTCACCCCCCGGAGGCATTCGGGCCAGCTGCCACCGCCGCAGCGACTATCGAGGAAGCTCTCGCCAATCTGCCGCCGGACGGACTGCCTGTGTTGATCGCAGGCTCGCTCTACCTCGCGGGTGAAGTGCTGAAGGCAAATGACGAGATCCCGGACTGAGCCTCACCTCGAGTTCAGCCCGCGCTACCCCGGCTGTCCGGCGCCTGAACTTCGCCTGCCGTTCCCATAGCCGCGTCTACCAAGCCGTTGCGCATCATCCACCAGAACAGGACGATGCCCGGCAGCGCCGCAACAGTTGTGAGCAGATAGAAGTTTACATAGCCGATTGCCTCGATCAGCGAGCCTGCCGTCGTTCCGGTCAGGAAACGCCCGACCACGCTCGCTGCGGCAGAGATTAGCGCATACTGAGTCGCTGTGAACCTGAGGTCGCACAGAGCCGAGAAGTAGGCGACGACCACAACGCCGCCGTAGCCGCTGGCGATGTTTTCAAACCCGATGGCGCCGGCCATTCCCCAGTTCGAATGCCCCGCCTGCGCGAGTAGGGCGAAACTGAGATTGGAGATCCCCATCAGCACGAGCGCTATGAACACTGACCGCTTGAGCCCCAACCGCGAGTAGGCGGCTCCGCCGATAAAGATACCGATCAGGTATGCCCAAAATCCGAAGCCGACGTCGTAAATGGCAATCTCGTCGTTGCTGAAGCCGAGATCGTTGAACAGCAGGCGGAATGTAAGGTTGGCCAGCGTATCCCCGATCTTATGAACGAGGATGAAGGCCAGGACCAGCAAGGCTCCCGCCCGCGCGAAGAACTCCACGAAGGGGCCGACGATGGAGGCCCAGACTTCGCGAACGCCCTTGCGCTCGATGACGACCTGCCGCCGCTCCGGCTCGCCCAGCAGCAGCGCTGTCGCCATAGCGGGAACGGCGAATACGGCGCAGGCTATGTACGCTGAACTCCACCCGTACCGCCCGGCAACGACGAGCGCCAAGGCGCCAGCGCCCGCTGAACCAAGACGCCAGCCATATTGGCTCATGCCGGAACCAGTGCCGAGCTGATAGGGCTTGAGCGTCTCGATCCTGTAAGCGTCGATGACGATGTCGAAGGTCGCTCCCGCTATCCCCACCAACAACGCGGCAACTATAGTACCGGCCAGGTCCGTAGATGGATCGACCAGTGCTAGGTTCACCGTTGCCGCTATGACGAACAAGCCCGCTACCAGCATCCACGAAACCCGCTGGCCCATGCGGCTGATCAGTGGCAGGCGCACCCCATCGACGATCCACGCCCAAAAAACCTTCAGGTTATAGACCAAGAAGGCGAGCGTGAACGCTGTTATCGTGGACTTTTCTATATCATTCTGCGCCAGCCGAGTGGTGAGCGTTGCCCCTATCATGGCAAATGGGAAGCCAGACGAGAGGCCAAGCGCCAGAGCGCCGAGCGACTCCTTCTCGAAATAGGGGCGAACCGACTGCCAAATCCCTTTTCGCGGAGTCTCCGTCTTGATCGCTTCGACCACGCCGGTCCTTTCCCGTGTAAAGAGCGCATGCATAACGCCGGCTTCGGCAATGGGAAGGCTGGATGATTGCACGATCAACAGCTATGCGCGGGCGAATGTCCCAGCCTCCCCGTAAACCCGGCAGCCGCCGCGGCCCACCTCGCGGCGCGCCCCCCTCTCCGCGCGGCCCATTCCCCAAGCCTCCTGCGCCGCGCCCGAAGCGCCCCTCTACCGCAAACCCGAATGCACCGGCGCGCACCACGTCGAACCCATTGCGAGAAGACGGGCGTGAAGGGGAACGCATTGCCAAGCTTCTTGCGCGCGCAGGCGTCGCCAGCCGCCGCGAGGTTGAACGTATGATCGTGGATGGACGGGTGAAGATCGGCGAAGAGGTCGTGACCACTCCTGCAACGCTCCTCAAGGACTTGCGAGGCGTCAGCGTTGATGGGCAACCAGTCAAAGCTGCGGAGGCGACGCGGCTTTTCGCCTTTCATAAGCCCGCAGGCCTGATCACCGCAGAACGCGATCCGGCGGGACGTCCGACGATCTACACCGCGCTGCGCAACGCCCTGCCTCCTGGCGCTGGCCGCGTGATGCCGGTCGGCCGGCTTGACTACAACACTGAAGGCTTGCTGCTTCTCACCAATGACGGCGAATTCAAGCGGTTACTCGAACTTCCTGCGACCAGGGTTACCCGCACCTATCGCGCCCGTGCATTCGGTGCGGTGACCCAGGCACAGCTGGAAGAGCTGATCGAAGGCGTCGAGATCGAGGGTATGCGGTACGGCCGGATCGACGCAAACATGGAGCGCAGGACCGGTCGCAATCAGTGGATCGAACTGAGCCTTACCGAAGGCAAGAATCGCGAAGTACGTCGCGTGCTGGAACATCTTGGCCTGGAAGTCAGCCGGCTGATCCGCGTCGGCTATGGTCCTTTCGCACTCGACGAACTGCCCAAGGGGACGGCGGTTGAGATCCCGCCCAAGCAGATCGAGATATTCCGTAAGTCGCTGGGGGCAAAAGCATGAGGATCATCGCGGGTGAGTGGCGCGGTCGCAAGCTCGTGGCACCCGAAGGGGAGGCAACACGCCCCACCTCGGACAGGACTCGCGAAACCCTCTTTTCGATGCTCACCAGCAGGCTAGGCAGCTTCGAAGGCCTGCGGGTGGCCGATCTTTTCGCCGGCTCCGGCGCACTCGGGCTTGAGGCGCTTTCCCGCGGGGCCGCTCACTGTGTCTTCGTCGAGCAGGAGCCGGGTGCGATCCGTGCTCTGCGCCGGAATATCGCGAACCTCCACGCACAGGATCGTTGCGATGTCCGCGCGTCGTCAGTGATGTCGCTGGGCACCGCTCGCAGCGAACCACTCGACCTAGTTCTACTGGATCCGCCGTATGACTCCGGGGCGGGCGCAGTCGCGGTCGACAAGCTGACGCGTCTCGGCTGGATATCCCCCTCAGCCTGGGTCAGCCTCGAAACTTCACGCGCGGAGAACGTAAACGTAAAGGGTTACACGGTCGATGCGGTACGCGACGTCGGCAAGGCTCGGCTCCACTTGATGCGCGCCACCTGAGATTGAGAGGAAGCGTTAGCTCCCTCTCGTTCGCGTCATACTGACAGTTCCGGGGGGCGTTATTTGCTGCCCGGGTTTCGGCAACTGTCCTGGACGGTCCTGCTGCAGACCGGATAATCCTTGTTCATCGCTGGCGCTGGCGGGGGCGTGAGAGCACCCTTGTAGGCCCCCCCTTCGTAGCTCTCGTCCGCTGGCATTGCCGGGCGTGCTGCCTGGTTCGCATCCTGTGGGTTCGGCACGCCAGCTGTGGGGATTCCTCGGCCCGGCGGGTTCGCCTGGCCCGGCGGAGTCGTGGGAACCATGCCGTGAAGTTGCTGGATAATTGACTGCCACGCCAGCGCTCGTTGGTCCGGCGACATGTTGTAGATTCGACCGCGCTGGCTTGGTGTCAGCGCCCAGAAGCCTTCCTGCTCTTGAGGCTGGAGCGTCCAGAAGTATGCCTGCTGTTCTGGAGGCAGAGTGTCGAAACCCCTCTGCCGATCGGAAGGCCACGTCGAGTACGCGGAGTTTTGCTCTGCGGTCCTCATGCTCGTCGCAGATCCACCAGCAGCAGCACCGGCCGACATTGTGCCCGGCGGTGTAGGCGCCGGAGTCGGCATGGGTGCGGTGCTGTCGGAAGTGGGCTGCATAGTACCGGTGCCCGCAGTGCTTTGCGCCAGAAGAAAGCCCGGCGACGCCGTGAGAGCAAATGCGGCAGCACCGCTCAGCAGGAACATGCGCATTGTTAATCTCCAGTGCCAATGATCGAGTTCAAACGACGTGTGAGGGAGAGAGATGTTCCCGCGAATCGCCCAAGTGGCCTTGCGCAGCGCCGGCCCGTTCCCTAGCTGTTCACGCGTGACCGCGCCCACCTTCCCCGCTTCCGCTGCCTCTTCAGACCCGCTGATCGACGGTCTGAACCCTCCTCAACGAGAGGCGGTTCTGACCACCGAAGGGCCTGTGCTGATGCTGGCGGGGGCCGGCACTGGGAAGACGGCCGCGCTTACGACTCGACTTGCGCACCTCGTTCGCGCTCGTCTGGCTTGGCCCTCCGAGATCCTGTGCGTAACGTTCACCAACAGAGCCGCTCGCGAAATGCGCGAGCGCGTCGGCCACATGGTCGGCCCTGCGGTGGAGGTGATGCCATGGCTCGGCACCTTCCACTCGATCGCTGCCAAGATGCTGCGACGCCACGCGGAATTGGTTGGGCTTCAAAGCAACTACACGATCATCGACACCGACGATCAACTTCGCCTCCTCAAGCAGCTCATCCAGGCAGAGGGTCTGGATGAGAAACGCTGGCCGGCACGGCAGCTTGCCGGCTGCATCGACCGGTGGAAGAACCGCGGCCTCAATCCGGCAGATTTGGACGCGGGAGAGAACGAGGCCTACGCCAACGGCAAAGGACAGAAGTTCTACCAGCTCTATCAAGATCGGCTGAAGGCGCTGAACGCATGCGACTTTGGCGATCTGTTGCTGCACATGCTGAACATCCTGCGCCAGGACCGCGAGGTGCTTGAGCAGTACCGCCAGCGCTTCAAGTACGTCATGGTGGACGAGTATCAGGACACCAACCAGGTGCAGTATCTCTGGTTGCGGCTCTTGGCGCAGGGACGGCAGAACATCTGCGTGGTGGGCGATGACGACCAGTCTATCTATTCGTGGCGCGGCGCCGAAGTCGCCAACATCCTGCGTTTCGAAAAGGACTTTCCCGGCACAAAAGTGATCCGGCTGGAGCAGAATTATCGCTCCACTCCCCAGATCCTCGCGGCAGCCTCTGGATTGATTAGCGAGAACAGTGAGCGTCTGGGCAAGACGCTGTGGACTGAGCGACACCCCGGCGATCCCGTGAGGGTGATCGGCGTATGGGACGGTCCTGAAGAGGCGCGCCGCATCGGAGAGGAAATCGAGCGGCTGGAGCGCGAGGGCGCCACTCTCGCCCAAATGGCCATCCTGGTGCGTGCCCAATACCAAACTCGCGAGTTTGAAGACCGCTTCATTCAGATCGGCCTCAACTATCGGATCGTAGGCGGCTTTCGGTTCTACGAGCGTGCGGAGATCCGCGACGCGCTAGGCTATTTGCGCGTGATTGCGCAGTCTGCCGACGACCTTGCATTTGAACGCATCTACAACACCCCGAAGCGGGGGCTGGGATCAAAAGCGCTGGAGAAGCTCCACGTCCATGCTCGCCGGCGCGGCATACCCCTCGCCGCAGCCGCCATCGAGATCGCCGACAGCGACGAACTGCCCGCACGCGCACGCAACACCTTTCTTGCGTTGATGCGCGATTTCGCCCGTTGGCGCGACACTTCGAGCACTGTCAGCCCGGCCGACCTGCTCCGCACAGTCATGGATGAATCGGGCTACACGGACGCTCTCCAAGCGGAGAAGACGGCTGAGGCAGCGGGGCGGCTGGAGAACCTCGCGGAACTTGCGCGGGCTATGGAGGAGTACGACACGCTCGGCGATTTCCTCGAGCATGTCAGCCTGGTGATGGACAACGAGGCTGCGGACGAGACCGAGAAGGTCACGATCATGACGATGCACGCCGCCAAGGGGCTGGAATTCGAACACGTGTTCCTACCGGGCTGGGAAGAAGGCGTGTTCCCCTCACAACGGGCCATCGATGAAGGCGGCCTCGCCAGTCTGGAGGAGGAGCGGCGCCTCGCATATGTTGCGATTACGCGAGCACGGCGGCGCTGCACGATCATCCACGCGGCGAACCGCCGTATCTACGGGCAGTGGACCAGTTCGATACCGTCTCGCTTTGTCGCCGAGTTACCTGCGGATCACGTTGTGCAAGAAACGACCATGAGCGGTGGTGCATCGCTGTGGCGCGCGCAGTGGTCTGAGCATGGCGATCCCTTTGCCGACGTCGCGCGGGCTCAGCCTTCTCGTACCATGACGCGGGGTCCCGGCTGGCAGCGGGCGGCCGCGCAGGAGTATAGCCCTGCCCCCAAGCGTATCGTCGAAACCACGCGCTCCGCAGCGAGCTTCGCCGCCAAGCCTCGCCGCGATGTCGGCACCGGTACTCGTGTGTTCCACGATAAGTTCGGCTACGGCGTCGTGGCTGCTCAAGAGGGCAACAAGCTGGAGATCGATTTCGAGCAGGCAGGACGCAAGCGAGTGATAGACAGCTTCGTCAAACTGGCTGACTAACCCGAGACGTTCTGTACCCGCAGAACGTCAGCCTTCCGCACACACGGCTCCGGACACACGGCGCCGACCGCTCCGCGGATGATCTGCTTTGGAGTTCATCCGGCCAGTCTATGCCGTAAGGTAAAGCGGCGCGGCCGGTCCGGCTTGCCGTATCGCGTCAGGAAAGAGCAGAGACGTGCAGGAATTCGGGAACGGGGCCATTCCAGCCTTCGTTCGGCAGGTCAGCTTGCCCTTCCTGCGCACCACGCGGCCGGCGCTCCTGCCGCTCCGGCTTTAGCTCATTCGCTGGGATTTCGGCGCCTTGATGGACGAGGCGCTCTTCAGCGTCCTGTCCGACTGGCGCTTCCTTGCGCGGCTTACGAGCAGGCCGCTCCCCGCGGGAACGCTCACGCTTCGCCCGCTGCGGCTTCTCGCTCGGAGCGTCGTCCGCGCGTTCGGCATTGAAAAGCGGGATTTTTCCGCCCGTCAGCTTCTCCACGTTCTGGATCGCCTCCGCGTCCTCGGGAGTCACGAAGGTAAACGCGCGCCCTGTCGCACCAGCGCGACCGGTGCGCCCGATCCGGTGAACATAGTCGTCAGGGTGCCAGGGGGTGTCGAAGTTAAAGACGTGGCTCACGCCCTTCACGTCAAGGCCGCGAGCGGCGACGTCCGATGCGACGAGAATGTTGATCACGCCATCCTTGAACCGCTGCAACTCCGCCTGACGCGCAGGCTGGTCCATGTCGCCGTGGATCTCACCGCTCGAGAAGCCGTGGCCTAGCAGGCTCTTGTTGAGCTCCCGAACAGTCGTCTTGCGATTGCAGAAGATAATGGCGGTGGTCACGTCATCGGTCTGCAGCAGGTGGCGCAGGACCTCGCGCTTCTTGCGGGTCTGCACGGCTACTTTGTGCTGAACGATGTTCGTGTTGGCGGTCGCGGGTCGCGCGACTTCGATGTACTTGGGGTTGGTCAAGAACCGATCCGCCAGCTTCTTGATCGGCGGCGGCATTGTTGCGGAGAACAGCAGAGTCTGACGGTTCGGCGGCAGCTTGGTGCAGATATTCTCGATATCGGGGATAAAGCCCATGTCGAGCATGCGGTCTGCTTCATCGATCACCAGCAGTGAGCAACCCGTAAGCAGGATCTTGCCCCGCTCGAACAAGTCCATCAGCCTGCCGGGAGTGGCGATCAGAACATCGACGCCTTCCGTCAGCGCCTTTACCTGGTCACCCATTTGCACGCCGCCAATCAGCAGCGCCATCTTCAGATCGTGGTTCTTGCCGTAATTTTCGAAGTTCTCAGCAACTTGCGCTGCAAGCTCACGCGTGGGCTCGAGAATTAGCGAGCGCGGCATGAGCGCGCGACGGCGGCCACTGGCGAGAATGTCGATCATCGGCAAGACAAAGCTGGCCGTCTTTCCGGTACCGGTCTGAGCGATGGCGATCAGATCGCGCATCATGTGGACCTGCGGAATTGCCTGCTCCTGGATCGGAGTTGGCGTTGTGTAACCGGCCTCCTCGACCGCTTGCAGCAACTTGTCTGAAAGGCCGAGATCGGCAAAGTTCATAGGCTTAGGGTTTTCCGGAAAGTTTGCTTCCGTGCGAGCAGGCCGCACCGGCACGCGCCGATGCTGCGCGGCTGCGGCACACGCTTGCCGCGCCCTAAGCCTTACAAGGCAGCAAAGTCAAGTTTTTCCGCCCGTTTAGCCCTGTCCACCAGCGCAAAAAAGCTGTTTAGTCCTCGTCCGGGACCAGTCGCCGGATCCGGGACAGTTTGCACGCCGTGCCACTACGCGAATGCAGGGTATCGCGATTAACGCAGACCATCCCGTCAGGACTGCGCGAAAGATAGAACCCGGAGTAGAACGAGCGGGAAAGGCAGCTCTTGGCAAGCTCAGCGCTGATCAAGCGACGGTCGCGCATGTGCAGGACAAGACTGCTGGCTCCGCTTGGTTCGACCCCAAGAATGCCAGAGACCGGCAGGCACTTACCGATCTTGCGCTCAGTGAAACGGGGCATCGCAGGGCGCTGTGGCATCACCGCGACGACATCTTGTGGAGCCGGCAGAAGTGCCCGGGGCGCAACCCGGATGATCAAGCGTCGCTCTATGTGAACCTGCCACGCGCTCTCCGGCTGGAAGGAGGGAACGGATTTCAATACCCCGGTCGGATAGGGGCCGTGGGTGAGCTCCTTGGGAACAGACTCGGCCAAACTGCCGGCACGGTCCTGGAGCGACTCTCTCTCATGCCCGTTTGCTGAGAAAAACAGCAGCCAGGGGGAAAGCAAGGCAGCGGCGAAGATCATCTGTCTGGCACGTCCCGGATGCTTGGAAAGCAGCACGCCCGACATAGGCTTAGAACTTGAACCGCCCCTTAACTCCAACATCTTGCCTTAAACTCCAACATCTTGCCTGAAGTCACGTGGCGGCTCACGAGACTTCGGTCTCCTGCCGGTAGGCACACGGGCTTTACGATGTCATAGATAGCCTCATGACTGGACAGCAGACATTCTTCGATGCCGCCCTTGCCAGCTTGGGCCCGCGCGGCATCACTTGCGATGCAGATCTCGTGGAACCCTGGCTGACGGATTGGCGAGGAAGGTTCCAAGGGCGCGCGCGGGCAATGGCCTCGCCCGCCAGTACGGCCGAACTATCCGCGCTTGTGCGGCTTTGCGCCGAGCATCGCATTCCTATCGTGCCGCAGGGCGGAAACAGCGGGATGGCCGGAGGGGCGACGCCGGACCGCAGTGGGGAAGCGATACTGCTGTCGCTGCGACGGATGAACGGTATCCGGGAGATTGACTTAGAGGGCCGGAAAGTCACTTGTGAAGCCGGCGTCATTCTACAGACGCTCCACGAAGCTGCTGCTGAAAAGGGCCTGCGCTTTCCTCTGACTTTGGGCGGCAAGGGCTCCGCTACAGTTGGCGGCCTGATCTCCACCAACGCTGGCGGCACCCAGGTGCTGCGGCATGGTTCCATGCGCGCGCTCGTGCTTGGCTTGGAAGCAGTCCTGGCGGATGGCCAAGTGTTTTCGACACTCGTCCCGCTCAAGAAGGACAACCGCGGTTTCGATCTGAAGCAGTTGCTGATCGGCTCGGAAGGCACTCTGGGCATCGTCACCGCGGCCACGCTGAAGCTGGTGCCGGCCATAGCCGAGCGCGTGGTGATCTGGGCCGGAGTACCCTCCATCCAGGCGGCGCGCGCTCTGCTGCTGCATTGTGAGGATGTTGCAGGCGAATCTCTCGAGGGATTCGAGGTTCTGCCGCAGGCGAGCCTTGAGGCTGTCCTTGACCATGTGCCCGCAGCGCGGGCGCCCCTCGCCGGACTGCACCCTTGGCACGCCCTAATCGAGGTTGTGGCGGATGAAGCCAACGCCGATCACCTTCGCGAGTCGTGCGAAGCGATGCTGGAGGAGGCCTTTGGAAGCGAGCTGCTCGATGATGCAGTCATCGCCGCGAACGAGGCACAATCCGAAGCCTTTTGGCTGATCCGCGACTCGATCTCACCCGCAGAGCGGGAGCGCGGTCCGGCTGTGCAGCACGATATTTCGGTTCCCGTCGAAAGGATGCCTGACTTCATCGATGCGGCCGTGCGAGAAATGGAGGCGTCTTGGCCTGGCACCGAGGCGATCGCGTTCGGGCACCTGGGCGACGGTAACGTCCACTTCCATGTGATAGCGCCGGGCGGCGCGGACCGCGATGCTTGGCAGGAAAGTGACGGCAAGAGGATCAGTCGCCAAGTCCACGATCTCGTCACGAAGTGGGGCGGATCGATTTCGGCTGAGCACGGCATCGGGCAGCTCAAACGGGACGAACTGGCCCGCCTGGGGGATCCCGTCGCTCTTCACCTCATGCGCCAAGTGAAGCGCGCTCTCGACCCCGAAGGTCTTCTGAACCCCGGCAAGCTCGTCTGAGCACAACCCTGACCGAGGCGGCAGCGGAACGACAGCCGCCGCAGCTTGCAGGCAACTCGACCATTCCCTAAGGGCAGCCTACACGATCGCGCCCATTTCCGGAGAATAATGATGGCCAGCGCGCCGCAGAACGTTTCCCTCCCATTGTTCTACAACGACCTGGTGCTTCTCAGCACGCAGGAGCATGCGAACTGGAAGAGCCGCTCCACCGACAAGGCCAAATGGCTTGCCGGCGTCAACACGGTGCCCCTCACCGTGGAAGAGTTTCCGATGGCGCAACGCCATTTCCCCATTGTGTTCTCTGCCGGCGACAATCCGTTTCCGATCGCGCTTATGGGCATGAATGAAGGCGTCAACGTATTCGTTGAGGAAGACGGCACGGTGCCTTCCCCGATCTACATGCCCGCCTACGTCCGCCGCTACCCCTTCCTTCTCGCGCGCGTACAGCCCAACTCCGATGAACTTTCGCTTTGTGTCGACCCGACCAGCGATCTGGTCGGTGAGTTCGAGGACGGCCAGCCGCTGTTCGACGGCAACAACCCCAGCGAGGCCTGCCAGAATACTCTCAAGTTCTGTGAGCAGTTCGAGATAGCCGGGCAGAAGACTGCAAACTTCATGGCCGAGCTTCAGAAGCACAATTTGCTTATGGACGGTGAGCTGAACATTGAGATCGGCACTGGTGAGCCCGTCAATTACCGTGGGTTCCGCATGGTCGATGAGAACAAGTTGCGCGAAGTCAGAGGAGATATTCTGCGAACTTGGAACCAGAGCGGACTGCTGGCGCTGATCTACGCCCATCTGTTCTCGCTGGATCTGGTGCGCGACATCTTTGGTCGGCAGATCGCGCAAGGTAAAGGGCCGGCACTGCCACAGCAGTCCTCCTGATAGCCACTCTTCCTGAGTGTATCACTCGGGCTTGCAAGGCTCTGACTCCGAGCCTATATCGGTGCCGCTTCGCCAATGCTGCCCTCATGGCTTGGTGAAGTTGGTGCACTTCGTGCACCTCCTCCCTGAACCTTGGCCACCTCGCGCATCTGCGCGGGGTGGTTTTTTGTTTGGGGAATGCTCGAAGTGCAGAGCTTACTCTGCTGCGAGAGGCCAGTCGCGCTCGCCGCTGGATTGAGCTAGTTCGGCCACGATGCCCGACAGGCGGCGAGTTAGCCCGGTCAATACTTCTATTACGCTCTCGAAGCCCGGGCCGGGCTCGGCAAGGCGCGAATCTAGGTAGATACTGCGGTCTATCTCAATCTGAAGCGCGTGGATGCCTTTCGCCGGTGCTGCATGCCGGTCGAGGACGTAGCCACCAGCATAAGGCCGATTATGAGCCGCAGGCCTTCCACACTCCGCGAGGAAGGCAAATGCACCACCGATAACGCTCCCATGACTCGACGCACCGAACCTGTCACCAATGACGAACTCGGGCGGTCCCTGCCCCGTCCCCCCGGAGAGCGGCGGCATCGAGTGCAGATCGATCAGCAATGCCGCCCCCCACCGCTCCCGAATACTCTTCAGTATGGTACCAAGCTGCGCATGATAGGGTTCGTGAACCCCTGAGATACGCTCAACGAGGTCCGCCTCGTCATGGCGGCGGCGCCAAAGCTCTCCAATGCCTGGCAGCCTGCGCGGTATAAGGCCAAGGCCGCTTCGGACCCGCTGCGTGGGTAAGCCGAACGCCCCACTGCTAAGCCTTGCTCCGTCGAACATTTCCCAATCGACGTCATCTGGCGCACGGTTGAGATCGATCATCGCACGAGGTGCCTGGGCCACGAGCAAAGCGGCGCCGGTTCGATGCGCCACCGCCACCGCTAGCTTGTCCACGTAGCGGTCCTCCAGCTTCAGAGCTGCTGATTCGGGGTGTCGCATATCTCGTAGCAGTGAACGCGGATAGGCGCGGCCGGCATGTGGCACTGCAATCAGCACCGGAAGGATAGACGGCTCTGCACCCCAAACTCGAAAAGCGCTCACGCTCGGCGCGCCGGGAATACGGCCACCGGCTACCTCATGCGAATCGTTATCAGGCATGACTGCCATTGCTGTCCCGTTCATCTCCGACTGTCAAAGAAGACAACGCCTGAGCGCACGAGTCGCAACGGCGGACGAGAATTTTAACTCCTAGAGTGATACGACGGCGCCGCGGCCAAGGCGGGCCGTGGCACAATTTTTCCGAACGAGAGGGCGATGATCCGCATCCTGCTTGCAGAAGATGACCAAGCCATGCGCACGTACCTGTCGCGTGCCTTGCAAAACGCCGGTTACGAGGTGACCGCAGTCGACCGCGGGACCGAGGCGATTCCTCTACTGGAGAACGAAAGTTTCGATCTTCTGCTCTCCGACATCGTCATGCCGGAGATGGATGGGATCGAACTTGCGCAGCGCTGCAATGAAATCGCGCCGCACACCAAGGTCATGTTCATTACGGGGTTTGCAGCTGTAAGCTTGCGGGCCAGCAGGGAAGCTCCCCAGGCCCGCGTTCTTTCCAAGCCCTTCCACTTGCGAGACCTTGTGCTTGAAGTGCAACGCGTATTCAGCGTTTCAGAGCAGGCCCGAATTTAAGCTTCCATCAGGGCTTGCATCTGGAGAAAGGCGCCGGTAAAGGGCCCTCCTCCGACGGCGATGCCGCCTGGAGAGCGAATGGTGTTCGGGCGTATAGCTCAGTGGTAGAGCACTATGTTGACATCGTAGGGGTCGCAAGTTCAATCCTTGCTACGCCCACCATTCGAAGAACCCGCTAGCCGAAAGGCTCAGCGGGTTTTTTCGTTCTGGAGCAGCAGAGCATGTGCCGTCTGCGCGGCTACAGCGCCGGGAAGTTGTCCGCATGCTCGCAAGTCGCGCGCTGCGGAAGCCATCCGCCCGCCCAAGCGGCGCCGCCTCGCAAGCAGGATCGCCCTCCCGATACTTGCCTTGCTAAGCGTCCGCCCTCTGCCTAAGAAGCCGCGAAAATCCTCACCCCAGGAGAGTTTGAATGGAAAAGATCAAGGTCAAGAATCCGGTCGTCGAGATGGATGGCGATGAGATGACGCGGATCATCTGGGAGTGGATACGCGAACGCCTCATCCTTCCCTATCTCGACATCGATCTGAAGTATTATGACCTTTCGATCGAGAACCGCGACGCGACCGGTGATCAGGTCACTATCGACTGCGCCAACGCCACGAAGCAGTATGGCGTTGCCGTGAAGTGCGCGACGATTACGCCGGACGAGGCGCGCGTCGAGGAGTTCAGCCTCAAGAAGATGTGGAAGTCGCCCAATGGCACGATTCGCAATATTCTGGGCGGGGTGGTCTTCCGCGAGCCGATCGTGATCTCGAACGTGCCGCGGCTTGTGCCGGGCTGGACTGACCCCATCGTTGTCGGCCGCCATGCCTTTGGCGACCAGTACCGCGCGACTGATACGCTGATCCCCGGCCCCGGCACGCTGCGCCTGGTATTCGAGGGTGAGGACGGCAAGAACATGGACCTTGAGGTGTTCAAGTTCCCCAGCGCCGGCGTTGCGATGGCGATGTACAATCTCGACGATTCGATCCGAGACTTCGCACGCGCTTCATTCAACTACGGCCTCAATCTGAAATGGCCGGTTTACCTCTCTACCAAGAACACAATCATGAAGGCCTATGATGGCCGCTTCAAAGACCTGTTCCAGGAAGTGTTCGATACGGAAGGTTTTGCGGAGCAGTTCAAGGCGGCCGGCATCACCTATGAGCACCGCCTGATCGACGACATGGTCGCGTCCGCTCTCAAGTGGTCGGGCAAGTTCGTCTGGGCTTGCAAGAACTACGACGGCGACGTGCAGTCCGACACAGTGGCGCAGGGCTTCGGCTCCCTTGGCCTGATGACCTCGGTCCTGATGGCGCCTGACGGCAAGACCGTCGAAGCCGAGGCTGCACACGGCACAGTGACGCGCCACTACCGCCAGCACCAGCAGGGCAAGGCGACCTCGACCAACCCGATCGCCTCGATCTTCGCTTGGACTCGCGGCCTAATGTACCGCGGCAAGTTCGACGATACTCCGCAAGTCGTGAAGTTCGCCGAGACGATCGAGCGCATCTGCATTGAGACCGTCGAGAGCGGCAAGATGACCAAGGACCTCGCTCTGCTGATTGGCCCGGATCAGTCATGGATGACCACCGAGCAGTTCTTCGAGGAAATCGTGAAGAACCTCGAAACCGAGATGGCAAGCTGGGCGTAAGCTAAACCAGTTCCCCTCCATCGGCGTGAAACTAACAATCTCGCGCCGATGGAGGGAACAGCCTTGGGACTCACTCAGTCCCCGCAGTGATGAGCCGAAAACGCGGCACCACCACAAATAGCGCCCGCAGCATTCTACCCGAACCTTGGCGCGTTTACCGATTCTGCTGCACTCGACAGTGACAACGGCACCCATGCTGCCATAGTGGCTAGCGCATGGCCGCCAGCACCGAACTCTACACACCCGTTATGTCAGACGCCCTCGTCATTCTGGGCGCGGCTGGTGCAGTGATCCCGATCTTCGCGAGGTTCCGGATCACACCGGTGATCGGGTTCATCCTGATCGGGCTGCTCGTCGGCCCCTATGGATTGGGCAAGCTCGTACCCGAGCACCCATGGCTCTATCACGTCACGATATCCGATCCCGACCGGCTCGACATTTTCGCTGAGTTCGGAATTATTCTGCTGCTCTTCTCCATCGGACTCGAACTCTCGTTCGGGCGCCTTTGGCAAATGCGTCAGCAAGTCTTTGGCTTGGGTTCACTCGAGCTGTTGGGCATCGGTGCTGCTTTGGCGGCTATCCTTACGGGATTGGGGCAGTCCCCCACTGCCGGCCTCGCGCTCGGCGCAGCGCTGGCGCTCTCATCGACCGCCCTTGTTCTCAGGATCACGAACAGAGCCACGCCAGTGGGACGCGCGGCGCTCGCCATGCTCCTATTCGAAGACATGGCGCTTGTCCCGATCATCTTCGTGCTTGGCGCGCTCGGCCCCGCCGCGCAAGACAGCATGGATGGACTGATGAGCACGCTCGCCACAGGTACCGCTGTCATCCTCGGGCTGCTCGTCATCGGGCGCTACATGCTGCCGCCACTTTTCGCGCAAGCCGCACGCACCAAGAGCCCTGAGCTGTTCCTTGCAGCGTCGCTCCTTGTCGTCATTCTCGCTTCGCTGGCGACCGCCGCCGCGGGCCTGTCACCGATCGTGGGTGCACTCATCGCGGGATTGCTCATCGCCGAGACCGAATACCACGGCGAAGTCGAGAACATCCTCGAGCCGTTCAAGGGCTTGGCTCTCGGCATCTTCCTGATCACGGTGGGCATGAGCATCGATCTGGCCGTCGTGGCGGGCGACATCTTGAAAATCCTGCTGGCGACTTGCGGTGTGATCGCGCTCAAAGCGACCGTCACCGCTGCTCTCCTTCGCATGATGGGCGCTCGGCGCGGGACTGCGGCCGAAACGGGCATTCTCATGGCCAGCCCCTCGGAGACGACGCTTATTGTCCTTTCGGCTGCCGCTGCGGCTCAACTGATTGAGCCTTCTACGGAACAGTTCTGGCAGATCGTCACTGCCCTCGGCCTTACCGTGACGCCTCTGCTGGCGATGGTTGGCCGCTACATGGCGGGACGCGTCGATACCATTGAGCCACAACAGAGGCTCCCCGACGAGCAAGAGCCTCGGGCCGTGATCGTGGGCTTCGGACGCGTGGGGCAGCTCGTCGCTGATATGCTTGCTGCCCACGGAAAACCCTATGTGGCTGTCGATGCGGACGCCGATCTCGTCACGGAAGGCAGGCGCCTCGGTTACGCCGTGACGTTCGGCGACGCCGCGCGCGGCAACGCCATTGCGCGTCTCAACCTTGAACAAGCGACCGCTGTCATCCTGACAATGGACGAGCCAGTTTCGGCGCAACGCCTCGTGCGCAATCTGCGCGCATCCTACCCTGATCTGCCGATCATCGTCCGCGCTCGCGACACCACGCATGCGGCTGCATTGTATCAGGCGGGAGCCAGCCAGGCTGTTCCGGAGACGCTGGAGAGTTCACTCCAACTGTCGGAAGCCGTCCTTGTCGACCTCGGGGTCTCCATGGGCCCGGTCATTGCCTCAATTCATGAGAAACGAGACCAGTTGCGGGAACAGCTCATGGAAGAGGGCGGGCTCACTGAGAAGCCCAGCCTCAAGAGTTCATCGCTACACGACCGGTCAGCCTGAATAAAGCCGAGCAGCAGCTCCGGAGGTCGACCGCCTACTCCGTCATGAGGGCCTTGATCGCCGAAAGGGCTTCTGCCCCTTTGGACCCATCCGGGCCACCACCCTGCGCCATATCAGGGCGTCCGCCGCCACCTTTGCCGCCCAGCGCCTCTACGCCTTTCCGCACGAGTTCAACGGCACTGACACGGCCGATGAGATCATCCGTAACTGCCGCGGCAATGCTAGCTTTACCATCGTTGACCGCGACGATCGCGGCTACACCCGAGCCGAGCCGCTGCTTCGCCTGATCCAGCAGCCCTCGCAGTTCCTTGGGATCGAACCCTTCCAACACCTGACCCGAGAACTTGATGCCTCCAACGTCCTCGTCCACAGTATCGGCATTCGCGTTCGCGCCGCCTCCAGAGAGGGCCAGGGCACGCTTGGCCTCCGCCAGTTCCCGCTCCAGCCTGCGCCGCTCTTCCAACAGCGCGGCCACTCGACCTTCGACATCTTCCGGAGTGGTGCGCAACAAGCCGGCCGCGTTCTTCAGTGCCTCTTCGCGCTGCACGAGCCAACGCCGTGCGCCTTCGCCAGTGAGTGCCTCGATCCGGCGCACGCCTGAAGAGACTGCACTCTCGGCCACGATGCGGAATACGCCTATGTCCCCAGTCGCGTTGACGTGGGTGCCACCGCACAGCTCAACGGAGTAGTTCCGGCTGCCGGTCTGACGGCCCATTGCAAGCACGCGCACTTCGTCGCCGTACTTTTCGCCGAACAGCGCCATAGCTCCGGCTGCGATCGCGTCGTCGGGGCTCATAAGCCGAGTCGTGACGCTCTCGTTATGGCGGATTTCGGCATTCACTTCCGCTTCAATCGCCGCGATGTCCTCGTCAGTGAGCGCCTTGGTATGGGAAAAGTCGAACCGCAGACGTTCGGCCGCAACCAGCGACCCCTTCTGAGTCACGTGATCGCCGAGACGGTGCCGCAGAGCAGCATGCAGTAGGTGCGTGGCTGAGTGGTTGGCGCGAACGGCATCGCGGCGTTCGCCATCGACCACCAACTGTACGGTATCGCCGACCGCGACCCGGCCCACTTCCACTTTGCCGTGCATCGCGTGAAGACGACCCAGTGGCTTAGAAGTGTCACTCACGGCGACCTTGAGCTCGCCAGCCGTAGCACCCGGTGCAGTCACAATAAGACCCGCATCCCCGACCTGACCACCGCTTTCACCATAGAATGGCGTCTGGTTCGTCAGCACCACAAGTTCCTCGCCCGCCTCGGCGAAAGCCACTTCCTTGCCGTCGCGAACAAGTGCGACGACGCGCCCCTCGCCTTGAGTCGAGTTATAGCCTGTGAACTCGGTGGCACCTTCGCGCTCGGCGATGTCGAACCAGATCTCGTTGTCGGCTGACTGACCAGAGCCCTTCCAGGCCGCACGCGCCGCGGCCTTTTGCTGTGCCATCGCCGCATCGAACCCGGTCCGATCTACCGCGATCCCACGCGAACGCAGAGCGTCCTCAGTAAGGTCATAGGGGAAACCGTAGGTGTCGTAGAGACGAAACGCGGTGTCGCCGGGCAGTTCAGCACCCTCGTCCATTCCCGCTGTAGCTTCGTCAAGCAATCGCAAGCCGTTGGAAAGCGTGCGGCGGAACTGAATCTCCTCGCGCTCAAGCGTCTCTTCGATCATCGGCTGTGCGCGGCCAAGTTCCGGGTAGGCTTGCCCCATTTCCGCGACGAGAGCTGGCACCAGGCGGTGCATCAGCGGATCGTGCGTTCCGAGCAGGTGAGCATGGCGCATGGCGCGGCGCATGATGCGGCGAAGCACATAGCCTCGGCCCTCGTTGGAAGGGAGCACACCATCCGCTAGAAGGAACCCGCTCGACCGCAGATGATCCGCTATAACGCGATGGCTAGCGCGCTGCGCGCCTGCCGCAGGAACACTGGTGAGACTTTCCGAGGCTGCGATCAGCGCCTTGAACGTGTCCGTGTCGTAGTTGTCGTGCACGCCCTGCATGACGGCCGCAACCCGCTCAAGACCCATGCCTGTATCTATTGAGGGACGGGGAAGATCGCCGACGATTTCGCCTGCAGCCTGCTCGAACTGCATGAAGACCAAGTTCCAGATTTCGACGAAACGATCGCCGTCCTCGTCTGGCGATCCCGGTGGACCACCAGGAATCTGAGGACCGTGGTCGTAGAATATCTCGGAACAAGGGCCGCAGGGGCCATCGTCTCCCATCGCCCAGAAGTTATCCTTCGTGGCGATGCGAATGATCCGCTCTTCGGGCAGGCCGGCGATCTTCTTCCAGAGCGCGAACGCCTCGTCGTCGGTGTGGTACACCGTCGCAAGGAGCTTTTCGGCAGGCAGACCCCAGACTCTTGTCAGAAGAGTCCAAGCGTGGGTTATCGCCTGCTCCTTAAAGTAATCACCAAAGGAGAAGTTACCCAGCATTTCAAAGAAGGTATGATGCCGGGCCGTGTAACCGACGTTGTCGAGATCGTTGTGCTTCCCGCCCGCGCGAACGCATTTTTGCGACGACGTGGCGCGCGGAGTTTCGCGCGACTCAAGGCCCGTAAAAACGTTCTTGAAAGGAACCATTCCTGCGTTGACGAACATCAACGTGGGATCGTTATAAGGGACCAGCGGCGCGGAGGGCACCACGTCGTGCCCCTGCGTGCCGAAGTATTCGAGAAAAGAGCGGCGGATTTCGTTAGTCGAGCGCATGGTGGTGCGGATAAACCGGCCTCATTCATGCGGCAAGCGCGAACGCACGATCAGCGTAATCGGACGCACCACCGCACCACAAAAAAACCTGCTCAGCCTTTCCCAAGCTTTGAAAGGAGAGCCGCTTTGTCTTGAAACGGAGCTTTTCTCGGGACGCTGGCGATCTTCTTGGCCATGTAGGCCGCCAACGCCCTGAAAACTTAGATGTCGTCTTCCTCTGAAGGTCCAGCCATCATTTCCTCTGCCAGACCTTCTGTCTTTGCACGAATGGCCTTCTCGAGCCTGTCGCAGATTTCAGGATTAGCCTTCAGATAGGTCTTGGAGTTTTCACGCCCCTGACCAATCCGGATCGAGTCGTAGCTGAACCAGGCACCTGATTTCTCGACGATACCGGCCTTAACTCCCAAGTCGAGAATCTCGCCGATCTTCGACACACCTTCGCCGTACATGATGTCGAACTCGACTTGCTTGAATGGCGGCGCGACCTTGTTCTTCACCACCTTCACGCGAGTGGCGTTACCGATGATCTCGTCTCGGTCCTTGATCTGACCGGTGCGACGGATGTCGAGGCGAACCGAGGCATAGAACTTGAGTGCATTGCCGCCCGTGGTCGTCTCCGGGTTGCCGTACATCACGCCGATCTTCATCCGCAGCTGGTTGATAAAGATCACCATACAGCGCGATCGGCTGATTGAGCCGGTGAGCTTACGCAGTGATTGGCTCATCAAGCGGGCCTGAAGGCCCACGTGGCTGTCACCCATCTCACCTTCGATTTCCGCCCGCGGGACCAACGCGGCAACGGAGTCCACCACCAGTACGTCAATCGCGTTCGACCGCACCAGCGTATCAGTAATCTCCAGCGCCTGCTCGCCCGTATCAGGCTGGGAGACAATCAGCTCATCAATGTTTACGCCCAGCTTCTTTGCATAGACCGGGTCGAGCGCGTGCTCTGCATCGATGAAGGCAGCGGTGCCGCCTACCTTTTGCGCTTCTGCAATACAGTGCAGTGCCAGCGTTGTTTTGCCGGAGCTTTCCGGCCCATAAATTTCGATTACACGACCGCGCGGCAGACCGCCTACGCCCAACGCGATGTCCAGCCCGAGCGAGCCGGTGGAGATCGCCTCCACTTGCATCGCCTCCTTGGAGCCCAGCTTCATCGCGCTGCCCTTGCCGAAAGCACGGTCAATCTGTGCGAGCGCCGCTTCAAGGGCCTTTTGCCGGTCCATTGCGTCCTTTTCCTTGCCTTCCTGGATCAGCTTGAGCTGAGCAGCCATGTCACTTTCCCTTCGCTACCTGGCTGACCGGAAAGGTCAACGTCACCAGCCTCATGTATCCCATTTGTTCTTTAAGAACAAGAGGCGAACATTGTCTTCCGTCAAGATCGACCACTCGCCTGAAAAGCCTGCTGTTCTGCTCGCTTGCGACGTCCCGGTCCACCAAAGCACAGCTGCCGCTGGGAACATCGGCGGGTCCTGCATTTCCACAGCTTCGTCGCCGCTGGGGCGCGGCTTCGCTTCAGGATTGCCGCTGCTTTGTTTGCGCCAGGATGTCGCCGACCTTCTCCGACAGTTGTTGGACCGAAAAGGGCTTCGGCATAAACCAAGAGTGCGTGAGCCCGATCTCCTTGCGCAGTTGCTCTTCAGCATAGCCGGACATGAACAGCACCGGCAGGACGGGCGCGAGCTCTCGGATGCTGCGTGCCATTGCCGGCCCGTCCATCGTGGGCATGACGACGTCGCTGACCACAAGATCGAAGCTGCCTCCCTGCTTCACGAGCTCCAGCCCTTCCTCCCCGTCACGCGCGGAGGTGACCTGATATCCCTGGCGAATGAGTGCGCGTTCAGCAACGACTCGCACCGGATCCTCGTCTTCGACAAGAAGGATACGACCTCCGCCTGCCCACTGGCGGGGAGCCTCGATCGCCTTGACGGGCGTTCGTTGTGAGCCTGGGGTCCCGTGCTCCACCGGCAGGTAGACCTTGAAGGTCGTTCCTTTGCCGACTTCGCTGTCTGCGAAGATGAAACCGCCGGATTGCTTCACGATGCCGTAGACTGTCGAAAGTCCGAGTCCGGTGCCCTTCCCCTGCTCCTTAGTGGTGAAAAAAGGTTCGAAGATCTTGCCGAGATGCTCGGGCGGAATACCGCTGCCGGTGTCTCCCACACAAAGTGCGGTATAATCCCCCACCGGAATGATGTCGTTGCGCATGGCTCGCACGTCGGCGGCGCTGACGCGCATCGTTGACAAAGTGAGCCGCCCCGAGCCGTCTCCCCGGGACTGCATTGCGTCGCGCGCGTTGACCGCCAAGTTGACGATGACTTGCTCGAGCTGTGTCGGGTCCGCGCGCACGGGCCCCAGATCCCGGTCATGAGTGACGACAAGCTGGATCTTCTCGCCAATCAGCCGCCGAAGCATCTGCGACACGTCGGCCACAATGTCTGGAACTTGCAGGATCTCAGGACGCAGCGTCTGCTGACGCGAGAAAGCCAGCAACTGCCGAGTCAACGATGCGGCACGATTCGAGTTCGCCCGGATCTGCTGGATATCATCGTAGTCCGAGTCGCCCGGAGTGTGCCGCATCAGCATCAGGTCGCAGGTCCCGAGGATTGCCGTCAGCACATTGTTGAAGTCATGCGCGACGCCGCCAGCCAGCTGGCCGACCGCCTGCATCTTCGTGGCCTGCGCCACCTGCCGCTTAAGGCGGGTTTCCTCGGACGAATCGGTCAGTCCCAAAAGCACAGCTGCTTCTCCCAGCCCTCGGACGCCCGCAAGGCTGAGTGACACAGGGTCGTCGGGCTGCGCTGCCAGGCGGACGGCGATGTCTCCTGCGGCTGCAGAGCCGTGGCCGAATCGCCGGATCGATTCAGAGAGCGTGCGCTTGTCCTCTTTTACCACAAGATCGGTGGGGTACGTCGGAGGTTGCTGCCCTTCGCGCCCCGCCGCGCGCATGAAAGCTGGATTGGCGAACAAGAGCCGCCCGTCGCGATCCGCCATCGCAAGGCCCAGCGGCAATTGGCCCAACAAGGCCTCCAGATGCGGCACGGCCGCTCCGGTGGTTTCGCCCGCCCCGATACCCAGCCCGGCATCGACCACTAGTATGAGTGAGGGAATCGTCAGCGGATCTGGTCGAACCGCCGCATCGGGATCCGCGATGGGCACGTGATAGAGCATCAGCGGCGTCGCGCGCTGCCCATCACGAGCCCACACAAGGCGGTCGCCCTCCTCCTGCCTCAGCATGCTGACGAAATCCTGCCCCACGAGGTCTGCCTGAGGATCACCCGCAGCGCGCTCGGCAAAGCCGATGCTGGTTGCGCGGATCTGACCGTCGGGCTCCACGACTGCCGCAGCGATGCCGGCCTGGGACAGAGCAAGCCCGAATTTGCCCTCAAGGTGCGTAGTGAGCTCGGAGAGAGGGTCTCCTTTGAACTGCGCAGTGAAGCGCCAAACGAGGAAGTCCTCCCCCCGTCCGGCTCGCTGAGCTTCCGTCGACCAACGGTGGGGCCCGAACGCCCCATCTTCTTCGGCGCTCGCCAGCGTAAGTTGCGCATTGCCATCGCGCCACGCGACGCGCACTGCATCTGCCAGCCGTTCTCGCGAGGCATCGTCTACCGGAAGTCGGGGCGGCGCGCTGGCAGCGCCGAACCAAGTTTCGAAAAGAGAGTTGGCGCATACCAGGCGCCCAGCGCGATCCGTGATAGCAATGGCGGTGTCCGGGCGCTCGACCGCGGCAACCGTAACCGACCAGTCCGGCGCGGCGAGTTCCTCTACGAGCGTAGGCGCACGCCTCCGTCCCGCCGTGAGCGCGACGGCACCAAGTGCAAGCACCGCCGCGAAGTAAGCAGACACGACGATGGGATCGTTCGTCACCAGCCAGACAATCCCGGCGCTGACGGCGAGTGCCAACCCTAACACGAGGAGGTCGCGGCCCTCACGAGTTGGAGCCGCTGCGTTGTTCATGCGGCGCCCCCTGGCGGGTCTAGGCCCTGGCCACGAGCCGGCCGAAGTTGCCGAGCTTTGTTTTTGCGTCCGATCCACCCGCGCCAGAACCACACCGCGAGGAGGTACCCTAATGCAGCGCTTCCAACCGAGAGGATCGAGAGCCCCACCACGAGGGATGGCGCGGCATCGGACAGAAGCCAGTACAGCCATTCATGCGCGCTGGCGCCGCGTTCATAAAGCGCATGGAACGTCGAAAGATCGGCGTGATAGCCCATGCGATTTCCAAGCCAGATCGCGGCGGCAAGTATCAGGGGAGTCGTTCCCGGATTGGATAGGAAGGTCATGGCCGCAGCCAACGGAATGTTTCCCCGCACCGGCACGCACATCAGAGCGGCACCTATAATCTGAATGCCGGGTATCAGCGCGAAGATGCCGACAAGAAGCCCAACTGCAACGCCGCGCGGTACAGAGCGGCGCGTGAAGCGAAAGAGATCCTGCCTCCGCGCGAGAGGTGCAGTGAATCGGTTTGCTGCCAATTGCTCGTGCGTCGGCATTTGCGCGTGAAACCATCGCGACAAGCGGGAAGACAGCGTGCTCATCCGTGGTCTCGCAAGATCCTCGCTTGTTCGCGCTTCCAATCGCGCTCCTTGATCGTGTTTCGCTTGTCGGCGGCATTCTTGCCGCGTGCAAGCGCGAGTTCGACCTTTGCGCGGCCACGGCCATTGAAATAGACCGACAATGGAACGAGTGTCATTCCCTTGCGCTCAACTGCTCCTTGCAAACGCGCAATCTCGCGCTCGTGCAACAGCAGCTTTCGCGGTCGTTTCGGCTCATGATTGTAGCGGTTCCCGTGGCTGAACTCCGGCACGTTCGAGTTGACGAGCCAACACTCGCCACCCCGAACTTCCGCGTAGGCTTCAGCGATGGAACCTTCGCCGAAGCGCAGAGACTTCACTTCGGTGCCGGTGAGCGCGATGCCAGCCTCGAAGGTATCCTCGATGTGGTAGTCAAAGCGGGCGCGGCGGTTCTCCGCCACACTCTTCACTTTATCGAACGTTTTGCTTTGGGGACGGGCCATGATGATGCGGGATGTAGGTGCACCCCGCCCGAAAAGAAATCAGGAACGGCGACCTGACAAAAAACTTCGTGTGTGCGCCGCCCCGAGAACAGTCGTTGCCTTCGTTCAGACCAAGCCAGCATGCACGAGAGCGGCATCGACAGCCTTCATGGCCTTTTCCCCGCAGGGGATGAGCGGCAGGCGCAGTTCGTTGGCGATCCAGTCAACAACCTTGCTCATGGCATACTTGCAGGGTCCCGGTGAGCTGTCCTCGAACATGGCGTAGTGCAGCGGGTAGAGCCGGTCGTTGAGTTGACGCGCCAAGTCCAGATCGTTCGCAGCGCAGGCAGCCTGAAACTCGGCACATAGAGCCGGCGCGACGTTCGCCGTGACCGAAATGCAACCGACACCCCCAGCGGCATTGAAAGGCAAAGCAAGCTCGTCGTCTCCCGACAACTGACAGAACTGCCTGCCAATGCCCATGCGGTGATCGGTAACGCGGGAGAGATCACCGCTGGCGTCCTTGATCCCGACGAACGTATCCGGGAAGCGCCGCGCGAGTTCGCACACGGTCTCGGGCTTAAGATCGGTAACGGTGCGGCCGGGCACATTGTAGAGCACGATCGGCAGATCGCAATTCTCTGCCAGGTGGGAGAAGTGTGCAAGCAATCCCTCCTGACTCGGCCGATTGTAGTAAGGCGCGACGACCAAGGCGGCGGCTGCTCCGCTCTTCTTTGAAAAATTCATGTGGAGAAGTGCGTTCGTCGTATCGTTGCTGCCGCACCCTGCAATCACCGGGACCCGACCGGCCACTTGCTCAAGGCAGACTTCGATAACGCGATGGTGCTCGGCGTTGGAGAGCGTGGAGTTCTCGCCCGTGGTGCCACAAGGAACGAGCGCAGAAGACCCGTTCTCAATCTGCCAATCGACTAGCTTGCGGAATGCAGCTTCGTCGAATGCGCCGTCGCGGAAGGGGGTGACGAGTGCCGGAATCGAACCCGAGAACATGGACTTCGCCTTTGCCAATGGTCATCAAGACGGCATTATCGGCGCCAAGAGAGGAGCCGGCCGTTTGTTCAGCGCCTGATAAGGAGCCTTTTTCCAAAATGTCCAGCATGCTGCGTGCTTCCACCTGTCTCCTGCTGACATCAGCGATCTGTGTTCCCACGGCTTCCTTGGCTCAGGAGGGCCGTGATTGGGATCGCGCCCGCGCGATTCAGATGCAGTCGCACGATCTGGCAACGCACCAGTCCGTCGAGCAATGGAGGACGCTCGTTGCCAATAGTCGCCTCGGCTTTGGCACCTACGCCTCATTCCTGATGAGCTATCCTGGGTACCCGCAGGAAGAGAAGATCCGCGGCTATGCGGAAAAGGCGCTCAGCAGCGAATCACCGGACCCCGGCATGCTTGTCGCGTTCTTCGATCGCTTTCCGCCACTTTCTAGCGAGGCTGCTGGGCGTTACGCCACTGCCCTGACCTACATGCGGCGGCCGGACGCAGCCGAAAAGGCGGTTGCCGCCTGGCGCGGAGGATCTCTGTCGGCAAATGACGAAGCGACGCTCATGTCCTTCTATCGGGATCGTCTCAGCCCGGCCGATCACGACGCGCGAATGGATGCGCTGCTCTGGCAGAACGAAACGGCGCAGGCGGAACGCCAAGTCTCTTTCGTATCGGCCGCTCAGCGGAATCTTTTCATGGAGCGACTCTCCCTTCTGCAAGGTGCAGCGCCCGGTTCCTTGGGATTGCCTGTAAACGCCCGTCTTCTGCGGGATCCCGGCTATGTGTATAATCGCTCGGCGCAAGCCCGCAAAAGCGGCAATCTACCCGCCGCGATCAGCTTGTTGGCGACCCGGGCGCCGCTCGAGCGCCCTGCCCTCGAAGCCGAAAAGTGGGTGCGAGAACTGCTGACCGTCGCACGAGGCGCCGGGGCAGATCCCGCGGTCCGCATTGCGGCCTCCATTGACGATGCTTTTGCGCCGGGCACCGACATCTCCAAGCTCTCCTTTCGCCTTCGCGACGACTACACCTCGCTGGTCTGGCTTGGTGGTACGAAGGCATTGTGGGAGCTTCGCGACCCACGCCGGGCCGCTCCGCTTTTCTATCGCTATGGCGCAGCCGCGCAGACGCCTGGCACACGATCAAAGGGCTTCTATTGGGCGGGTCGTGCCGCAGCCGAGGCCGGAGACAGCGCTGGGGCAAAACGCTACTTCGAGATGGCGGCGCAGTACGCTGAGTACTTCTACGGCCAGCTCTCGCTGGAGCGGCTGGGTCGGCCGATCCCCAATCTGGACGTGATGCCCCAAGCGCGGCCGAGCGCTGCCGAACGCGCCGCTTTCCATGCCAAGCCGATCACCCGCGCCGTGCGGGACGTAGCACGCGATGGCGACTGGCGGACCGGCGTGCAGTTCTTCCGCGAGATATCCGATCAAGCAAAGACAGAAACCGACTACGTTCTTGTGGCCGAGCTTGCCCGGGAAATCGGCCGGCGCGATTTGGGAGTGATTCTCGGGCAGTCCGCTCATGCCGAGGGCTACGCCGCCTTCGGTCGTATAGCATTTCCAGAGATGCCGGTCCCTGCCGGCACGAACTGGATCATGGCGCATGCGATGACGCGCCAGGAGAGCCAGTTCGCCCAGAACGCCATCAGCCATGCCGGCGCCCGAGGGCTGATGCAGTTGATGCCCGGAACTGCGCGAGAACAGGCGGGCAAGATGGGGCTGAGCTACAGCGTGGACGCGCTGATCTCAGATCCAACCTACAATGTGCGGCTGGGCGATGGCTACTTCGGACGCATGATGGATTATTACGGAGGCGCCACTCCTTTGGCCGTGGGTGCGTACAACGCCGGTCCAGGGAACGTGAACAAGTGGATTCGCGCCAATGGCGATCCCCGCACAGGTAGCATCGACTGGATCGAGTGGATCGAGCGGATCCCGATCTATGAGACCAAGAACTACATAACTCGCGTTCTCGAGAACGCGGTGGTCTACCAGCGCCTTCAACCGCAACGTGGGTACTATCGAGGCGAAACGCCGCTGAGCAATCTGCTCGGCAAGCGCACTCCCGGCTGAGGACGAATCGAGACGCTCCCCCGAGAACAGGGTGGCGTCGAGACTTGTTACACGTCACAGGCAGCGCGCATGAAACCCGCAGGTCCCCCGATCACTCCCGCCGGCATGGCCGCGTTGCGAGCCCGCTACGATCATTTACTCGGTAAGGAGCGGCCGGAGATCGTAGAGATCGTGAGCTGGGCGGCCGGCAATGGCGACCGTTCTGAAAATGGCGACTATCTGTATGGCCGAAAGCGGATGCGCGAGATTGACCGGGAACTGGCACATCTCGCCAGAAGGATGAAGGCGCTCAGAGTGGTCGATCCCGCGTCGCAGGAGGATCGCTCCCGCGTCTATTTCGGCGCGACAATCACGCTTGCAGACGAGGAGGACGAGCGCATGACGCTCACCATTGTCGGCGATGACGAGCAGGACGCCGGCGCAGGCCGGGTCGGGTGGAGCGCTCCTCTGGCCCGGGCCCTGCGTGGCGCCGCTGTAGGCGACTTGAGGATCGTGCGCCTGCCCTCCGGCGAAAAGGAATGGGAAGTCCTCGAGATTGCCTATCCGTGACCTTCATGCTGGCCCGAGGGGCACTTGGCTTGGCGCAACAGACCTACTAAGATGCATCGTTCTAAGGGGGGCGTCGTGAGCCAAAAGAGTGAAGAGGAACTGCGTCACGCTCTCGGCAATGCGAGGGCGGAAGCGGAAGCGCTCAAATCAATGTTGAGCAAAGCCGCGGATCGCCTCGAAGATGTCGTCGAAGCCGATTGTTCGGCGGAGGAGCAGGCGAAGGCGCTTGCGACCGCGCGGCGCTTGCGTACGGCGGTCGATCGCAGTGACAACCGCATTTCCGGCGGCGCTTAAACAGCCCTCTCGCTCCTAGCTCTCAGGCGCCGACAACAGCTGCGCGCGGAGAAAAGCTCTGCTATCGGCCCGAACGCGATTGTGAGACTACTACCCGCCTGTGCTTCGCGCGGGCGGGTGTCAGCGACACGGTAAGCGAAGGGCTATCAGGCTCTCCCCTCAAGGAAGGCAAGTTTCTCATGTGCGGCATTATCGGGATCGTCGGCAAAGATGAGGTCGCAGACCGGCTAGTCGACGGCCTCAGGCGCATGGAATACCGCGGTTACGACAGCGCCGGCGTCTGCACCGTCCACCAGGGAGAGCTGGTGCGCCGCCGCGCGCAGGGCAAGCTGATCAATCTCGTGCGGGAGTTAGCGCAGAACCATGCGCCAGGCTTCACCGGCATCGCTCATACGCGCTGGGCAACGCACGGCGGTCCAACAGCGGCCAACGCCCACCCTCACGCCACTGCCGAGCTGGCGCTTGTACATAACGGCATCATCGAGAACTTCCGCGCTTTGCGGGAGAGTCTTGAAGCCAGAGGTCGCAGCTTTGAAAGCCAGACCGACACGGAGGTGGTGGCGCACCTTGTCTCCGAGCAGGTGGAGGCAGGACTTTCCCCCAAAAATGCGGTCCAGGCCGTTCTGCCTCAGCTGCGGGGTGCCTTTGCCCTAGCGATCGCATTCCGGCAGCATCCGAACCTGCTGATCGGCGCGAGGCTCGGGTCCCCGCTTGTCGTCGGCTACGGCGATGGCGAGACGTACCTCGGCTCCGACGCGCTCGCGCTGGCGCCGCTGACACAGCGCATCAGCTACCTCGAAGAAGGCGACTGGGTCGTAATCACGCGCGAAGGCGCACAGGTCTACGACGCCGACAACAACCCCGTTGAGCGCGAGATTGTCGCCTCGGGAGCTTCGGCAGTGGCTATCGAGAAGGGCAACTATCGCCACTTCATGCAAAAGGAGATCTTCGAGCAGCCGACGGTCGTTGCCCAGACGCTGCACAGCTACGTCAGGCAGGTGGACCAGTCCGTGGCCCTGCCCCAGATCGATTACGACCTTTCGAAGATCAACCGTGTGACGATCGTCGCGTGTGGCACCAGCTACTACGCGGGTATGGTAGCCAAGTACTGGTTCGAACAATTCGCCCGTCTACCGGTCGACATCGATGTCGCTTCCGAGTTTCGCTATCGGGACCCGGTGCTGGAACCGGGCGGGCTGGCGCTTTTCATCTCGCAGTCAGGCGAGACTGCCGACACGCTGGCAGCACTGCGCCATTGCAAGGCTGCGGGGCAGACGATCGCTGTTGTCGTCAATGTGCCAACCAGTTCGATGGCGAGGGAAGCGGACTTGCTGCTGCCCACTCACGCGGGGCCGGAGATCGGCGTCGCCTCGACCAAAGCCTTTACTTGCCAGTTGGCCGTGCTCGCCGCTTTGGCTGCGCACCTCGCCGTGTTGCGCGGCCGGATCGATCGGGACGAAGAGATCGAGATCGTCCGGCATCTCGTCGAAACGCCCGCGTGCCTGAACGCTGCACTCAGCCATGACGAAGAGATCGCGGCAATGGCGCACCTGATCGCACCCGCGCGCGACGTGCTGTACCTTGGACGCGGTCCGGACTACCCGCTCGCGCTGGAGGGCGCGTTGAAGCTGAAAGAGATCAGTTACATCCACGCCGAGGGCTATGCGTCGGGTGAAATGAAGCACGGCCCCATCGCGCTCATCGACGAAGCAGTGCCGGTAATTGTTCTCGCGCCCTCGGGGCCGTTATTCGAGAAAACCGTGAGCAACATGCAGGAAGTGCGCGCAAGGGGCGGTAAGGTCGTGCTGATCTCCGACGCGGACGGGATAGCCGAGGCCGGGGATGGCTGTATCGCCACCATCCAGATGCCCAAGGTCCACCCGCTCATCGCACCGCTGGTGTACGCGGTGCCGGTGCAGTTGCTTGCCTATCACGTAGCCTGCGTGAAAGGCACAGATGTCGATCAACCACGCAACCTCGCCAAGAGCGTGACAGTCGAATAGCAGCACCCTTTACCTGCCACTAACCTGAGGGCGAGTAGAAGCTGCTGGTGCCAGCCAAGCGTCCCTCTTCCCCTGCATACCCCGCTCGCCCAGCGACTCGGCAGCTGTGCCGCGTCGGAGAGGAATATCGGCGAGATTTCGAGGAGTTGCGGGGCGATGGTATCCGCGCGGCGATCCTGAACAGAACGGTGATCCAATGCGCGGCAGCTTCCGCGGCCATCTGTGTCCTGAACCGATATCTTCCGGTCTCCCTTCTGCTCGGCTGGACGGTGCTGCTTGCCACCACGCTGATCTGCATCCTTAAGCTCGAGCGCGGACTGGAGGCGAATAGACGAAGGCGAGTTCCACGCCTGTTCCGACCGTATATCATTGCGTCGGGTCTGAACGTCTGCACCTGGTCAACGCTTGTGTGGATGGTCGCCGAGGTCGGGAATCTCGAGCTGCAAGTGCAACTCTGGGCTGTGAGCGCATTTCTCATCGCCGCCTCAGGGATGCTCCTGCCGGGTAGCCCGAGCTTCTCCATCTTGCTCGCGGGCACGCTGAGCGCTCTGCACATCGCGACGTTCCTCGCCAGCGGACAGTTCGGAATGGGCGCCACCGCCATTGCGTTCGCCCTACTGAGCGCGGCCGGCATCGTGCAGAGCGGCCGACGCTATAGAACCGCAAAGCGGGCGCTTGCGGTCCTGCAGGAAAACGAGGAGGTGGTGTCGCTTCTGCTGCGGGAGTTCGAGGACAGCGACGCAGACTGGTTGTGGGAAATCGACACTACCAGGCGGGTGCGATCGGCGTCACGGCGTTTCGCCTATGCGCTCGCTCGGGAACCGCAGGAGGCTGAGGGTCAATACTTTCTGGCGCTGCTGGCTGGAGAGGGCAAGAACCCCGTCGCCGTTCACGCGAGTCTTATTGATCTGGCAGAGCGACTGAACCGTCGGGAAAGCTTCTCTGACTTACTGGTGCAGGTCACGATCGGTGACACGCCTCGCTGGTGGGAACTCTCGGGAACCCCAAAAACCGACGAGTACGGGCGGTTCGCGGGCTTCCGGGGGGTGGGCTCAGACGTGACCGCTGCTCGTCTAAGCTCGGAGAAAATTGCTTACCTCGCGCGCTACGACACGCTCACCGGTTTGCCAAACCGCCTGATGCTGACCGAGGTACTGGGCAAGGCGCTGGAGCAAGCCAGAGAACGCGGAACCACATGCGCCTTCCTAATGATCGACCTGGATCGGTTCAAGACAGTGAACGACACGCTGGGACACCAGGTGGGAGACCAGCTCCTCGCACACGTTTCGGAGCGGCTACGCGGACAGATGATTGAGAACCAGACGTGCTGCCGGCTGGGCGGCGATGAGTTCGCCGTGGTCATCGACAATGTAGGTGACGCCGCCGATGTGGCGATCACGGCACAGCGGATCATCGACGAGTTGTCGCAGCCTTACGGCATCGAACCCCATATGCTCTTCGTAGGCGCATCGGTCGGCTCCGCTCTGGGCCCGCGCGACGGTGCCAACGGCGAGACCCTGATGCGCAGCGCTGATCTGGCACTCTACCGTGCCAAGGATGCCGGCGGAAATGCGCACTTCACCTATGAACCGTCGCTGCACGCTGTGGCGGAAGAGCGCCGCCAACTTGAGGCCGCCTTACGCACAGCACTGCAGGCGAACGAGTTTGAACTGGAGTACCAACCGGTTGTCGACGCTCAGCACGAGCGCATCGTGGGGCTGGAGGCGCTCCTGCGCTGGAACAACGCACAGCACGGGCTGGTGAGCCCCAGCAAGTTCGTTCCCGTGGCTGAAGACACACGGCTGGTGATCCCGATTGGGGAATGGGTCCTTCGTAAAGCTTGCCTGGAAGCGATCCGCTGGCCAGATGCCGTGCGGATCGCCGTCAACGTGTCGGGCGAGCAACTGCTGGACCCGAACTTCTCCGCAGTGATAGTTCGTGCGCTCTCAGACAGTGGGCTCACTCCGCAGCGGCTCGAGATCGAGGTGACCGAGAGCATCTTCCTGCGCGACGCAAATCTTGCGCGAACCGCGCTTGAGGAGATTATGGCGCTCGGCTGCACAGTCGCGCTCGACGATTTCGGGACGGGCTACTCGTCCCTTGGGTATCTGCGGGAACTGCACTTCTCCACGATCAAGGTGGATCGCAGCTTCGTCCAGGGCGCAGCGGTCGGGAACTCCGAGTGTCTGGCAATCATCCGCGCTGTCGTGGCGATGGCAAACAGCCTCGGGATCTCGACCACCGCCGAAGGCGTCGAGACCATTGCAGAATTGGACGTCGCACGAAGCTTGGGCTGCAACAAGATTCAAGGCTTCTACTTCGGATATCCGATGCCCGCCTCGGACGCGCTGGAGCTGTTCGACAGCCGCCTTTCCAGCACTGGCTGATCCGCGCTTTCTGCCGATCAGGCCCCGACGAGACCGCGCATCGCGCTTTCAAACATGGCCCGTCCGTCGCTGCCGCCTTGTGCTGCCTCGATCGCCCGCTCGGGGTGCGGCATCATGCCGAGCACGTTCCCTGCACCGTTAAGCAGCCCGGCAATTGCACGAGCCGAGCCGTTTATCTCGTCGGCATAGCGGAATGCCACCCTGCCCTCACCCTCAAGCCGGTCGAGTGTGGCATCGTCAGCGTAGTAGTTACCGTCGTGATGAGCGACGGGAATGCGAACGATCTGTCCCGCTTCATATCCACTCGTGAACAGCGAGTCGGCATTCTCAACCTTGAGAGCGACTTCTCGGCAGACAAAACGAATGCCCGAATTGCGCAGCAGCGCACCCGGAAGCAGACCGCTCTCTGTCAGCACCTGAAAGCCGTTGCATACGCCGAGTACGGGGACGCCGCGGTTTGCGGCCTCGACTACAGCTTGCATGACCGGAGATCGCGAGGCGATTGCCCCGCACCGCAGGTAATCGCCGTAAGAAAAGCCACCGGGCAGCGCGATGAAGTCGAGCCGCTCAGGCAACTCGGCATCGCCGTGCCAGACGCGAATGGGAGCTGCGCCGGAGATTGTCTCCAGCGCAGTCGCCATGTCCCTGTCGCAATTGGACCCGGGGAAGGTGATGACCGCTGCGCGAAAGTCGCTCATGCCGCCACCTTCTCTACACGATAGTTCTCGATTACCATGTTCGCGAGCAGCTTGCGGCACATCTCATCGAGGGCTTCGTCCGAGACGCCGTCGTCGACATCGAGCTCGATCAAACGCCCGGCCCGAACATTGTTGACGCCTGAGAACCCCAGGCCCTCCAGCGAGTGATGGATAGCGCGGCCCTGCGGGTCGAGTACACCGGGCTTGAGGCTGACATAGACGCGCACTTTCATCGCTCGGACCTTTCGCATTCACGGGCGGGGGGGAGGTAAGGCGCATATGGTCCCGCCTTTGATTCGGGGCAAGTCACCCGCGCCCTTTCCGTTGCTTTGCGATTGAATGGCTCGCAAGCGCATGTCATCGCTGATGCATGAACATCGATTTTGCCGATCGCGTCGCCATTGTGACGGGTGCCGGAAATGGCTTGGGCCGTGCCTATGCACTGGAACTGGCACGCCGCGGTGCCAAGATAGTTGTGAACGATCTGGGCAGCGCGCGCGATGGCACAGGCAGTTCGCAGGCCGCGATGCAGGTAGTGGAGGAGATTCGCGCTGCCGGAGGCGAGGCGATTGCTGACGGCGGCGACGTTTCCGACTTCGCGCAGATGGAGGCCATGGCTGCCTGTGCCGTGGAGACCTGGGGCGCAATCCATATCCTCATCAACAACGCCGGCATCCTGAGAGACCGCACGTTCGCAAAGATGGACCCGGCGGACTTCGAAATGGTGATCCGCGTCCACCTGCTTGGCACCGCCTACGCCACGAAGGCCGTTTGGAACGTGATGCGCGAGCAACACTACGGACGCGTGCTAATGACCACATCATCGGCTGGTCTGGGCGGCAACTTCGGTCAGGCAAACTACGCAGCCGCCAAGCTCGGCATCGTCGGTCTGGCGCAGACGCTGCGACTCGAGGGCGCGAAGTACGGCATTCGCGTAAATTGCATTGCACCCGCTGCCGGCACCCGGATGACGGAGGACATCTTCCCCGACGACGCTTACAAGGTTTTCGGGGTTGAGAACGTCACGCCTGCGGCCGTCTTCCTCGTTAGCGATAGCGCACCTGACGGCGCCATCCTCGGCGCGGGCGGAGGCGTCTTCCAGGGCAGCTGGGTGACAATGGCCGACGGCATCCTCTTGCCGGAAGACGAGCGGACGGCAGAGGGCGTGGCGAGTGCTTGGTCTCGCATTGCCGATCAGCAGCCGGGGCACCCGGTGGCGAACGGAATGGAGCAGTCCTATCGGACGCTAGAGATGCTTGGGCGCTCGGTTCCGAAGATCTGACCGACGCTTAGTCGACAATCTTGAGCAACTTGCGTTCTAGCGGAACCAGCACGCCGGCGAGTTCGTGCCCGCGCTTGAGGATCTGCCCTGCTTCGCCAAAAAGGGTCCACATGCCTTGCTTGCCACGCAATGAGGGTCGTTTTTCAATCCTGGCTTGCGGGCGTTCTGCGGCTCTGCGAAAAGCTGAGAAGTTGGCGGCATCCCGGCCGAAGTCCATGGCATAGTCGCGCCACATTCCGGCAGCGACCATTCGACCGTAGAGATCGAGGATGCGCTGAAGCTCCAGCCGATCAAACCCAACTTGCTGCGGGCGAGCTCCAGGAAAAGCAATGACGGTGGCGCCGGTTGGCCCGGCTGTGCTTGCGGCCATTCCCGATCAGGTTCCCGTCAGGCCTGACGAAGCGGCTTGCACGGTATCGCTCTGTACCGTGCTCTGAGCTGCAAGCGCCTCTACTTGCTCGCGCAGACGAACCAGCTCCTGCTCGAGCTGCTCCACGCGCTGCACTCCCGAAGGCTCGCAAGGCTCCTTGCATGGCGTGCCGTAGGGCATGAAGTCCTTGGCCCAGGTCTCTGCGGCGACAAGTGTTGAGCGCGCCTTCAGCCCAATCATCGTCGCCCCCTCCGGCACGTCCTCAGTGACAACGGCGCTAGCGCCGATCCGGGCTCTGCGACCAACCGTGATCGGCCCGAGTATCTGTGCGCCCGAGCCGACGATCACATTGTC
Organism: Novosphingobium kalidii; assembly: GCF_040534015.1. Lineage (NCBI taxonomy): Bacteria > Pseudomonadati > Pseudomonadota > Alphaproteobacteria > Sphingomonadales > Sphingomonadaceae > Novosphingobium > Novosphingobium kalidii. Next base: position 184,773 of record NZ_JBEWLY010000008.1, read on the forward strand.
TTCCAAAGTGGGGTGACGCTTGCCAGGCTTGCCACTCGTCGGGTTGGTGCCGCCCAGTGTGACGCACTGATAAATCGTCACGTTGTCACCGATAACTGCAGTCTCGCCGATGACGGTGAAGCCATGGTCGATGAAAAAGTTTTTGCCGATCGTTGCACCGGGGTGAATGTCGATCGCGGTGAACATGCGCGACATGTGATTGATCGCGCGCGAAAGAAAGAACAACCGTGCCTTGAACAGACGGTGCGCGATCTTGTGCCAGAACAGCGCCCACACGCCGGGATAGAGCAAGACTTCCCAACGTGATCGCGGCGCGGGGTCGCGCGCGACGACGGAGTCCAGGTAGCGGATCAGCCGGTTTAACATCACCTGATACTCCTGCCTATCGCCGCGGAACGCAAGCCTCGGGCGTTAGGTTCCATTCTTGCCGTGCCCTATAGCCTCGCTCAGCGCTTCTCGCCAAATCGACAGCGTGGGGGCCTGCTTGCGTTCCAAGCTGAGCCGATCGATCGTCTCGACCAGCCGTTCTGCGCCCAGATGGCTACGCTCGCACCGCGGCACAAGGTATTCTGTTGCAGCCTGGTCGAGTACCAGACCTCGCATCTCCCCGTGCAACGCAATCAGTTCTGCGAGCATCGCGTCATCGAGAGTGCCTATTTCCAAGTGCAGCGCGGAGCCCAGGCGAGACGCGAGATCGGGAAGAGCAATCCGCCACGTGCCCGGAGCCGCGTTGGTCACGATGAGCAAGGGGCGCCCGGTTTGCTGCGCTCGATTCCAGTGGTGGAACACCTCTGCAGGGTCCATCGTCTCCGCCTCGTCCAGCGCCTCGCCTTTGCCGCTCTCGACGAACCAGCGCGCCAGCAGCGACTTGCCCGAACGGCGCGGCCCCGCCAGCACTGCGGTGTGAAACGGCCACGTCTCCGTACCGGTCAAAGCATCCACCACCGCAGCATTGGCGTTGCCAATGACGATTCGGGGCGCACCGCTTTCCAACGGCTTCAGCGGTAGTGCGATCTGACGCATCCGACCGCAGCGGCTAGCGACTGATCCTGAGCACGTTACCGTTTGCGGCGACCTGCCATCCCCGGGACCGCAACGCCGCGATCAGAGCCGCAGTGTCGCCAGCAACAGAGACTCGCATGACGGAGGTGCCACCAATTGCAAGACTCGTGGTCAGGGCATTCTGCACGCCGGGCGCGCCCCGCACGGCCGAGAGCGCCGCGTCGACCGCCGCTGCGTCAGGCGAGACGAACTGCACCGTCACGTTCTGGATCTCCGCTGCAGGGACGGGCTCAGATGTAATCGTGGCTGCAGGCGCAGGGGCCGTCGGTGGAGGCGCCGTCCGAATCTCGCGCTCCTTGAGGCGCGTGCGCAACTCTCCGAGTGCCTGATCGAAGGCGATGCTACCGCTCATCAGCGTAGGGTCGGGTACGAGTTGCCCGCGCATTAGGGCATCGCGATAGATTGCGTCCATTCGCACGACCGCTTGTGCCAGCATTTGCGGCAAGTGCTCGTCGTCGCGAGCCGTTAGCGTAAAGCTCTCCAACGCCTCGTTGTCGGGACCGAAGCGCGCAGTAAACGTGCCACGTACGGGCCCACCGGGCCACTGCCGCTCAAGCTTGGCGACTGGCACCACCACATCAGCGGCGTTGAACTGATCAAGGATATTGCGCCACCAGAGGCGGCTGCGACGGCCCGGCTGCCCGGCGGTCAGGATCAGCGACTCGCCGCCAAGGCCAGTGGGCCGCACGTAATCGACGGGGCTTCCAGAAGCCTGGAACTCGGCCCAAGCTTTTTGCCAGGCGGTGCGAACTTCAAAAACCTGGCGCGTTCCGCCGGAATAAAGGATCGGTAACACCAGCATCGGGGCCGATTGCATGCCCCCGCCCTCACCACCACCAACGTATTGCCCCGCCTTGGCGCGATCGAAGACGACGCCGAGCCGCGCGACGTAGCGGCGGGGCCCGATCTGCTCTCGCTCGATCACGACAGCGGTCACCATAGCGTCAATCGCCTCGGTGGACATGACCGGACCATTCAGCTTTTCCCAGGCCGTCTTCTGCGCTTGCTTCCAGCCCTCGATACGGGCTTCCTCACCGCTCTTGCCGGCGACGTCGACTTCGATCCCGTTGACTTGAATGTCTTCGGAGTTCGCAACCGGCGGGATGCCGCGATCTCCCTCGACTTGGGCGGTCAGGCGCGCTGCACCGAATCCGGCGAGCGCAAGCGTAGCGAAGCTGCACATAACAATCGCAGCCTTGGCCCGAGGGCCGGCTTCCGCGATCCGTTTGCGCAGGTTCTTGTGGGGAATTGCCGTGGTCATCATCAAAACCGCCGGCCTTTTGCCCAAACGCAGATGGAAATCCAAGCAGTAAAGCGTTAGGCGCTCGACGATGTCCGAAGATAGCTCCTCAACTCCGAACCAGCCCCGCTACAGCTACGAGCAGGCCGGCGTCTCGATTGCCGCCGGGAACGCGCTCGTCCGAGCGATTGCTCCACTTGCGAAAGCAACCGCACGCCCGGGTGCCGATGCCGAACTCGGCGGCTTCGGCGGCTTCTTCGATCTGCGCGCCGCCGGCTTCTCGGACCCCCTGCTCGTCGCCGCGAACGACGGGGTGGGCACCAAGGTGAAGCTGGCGATCGATTATGACCGGCATGATGCGATCGGCATCGACCTGGTCGCCATGTGCGTCAACGACTTGATCGTGCAGGGCGCCGAGCCGCTGTTCTTTCTGGACTATTTCGCGACGGGCAAGCTGGAGAACGGCATCGCAGAGCGAGTCGTCGCCGGTATCGCCGAAGGCTGCCGTATGGCAGGTTGCGCGCTTATCGGGGGTGAGACGGCGGAAATGCCGGGGATGTATGCGGCCGGAGACTATGATCTCGCGGGCTTCTGCGTCGGTGCGGTTGAACGCGGCGAGCAGTTGACGGGCGACAAAGTGGCCGAGGGGGACGTTCTGCTAGGCCTCGCGTCCTCAGGCGTTCACTCCAACGGCTACTCGCTGGTGCGGCGCCTTGCGGCCGACAAAGGCTGGAAGCTGGACCGCCCTGCCCTGTTCGATCCGGAACTGCTGCTGATCGATGCTCTGATCGAGCCGACGCGCATTTACGTGAAGAGCCTGCTGCCCCTGATCCGCGGCGGCAAGATTCACGCACTCGCCCACATAACCGGAGGGGGGCTGCTGGAGAACATCCCTCGGGTCCTGCCCAAGGGCTTGCGCGCGCATGTGGATGCCGACGCCTGGGAGCAGCCGCGGCTGATGTCTTTCCTGCAGGCACAAGGGAACATCGAACCTGGCGAAATGGCGCGCACATTCAACTGCGGCATCGGGATGATCCTTGCCGTTGCAGCCGAAGACAGCGAATCAGTTGCGGAGGCGTTGACCGAAGCAGGTGAGACAGTCTGGCGCGTCGGCGAGATCCGCAGCGGCCAGCGCGGCTGCACGGTGAGCGGCCGCGCCGAGACATGGTCGGCCCGAGCACCGTGGAGCGCCGATCACGACGCTTAAGGCCTAGGCCGCCGTCTTGTCCTCGCCCATGCCGCCTGGGACCCCCTCTATGTCCTCCCCCAGCGTGTCGCGCAGGTAGAACTCCCGCACGCCGACGAACGCGACGACCAGCAAGGCGCCTGCGAAGAATACCCCGTAGACTCCGAAAACGGCACCCACGCCAAGGATGGTGAACAAGGTCAGCGCAGGTGGAATGCTGACGACGCGGCGGTTGATAAAGGGCGTCAGCATCCACGCCTCGATCAGGCGAACCGCCGCATAAGCCAGCACCGTGTGCCACAAGGTGGAGCCTCCGGCCGCGGCGGCGAGGCCGATACCCGGCACCATCGCCGCAGCTGGACCAACGTAGGGGACGAATTCGCTTAAGCCGCCAAGCAGGCCTAACGCCGCCCACGAATCGAGGCCGGCGAGCCACAGCGAGCTCGCGATCAACGTGCCCATAAGGAGCATCGTGATCAGCTTCGCTTTCAACCAGAGCCGCAATGCAAAGGTCATCTCGGTAATGGCGCGCTCCATTGTCGCACGCGCAGCCTTCGGCGTGAGCAGCACGACGGCATTGCGGTAGGGACGCGGGTCTCCGGCAATGAACATGGCGCCGACGACCACGAGAATGAAGTTGAGCATGATTTCGCCAGCACCGCGAACCAGATCGCCCAGACCGTCGGCAAGTCTGCTTCCGCCAAAGGCAGCGTCGATCGCCTGAACGAGCGCTTTGCCCACCGCAGTGGTCGAGAGCCCCTGTTCAATTGAACGCAGCGTACCGGGCAAGTTGCCAAGCATCGCCGCGATCTCGCTGCCGAACTGAACCGTCAGCAAATAGCCAATCGCTCCGAACAGCGCGAGCACCAGCAAGGTGCCGAGCCCCAGTGCGAGGCGCCAGCTTCTGAGCCCCATCTGCTGCAGCAGTTGCCCCGCACTGCGGAATATGACGGCCCCCAGTATCGAACCAAAGGCCAGCAGCAGCAGATCAGAGGTGCGCCAGATGACCAGCAGGACCGCCGCGACGAGAATGGTCCAGCCCAACTTGCGCAAGTAGGCCACATCCTCGGGCTTGGGCCTGAAGGGCACATCCATCAGCCGGTTGCCCGAACAAGGGCGAGCGCATAGGGAGCGGCGGTTGAAGCCGAGACGCGAGAAGCAACCATGAAGACGCAAACGTGCCAAGAGCACACGGTGTTCCGCTTGGAGCGGACAGCTTGAGCCATCCGCGCGCGAAAATTGCCGTGCTGATCTCCGGCAGTGGTACCAACATGGCTGCACTGCTGTACGCAAGCAGAGCGGACGACTGTCCTTTTGAGTTGGTGCTGGTCGGCAGCAATAAACCGGACGCCTCCGGGCTTCGTCTGGCCGAAGCAGAAGGCATTCCAACATTTGCCTTGTCTCATAAAGGCATGGCTCGTGAGGAGCACGACGCCGCAATGGATGCGGCGATTCGCGCCAGCGGTGCCCAATGGGTGGCCCTCGCCGGGTACATGCGCATCCTGACCGCTGGATTTGTCGCGAGTTGGCAGGGACGCATGGTCAACATCCACCCCTCGCTGCTGCCCAAGTACACCGGGCTGCACACGCACGAGCGGGCATTGCAGGCTGGAGACAGCCATGGCGGGGTAACGGTTCACCTCGTCACGCATGAGCTCGATTGCGGGCCCATTCTGGGTCAGACACCTGTCGCCATCATGCCGGGAGATACGGCCGACACGCTCGGGGCGCGCGTGCTGATTGCGGAGCATCAGCTCTATGCGCGTTGCCTTGCGACCCTGGTAAGACGTGAGACTCCGCTGGACTGATTGCGGGAGCGCGCGAGCGTACGCGTTGGATTGCAGTGCCCGCCGCTGAGGAAAGCGTGAGGCTCGGTACTTCCAGCCGCGTATCTCCGCGGCAACTGATTTGGGCGCACGGCTCAATCGAGGCGATTGGGATAGGCGCGCGCCTCCATCCAGTTCCCAGTCAGACCTGGGACTGATCCACAACCGGTCGGCTCTCACGCGTACCCTTGTAGCGGACGTCAGGATCGTTCAGGTCACCCGCAATGACGACATAATCGTCGTGCACTTCAAGCAAGGTGCCCGCGAAGGGAAAGCCGTCGAGGCTTCCGGTGACACGGTAGCTGACGGTGTCACCAACCTTGAAGGTCGCGGGATCGAAGTTGAATTCGAACGGGCAGGTCTCGCCTGCGTCCCCCATGCCTTCCATCCACTATCTCCTTTGGTCCAGAATAACCGAGTGATATGCGCGGCACCAAATACAAAAGGCCGCCCTCACGGAGCGGCCTTCTGATTATCCGAACCTTTCGAAGGTTCAGCCGACGATTTCGTCGGGTTTGAAGAAGAAGTCGATCTCGATCTTGGCGTTCTCTTCTGAGTCTGAGCCGTGAACCGTATTGGCCTCGATGCTTTCAGCGAGAGCCTTACGGATGGTGCCTTCGGCAGCCTGCTCAGGGTTGGTTGCGCCCATGACGTCGCGGTTGCGCTTTACGGCGTCTTCGCCCTCAAGCACCTGAACGACCACCGGACCCGAAGTCATGAATGAGACCAGATCGTTGAAGAAGGGACGCTCCTTGTGCACGCCATAGAAGCCTTCGGCCTGCTCTTTCGTCATCTGGATGCGCTTGGATGCGACGACGCGCAGGCCGGCTTCCTCCAACATCTTGGTGACGGCGCCGGTCAGGTTGCGGCGCGTGGCGTCGGGCTTGATGATCGAGAAGGTGCGGGTAGTCGCCATTTGCAGAGTTCCTTGCGAAGGATCGTTTGTTCAGGTTGCGCGCGCCACTAGCCGGGAAAGCGAAGTCCCGCAAGGCGAGCCTACCCCGCTTCGATCCAGCGCCCACCTTCCTGTTTCCAGAAGTGACGCTCTGTTTCTTCGCGCGAGCGCAACATTCGCCAGACATCGCGCGCGGCCGACACTGTGGTGTCATCGAACATCAGGAAAGTGCGTGCGAAGCCCGGTGCTCCCTCCCGCCAGATACCGTCGGCCAGAGCAAGGAAGCGTGCGCCGTTGGCGGGCTCGATCTCATCGGAGAGCAAAATGGGCTGACGGTCCTGGTGCGGCTGCCCAGCGCGTCCATTGGCGAGGAACGTGTCCGGCAAAGACCAGAGCCCCTCGCCAATTCGGCCGAGCTGCGCCTCATCGCCGGACACCACCAGCATCCGCTCCCCCGCTTTGAGCGTCGCGCGCGCAAGCAATGGCAACGCGCGCTCAACCGGATCTCGGGAAAGCTGATAAAAGTCGACGCGAGACACAGCTGCTACGAGACCGCCTCAGCTCTCGATCGTATCGCGCACGAAGCGGTCGAGCAGGCGTACGCCAAAGCCGGTCGCACCCTTGTCCCAAGTAGCTCCTGGCTTGTCGGCCCAGACAGTTCCCGCAATGTCGAGGTGCGCCCAAGGCGTGTCGTTCTCGATGAAGCGCTTGAGGAACTGCGCCGCCGTGATGGAGCCGCCGAATCTCGAGCCGACGTTCTTCATGTCCGCAATCGGGCTGTCGAGCTGCTTGTCGTAAGCGGGACCCATGGGGAAACGCCAGAGCTTCTCGTTCGTGGCCTCCCCCGCAGCGGCGAGATCGGCGGCCAGCGCATCGTTGTTTGAGAACAGGCCAGCATATTCGTGCGCGAGCGAGCCGATGATCGCCCCAGTCAGGGTGGCGAGATCGACGATACGCGTCGGCGTGTATTCACGTTGCACCCAGGTCAGGGCATCGCACAATACCAGACGGCCCTCGGCGTCGGTGTTGATGACTTCGATCGTCTGGCCCGACATCGAAGTGACGACATCGCCAGGTCGCTGGGCCTTTCCGTCGGGCATGTTCTCAACCAGACCGCAGACGCCGATCACATTCGCCTTGGCCTTTCGCAACGCCAGCGTGAGCATGGTTCCGGCGACGGCGCCTGCGCCGCCCATGTCCCACTTCATGTCTTCCATGCCAGCCGGTGGCTTAAGGCTGATGCCGCCGGTGTCGAAGGTCACTCCCTTGCCGACAAACGCGATCGGCTTGGCCCCTGCCTCGCCGCCCTTCCATTCCATCACCAGCAGGCTCGGCGCCCGTTCGGACCCCTGAGCCACGCCCAGCAGGGAACCCATGCCGAGTTCCCGCATCTCGGCTTCGCCCAGCGCACGGATCTCAAGCCCGGTGCCTTCCATGCGTGCGCGGCAACGTTCCACGAAGCTCCCAGGATAAATGACGTTGGCGGGCTCGGTAACCAGCTCGCGGGTGAACTCGGCGCCGATGGCGACCGCCTCCTCCACGGCCCACTCTGCAGCAACGCCTTCGGGAGCCCCGATCACGGCGATCTCGCTCAGGCTCGGCTTCTTGTCTTCACCCAATTTGGTGCGATACGCATCGAACCGCCACGTGCGCAGGCGCGCACCGAGCAAGAAGGCAGCAGTGTCACCGGCGTCAAGACCCGACCCCTTCAGGTCCACTGCCAACGCCGTCTCTCCAGATGTCAGGTACTTGGCGGCGACAGCCGCGCCGGCCTGCTCCGCAAAGGAAGTTCGCTCATCGGCGTCGGCCTTGCCTAGCCCCACGAGCGCCACACGCTGCACCTTGCCGTCTCGTTCGACAAATCCCTCGAACAGTTGCCCGGACTTGCCGGTGAAGCGCGACTGCCTGGCACCCTCGACCAAGACCGCCTCCAGCTCCGCAGGCACAGCGTCCTGGTTGACAGGGCGGACGATAATGCCGGTACCGGGCGTCTCGCTCGCGTCGAGGAACTGGATCTTCATGCGCTCTCCTTGGGAAATCGTATCGGGCTGACCGGCTTACCGCTGTGCATCACAAAGCTGCAGTTCACCTCAGCGGCGGATTGCAGTTAGGCACGGGCGGTGCGATAGGCAAGCCATGCCCCCAGCTCTGTCGTCTCCGCCGCAAGCCCCGTCCCGCTGCTTGCGCCCGCTCCCGCTGAGCACGCTAACGGCCGGTCTCATCGCCCTTACCCTGCCTACGCAGACGTGGGCACAGGACATCGCCAGGCCACTTCCCGACGAGCCGGCCTCGGCCATGCCCCCTGCGCCGCCCCCGGCGTCCGGCGACGAGATCCCGATCGCGTTTGCCGCGGACAAGGTCGAGTACGCGCAGAACTCCGAAGAGGTGACGGCGATTGGGAACGTAGTCCTGCGTCGCGACGACCAGTCCGTCCGCGCGGACACCGTCAACTGGAATCAGGAGACCGGGCAGATCGTCGCCAGCGGGAACGTCCGCCTCGTCGACGAGAACGGCAATCAGCTCTTTACCGACCGCGTCGAACTGACTGACGAGCTCAAGACCGGTGCGATGGAACACCTGCTGATCGCGATGCGCCAGGGCGGGCGGCTCGCCGCTGCGCAAGGACGGCGGATAGACAACGGGAACGTCATCCTCACGTCGGCGGCCTACACCGGCTGCGCCGTCGAAGACGCCGAAGGTTGCCCCAAAGAGCCCAGTTGGCGAGTGACGGCCCGCGAAGTGGTATACGACGATACGGCGGGGCGGATAACCTTCCGGGGCGCCCGGCTGGAAGTCTTCAACCTCATCCAGCTTCCCCTCCCAGGGCTGCGTATCTCGACGGAAGGTGGATCGGTTTCCGGCCTCCTGGTGCCGGATATCCGGTCGTCCCCTTCTAACGGCCTTGAGGTGGCCGGATCCTATTACTGGCAGATCGCAAAGAATCGCGATCTTACAGCCACTGCCCACATCTTTACAGAAGCCGCGCCGATGATTTCGGGCCAATACCGTGCACTGACCGAAAAGGGCGCGTATCAAATCACCGGCTACGCCACCGCAAGCAGCCGTATTCCCATCGCGGGCGGCGCGACCGGGTCAGAAAGCGACTTTCGCGGCTACATCTTCGCGAACGGCAAGCTGCAGTTCGACCCGATCTGGAGCCTGACTGCATCCATCCGGCGTGCCACCGACCGCACGTTCTTGCGCCGCTACGATATCAGCCGCGACGACCGGCTGCGGTCCATGATCGAGGTCGAGCGGATCGATCGGGACAGTTACCTCTCTATCTCAGGCTGGAGCACACAGACGATGCGCAGGGGAGTATCGCAGGGCCAGATCCCGGTCGCCTTCCCGCTGATCGATTACCGCCATCGCTTTGCCGACCCGTTGCTGGGCGGCACGATAGAGACGCAGTTAAACACATTGGCGCTGACCCGCGCCGACGGACAGGACACACAACGGGCATTCGCACGGACGCAATGGTCGCTGCGGCGACTGACGGAATGGGGTCAGGAGGTGACGGTGACCGGCCTGCTGCGCGGCGACGTCTACCACTCCAGCGACAACGAGCTGACCACGGTCGATCTCTATCGAGGCGAAGAGGGGTGGCAAGGCCGGGGCATCGCCACGGCGGCCGTGGACGTAAGATGGCCGCTGGTGGGCACCATCTTTGGCGGCACGCAAGTGCTTACGCCGCGTGTTCAACTGGTTGCCACCCCCGACACGCCCAACCTTGAAATCCCGAACGAGGATGCGCGCGCGGTCGACCTGGAGGACAGCAATCTGTTCGCCCTCAATCGGTTCCCTGGGTACGACCGGGTCGAGGACGGGGTGCGGTTCACGTACGGTGTCGACTGGCAGTTCGAACGGCCGCGCTGGCGCGTTAAGGCGAACGTCGGCCAGTCCATCCGTCTGAGCAACCAGGACTCGATCCTGCCCGATGGCACCGGGCTATCGAACAAGGTTTCGGACATCGTCGGCCGCACCGAAGTGCGCTATCGGGATTTCGTCAGCGTCACCCACCGCTACCGAGTGGACAAAGACAGCTTCGCCGTTCGCCGTAACGAGATCGACGCGACAGTCGGCTCTATACGAACTTACATCGAAGCGGGCTATACCCGACTGAACCGTGATATTTCCCCCAACCTCGGAGACTTGCGCGACCGCGAGGAAGTTCGGTTGGCGGGACGGGCGGGCTTTGCCGATTACTGGTCGGTTTTCGGCTCCGCCGTCGTCAACCTGACCAGGATCCAGGACGATCCCATTTACGGGTCCGATGGCTTCCAGCCTCTGCGCACCCGGATCGGCGCGGCTTACGAGGATGACTGCATTGAACTTTCCCTCACCTGGCGGCGCGATTATCAGGCCACGGGCGACGCGCGGCGCGGTAACTCGTTCCAGATCCACTTCGCGCTTAAGAACCTGGGCTTCCGCTAACGGCGGAGCTTACTCTTTCATCAGCGGCAAGGCCCGAGAAGCTTGCAATGGCGCTATCCGCCATGCTCATTTTCGGTTAAGCCGCGCTGCTCCATCGACGGGGATCGGACGTGCGGGGCACTTTTTCAGCACGAGCGATGCTTACGGATCAGGCCGCGATGCGGCCCAGGACGGGATTGAAGACAAGGTGAAAACCAGCATCTGGAATGGCTTGAGGACCGGGTCCCTTACGATTGCCGGGCTCGCGAGCGTGCTCGTTGGTCCGGCTGTCGTGGCACAGAACGATGCGCAAGGGGAGATCACGATCCCCGAGAACATCAAGATCTTCACGGAGAACAATCCCAATCTGCGCCGCGCCACCGCGGTGGTGAATGGCTCCGTAGTCACCGGCACCGACGTCGATCATCGTCTCGCACTGATCCTCGCAGCGAACGAGAACAAGGTGAGCGAAGAAGAGCGCGCGCGGCTGAGACTGCAGGTGCTCCGCAACCTCATCGATGAAACGCTGCAGATCCAGGCCGCGGCGGCCGCTGATATTCAGGTCAGGCAGGAAGAAATCGACCAGACGTATGCTCGCGTCGCCGCGCAGAACTTCGGCCAGAATCCCGGCGCGATGGACGACTATCTGCAGCGCGTCGGTTCCTCGCCCGCTTCGCTCAAGCGGCAGATCCGCGGCGAACTGTCCTGGCAGCGCCTGCTCAGCCGTAACGTTGCGCCCTTCGTCAACGTGTCCGAAGATGAAGTGCGAGAGGTGATGAACCGCCTGGAGGCAGCCAAGGGGACCGACGAGTATCGCATCGGCGAGATTTATCTCGCAGCAAATCAGGAGGACCAGCAGCAGGTTCTCGAGAACGCGAGACGCATCGTCGATCAACTGCGTCAGGGGGGCAGCTTCGTCGCTTACGCGCGCCAGTATTCGCAGGCGTCTACGGCAGCCGTGGGCGGTGATCTCGGCTGGATTCGGCTCGCGCAGCTGCCCAATGAGCTTGCCCAAGTCGCCAGCGATCTCGACACCGGGCAACTCGTGGGCCCCGTTGCCGTGCCCGGCGGTTTCTCGATCATCTATATGATTGATCGGCGCAAGGTTCTCACCGCCGACCCGCGTGACGCGGTGCTGGCGCTGAAGCAGGTGTCGATCAGCTTCCCTTCGGGGACTAGCGAAGCGCAAGCAACCGCAAAGGCCAAGACGTTCGCGCAGGCAATGGCGGGCGCGAAGGGATGCGGCGCCGTCGATGAAGTCGCCGCAAAGCTGGGTGCTCAGGTCGTCGCCAACGATCAGGTTCGTGCGCGCGATCTTCCCGGGCCTTTGCAGAATGCCGTCCTGTCGCTCAATGTTGGTGAAACCTCGCCGCCGTTCGGCTCTATCTCCGAGGGTGTGCGCGTTCTGATGCTGTGCGGGCGCGACGATGCGGTGAGCGCATCAGGCCCGAACTTTGAGCAGTTGATGTCGCAGCTCGAGGACGACCGCATCAACAAGCGCGCGCAGATGTACCTGCGTGACCTTCGCCGCGATGCGGTGATCGAATACAACTGAGCGGTCTGTGACGCGGCTGGCGCCGATTGCGGTATCGCTCGGCGATCCGGCCGGGGTCGGGCCCGAGCTCGTCGCCGAGGCTTGGACTCGGCGGGAGAGCGAACGGCTGCTGCCGTTCTTCGCTTCCGGAGGCGCCAGTGTGTTGGCTAGCGCCGCCGAACGCCGAGGTTTGTCCCTCCGTGTAACTGCGATCGCTCACCCGTCGGAGGCTGCGGAAGCTTTCTCGCGCGGGTTGCCGGTCCTGGGAGGGCATGACGCAGAGTACCGCCCCGGCGAGCCAGACGAACAAGGCGCGCGGTTCGCCTTGGCGTCGCTCACCCAGGCCGCCGCGCTGGCTGTCCGCCATGAAGCGAGCGCCATCGTAACTGGACCGATCGCCAAGTCACACATGGCTCGTCACGGCTTCACGCAACCGGGACAGACCGAGTTTGTGGCAGACGCAAGCGGCACATCGCGTAAGGCCGCCGTCATGATGCTGGCCGGTCCGTCGCTCCGGACGGTGCCGCTCACCGTGCATACCGCCCTGGCCGATGTCCCGAGCTTGCTTTCCATTGATCTCATCGTGAGTCGAATACGCGTAGTCGCCGCCTCGCTGAGACGCGACTTTGGCGTGGAGCAGCCGCGCATTGCCGTCACCGGGCTCAACCCGCATGCCGGGGAGGATGGGCGGATGGGCACCGAAGAGCAACGCGTGATCGGGCCGGCACTCGACTTGCTCCGGCAGGATGGTTTTGCCGTCAGCGGCCCTCATCCCGCAGACGCCCTCTTCGCAGCACACGAGCGTGGCCGCTACGACGTGGCGGTCTGCATGTACCACGATCAAGCGCTGATACCGATCAAGACGCTTGATTTCGACCAAGGCGTGAACGTGACCTTGGGCCTGCCGATCGTGCGCACCTCACCCGATCACGGGACCGCGTTCGGTATTGCTGGAACAGGACAAGCGAGTGCTGGCGCCACTATCGCCGCGCTGCGAATGGCTGGCGAGTGCGCCTCTTACCGGCGGGAGCGATGACCCTCCCCCTCCCTCCCTTGCGCGAAGTGATCGCACGACACGGCCTCTCCGCCAGCAAAGCGCTTGGGCAGAACTTCCTCTTTGACGAGCGATTGCTCGACCGCATCGCCGCTGTTCCCGGGCCGCTGGAGGGTCGCCACGTTCTAGAAGTCGGTCCCGGCCCCGGAGGCCTCACGCGGGCCTTGCTACGCGCCGGCGCCCATGTGACCGCGATCGAGATGGATCGTCGCTGCATGCCGGCTCTCGCCGAAGTCGAGGAGGCTTTCCCTGGGCGCCTGCGCGTCATCCAGGGAGATGCACTCAAGATCGATCCCGCCACGCTATTCGACGGCCCTTATGCCGTTGTCGCTAACTTGCCTTACAACGTCGGCACAGCGTTGTTTACAGGGTGGCTCTCCGGGGAGGCTTGGCCACCACAATGGACGTCGCTGACGCTCATGTTCCAGGAGGAAGTCGCACGCAGGATTGTTTCAGCGCCTGACACCAGCGCTTATGGCCGTCTTGCCGTTCTGGCACAGTGGCGCTCGCGCGCAAAACTGGCGATGAAGGTTCATCGCAGCGCCTTCACGCCGCCCCCCAAGGTGATGTCTGCGATCGTCCACGTGGAGCCGGCAGAAGTTCCGGCAGGGGTGTCGATGCGGATGCTTGAGCGCGTCACGGAGGCGGCGTTCGGCCAGAGGCGTAAGATGCTGCGCCAGAGCCTGAAAGGCTTGCCCGGCGCACTCGAGGCGCTCGCAACACTAGGGATTGACGCTCAGCGGCGTGCCGAGACGCTGACGGTCGCCGAGTTCGTCGCGCTCGCCCGAGTTCTGAGCTGAACCGGGCGAGCGCGTAGAACCCGTTTCAGGCGGCTGCCTTTGCCTTCTTCTTCAGGCGCCAGGCATGAAGCAGCGGTTCTGTGTAGCCGTTGGGCTGCTCGACGCCCTTGAAGACAAGTTCACAGGCAGCCTGGAAGGCGAGCGAGCTGTCCCAATTGCCTGCCATCGGTTCATAGAGCGGATCATCGGCGTTCTGCGCATCCACTGTTGCAGCCATGCGCTTGAGGGAATCCATCACCTGCTCTTCGCTGCAGACGCCATGCAGCAGCCAGTTTGCCATGTGCTGACTTGAGATGCGCAGTGTCGCGCGGTCTTCCATCAGGCCGATGTCGTTGATGTCAGGCACCTTGGAGCAGCCCACGCCCTGATCGATCCAGCGCACGACATAGCCAAGCAGTCCTTGCGCATTGTTATCGAGCTCTTCCCGAACCTCGTCCTCCGACCAGTTCACTCCATCGGCCAGCGGAACTGCCAGCAGTTCGTCGAGAGCCGGAATCACCTCGATCGCCTTGTCCTGCCGAACGTCGAAAACATCGACCTCGTGGTAGTGCATTGCGTGGAGCGTCGCCGCTGTTGGTGATGGCACCCACGCAGTATTGGCACCCGTCCGGGGGTGACCGATCTTTTCGCTCATCATCGCGCCCATGCGATCGGGAGCGGCCCACATGCCCTTCCCGATCTGCCCCTTGCCGGAAAGGCCATGCTTCAGGCCGATGGCCACGTTGCGCTTCTCGTAAGCGTGTATCCAGGTGCTGCCTTTGATTGCGCCTTTACGAATCATCGGACCGGCGCGCATCGAGGTGTGTATCTCGTCGCCAGTGCGATCGAGGAACCCGGTGTTGATGAAGACGATGCGGTCTTTCACCGCATGAATGCAGGCAGCAAGGTTCGCGCTGGTGCGACGCTCCTCGTCCATCACACCAACCTTGACGGTGTGCCGTCGAAGCCCAAGCAGATCCTCAACAACATCAAACAAGTCGTTGGTAAAAGCGCATTCCTCCGGACCGTGCATCTTGGGCTTCACGATGTAGATGCTGCCCTCGCGGCTGTTGCCGAACTTGCTGAGGCCTTTCACATCCTGCGTAGAGATCGCGCTCGTGATTACCGCGTCCAGGATACCTTCGGGGATCTCCGACCCGTCGGCTAAGAGGATTGCTGGATTGGTCATCAGGTGTCCGACGTTCCGCACGAACAGGAGACTGCGGCCCGGAAGTTTCACAGTCTCCCCATCTGACGTGGTCAACGTCTTGTCCGGGGCGAGAGCGCGGGTCATCGTTTGCCCGCGCTTGTCAAACGTGCCGGTGAGGTCGCCACGGATAACGCCGAGCCAGTTGGAGTAGGCTTGTACTTTGTCGTCTGCGTCGACTGCCGCCACAGAGTCTTCCAGATCGACGATGGTGGTGAGCGCGGCTTCGAGCACGATGTCCGCAATCCCGGCCTTGTCCGTGCTGCCAATAGGATCGGCCGCATCGATCACGACCTCTATCGCCAGACCATTGCTGCGGAACAGCACGCCCTTGTCGGTCGCGCCGCAGTATTGCGCGGGGTCAGCAAGTTCAGCTGTCGCGGCATCCTCGGTATCGCTCCAGGAGCCCCTCGCAAGAGGCACCGCCTTGTCGAGAAAGGCACGGCCCGCACGGATGACGGCTTCGCCGCGGATCGGATCGTACCCCTTACCTTGCGCGGGGTCCGCATCGAGCGCGTCCGTGCCGTAATAGGCGTCGTAGAGACTGCCCCACCGCGCATTGGCGGCATTCAGCAAGAAGCGGGCGTTGAGCACGGGCACAACCAGCTGGGGGCCTGCCATCGTGGCGATTTCGGGATCCACATTCGTCGTGGTGACACTGAACGCCTCGGGCTCCGGCACGAGGTACCCGATCTCTTTCAGAAAACCTTGGTACTCGACTTGGTCGAGCGGCTTGCCGGCACGGGCGACGTGCCATGCGTCGATCTTCGATTGCAAGGCGTCGCGCCGCTGCAGGAGCGCCCGATTGCGCGGCGCGAACGTGCTCAACAAATCAGCAAAACCAGACCAGAAGCGCTCTGCATTCTGGCCAATCGGCGGCAGCACCGCAGCCTCGATGAACTGCGCCAGCGCGGCATCGACCTGAAGTCCGCAACGATCAACTCTGTTCGCCATATGTCCTCGCAACCATGTTCGCTGCGCGCGGGCGCGGCAGCTTGAGTGGAACACCAATCATATCCTGGGGAAGGAACAAGCGCGGCTATGGCCCACATGGCCAAAGTTGGCAACTGTCACCGCCGATCACGCAACGGCGCGGCAGTGTCGAGCTGCTTTAACCTGTCGGAAACCTTTACAGCCAACTTGATCTTAACTCGCGCACTCGGCGGCAACCGGGACATGGCACGAGCGTTGCTTAGTATACGGACAAAGGGCACGAACGAGAGAATGGTGATGCTCAAGAAGATCGGCCGTCTGTTCGTCATCAAGACGCGATTGGAAGCCTTCATGATCATCTTTGCCCTCGCACTTGGGGCAGTGGAGCGTGGAGGCGCGTACCTCGAGCATTATCCGGGAATTGGTGGCAAGCTGCTGTTCCTGGCCTGCACGGGCTCAGTTTTCATGGCAGGCGCCAAGATCCTGGACTGCCTGCGCTACGAGCAGAGGGCAGTTGCTGCATATGGGGACAGCCATACGACAGGAGACGCGAAGCCCTCCATGCCTGACGATTGCCAGACGCACAGCCTACCATGACGAGATTTAAGGGGAAGTGGAGCGCTTCTGTTGCCCGGTGCGCTCCGAACCGCTGGAATCCCTTCTGTTGCCCGGTGGGTCCAACCGCGTTCTAACTTTGTAACTTCAGGGCGTTAGCCCCTAGAATTACGCCGCGAGAGCAAGTGCTTCGTTGTCGTTGGCACTTATGAGTTTTGAGCCTTGAACGGGTTACTCAGCCCGAGCGAAAACAACGCCTTTCAACACACGTCGATCCTGGTTCGGCCCCGTCATTTCCCTCGCGACAACGAGGAAGGTGGTGGAGCCGCCGGGTACTGCCCCCGGGTCCGCTGCGCCTATTGCACGCTGCAGTTTATCGCCATAGCCGGCTGAAGCCGACAGGTCCCATATAGCGCACAGACCGCGAATGTGAAGCCTTGGGCGTGCCAGATTTCTCATTCTCATCCGCAGTCTTATGGGAATGCCCACACCAGGCTTAGCTGCGCAGCGACTGTTGCGCTCTCAGCTCCTTGAGAATGTCCTTAAGCACATCGAGCTGCGGGTCCGTAGTAACCTGTGGCGCGGCTTCGGTCTCAGCGACCCTCTTCTTCTCGACCTCCAGTCTTTCGATGAGCCGGTTCACGGAACGGAGCAACATGAACAGCACCGCAGCGATGATCAGAAAGTTGATAATCTGGGTGAGGAACTCGCCATAGCCGATCATCGCCACACCTGCGGTTTTTAACGCGGCGAAATCGCTGAGGCTTCCAGAATACCCCTCAGGCACTTCACCCAACCTGATGAAGTAGTTTGAGAAATCAATGTCTCCAAACGCCCATCCGATCAGCGGCATGATCACGTTCTCAGTCAGTGACGTGACGATCCTCCCAAACGCGCCGCCGATCATGACTCCCACGGCCAGATCCAGGACGTTGCCACGCGCAATGAATTTCTTGAACTCGTCGAGCAAAGTCATGTCGACCCCTGAACTGCGATGGAGCCCCCCGTGCCGCAGCGCCTTGCAGGGCGCAAGGCGAAGACGCGCTTGCGCGCGCGCGCGCGTTCGCTATCTATTCCGCAAAGGAGGGGCCGCGTAAGGCGGCGTCCGGATTGGAGGACTTGCTGAATGCCGCAGTCATTCATGTCGTGCACTCGCTTGCCCCGGGCAGCCAAGGCGCTGCTTGTCGTCATGGCAGTGTTGAGCCTCACCGCGTGCGGGTTTAACAGCGTTCCCACCAAGCAGGAGGCCGCGAGGGCCAAGTGGGCCGACGTACAGGCGGCCTTTCAGGAGCGTGCAAACCTGGTACCCAATCTTGCCGCCGTCGCCAAGGGAGCAGCGGAGCAGGAGAAGGAAATTCTCACCGGCGTCGCTGATGCTCGCGCTCGTGCAACAAGCGTGCAAGTCAGTGCCGAAGACCTGAACGATCCCGCGAAGATGCAGCAGTTTCAGGCGGCACAGGAGCAATTTGGCCAGAGCCTTGGTCGCCTCCTCGTGAGCGTCGAACGGTACCCGGACCTCAAGTCGATTCTGAACTACCAGATGCTGCAGACTCAGCTTGAGGGGCAGGAGAACCGCATTCGAGTAGCCATCAGGGACTACAACTCGGCGGTGCAGGACTACAATACCGAGGTGCGGACGTTCCCATCCATGATCGGTGCCCGCCTGCGCGGAGCCGGAGCGATGGTACCCTACCAAGCTGTCACTCCTGGCGCCGAGGTGGCGCCAAGCCTGGAAGGCAAGATGTGAACGACGAGCGCGCCTGCTCGTGAGTATCAGGTCCCTGGTCAGCGCAGTGCTGCTTTGCGTGGGAATGCTGCTGGCGTCGCCTGTCCTGGCGGAGCCGCAGTTTCCCGGATTGACTGGCCGCGTTACCGACGCGGCGAACATCATCCCGGACGATGTCGAGGCACGGCTTACTCAAAAGCTTGCGGGTCTGGAGCAACAATCGCAACGACAGTTCGTGATCGCTACGATCCCGGATTTGCAAGGCTACGATATTGCCGACTACGGCTATCAACTTGGAAGAACATGGGGAATCGGCGACAAGGAACGCAACGACGGCGTGCTGTTGATTGTCGCCCCGAACGAACGCAAGCTCCGCATCGAAACCGGCTACGGCTTGGAGGGCGTACTGCCCGATGGCATGGGATTCCTGATCATCAACCGGCAGATTGTGCCACGCTTTAAGGCCGGTGACATGCCAGGCGGAATCGAAGCGGGGGCGGACGCGATCATACAGCAGCTCGCGCTCCCGCCGGAGCAAGCGCGAGAGATCGCGGCACAGGCGGAGCAGCAAAGCAGAAGAAGCAGCGACGGCATTTCGCTCGGTGCTCTCATACCTTTGATTTTCATCCTGTTGTTCTTCATCCTGCCAATCGCGCGCGCGGCCACTGGGTTTGGCGGCCGGAGAAGACGGCGTGGCTGGGGAGCGCCCATCATTTTCGTGCCGGGGGGCTTCTCCGGCGGCAGCGGCGGCTTTGGCGGCAGCGGCGGGTTCGGAGGTGGTTTTGGCGGCAGCTTCGGCGGCGGCGGCGGCAGCTTCGGCGGCGGCGGCGCAAGCGGAGGCTGGTGAGTGTGAGCCGTTCCATGATTTTAAGCGCGAGCGAGCACCTTCGCGTCAGTGAAGCGGTGGCACGCGCAGAAGCCGGCACGTCAGGCGAAATCGTGACCATCCTCGCGGATCGATCTGATGGCTATACTGACGTTGCACTCGCCTGGGCCGCAGCGGTCGCCCTGATCGCACTGGCCGCGCTTGCTCTTTCCCCAAGCTTGTACCTCTACCTTGTGGAGTGGTTGCTGGGGGGGTGGGTCCACGCGTGGGCGCCCGGAGAGCTGTTCACCGTCGCTGCTGTTACAGCGGCTTTAACGTTCGGTGCGACGATGCTGCTGCAACTCCTTTCAGGACTGCGTTTTTTCTTGATTCCCGGTCCCATCAAGGCCGCACGGGTTCACGAACGTGCCATGCGCGCCTTTCGGATCGGCGCAGAGCAGCGCACGAGAGCGCGAACAGGTGTTCTGATTTATCTCTCCATGGGGGAGCATCGCGCGGAAGTGCTTGCAGACGCGGCCATTGCGACGAAAGTAGAAGCGGACGTTTGGTGCGACGCGCTTGAGGCGATGCTCGCCGACGTACGTAAGGGCGACGTGGCCGGAGGAATATGCACGGCGGTGGAACGGATTGGCGCTCTCCTCGCAGAGCACTTCCCGCACAACACGACTGACACCAACGAGCTTCCGGACAGGTTGATCGAAGTATGACACACATCGTAGATGCCGATGCCGCAGAGGAAGTGGTCTGGCAGGGCAAGTTCATCACGGCGCGCCGACGGGGGCGCTGGGAGTATGTGGGCCGTGCCAGAGGTATCCGCGCGGCGGTGATCCTTGCCGTTGATGAAGACAATCACGTCATCCTTGTTGACCAGTATCGGGTACCTCTCGGGCGACGGTGTATGGAGCTGCCAGCTGGGCTTGTCGGCGACCACGACGACAATCAGAGCGAGGATGCCAGCACCGCCGCAGCTCGTGAGCTTGAGGAGGAAACCGGTTATCGACCAGGCCGCATGGAGGTGATCGGCGAGTTTTTCTCCTCCCCCGGCATGGTGAGCGAGAGCTTCACCCTGCTGCGCGCCCACGATCTGGTGAAAGTGGGCGAAGGCGGTGGAGTGGAAAGCGAGGACATTGTGGTCCACCGCGTGCCGCTGGCGGAGATTCCGGAGGCGGTGACGCGGTGGCGTGGCGAAGGCTACGCCATTGATGTGAAGATTCTCACGCTGCTGGGCTCGGCTATTCTCACCTGAGTGACATGCGCACTCGGCCAGGCATCTGTCGCAAGAAGGCAACTTATGCGACTGAGGAGGAGGCACTTGCCAGTGCCTTCAAAGCGCCCTTTCCGCTGCGATCCTATCGTTGCGAATTGTGCCGGCGCTATCACCTCACCAGTCGCACCAAGGGCATGCGCCTGCCGCACTTCGAACTGGGGAGACGTCGAGGGCAACGGCCGGAGTAATCGACTGATCAGAGAGGCGAAGGACGCGCCTCCCTCGCTCACAAAGTGGTAAATATCGCGCCGAAGTCCCTACCGTCGTTACCCGCCTCGACGAACGCCTCGTAGATCTTTGTCGCATGCTCGCCGAGCGGAACGGTGGCGCCCGCAGTCTGCGCTCCCGTCATTGCCAGGCGCAAGTCCTTCAGCATCAGGGCGGAAGCGAAGCCGCCTTGATAATCGTTATCGGCCGGGCTCTTGGCGCCAATTCCGGGAGCAGGGGTGTAGTCGTTCAGGGACCAGTTGTATCCGGTGGATTTCGAGCTGATCTCATAGAACTTCTGCGGATCAAGGCCCGCCTTCTCGGCCAGGGCCAGCGCCTCGCAGGTGCCGATCATGTGAATAGCCAGCAGCATGTTGTTGCACATCTTGGCAACCTGCCCACTGCCGATCGCGCCCGCGTGAATCACGGCTTTGGCCATGGGCTCGAGCACGACCTTTGCCTTTTCGAAGGCCGCATCGCTGCCGCCGACCATGAAGGTGAGCGTGCCTCCGTTTGCAGCGGCTATGCCTCCGGAAACGGGCGCATCGACCATGTGGTAGCCAGCTTCTTCCGCCAACTCAGCGACTTCCCGAGCCGTTGCGAGGTCGATCGTGGAGCAGTCGAGGAAGAGAGCCCCGGCGGGGGCCTTCGCGATCACATCGGCAGTGTAGACTGCCTTAACGATGCCGCCGTTGGGCAGCATCGTAACCACAGCCTCAGCACCGGCAAGAGCATCAGGCACTGTACGGAAAGTCCTGCAGCCGTTCTCCTCGGCACGGGCAAGCGCTTCCTCGGAAAGATCGAAGGCCGAGACCTGATGCCCCGCCTTGACGAGGTTCGCGGCCATGCCGCCACCCATGTTGCCAAGGCCGATGAACGCGATCTTCATTGCTGTCTCCA
Source organism: Novosphingobium kalidii (assembly GCF_040534015.1). NCBI lineage: Bacteria > Pseudomonadati > Pseudomonadota > Alphaproteobacteria > Sphingomonadales > Sphingomonadaceae > Novosphingobium > Novosphingobium kalidii. Next base: position 206,383 of record NZ_JBEWLY010000008.1, read on the forward strand.
ACGTCGTGCCAAGCTAAACATCCGTCCGCATCGAACGGAGTGCTCCTTTTACTTGCCTTTCCAGACACCGGGACGTTTTTCGACAAAGGCAGTCATGCCCTCGGTCTTGTCCTCGGTGGCGGTTAGGATCTGGAACATGCGACGTTCCATCAGCAAGCCGGTGTCGAGCGTTGTCTCGAAGGCGATGTTGACCATCTCCTTGTTCATCATCGCGGCAAGCGGCGGCATGCCGGCGATCTGCTCGGCCGCCTTGAGGGCTTCCTCCAACAGCTTGTCTGCCGGCACCACACGGCTGACCAGACCAGAGCGCTCTGCTTCCTCGGCGTCCATGTTGCGACCCGTCAGGCACATGTCCATCGCCTTCGCCTTGCCGATCGCACGAGTAAGCCGCTGCGTGCCGCCCATGCCGGGCGCGACCGCAAGTCTTATCTCAGGCTGGCCGAATTTGGCAGTTTCGGACGCGATGATGAAGTCCGCCATCATCGCCAGCTCGCAACCACCGCCCAGGGCAAAGCCGTTTACAGCGGCGATCCAGGGCTTACGCGTGGATTTCACGAGCTGAGTCGTCCAGCCGGCAAAGAAATCCTCGGCATAGAAGTCAGCGCCTGGCTTCTCGACCATTTCCTTGATGTCGGCGCCAGCGGCGAAAGCCTTGTCGCCAGACCCGGTGAGGACAGCGCACCCTTGCGACTTGTCTGCTTCGAACTTGGCGAAAGCGTCGATCAGCTCCGCCAGCACGGTCGAGTTCAGCGCGTTCAGCGCTTTGGGCCGGTTCAGCGTGATCAGCGTGACCCCGCCCTTCTGTTCCACCAGAATCGTTTCGTAGCTCATAGTGGCCTCCATTCCTCGGTTGCAGGGAGCGGCGCGAAGATCGCGTCCAGCTGGTCTGGGGTGACGCCTTCCGGCGTCGCGGGGTTCCATTTCGGCGCGTGGTCCTTGTCCACGATCACTGCTCGGACGCCTTCTGCGAAGTCCGGCCGCGTCAACACCCGGGCACCAAGCCGGTATTCCATCGCCATGTTGTCGGCGAAGTCAGTCAGTTTGGCTGACTCGGCGAGCTGACGAAGCGCGACCTTGCAAGCCTGCGGGCTCTTGGCGCGCAGAGTGGCGACTTTTTTGGCCGCCCATTCGCTGTCATCGGACATCAAAGACGCAAAAATGTCTTCCAACTCGTCAGACGCGAAGTGCTTGCGGATTTGGGCGGCGGCGGCGGCGGTTTTCGGCTCGGGCGGGGTGATCGCAAGCGAGTTCAGCACGTCGCCGATCTCATCCCCCGCCGCAATGCGCTGCTTGGCCTCTGGAAGGGCGCTGGCAGGCATGTAGTGTGTGGCCAGGCCTGCCCACGCGCACTCGGCGCCGTCGAGCCGGGCGCCAGTGAGGGCAAGATACTGCCCCAGTCGCCCATCGAGACGAGAGAGATACCAGCCGCCGCCTACATCCGGGAACAAGCCGATACCGGTCTCTGGCATCGCGAAGCGGGTGTTCTCCGTCGCCACACGGTACTTGGCCGGCTGCGAGATGCCGACGCCGCCGCCCATGGTGATGCCGTCCATGAACGCCACCACCGGCTTTTCATAGGTGAACAGCAGATGGTTCAGGCGATACTCGTCGAAGAAGAAGGCCCGTCCAGACGCGCCGCCATCATTAAGGGCAGACTGGCGCAGCAGGTTAATGTCGCCGCCGGAGCAGAAGCCTCTTCCTTCGCTGTGCTCCAGAATAACAACCTTCACCTCTGCATCGTCGCGCCAGGCGAGCAGTGCGTCGATCATGGCTGTGCACATGTCCTGCGTAAGCGCGTGGATCGCCTTTGGCCGGTTGAGCGTGAGATAGCCTGCGACGCCATCGCGCCGCGTGAGCAGTTCGTCCGTCATTCGGAAACCCCTATTTCCGGCGCCACTAACGCAGCAAGTCGCGCCCGACGATCATGCGCATGACCTGGTTCGTCCCCTCGAGGATCGAGTGAACGCGCAAGTCTCGCCAGAACCGCTCGATCGGATAATCCTTGAGGTAGCCATAGCCTCCGAGCAGCTGCAGTGCGTCATTCACGATCTTGGAGCCATTGTCCGTAGCGAGGCGCTTGGCCATCGCGGAGAAACGCGACTTGTCGGGCGCATTGGCGGTGATCTTGGCAGCCGCGAAATAGAGCAGTGCGCGCGAGGCTTCCAAATCGGTGGCCATGTCCGCCAGCATGAACTGGGTGTTCTGGAAGTCAGCAATCGGCTGGTCGAACTGCCTGCGGTCCTTCACGTACTGGATCGCCTCATCCAGGCACCGTTGTGCGCCGCCCAGCGAGCACGCACCGATGTTGATGCGACCGCCGTCCAGCCCAGCCATGGCGAAGCCGAATCCCTCACCCTCGGCGCCAACACGGTTAGCGACAGGAATGCGTGCATCCTCGAAAATCACCTGCGCCGTCGGCGAAGCGTTCCAGCCCAGCTTCTTCTCAGGCGCGCCGAAGCTGACGCCCGGTGTGTCCTTGTCCACGACCAAACAGGTGATGCCTTTGGACTTGTGCTCGCCAGTGCGCACCATGACCACATAGACATCGTTGTAGCCGGCGCCCGAGATGAATTGCTTGGTGCCGTTCACCACGTAATGATCGCCGTCGAGCCGCGCAGATGTCTTGAGGGCCGCGGCGTCGGAGCCGGAACCCGGCTCGGTCAGGCAGTAGCTGGCAATCTTCTCCATCGTGACGAGCTGCGGAAGGTAGCGATCCTTCAACTCCTGACTTGCGAAGGTATCGATCATCCACGCGGCCATGTTGTGGATCGAGATGTAGGCGCTGGTGGCGGCGCAGCCATAGCTCATCGCCTCCATGATGAGCGCAGCTTCGAGCCGGCCAAGGCCGATACCGCCGCTCTCTTCAGAGACGTAGATGGCGCCGAAGCCGAGTTCACCCGCAGCCTTCCAGACGTCCACGGGATAGTGTTGCTTCTCGTCCCACTCCGCCGCGAAGGGCGTGATCATGTCGGCGGTGAACTTGCGCGCCGTCTCCTGAATCGCAAGCTGGTCTTCGGTCAAAGCAAACTGGTCGGTCATAGATCCCCCTGTGCCGCAGGTCAGGTGCAGCGGGTGTACGTAAGTGGACCGGGCAAGGCGTCCTTGCCGTAGTCGCGCCGGATGAGTGTCTTTCCGCCGTCCTGCACATCCAGAACGACGTCCTGGGTCCAGGTCTGCCCCTCGCCCGAGTAGGTGAAGGCTCCCCGGATACGGCCGCCTTCGACTTCCTTGACCCGGTCGAGCTTGGCGACAGACTCGTAGAACTTGAGCTGCCTTGCCGAGACAGTGAGCAACCCCTTCGCGTCGCCGAGCTTGCTCGTGCAATCTGCAGGGACGAGCCCCCAGCGCCCGTGAATGGCCGGCGGGATAGCGTCATCCGCAGCAGCGTCGCTGGCGCTCGGGGTCGCTGAAGGCATTGGGGCAGCCTCGCTCTCGACCGGCTCTGCCAAAGGAACCACTTGCGCGGTCTCCGCCACTGCCGGTGTGCTGGCGACTACCTCCGGCTCGTCCGAGCTCTTCGAACAAGCGGAGAGTGCCAAAGTAGCGGCTAACGTAACGAGCGGCAGTCTGGCCTTCATCCGTCCTCTCCTCGCCCATCGTGAGCCATCCCACACGGGCGGGGCCTGCCTGCTGCCGGCGATGCCGTAAATTTGCAGATGGACCCTGCCCTTGCGGGAATGGCGAAAGAGCGGTGGTGCTATCAGCCGACCGCTGCGATGATGTCCTTGCCGAACAGCGCCTCGTCGCTCGGGAGCGTCTTGGGCGTAGCAAGCGGCTTGGACACCCAAGTCTCGTTGATGAGATCGCGCCACGAGACGTTGTTGTTCGTGGCGTTGCCGCCCCACGAGCCACAGCCCAGCGAGAAGGTCTGGCGCATGCCGTTCCACAAGTTGCCCGAGTTCGAGGCCGACTGCGGCTGGTTAACCATCACGCGGCTCGTCTTGGTTCCCTCGGCCAGCTTCTGGATGTTCTCGTCGCTCGTCGAGTAGATGCCGCAGGAATGGCCCTGGCCCTGGTAGGACTGAATCGCGTTGGTCAGTTCGATAGCCTCGTCGATGTCCTTGGCGCGATAGAGCGCCATGGTCACCGTCATCTTCTCGCCCGAGAACTTGTAGTCAGGGCCGTAGCCGGTCTCAGGCACGATGAAGAACGCCGTGTTCTCAGGAATTTCGAACCCGGCATAGTCCGCGATGAACTTGGGCGACTGCGCCACGACCTTGGCGTTGATATGCTCGCCGTCTTCCCAAATTGCGTTCTGCAGCTTGGTCTTGTTCTCACCCTCAATGATGAAGCCGCCCTTGGCCTTCAGCTTTTCCAGCATGGTATCGTAGATCGCGTCGAGCAGGACCACGGCGTTGTCGGACGAGCACGATGCCGCAAAGTCGAGCGTCTTGGACAGCAGGATCTTCTCGGCTGCATCGTCGAGGTCCGCGGTCTCATCGACGGTGATGACCGCGTTGCCAACACCGACACCAAGCGCCGGAGTGCCCGAGCTGTAGGCCGCCTTCACCATCGGCGTACCGCCGGTGGCGAGAATGCGATCGCACTGCTTCATCACTTCGTTGGTGCGCTCAACCGAGGGCTGTTCAATCGGGATCACCAGGTCGGCCGGCGCACCCAGCTTTTCGAGTGCCTCACGCATCAGGTTGCATATCTTGGCATTGACGAACTTCGCGCGCGGGTGCGGGCAGATGATGATCGAGTTACGGCCCTTGACCGCGTTGATCGCCTTGATGACCGGGGTCGCCTCAGGATTGGTCGAGGGCGAAAGCGCGCCGATCACACCAACCGGCTTGGCGATCTTCACGATGTTGCGCTCAGGCATCTCTTCGATCACGCCGACAGACTTGTCGTCGATGATGTCCATCAGCGCAGCGCGAGTCTTCACGGAGATCTTCTTGAACTTGCCGTCGTAGTTACCGAGCTGCGTTTCCTCAACCGTCTCTCGCGCGATTTCCTCGTCCGTGCCGGGCTTGCAAACGGCATAGACCATGCCGCGGATCCAGGTATCCACTTGCTCCTGGGTCGCGTTCTCGATCTGCGCTTGCGCCTTGCGCGAGCGCGCAATGAGCTCTGCAACCTCGTTGGCGACAGGAGTATCGGCGGTTTTTTCTGCGGTAGCCATGCTTGTCATCCCTTCAAGGCCGATATCAGGCGCCGCGATCATGATACCGCAGAACCTGGGCAGTCCAATGGTCTCTGGCTCACTGCACGTTCGCGTCGCCGCTCGCAACACCCTTTTTAATCGCGCAGTTAAGAACGGCGCCCCGCAGTTCTGTTTCACGGGGTCATAGAGGAGGCGCTATGGCTACCTTGTTACCGCGCTGCTGATCTCTCCTCACGGTGGATTGGCAACGGAGCCCTGCCCTGCCATTTTACGAGAGAGCTTAAAGGCCGATATCGCGAACGGCGCGCCGCAATGGCGAACACCACGACGCGTGCAAGAGGAACTCCGAGTGACGAAGACTACGATCGATCCGGCAGAATTTCGCCAAGTGCTTGGAAGCTATCCAACCGGGGTCTGCGTCATCACCGCCATGGGTGTGGAGGACCGGCCCGCTGGAATGGTGGTCGGCACCTTTACCTCTGTCTCGCTTGAGCCGCCGCTCGTCGGCTTCTTCCCTGACAAAAAATCTACCTCGTGGCCATTGATCGAGGCGGCCGGGCACTTCTGCGTGAACGTGATGGGCAGCGATCAACAGGATGTCTGCCGTGCAGTGGGCGCCAAAGGAGACCAGAAGTTCGTGGGCGTCCAATACGCTTTGTCCGAACACAAGCTGCCGATTATCGCCAACGCGATCGCAAGCATCGAGTGTCGGCTCTACTCCGTGACGGAAGCAGGAGATCACTGGTTCGTCATGGGTGAAGTGCTGCGCATGGAGAGCACGCGCGAGGAAGATCCGATGCTGTTCCACCGCGGCAGGTACGGTGGCTTTGCCGAAGTGATGTAATCGATTGAAGGCGGGTAAGCGGCAGCGCGCCGAGGAGAGATGATGCACCCTTTTGTCGTGAACACCGAAGGCGCGAGATTGATTGGCGGGCACCGACGCGGGAGTAGTAGCACCCCTTTTATACTCGTTCACGGGTTTGGCGGCTCTCGGCACGACTGGACACCGGTCATCGAGGCACTCCCGCCCGACCTGCCAATCATCACGTATGACCAACGCGGCTTCGGCGATTCGGAGCCGGTCAAAGACAGCCCCTTCTCACACGCGGATGATCTTGTGGCCGTGCTTGACCATCTCGGCCTCGAACGGGCCGACCTCTGCGGCGTGTCGTTAGGAGGAGCGACCGTTCTGGGCTGTGCGCTTCTCACACCACACCGGGTACGGAGCTTGGCGCTGGTCAGCCCTATGCTCGCTGGTTGGTCATGGAGCCCCGAATGGATCGAGCTGTGGAAGGCGATCGGGCGCCGGGCGCGCGCCGGCGACATCGAAAGCGCCCGTTCGCTGTGGTGGGAACATCCACTGTTCGCGTCGGCGCGCAAGAGCCCGCGCTGCGAAGATCTGCGGCGCTCCATCGCCGCATTTTCGGGGCGGCAATGGGTTCAAGACAATCAGCGTGAAGAGTTCCCCATGCTAGAGCGCCTGCACGGCATAACCCAACCCACGCTCCTGCTCACCGGCGAGCAGGATGTGTTCGACTTTAGGTTGAAGGCAGACCTGATCGACGCCTCCATGCCTCACGTGAGCAGGATCGACTATCCGGACGCGGGGCACATGCTGGTCATCGAGAAGCCAACGGAGATCGCCGGGGAGCTGGCTTCCTTTCTGCAAAGCGAAAGATCCGCAAAAAGCGACGCGACATAGGCCGCTCAAAGGAAGAGCTCGTCCGCCCGCACGATCAATCCACTCGGCCACGATGCCACTCTTGACGAGCGGCCCGCCCTGCCCCGACTTGTTCCTTAAGTAAGGGAGAGACATCGCCATGAATCCACCACGGCCAAAGCCAAAGCTGGACCAAGAGAACCGCGCCTTCTGGACCGGCGGCGCCGAAGGGAAGCTGCTGATCGTGCATTGCAACGACTGTGGCCAGTACACACATCCGCCCAAGCTGCTGTGCCGCCACTGCCAGTCGGAGAACATTGCGCCCGAAGCGGTCGCCGGAACGGGTGCGGTCGACACGATGACGGTCAACCATCAGCCTTGGGCCAAGGACCTCGAAGTTCCCTATGTCATCGCACGTGTCCGGCTCGACGGCGTGCCGGGCGTCTATCTTACCACCAATATCGTCGGCTCGCCGGTCGACGAAGTGCGGTTCGATGACAAGGTGCGGGTCGTGTTCGAAGAACAGGACGGCATCTTCTATCCCTTGTTCGAGAAGGTCGGTTAAATGGCACGAGGCGAAGCTTACATCACCGGCATCGGTCAGTCCGACGTCGGCGTCCGCCTGCCGCGCCACCCGCTGCTGCTGACCGTGGACGCCGCCCGGGAAGCCGTCGCGGACGCGGGGCTCACTTTCGATCAGATCGATGGCGTGTTCTCCTTCCCGGGGAAGGCCAACGGTTACCTCGCCTTTTCGCCAGTCGGCACGGACGAGATCATCGAGGCACTCGGCATCAAGTCCAAGTGGCAGATGGGCGGAATGGAGCAGCCCGCTCAGCTTGCTGCCATAGCCATGGCTGCATGGGCCGTGAAGGAAGGCATCTGCCGTCACGTGCTCTGTTTCCGCACGGTCTACGAAGCGGGGGGTATGGCCGACCCAGCCACGTACATGGCCGGAATGAAGCAGGACACTGTTTCCGGTGCCTCGCAGTGGACAAGCCCGTTCTGGGCCACTTCAGCGGCCTGCTGGACGGCGCAGTACGCTGCACGCCACGTCCACCGCTACGGCATGACGCGTGAGCAGCTGGGCCAGATCGCGATCAATGGTTCGAAGAACGCGATGCTGAACCCGCGTGCTCGGGCAATCACCAAGGAAGAACTCACCCTCGACAAGTACATGAATGCGCGCATGATCTCCACGCCGCTGTGCCTTTACGATTGCGATCGCTTCTCGGATGCATCCACCGCGATCATCGTGTCTGCAGGCGACGCGCTGGACGAAGTGAAGGCGACTCCGATCCGCATTGCGGCGACTGCCGGTTCGGTGGATCGCTATTCGTGGGATCAGGTGGAATGGCCTGCCGCCTATGAGACCGGCGCGGACTTGTGGAAGCGGACCGACTACACCGTGGAGGATGTCGATACCGTACAGTTCTATGATGGGTTCGCGTTCCTGCCGATCACGTGGCTTGAAGGATTGGGCTTCGTCGAGAAGGGTGAAGGCCACAAGTTCATAGAAGGCGGTACCCGCATTGCCCGGGACGGTGAATTGCCGATGAACACAGCGGGCGGGCAGCTGGGCGCAGGCCGGCTCCACGGCTTCGGCTTCGCTCATGAAGCGGTCACCCAGCTGCGCATGCAAGGCGGCGAGCGGCAGATCCCGGGAGAGCCCAAGGTCGCAGTAGCAACCTCGGGCGGCGGCCCCCTCGCCGCGGCTTTGCTACTGGCGCGCGATTAAGGTCCTGTGCTGACCGTGTGTCGCTAGTGCGGCGCGCGGTCAGGCAGCGGCGGCAGCTCCCTCGAGCTTCTTCCACTCGGGATAGGCTCGCAGTCCGAAGAGCAGAAACGAACTCAGCAGCATGAGAGCGAAACCGCCCCACAACAGCGGCGTGTACGTTCCCCAAGTGTCGTAGATCCAGCCGCCGAGCACCGGACCTAACCCTGAGCCCGCAGCGATCAGGCTCGCCATCGCTCCGAAGATCGTCCCAAACTTACGCATGCCCGTGTAAGCCGCGGTAAGATAGCCGACGAGTTGGAGCTTCGTGCCGCCGGCATAACCGTTGATCATCATTGCCGCCACGATCGCGCCGGTCGGCGCTCCTGGCCACAGCAGCAGAACGAATGTGGTCGAAGTGGCCAGCATCGTAAAGCCGCCCACCCAGCGTGCAGGATAGCGGTCGAGCAGAGCTCCGGTTACCAGCTTTCCAAGGATACCGACTAAGCCGGCGATACCTGCGTAAGCAGCAGCCGTGGTTCGATCCACTCCGACTTCGCTAAGGATAGGGATCTGGTGAACGACCAGCGCGATGGTGGCCGTCATGATGATGAAGGTCGAAATGGCGATCCGCCACAAGTTAGGGTCGCGCCAGGCCTGCGCAACAGAAAGGCCAGGCACGTTCAGAAGCGGCGCATTCGCTCCTTCTGGTCCTGCGGCAAGGCGAGCGCGGCGGCTGATGTCGTACCCGTCCCGGAGCCACGCGAAGCAGAGAATTATTGCCAGTGAGCCCCAGCCCAGCCCCAACCACACGAAGGCATTGCGCCATCCGAAGCGTTCAATGAGGAAATCCGCCAATGGTGGCGAGATGGCTTGGGCCAGCGCACTGCCAGAGAGCACAAGACCAAGACCAAGACCTCGTCCGGCGTCGAACGTGCTGTTCACAGCAGCCGTCCAGACCGTCGACTTCGTCGCCAGGGTCGCGATGCCATAGATCGTCCAGACGATGAACCACTGCAAAGTCGAGCCTGTCAGAAGACTGAGCGACGCGATCACCAGCGCCATCAGCACGAGTCCGGGGATGGCCATGCGCCGAGTACCCCACCTGTCGATGAACGTGCCGAACAGCGGGGAGGCCAGGAAAGCAAGGATTGCCGTGATCGACACGCCCGAAGACACCAGAGCGCGACTCCAGCCGAACTCCCGGCTGATCGGTTCGATGAAGAGCCCGGTGGAGGCAGTGATTACCGAAGTGAACGAAAAGCCAATGGCGGCGGCAAGGAGGAGCCGCCAATGCCGCCTGAACTCCGCACGTGCGGCCTCGCTCCAAACTGCCAAAGCCATCCTCCCCAGTGTGCCGTCAATCCGCGGCATCTGCGACCGCCGTATCGTCAAACTGAGCAGGCGCCAAATTCTTTAGTGGAAGCAGCCACGTCCTGACCATTTGAGCGTAGTGCGGTGCAGGTACTGGCAAATCAGGGACCAACGTCCGCTCTGCCGCTGGCCAGAATTGCTCGACGGTGAGCGCGACATGTCGCACTGAAGCAGGAAGGATCAGACGTCTCGTCCTATCTTCTTCAATCGAGGATGTCGGCGCATGGGGCGCTCAGCAGCGCCACTATCATCCTGCAATCGCGAACGACCTATGCACTGGGGAGGTTAGTGGGAGTTGCCACTTGAACTGGGCTGGCGGCCGTAGCGGACGCGAAAAGCAGCGCAGTTATGGAATGCTTAACTTGAGACGAGGGCGGGCATCGCCCGCCCCCGTCATGGCTAGTCCGATCAGTTCGGCATTGTGGTAGGCATCGTCGAGGTCGCGGTAGCGTCGCCATGGACCTCACCGGCCGAATTCATCGGGTCTGTGGTGCCATGAGCGCCGACCCCGGTCGATGTCTGCTGATCGCCGGTTGCGACACCTCCTGCGCTCGCGCCACCCGTCGCAGGGTTTCGGTCTGTATAGACGGCGCCTGAGCCGTGAGTGGCCGCTCCCGTATTGCGATCTACCCCAGTCGAGGGCGTGCGATCCTTCCGATCGTGATTACGCATCTGAGTGCCTGCATTGGCACCGCCGGCAACCGACCCATCAGGTGTCGATGCGGCTACACCACCGCCGACAGTTCCGGTGGTGTTTTGCGCCATGGCAGGTGCTGCGACGAGACCCAGAGCTGCGATCGAACCAAACAGAATCTTACGCATATGTACTCTCCAAAATAGTGCCGCGATTTTCTTGCGGCGGGAGCCGCCATGCTTGGCGACTGCGGAGAGTAAAGATCTGAAGAGTGCTTTAAGTTCTTGCCCTCGTCGCTTCCAGAAAACGGCTCAACCTCATCTTTCATTTAGCTGAACAATAGTTGAGCCAAATATTCAGGTAAACAATTCGGTTGAGCGGAGCCACGCCAGTGGCGGAGCCACGCCAGTGACGCCGCTTGGAGCTTCCCATCAAGCTGGATCCGGCTCTATCCACTTCGTACGGGTCACTCGGGGCGACAAATACTTCGTGGCAGTCCAACCGCCATCGACGACAATCGATTGACCATTGATCATCTCGCTCCCCGGCAGGCACAGGAAAGCGATCACGTTGGCAATGTCGTCAGGTTTCGCAAGCCGTGGGTACGGCGTGGTTTCCACGTTGCTGCGCTTGAACACTTCGTCCTCGAAGCGATGCGCGACCATGTCCGTCATGGTAACTCCCGGCGCAACGCAGTTCGAACGAATGCCGCGAGGACCGTACTCGCAAGCCATGTGCTCAGTGAGCGACTTAAGCCCCCCCTTGGCGGCCGAGTAAGCGCCGCCCCGCCGGCCCCCGATATGAGCAAAAGTGGAGGTGACGTTGACCACGCTTGCACCTTCACCCAAGTGCGGAATGACGTCACGGCATAGCCGGAACGGAGCAGTCAGCATTATCTCGAGGAAGTAGTCGAGCGTCTCATCGTCCGTTTCATCCAGCGGCTTCGGGCTTCCGACGCCTGCATTGTTCACCAACGCATCGATGCGTCCGAAACGGTCAAGCGTCTGTTGCACGATCGTCTTCGGAGCAGCCGGATCAGTCACGTCCGCGCTGATCGACAGCACGTGATCGGGGTTGCCGATCTCCGCTTCGAGGGTCGCGAGCTTGTCCTTGCTGCGTCCGACGCCAACGATTGCAAAGCTTTCTCCGTGCAAGATCTTGGCTGTGGCAAGGCCGATGCCGCTGCCTGCTCCGGTAATGATGGCAACCTTCATGTCCGTGTCCCTTCCGGTCCGTTCAAGCGACAGGGCCGGTGCGGTAGGCGCAGAGCTTGTTTCCGTCGAGGTCGCGGAAGTAGCAGCCATAGAAGCCATCCTCGGGGCCTCGCCACCCAGGCGCACCCTCACTGCTGCCACCAAGTTCCAAAGCCTTGTCGTATAGCGACTGTACCTGTTCGTGCGTGTCGCACAGGAAGGAGATCATCGTGCCGTTGCCAAAGCTCGCCGCTTCGCCATTCGCCGGTGCGACGACGCCGAACATCGGCTTATCCGCAGCGACGCCGTAGACACGTCCGCCGCTCGGATGATCGAAGACCTTTCCGGCGCCGATTGTCGGAAGAAGCTTGTCGTAGAAGTCGAGCGCTTTGGGCAAGTCGCTGCTGCCAACGAGGACGTATCCGATCATGTCTCTCTCCTGCCTACGGCCGCAATGGCCTCTGGTTTCCGCAGGACTGATAGCGGCGTGCCGTTGCTCCGTCGAGAAGGCTGTGAACAACAGCGTTGGTTAGCTACCCCCTTCACCCCGCCCCGCGCGCCGAGTAGGAAGGTCACGAGTCAGACAAGATTATACGCGAGGGGAACCGATGAGCACCGACAAGAGCGCACTGGCAGGCATACGCGTCATTGACATGAGCCGCGTGTTCGCAGCGCCCGTCGGCGCGCAGATCCTGGGCGACCTGGGCGCCGATGTGATCAAGGTGGAGCGGCCCGGCGTGGGAGACGACGGGCGCGGCTATGGATTCTCCTGGGTGCCAGGCAAGGACGGCCTTGAGACGCGGCACTCCAGCTTCTTCACCGTTTCCAATCGCAACAAGCGCTCCATCACGCTCAACCACTCCAAGCCAGAAGGCCAGGAGATCATCCGCAAGCTCGTCGCGACCGCCGACGTGCTCATCGAGAACTACAAGGTTGGCGATCTGAAGCGCTTCGGGCTTGATTACGAAAGTCTCAAAGCAATCAATCCGCGGCTGATCTATTGCTCGGTGACGGGCTTTGGCCAGTCAGGACCGATGGCCGCCCTGCCCGGCTACGATGGCTTGTTCCAGGCGACAGGCGGCATGATGGCGGTGACCGGCATTCCCGAAGGGCAACCCGGGGCCGGCCCGCTCAAGACTGGGCCGAGCCTGGTCGACTTCGTGACGGGCCACAACACCGCTCTCGCCATACTGGGTGCGCTGATGTACCGGAACCGCACTGGCGAGGGGCAGTATATCGATATTGCCCTGCTCGACAGTTCCGTCGCCATGGTCAGCCACATCATGCAGGACTACCTCATCAGCGGCAACGCACCGCCGCGCCTCGGGAACGGGGGCAACGGCGGCGGTCCGGCCGATCTCATCTATTGCTCCGACGGGATTATATATTTGACGGCGGGCACCGATGAGCACTGGCGGCGGCTGACGGTGCTGATGGAGCAGCCGGAGCTTAATGGCGATCCGCGCTTCGATACCAACCTGAAGCGCGGCAAGACCAATCGCGCCGAGTTGATGGAGATCATCAATGCCTGGAGCCGCCCGTTCACGGTCTCCGAAGTTCAGACCAAGCTGGACGGTGCCGGTATTCCTGCTGCCAGGTACAATGAGCTGCCTGACGTCTGGGAAGAGCCGCAGGTCCAGCATCGTAAGCTGCGCGCGACCACGCCGCACGCGTATGCCGAAAGCGGTTCCGTAGACCTGATCCAGAGCCCGCTTGCACAAATGTCGGAAAGCCCCGCCACGATCCGCATGGCACCGCCGATGCTGGGTGAGCACACGCGCGAGATCCTGGGCGAACTCGGCTATGACGCTGCTGCCGTCGAAGCACTGCAGGAAGCCAAGGTCATCTGATCGGAACGGCCGGAGGGAGTAGCGGACGGCCATCCATTGCTCCTGCCGCCGTGCAGCCGTAGTAAGATGTCATGAAGCGCACGCACTTGCCCCTGAACGCCTTGCGCGTGTTCGACGCCGCCGCGCGCCACCTGTCGTTCACGCGGGCGGCGGACGAACTGGCTGTAACGCCCGCAGCGGTAGGGCAGCAGATCCGCGCGCTTGAAGACGTACTCGGAGTGGTTCTGTTCCGCCGTACCAGCAAGGGACTGGAACTCACCGACGAAGCCGGCGCCGGGCTGGAGGCACTCCGGACCGGTTTCCTGCACTTCGAGGGCGCGGTGCAAGCGATGCAGGCGGGGCAGTCGAGCCACGTCTATACGATTGCGGCACCACGGGAGTTCTTTGCTGCTTGGCTGGCATCGCGGCTGGCGGCGTTCCGGGCAGGCAATCCGCAGGTCCGGTTCATCTTGGTGGACGGAGAAATGACGGACTTCACCGAAGCGAACCTCGACCTCGCCGTCCGCTGGACCGAAGGTCCAGGTGATCTCGAAGGGATGCCCCTCGGCGCGGCAGAGCGCGTGCTCGTGGGCGAGGGAGACTGGATAGGCTGGCCCGGCGACCCCGCACCTGGCGGCGAGGGCGAAGAGTCGCCAAGCATAATTGTCGGCGATGCGGGGCAAGCGATGTCTGCCGCGCTGGCCGGGCTGGGCAAGGCACGTGTGCCTTCGTTGCTCGCGCGGGAGATGCAGGCGGCGGGCCGGATTGCCGAGCTTGGTCCTTCTGAGCCGTGCCGTCGTGGCTACTGGCTCGTCGCGCCACCGCCACAGTGGCGCCAGAAGAAAGTGCGTGCGCTGATCGCAGCTCTTACAGATAACCCCGCATAGAAGAAAAAGGGGCTGAGTGGCGTTTTGCGCCGCAGGCTCCCACTGCTGCCCGAAGGTGATTTGCCCGCCGGACGTTTCGTGTGGCAAGAAACGCGATCTGGCGCCGCACCGTTCATCAGCGCGACGCCAGTTTGTTCAAGCTTCTTTAGAAGCCGAGTTCCTCGATCTTGCCGTCGAAATTGCCGCCGAGCAGATGGTTGGCCTTGGCCAGGTTCTCGTGCGGAACGCCCGCCAAGTACCCGTCAATGATCCGCTGGTAATTGCTGATCAGGCCTTCGATGTTCTTCGACAGGCGCATGAACTCGAACCCTTTCGCATGCAGACCCTTCTGCTGGAGCGGGATGTTCGAATAGTCCTGCCGCGGGATGGGCGGAAAGTCCGGGCTGTCGAACGGCAGCACTGTCGCCTCCATAACAGGCTCGGGCTCCTCCCCTTCCGGGAAGAAAGTCAGCGACCAAATCTCGAAGAAACAGCTCTCCGGCCCAAGAGGACGGATCCGATACGCCGACATGCTGCTGAAATACGGCAGCAGGAAATAGTGTGGGAACAGGAACTCGACCGCGCTGATCGGGTCGGTCTGAGAAACCGCACACAAGTCGGGGATCGGTTCCCCCTTCTCCTTCAGCCGCTCGCTGATCTGGTGCATGACCATGCCCAGCCACATAAACACCGCCTGGTTCTTGTCCTCAGGCAGACCTTCCTCGACGCCGACCATGCTGCGGGCAATATCCACTTCCTTTTCGTGGATCATGCCCGACATGCCTTCGCTCAGCAGTTCCATTGAACGGACCTGAAGCTCCTGATTCTCGACATGCGAGAGCTCGGGATCTGCCATCTGCGGGAACGGGCCACGCTCGATCTTGTACATGGAGTCGTACATCATCGGCGCGGCATGCTGCAGCTGCGGGTGCGTCTGCATGACATGGTAGCCTTCCATGAAGGCTTCCATGGCGATCTTCCAGTTGGCCGGCAGAACGGTGCCGTAGCACCATTCGGCCTTCAGATGCTGGACGTTGTGCGCCTCAAGCCGGTCGGCGACCGGGCCCAGGCTCTCCTTCACCGACGGCGCATCGTCGTCGTGGTTGATCCACACGCAGCCGCCCCAGACTTCAGCGCGGCAGGGGATCAGATTGATCTCCTCGGCGTTAAGCTGCTTGTCCGAGAACAAGTGCTTGCCATAAACCAGCGTGTTTTCGCCATCCATGTTCCAGCGCCAGCCGTGGAAGGGGCAGACAAACCCGCTCTTGGCGCAGTTGCCATGCGCCGTCGCGTGCGAGGAGCCGATCGTGGTGCCACCGGCGATCGGCACGCCACGGTGGCGGCAGGCGTTGTGAAACGCCTTGATGCCGTTCGTCGTGCGCACCACGATGACGGACTTGCCGACGTTCTCGTATTCGACCCAGTCACCGACTTCGGGCAGTTGCTCCTCACGGCAGGCCATCTGCCATACATGCGGCCACAGATGCTCGAGTTCCGCATCGTAGAACTCCTGATCGTAGTAGCGCTGAGCTGGAATCCGTTCGGGATCCTCGATCGGAAACGGGACGGAACGCACGCCGCCTTCAGGTGTCTTGAGCACTCCCGGACCTCATTCTTTGCGAGTCATGATTTGCTGAACGTGTGTATAGCACAGACAGCGCAACGCAATAACTGCCGGCACGGATCGCCGTGACGTTCATCCCTCTCCCCGGCAGCACTCCCGACCAGACCGCCGTATGCCTGATCAGGACCCACGGTTTGGATCGAGTGCGGAGCGACCGGTTCTCTTCGGAGCACGACTTGCGAAAGTGACGACTGGTCCCATTGCCTGCAGGGCAGCAATCCGCCGCTCAGTGGCGGGATGGGTCGAGAACATCTCGGACACGCTTGTCGGCACGATGTAGAGTTGAGCCGCCGCGGGGTTGCGGATGACTGCATTGCTGGGGACATGCTGCGCAGGGCCGGCGATCTTTGCGAGCGCGGATGCAAGGGCCTGCGGATCGCCGCATATCTCCGCGCCAGCGCGGTCTGCCCCAAATTCTCGCGTGCGGCTGATCGCCATCTGCACGATCATCGCTGCGAAGGGCGCCATGAAGACGGCCGCGATCGCCACCAGCGGGTTCGGACGATCCTCGCCCCCGCTGCCACCGAAGAACAAGCCGAAGTTGGCCAGCATCGAGATGGCGCCTGCGACTGTGGCAACCAATGTCATGACCAGTGTGTCGCGGTTATGCACGTGCCCCAGCTCGTGCGCCATCACTGCGGCGATCTCTTCGCGGCTGAGCATCCGCAACAGACCAGTAGTGGCGGCCACGGCAGCGTTTTCCGGATTGCGTCCGGTGGCAAAGGCATTCGGGTTGTCGCTCTTCACAAGGTAGACGCGCGGCATCGGCAAGCGGGCTCTCTGAGCCAAGTCAGCCACGATGCCGTAAAGATCGGACCCGCTGCGCGCATCGACCTCTCTCGCGTCGTGCAGCTTCAGCACGATCCGGTCGGCATTCCAGTAGGTAAAGAGGTTCATCCCGCCCGCCACGACCAACGCGATCAACGCACCGCCACTTCCGCCGAGCAGGTAGCCAAGCGCCATAAACAGCGCCGTCAGCGCCGCCAGCAGCATCGTCGTCTTCAGTCCATTCACCTCGCGTCAGCCTCCAGCATGTGCACCTACTGAAATTTGGGAGGCGATCCGTTGATATCAACGTGCACCGAGACTTGCCGTTCAATTACCCGGACGCCGCCAGTGCGATGGCGGGCGAGAACGGACTTGCAGCAGGAGCGCGCTACGGACAAAGGCTGCAGCATCGGCACTACACCAGCAGTATAGCCAGGGAGGAAGAGGCGAACATGGCGTTCAAGACCCGCATCACAGAGATGCTCGAGATCGAGCATCCTATCGTCCAAGGCGGCATGCAGGGCGTAGGCTACGCCGAACTGGCGAGCGCGGTTTCAAACGCCGGCGGTCTCGGTACGCTGACTGCGCTTACGCAGCCCAGCCCCCAAGCATTGCGTGACGAGATCGAGCGCTGCCGCTCCATGACCAGCAAGCCGTTCGCTGTGAACATCACCGTCTTCCCGACGATCCTGCCGCCGGACTACAAGGGCTATGCTCAGGCCGCCATTGAGGGCGGCGTCAAGATCATCGAGACGGCCGGCACTCAGCAGGTCCGGGAGATCTGGGAGATGGTCAAACCGCACGGCATCACGGTCCTCCACAAGTGCACCGCAGTACGCCACGCCCTCTCCGCTGAACGCAACGGGTGCGACATCATCTCGATCGACGGCTTCGAGTGCGCGGGTCATCCGGGCGAAGACGATATTCCCGGCCTGATCCTGATCCCGTCCGCTGCGGACAAGGTGAAGATCCCAATGCTGGCCTCCGGAGGGATTGGCGATGCCCGCGGCTTCGTGGCGGCGCTTGCTCTCGGCGCAGAGGGCGTCAACATGGGAACACGCTTTTGCGCCACCAAGGAAGCCCCCATTCACGAGAACGTGAAGCTCAAATACATCGAGAACGATGAGCGCGGCACAAACCTCATCTTCCGCAAGTTCAAGAATACCGCGCGCGTGGGCAAAAATTCGGTGTCCGACAAAGTGGTCGAGATCTCCGCCCGCCCCGACGCAACCTTCGACGACATCCAACCCTACGTCGCGGGCGCTGTGGGGCGCGAGCTGCTGCAGACCGGCGACCTCGAAAAGGGGATCTTCTGGGCCGGTATGGTTCAAGGGCTGATCCACGATATTCCCACCTGCCAGGAATTGATGGACCGGATCATCGGTGGGGCCGAGGAGATCGTGAAAGCTCGCATGAACGCAATGCTCGTCTAAAGGACGGATGCCATGACTTACCAGCACATCCTCTATTCGCTCGAAGATCGCGTTGCACGCCTTGCGCTGAACGACCCCAGCACGATGAACGGCGTCACCGAGGCAATGGGCCACGAGATGGTGGATGCGCTTGATCGCGCCGCGCAGGAATCGCGCGCCGTGCTGATCACCGGGGAAGGCAAAGGCTTTTGCTCGGGAGCAAACCTCGCGGCGGCCAAGGACATGCTGGCGGATTCCCGTCGCGACGTCGGGGGTCAGCTGGACCGGGTGTTCAATCCGGTACAGATGGCGATCAAGCGCATGGAGCAGCCGGTGATTACCGCCATTCGCGGTCCGGCGGCTGGCTACGGCGCGGGACTAGCGGCAGCGGGCGACATCGTTTTGATGAGCGAGAACGCGTTCTTCTTCTGCGCTTTCGCGCATGTGGGCCTAGTGCCCGACGGTGGCGCGACTTGGCTGCTGGCCAAAGCCGTTGGCCGGGTCAGGGCTATGCGAATGATGCTTCTGGGCGAGAAGATCGATGCCAAGACCGCGCTGGAGTGGGGCCTTGCCACCAAAGTCGTGCCCGACGAGCAGCTCGATGAAGAGGCGATGACCCTGGCGAAGCAACTGGCAGACGGTCCGCGCTCTCTTGGTATGATCAAACGTATGGCTTGGGACGCGCTCGATTGCGACTTTGAAACTGCCCTCAATGCGGAGCGCCGTGGGCAACGCGATGCCGGCCGCACGGAAGACTTCCTTGAGGGAGTCGCTGCTTTTGTCGAGAAGCGCAAACCCAGCTTCAAGGGTCGCTAGACCGCCGGCAGGATAGAGGCTGCAGGCGGGCAAACAGCATTTCCACTCATCCGTCTGCAGCGGCGCCGGTGAGCCCGGAGGCCAGGGTGCGAGTAC
Organism: Novosphingobium kalidii; assembly: GCF_040534015.1. Taxonomy (NCBI): domain Bacteria; kingdom Pseudomonadati; phylum Pseudomonadota; class Alphaproteobacteria; order Sphingomonadales; family Sphingomonadaceae; genus Novosphingobium; species Novosphingobium kalidii. The sequence goes on from NZ_JBEWLY010000008.1 coordinate 225,473, forward strand.
TGGATATGTGCAGAAGTCTGCACGCAGGTCAGACGCCCAGCTCAGTCCTGGCGCCCGGAAGGTCGCGAACATGACTTCGCCGGATGCGACGGCTCCATCGGCAATGCCGATCCGCAAAAACGGCGACAATCGCTAGTCTGTAGTGAGATCAGACCTCACCGACAGCCCAGACTCGATCGCCCGAGACACCGGTGAGGAGATTTCATGATTAGTACACGCGCGCCTTCGGCTTGATGTACTCGACATCGTCCGTAAGCGTGTATTCGTGGACGGGACGGTAATCGAGGCGCACTTCGCCGCCTTTCCCACCCCAGCCGTCGAACCAGGCTGCCGTGTGCTTCATCCAGTTTGCATCATCGCGGTTCGGGAAATCCTCGTGCGCATGAGCACCGCGGCTTTCCTTGCGGTTGTGTGCGCCGTGGAGTGTCACGGTCGCCTGGCTGATCAGGTTGTCGAGCTCCATCGTTTCGATTAGGTCGGAGTTCCAGATCAGGCCGCGATCGGTCACGTGGATGTCTTCCATCCGCTTGTACGTGGCCGCCAGCTTTGCCTTGCCCTCGGCCATTAACTCGTCATTGCGGAACACGGCCGCATGCTGCGACATGGTGCGCTGCATTTCGGACCGGATCTGCGCGGTCGGCGACCCACCCTTGGCGTGACGGAAGTGATCGAGGCGGGTAAGCGCCATGTCCGCCGAGCTCTTTGGGAGTTCCGGCTGTGCAGCGCCGGGCTTGATCGTCTCCTTGAGGTAAAGCCCCGTAGCACGTCCGAATACGACGAGGTCGATCAGCGAGTTCGAACCCAGGCGGTTGGCGCCGTGGACGGATACACAGGCCGCCTCACCGACAGCGAACAGACCGGGCACCGGTGTTTCCGGGTCGCCGTCTGGGCCGATTGTCATCACCCGGCCGTTATAATCGCAGGGAATGCCGCCCATGTTGTAGTGGACGGTCGGCACGACGGGCAGCGGCTGACGAGTCAGGTCGACGCCAGCGAAAATCTTGCCGCTCTCGGTGATGCCCGGCAGACGCTCGGCGAGAACCTTGGGATCAATGTGATCGAGATGGAGGAAGATGTGGTCCTTGTTTGGGCCCACACCGCGGCCTTCGCGAATCTCTAGCGCCATCGAGCGCGACACGACGTCGCGGCTTGCGAGATCCTTCGCGGAAGGCGCGTAGCGCTCCATGAAGCGCTCACCCTCGGAGTTGGTGAGGTACCCGCCCTCGCCGCGCGCGCCTTCGGTGATGAGCACGCCAGCACCGTAGATGCCGGTCGGATGGAACTGCACGAACTCCATGTCCTGCATCGGCAAGCCGGCGCGCAGCACCATGCCGCCACCGTCGCCCGTGCAAGTATGAGCGGACGTGGCCGTGAAGTAGCAGCGGCCGTAGCCACCTGTCGCAAGCACCACGGACTGCGACCGGAATCGATGGATCGTGCCATCGTCCATGCACATTGCGATCACGCCGACGCACTTGCCGCCGTCCATGATGAGGTCGATCGCGAAGTACTCGATGAAGAAGTCTGCCGCGTACTTCAGCGACTGCTGGTACAACGCGTGCAGCATGGCGTGACCGGTACGGTCGGCGGCGGCGCAAGTGCGCTGCACCGGGGGCCCTTCGCCCATGTTCTGCATGTGGCCGCCGAATGGACGCTGATAGATCGTCCCATCGGCATTACGGCTGAACGGAACGCCCGCATGCTCCAGCTCGTAGACAGCCTGGGGTGCCTCGCGGACCATGTATTCGATCGCATCTTGGTCACCCAGCCAGTCCGACCCCTTGACGGTGTCGTACATGTGCCAGGTCCAGTGATCCGGTGTATTGTTCTGCAGTGAAGCCGCAATGCCACCCTGAGCCGCGACCGTGTGCGAACGGGTCGGGAAAACCTTGGTGATGCAAGCCGTCTTCAGGCCAGCTTCGGCAGCACCCATCGTGGCGCGCAGGCCCGAGCCACCTGCACCCACGACCACAGTGTCATAGATGTGGTCGATGATCTGGTAGGCGGGACGCCCGGAAGCGCCGAGCGGAGTGGTGTCAGGCGTAGTCGGCGAAGGATTGGCCATTTCAAGCGCCTCCAAGCGCAAGGCGAATGACGCAGAACAGACCGAAAGCGGCCGCTGCGAAACAAATCAGGTTGAGCGCGAGGAGCGAGGCGAACTTGTTGCCTTCCTCATGCACGTAGTCCTCGATCACCACGCGCAGGCCAAGCTGCGCATGCCAGATGTTGACGACGATGAAGAGCGCCATGGCAGTCGCCGCCACGGGCGAAAGCAGCCACTCGCGCACCGCGACATAGTTGAGGCTCGGCATCATCACCAGCGATGCACCGAACCACACGGTCAGCAGAAGACTGCCGACTGAAGTGTAGCGGAAGAGCAGCCAGTGATGCGCCCCATTATGCGCCGAGCCTTTGCCCCGAACGCGTCCGATTGAAGTCCCGTTGCCCATTTTCTCGTTCCTTGAACCCGACCTCAGCGCAGCAGCAGCAAGACCCAGAACACAATGGTGAGCACGATGCCCGCCGCAGTGCTGATGTTGGCCCACCGCTTGTTCTGGCCCAATTCGTAACCTGCACCCGTATCGAGCACGAAGTGGCGAATTCCGGTGATAGCATGGGCGATCACCGAATAGCTGATGCCTACGAGCACGATGATGCCGATCGGGTTGGTGGCCAAAGCGACAAAGTCTGCGTAAGCCTCCGGGCCGCTAATCAAGGCACCGAGCCACCAGAGCAGCACAAGGATGCCCACGCTGGCTGCGACGCCAGTGGCGCGGTGCAGGATAGACGATACCATCCCCGGCCCCCAACGCCAGATCTGCAGGTGCGGTGAAAGCGGACGGTTCCTGGTCCCGGCTTGCTGAGCCATGCTTGATCGAGTCCCCTAATTCTTACAGCAGAGCTGCGCCGGCTCTGTTGCCCCACCCCTTAGCCGAATTGCCGCACCGTGCAAGGCTTGCACGGCAGCCTTTCGGGCACCCCACTGGCCAACCGCTACTGGTACACGTAAGAGATCCCCTCCCACCCACACATATCAGTCAAGAAGTTCTGTGAGTCGCACCTATAAGATGACCATCCTCGCCGGGCGCGAGGCCGTGGAAGCGGCGCTGCTGGCGCACGAGGACCAGCTCGACTGGGATACCGAGATCGTGCTTGCCGGAACAGAACTGGCCGATGACCGACCGGACGACTGGAAGCTCGAAGCTTGGCTACCACGCAGGCCGTCAAATGCAGACAAATCTGCCGTGGCCGATTTGTTTGTAGACGGGGTCCCGGAGATACTCGTTGAGTCACTGGATGAGGAGGATTGGGTCGCGCGCAGCCAATCGGACCTGGAGCCTATTCGCGCCGGTCGGTTCGTCGTGCGAACGCCCGAGCATCTGCCGCAGAGTGACGCGGGTACAGTAGAGTTCACCATCCCCGCCAGCCAGGCGTTCGGCACTGGACATCACCAGACCACAGCCGGGTGCCTCGCCATGTTGGATGCGATGAAGCAGCGTGGCGTGCTGGTGCGCAACATGCTGGATGTAGGGACGGGTACCGGGTTGCTGGCCTTTGCCGGGATGGCACTGTGGCCGCGCGCGAGTGCAACTGCCAGCGACATTGATGCAGTCTGCGCCGATGTCGTCGCGGAGAACGCGGAGGCCAACGATATCCCCCTGGGACCGCGACCCGGCGCTCTCGTCATGACGATCGCAGACGGGCTCGACCATCCGTTGATCCACGCGCGAGGCCCCTATGACCTGGTAATCGCAAATATCCTAGCTGGCCCGCTTGTCCAGCTCGCTCCCGAGTTCGGCAAGGCTTTGGTGCCGGGCGGCCACTTGTTGCTCGCGGGCTTGCTCAACAGCCAGGAGGACGCGGTTCGCGCCGCCTGCCGACGCGCCGGGCTACGCTTGGCTGCCCGCATCGTTTCGGGAGACTGGTCGATCCTTTGGCTGCGGCGCCGGTTGCGCGGCTGATCCGGTGGCTGCGGCTCATAGGCGCCGCGCTAGGTCTTGTGCTTGCATCTTACCTGCTGGCGACTTGGATCGGATCCTCCGTCCCGCGTAATGCAGCGTGGAGAGAACCGGCCTCGGCAGACTACGTTGTTGGCGTAGAAACGAACGGCGTCCACACTGCACTGGTCCTGCCTGTGGTCACCCCGATCAAAGACTGGCGGGAAGACTTTCCATCAAGTGACCTGGTGGAGCCGAATAGGCCTTATACCCACGTCTCGATAAGCTGGGGCGAGCGCGAGGTATTTCTCAACACGCCAACCTGGTGGGACCTCTCTGCGAGCGCGATTCTTCGAATTCTGACTGGCGGAGGCAAGGGTTTGGCTCACGTGGTCTACTATATGCGACCGGCAGCGTCCGAAGATCTGCGCCCGGTCCGTTTATCTGCCGCGCAATATGCAGCACTCGTCGCCTCCATCGAGAGTAGTTTCTCTGGTGGAACGCTGCAGCGACACCCCGGATATGGCACCTCAGATCTCTTCTACGAAGTCGGCGGGCGGTATACGGCAGTTAACACTTGCAACCAGTGGACCAGCAATCGGCTGGCTGCCGCTGGCGTCCGCGTGGGTTGGTGGACTCCTTCTGCCGGCGGCGTGATGAAGTGGGTGCCGCGTCCGACAAGCGAAACCGCGCTTCTTCGAGACTCTGGCCCCTTAGCCCAGTAGCAACACAGTCCGGAGATCACTCGCTCAACAAGAGTATAAATGGTTTCTGAGCATGGTGAATAGGCCATTAAGACTAACCCAACTCTTGTAGGCCTGTTCGCCAAGCAGACCAGCTACTTAGCACAATATGGTGGAGGTTTGTTAACCTATCTCAGAAAGTTCCTCTTAACCTTTGAGGCTAATGTTTGACCTCGCTCTGGGGGCGTACCAAACAGCTAAGGAGGCACAACTATGCTGGAGAGTGACACCTTCCAACCGAGGACCGTCATTGGACCGTTGGGCGAAGAACTGACTAAAGCGGACCTTCCACCGCCTGATACGTCACGATGGGTGGTCCGGCGAAAGGCGCAGGTGGTATCGGCCGTGAACGGCGGCTTGCTGTCGATCCGCGAGGCTTGTGAGCGCTATGATCTGACGCTCGAAGAACTGGCGTCCTGGCAGCGCGCTATCGAGCGCGAAGGCATGCCGGGGCTTCGCGCAACGCGCGTGCAGCACCACCGGCAGAACCATGAGCGTGAGATGCGTAGGGAATAATCTGCCCGCGCGCGGCCGCAGCGACGGGTTGCCGCCCCGGCGGCACGTGTCTAGAGGAGTGCACCCGTTGTTGGGGAGTAGCCGATCGCCGCGTGGCGATCCGCACGTCAACATACTTGGTCGAGAGATCATGGCGTGTGGAGGGTGGTTTGACCGTTGAAGGTCAGAACCATCCGGGCGAGACCAACGGCATGGCGTCCTTACCGGCCGGGTGGGACGCGATGCTGTTGCCACGTCTCGCGCCCGGCCTGGAAAGAGATCGCCTTGGAAGCCCTGCTCACCTCTACCGTCATCGTCGCGATCGCTGAGATCGGCGACAAGACGCAACTGCTCGCCATCGTCTTGGCTGCACGCTTCAAACGACCGATGCCGATCGTGCTGGGCATTCTCGCAGCCACGCTGGCCAACCACTTTGTCGCCGCTTTGCTTGGGCAGCAGGCGGCCTCTTTCCTGGACGGTCTGTGGTTCCGCTACATTGTCGCAGCCTCGTTTATCGTGATGGCGGCTTGGACACTCATCCCCGACAAGTTCGACGAGGATCAGCAGAAGCCGGCTCGCTACGGCGCCTTCCTAACTACCCTGATCGCCTTCTTCTTCGTCGAAATGGGAGACAAGACGCAGCTAGCGACGATTGCTCTGGGCGCGCGGTTCAACAGTGTCTTGGCAGTCATGGCGGGCACAACGCTCGGCATGATGCTCGCCAACGTACCTGCGGTGTACCTCGGGCAGGAACTCATACGCCGGGTTCCGCTGCACGTCGTGCGCTGGGTGGCTGCGGCGCTGTTCCTCGCTGTCGGTCTTTGGCTGCTGGCGCAAACGGCTGGCTGGCTCTAGTCTGAAATGCTCAACCGGCGGCGCGCACGATCTCGGCCCACTCGGCCTCTTCAATCACCCGGATACCGAGTTCCGCAGCCTTCTTGAGCTTGGAGCCCGCTCCAGGTCCTGCCACAACCAAGTCGGTCTTGGCAGACACCGCGCCAGCGGCCTTGGCGCCGAGCCGCTCAGCTTGAGCCTTGGCTTCGTCCCGGCTCATCGTTTCGAGCTTGCCGGTGAACACCACCGTCATCCCCGCGACTTCGCTGTCTCTGGTCTCCACCTGGTACAAAGGAGGTGAAACCTCGCCGAGCAGGTCGTCCCAGACAGCGCGGTTGTGCTCCTCATGGAAGAACTCGCCGAGAGCTTCCACGACGACGGGGCCGACGCCATCGATCGAAAGCAGTTCCCCTGCAGCCTCAGAATCGCCCGCACGCGCTTTTTCGGCCGCATGGCGTAACGCCGGCAGTGTTCCGAATTGCTTCATCAGGTCACGCGCGGTCACAGCGCCGACGTGGCGGATACCAAGTCCGAACAGCAGTCGCGCCGCATCGGGCTGTCTTTTGGTTTCGACAGCTGCCAACAGGTTGTCTACAGACTTCTCCTTCCATCCCTCGCGAGCCAGAAGCCCGGTGCGATGACGTCGGAGGCGGAAGATATCGGCGGGGCTTTGAAGCCAGCCGACCGAGAACAACTTGTCGATCGTCTTCTCGCCAAACCCTTCGATATCAAGGGCAGCGCGGCTGACGAAGTGCTTCAACCGCTCTGTGCGTTGAGCAGGACAGATCAGACCGCCGGTGCAGCGCACATCGACCTCCCCCTCCTCTGGCACAGCTTCGGAGTGGCACTGCGGGCAGTGGTCCGGGAAGACGAAAGCAGGCCGTTCCTCGTCGCGAGTCAGATTGTCGACCAACTGTGGGATCACGTCACCCGCACGCTGGAGCACGACGCGGTCGCCGGGCCGTACACCCAGGCGGGCGATCTCGTCCCGATTGTGCAAAGTCACGTTGGTGACGGTGACGCCGCCCACCAGCACGGGGCGGAGCCGGCCCACGGGCGTGAGCTTGCCGGTGCGACCTACTTGAATGTCGATGGCTTCCAATACGGTCTCGGCCTGCTCGGCGGGAAACTTGTGCGCCAAGCCCCAGCGCGGCGCCTTCGCCACGAAACCGAGCCGAGCCTGCCAGTCCAGCCGATCAACCTTGTAGACGACCCCATCGATCTCGTAGGCCAGCCCTGCTCTTCCGGCGCGGATCGCCTCATAGGCGGTGAGCATGTCCTCGAGCGATCGGCACAGGCGGAAATCGGGCGACACCGGCAACCCCCAACTCTCAAGCTGGCGGATAACCTCATGCTGTGTTGCGCCTGGTACAGCGCTCGCAGCACCCCATCCATGCGCCCAGAACCGCAGGGGCCGCTTCGCTGTGACGCTAGGATCCTTCTGGCGCAGCGAGCCGGCGGCCGCGTTGCGCGGGTTAGCGAACTGGCGGACCTTGCTCTCGTCGAACGCCTCCCCCTTCGCGTCGGCGACTGCACGGGCGTCGTCCAAGAGCGCCGCGTTAAGCGTCAGGAACGCGGCCTTCTCCATGTAGACTTCCCCGCGCACTTCGAAGATCTCCGGCACCTCCCCTATCAACTCCTGAGGGATGTCGGGGATGTAAGCGACATTGGCTGTCACATCCTCGCCCACCTGACCGTCGCCACGCGTCGCGGCGCGAACCAGCCGCCGCTTTTCGTAGCGTAAGGAGCAAGACAGCCCGTCGATCTTGTCTTCTGCAGTTATCGCCAGCGGCTCGTTATCCGGCAGCGCCAGAAAGCGCCGTACGCGGCTGAGGAAATCAGCGACTTCCCCGGCGCTGAAAGCATTGTCGAGGCTCATCATCCGAACCTCGTGTGTCACTTTGGAAAGGGGCGAGGCAGCGACCTCGTGGCCGACCTTTTGACTGGGACTGTCGGCGCGAATCAGGTGCGGGAATTCTGCCTCCAGTTCGGCATTGCGCCGCACCAGCGCGTCGTACTCAGCATCGCTGATCTCGGGCGCATCGTCGGCATGATAAAGCCGATTGTGCCGTGCGATCTGCCGGGCCAGCCGCATCAATTCATTGGCCGCCTGCGCTTCTGTTGCGTTCTGTGACATGCGCGCGTCCCTAGCGTGCGGGTGGGCAAAAGCTACTGTCGACAGGGCACGGCGCGCTCATGCCCGCTCCAGCAGCCGGTCTGCCTGAGCGCGCGCTTCTTCGGTCACTTCTGCGCCGGAGAGCATACGGGCGATCTCTTCCTTGCGCTCCGCCGCGTCAAGCAACGTGACGGACGTGCGCGTCACGGTGCCTTCGCTGGATTTTGCAATCATGTAGTGGCGATCACCCCGAGCGGCGACCTGCGGGCTATGCGTGACCGCCAGCAACTGGCCTGAAGCCGCGAGACGACCGAGGCGTTCCCCAATGGCGCTGGCGACTGCTCCACCGACACCTCGATCAATCTCGTCAAAGATCACGGTGGCAGCTCCACCCTCCTCCGCCAGCGCAACCTTGAGGGCAAGGATGAAACGAGAAAGCTCACCGCCGCTGGCGATCTTCGCAAGCGGTGCAAAAGGCGCGCCTGGGTTGGTGCTGATGAGGAACTCGACAGAATCCATACCGTGCGCGCCCCAGCGCTCCTCAGGAAGTTCGGCAACCGCAGTGCGGAAGCGCGCAGCGTCCAGCTTGAGGGGCGCCAACTCCGCAGCGACCGCTTCATCGAGCCGCAGCGCGGCAGCGATACGGTTGGCATGCAGTGCCTGCGCCCCCGCGCGATAGTCCTGACCTGCAACGGCAGCCGCAGCCTCCAGCCGAGCGAGCTCTTCGGTGCCCCCCTCAATGGCGTCGAGTGCGGCCTGCATCTCACGCAGCTTGGCAGGAAGGTCATCTACCTGGCAGGCGTGCTTGCGAGCAGCAGCGCGCAAATCGAACAAACGTGTCTCGATCCGGTCCAGCTCAGCGGGATCGAAGGACATCGCCTCGGCCGCACCGGCGATCTTCACTTCAGCGTCGTCTGCCTCGATCATTGCGCGGTCCAGTGCCTCCAAGGCCTCTTCCAGCAGCGGGTGCTCTGAGGCGATGCGGTCGAGCCGTCGCGCGGCGGCACGCAATGACGCCAGCGCCGAATCGCTGCCCTGAAACAAGTGCTGCAGCGCCGACAGGTCGTCCGTCAGCTTTTCGCCCTTCTGCATGGTCGCACGAGAGAGAGCGAGTTGCTCCTCTTCGCCTTCCTCCGGCTGCAGTGCAGTCAGTTCTTCCAAATAGGCAATGAGCAAGTCGCGCTCCTCGGCCGCCTGGGCAACGCGACTCTGCGCGGCTTCCAGGCTGTCGCGGGCGGCACGCCAATCGCGCCACGCCGCAGCGACGGCACTGGTATCGCCGCTGGCAAAACGATCGAGCAGCTGTCGATGCCCGCGAGCATTCACGAGACCGCGATCGTCATGTTGGCCATGAATCTCCACCAGGGCCGGACCGATCTCGCGCAGCAGGGCCACACCGACCGACTGGTCGTTCACGAATGCCTTGCTGCCCCCATCCGCACGAAGCTGCCGCTTCAGGATCAGCGGTTCGCCCGCCTCTATCTCTATGTCGGCCTCATCAAGCGCCCGTCGCACGGCAGCCGGCAGCTGCCCGAACTCAAAGCTGGCGGTGACGCTCGCCCGGTCCTCTCCAGCGCGCACCAGACCGCTGTCCGCCCGGTTGCCGAGCACGAGCCCGAGCGCATCCAGCAGGATCGATTTGCCCGCCCCGGTCTCTCCGGTGAGCACGCCAAGTCCTCCGGCGAACTCGAGATCGAGCGCGGCAATAAGGACGATGTTGCGGATGGAAAGCCGGGTGAGCATGTTCGTTGCGCGTTCTAGCGCAGCGCATGCCACGCGTCACCCGGCTTGTCTCCGCCCGCGGCAAGGGGAAAGCGTGGCCGGAGAAGACTCCAACAGCTTAACGTACCACAAGATGCCGCCATTCGGGACTGAAGTTCGCCGACGACGCTGCCGCCAGAGGAAGTCTCTGCACATTCACGAAAAAGACGCCGGCGATCTGATAACACAATCGACGTGACGAGCGTCAGATGCCCTATATTTCGGGCTCTCCATCAAAGGGCGGTTCGGGAACGATCGGGTCCGCAAGACTCATCCGGTCTAGCATCGCCGCCATCTCGTCGCGCAGCAGCAACATAAGGCCACGAAGACGGCACTCGGCTTCGGGAAGACAGTTGGCGCAGGTTTCGTGCGCGTTGCGGCTGGCGCAGGGCACAAGTGCGAGGCTGCCCCGAGTGACGCGGATGATGTCGCCGTACCGCACGTCCACAGGCGAAAGGGCCAGTTCGTACCCTCCGGAGCGGCCTCGGTGCGAAATAACGATACCCTCGCGGACCAGTTCAGACAGGATCACCGTCAGAAACTTGCGGGGGATATTCTGAGCGGTCACGATTTCATCAAGGCGCACCGGGCCCTGCTTGTATCGGTCTGCCAGGTGCTGAAGGGCGCGGATGGAGTAGCGGGTCTTCTGCGAAAGCATGGCACGGGAGACTCAACGCCTCCTATGCCAAAATGTCAACCTGCGGACTAGACTCGAACGATGCCGGTCAGACGTTCTGGGGTGCGTGCCTTTTCATCAGGCCGTAGGCACGCGAGTACCATTGGCTTCCCGGATAGTTCCGGGCCAGCACCGCAGCAGCCTTCTGCGCCTCTTCTGGCACACCGAGCGAGAGATACGACTCGACCAAGCGGTACAGCGCCTCTGGCGCATGGCTGGTCGTCTGATAATTGTCGACCACGTTGCGGAAGCGCAGAGTCGCCGCCAACCAGCGCCCGCTTCGCTGGTAGTAACGGCCGATCGTCATTTCCTTGCCGGCAAGGTGATCGTTGACGAGGTCGAGCTTGATCTTGGCGTCGGCCGCATAGCTGGTCGTCGGATACCGGCGCACGACATCGGTCAGCGCCTGCTTTGCCTGCTGCGTGATCCTCTGATCGCGAGTGACGTCGCTGATCTGCTCGTAATAGGACACGGCGATCAGGTAATAAGCGTAAGGCGCATCCTTGTTGCCCGGGTGGATCGAGAGGAATCGCTCAGCAGACTGGACCGCTTTGTTGTAGTCACCCGCGGCATAGTAACTGAACGCGCTCATCAACTGCGCGCGCCGGGCCCAAGGCGAATACGGGTGCTGGCGCTCCACCTCGTCGAACAGCGCGGCTGCCTGCTTGGTCTGACCACGATCCAGGCGCGCCTGAGCGGCGCTGTAGAGCGTGTCCACATCGCGTGCGACGTAAGCGGTGTCTTTGGTCCCGCCCCCTCGTCCCGCGCAGCCGGCGGTCAGGATCATCGCCCCTGTGGCAACGGCGAACAAGGCGGGCTTCAAACGCGATCTATCGAGCATGGCGGGGTCTATAGACAGCCGGCGGCTGAACGCCAAGTGAAACGCTGGATCTGCTGACCAATGTTCTTGGTGTCAGCAAGCAGAGGGCGCTGCCGCCCCAACGACGGTCGTTGGGACGGTACAGGCGCACTGATGAGCCGAGATGACGGCTCAGGCGAATGCCTCTTCACCCTCCAACTTCGTGCGCATCATCAAGCGGCCCGATTTGTGGTCATAAGGAAGCGCGCGATGCATCGTTCCGGTGTTGTCCCAGATCACCATGTCGCCAAGCGACCAGGTATGGCGATAACAGAACTGTGGCTGCGTTGCCCAATCACGCAAGCGAACCAGCATCTTCTCGCTTTCCATGGTGCCCAAGCCTTCCACCTGGAGCGCTGTGGCACCGAGCACGAGCGACTTGCGTCCCGAGCGGTGCTTCCAAACCAGCGGCAGCGTGTTGCTGCCGCGCGCCATCCAGCTCTCGAGTTCGCCAATGCTCGGTTCCGGCCTCCAGTAAAGCTGTGCGCGCCACATCGCATGAACCACATTCAGCGGATCAATGGCGCGCTTCTCCTCCTCCGGAAGATCGTCGTAAGCGGCGTAAGTATTGCAGAAATCAGTCTCACCACCCTCTTTCGCCAGAGCCCGCGCACTCATGATCGAAGCCAGGATCGGTTTTTCCGACATCGTGCCGTCAATGTGCCAGAAGAATGCGCCCTTCAGGTAGCTTGCGATCGGGTTGATGCTCTCATCCATGGTGACGGGATAGACTGCATCCTTACCCTCCTTTCCGCCTTCGCCCTCCTCATGCGCAAACGTGCCCAGCGTGTGAGTGAAGGCGATCTGCTCTTCATCGGAAAGGTTAATCTGCGGGAAGACGATAACTCCGCGCGCTTCCATGATCGCGCGAATTTCACCAGCCTTCTCGCCGCTCAGCAGCGTGTCTTTGTCGGTGCGGATAACCGTCCCGATCTTTTCCGCCGCGTCACTGACCTGCCAAGTGCTTGTTACCGTTGCCATGTGTCAACCTTCCCGTTTCCGGCTTTCGATGCCGGTTCATGTGCTGAACAGTTGTACAGCGCGGAACGGAAGTGGGTCAAGTAACGCGCTCTGCGGTCGACGCGCAAAGGGTCCGCTCGACAACCGAACGAACCCTTTGCGACTTTCACTCAGAGGTGAGTTCAGGCGTAGACGAACGCCTCTTCGCCCTCCAGCTTCGTCCGGTGCATCATACGGCCACACGAAGGATCGTAAGGCTCGGCGCGGTGCATGGTGCCCGTGTTGTCCCACATCACCAGGTCGCCCACCTCCCACTCGTGGCTGTAGGTGAAGTTGGGTCCGGTCGCCCAATCCCTCAGGCCATGGATAATCATGGCGCTTTCAAGTGCCGATTTGCCGACAACCTGCGCCGCCGTGCAGCCGATCACCAGGCTCTTGCGCCCGGACTTGTGCTTCCACACGAGCGGCAATTCCTGCTCCCCGATGCCGGCGTAGGCCTGTAACTTGGCAAGGCTCGGCTCAGGCTCGTAGTAGAACAGCGAAGCCCAGGGGCCGTGAACGACACGGTACTGCTCGTACTCGGCCTTCTTCTCTTCCGGCAGATCTTCGAACGCGCTGTACGTGTTCGCAAAGCCAGTGTTGCCGGTGCCTTTCGGCGAGGGCTTGATGCACGTCAGGAGCGATGCGAGGATCGGCACGTCGTTACGCGTGCCGTCGATGTGCCAGTAAAGCGAGCCCTTGAGGTACTCGGCACTTGAAGGGTTCTCCTTCACATCGAGCGTGATCTTGGTGATCTCCTCGTCGCCGCCCGCCTGCTCCGGCGCAAATGTGCCAAGCGTCTTGGTGAAGGCCACCTGCTCTTCACTCGTGAAGCCGATCTTCGGGAAGACGAGGACACCGCGTGCCTCAAGCAATTCGCGGATTTCCCCCGCGATGTCGCCGGAGAGCAGGTCTTCCTTTCCGTTGAGCACGCGTGAGCCGATCTTCGGCTTGATCTCTTCTGACTTTAGCAGGGCTTTGGTCTCGACCGACATCTTTTTCTCCCGAACTCCGCCTGTGGGAACACTGTTCTTGGCGCCTATAGGCCCCAACAAAGGCTGTCGTCCAGAGTATGTATCCGATTAGATCACACGCTCCTTCGCCTATTCCGCTGTGAAATTGATCCGACACTACGGCCTTGCGGCTGGCCGCTCGTCAGTCGCTCCAGCCAGTCGAGTACAAAGCTCATCGCCTCTTCGTGGCCGACGGTTACGCCGAGGTTCTCTTCCATGACGATTGCCCGGCCCACTCCGGCAAGCACGACGCTCAGCCCAGCCGGCGAGCAGCCATCAAGAGCTTGCAAGCGATCGCCAAGCACATGCCGGAAAATCTCGATTTGGCGATGGCGCATCGCTTCGCTGTGCTTCGCCATTTGCGCGCGGAGCGCCTCGCGGTGGTTTGCCATGGCCATGAACTCGAGCGCCATTGCGGTACGGCTCGTGTCGATGAAGAAGCGCCACAACGCCTGTAACGGATCCTCAGAGGCAAGCGCCTCTTCGATCATGCGATCGCTTTCTTCCGCGCCTCGACGCGAAACTTCGATCAGGAGATCGTCCGTCGTTGGAAAGTAATAGTGGACCAACGAGGGCTTCAGCCCTGCCCGCGCCGCGACGCGTCGCGTGCTGACAGCGACGTAGCCCTCTTCCCGGATAAGGTTCTCGGTAGCCTCAACGATCGCTGCTCGCGTTGCCGAGGTCTCGGCTCCGATCCTGCGCGCTGCGCCGGCCATGACATTCCCCTTCGCAACCAGCGTTGGTGAAGAGTATCTTCCAAGTCAACCAGCGACCCTAACCATGCGGGCGATAGCGGCACCATGCGAACGGATCGAGCTGTTCGGGTTCGGCGCCGCTACACGTCCCTGGTCAATCTCGAATGAAGTCCAGAATGGCGGGCACCAGCTTTGGCCAAGAGCGGAAAAGCGTGTGCCCCTCCTTTCCAGACTGCGTCTGGGCCGAGCGATAGTTCCACTCATTATCTTCCCACGGCGGATCAAGCATGGTGGACTGCGGCAAAAGACGGTGAACCCACTCACTGGTCGCCCGCGTGTGCGACAAGTCGCTGTTTCCGCTGCGATAGATCAGCACCGGCATCGTCAGTCGAGCAAAGTCGCGCGGAGTCATACCCGGGACCGGCGAAATGTCCGAGGGCACATAGGCAGCGGCCCACTTCTGCATGATCTCAATGAACTTTTCGGGATCCTGTGAACGGACGAACTCCCTGGCCTGTTCGCTCTTGGAGAGGTTCTCGGCCCATGATGTGGCCTTCAACACTGCTTCCATACCGCCCACACTGGCTAACGTGCCCGCCTCGCCGCAGTAATAGGTTGCCAGCTGCATCAGACCGATCGGATCGCCCGAGATCCACCACAGCACGAGATGCGAGCATATCTCCGGATCGCGGGCCGCCGCCAGCATCGACACGCGCGAGCCGCCCGACCCGCCGGCGATCACCGTGGGCCCCAGATCAAGTTTTCGAATGAGGCCACTAAGCGCCTCAGCCTGCATCTCGGACTCGCTCGGCCCACGCAGGCACGCGTCCGAGTAACCGCAGTTCGGCCGGTCATAGATCAGCACACGGCGTCCCGCCTTGACGAACTCCTCCGCCATTTCGCGAAGACCTGGCACATCCATGGTGAAGCGACCACCCGGAGTGAGCGCCACCGCGGCGTCACTCTCCTTCCCGAGCAGTTCGTAGGCGATGCCTATACCGTCGACGTCGATCTTGTTCATGAGCCTCTCCCTCGCGGCTGCAATGCCGTCTGCCATCTATCGTCCCGTTCCCCCGGTACGATGGCAAGCTCAAACACGGACACGTCGCCCGCCTTTGCCTTCGATGTGCTCCGCTCAGAGCACGTAGCAGGTCCGGTTGCGCCATCGTCATTACGCCTATCCGTGCCGCCGGGTCGTGATCTGCTCACCAGGAGCGAAGCAGGGACCGGCGCATCAGCACTGCCCGAGCACCTGATGCGGGTGCCTTATTCAAGCCCCAAGTTGGCGCGGAAAGTCGTGCCCTCGTATTCGGTCCGGTAAATACCCTTCTTTTGAAGGATCGGCACAACCTCGTCGACAAACTCCTCGACGGAGGAAGCCATTACAGTGGGCGTGATATTGTAACCATAGCAGCCGGTCTCACGCCAGATATCCTCCATCCGATTGGCGACCTGCTCTGGCGTCCCGACTATCTGCGGTTTCCCGACAGCCAGACCCCACCGGATCGCAACTTCGCGAAGAGTCAGCGGCTTGTCGCCTTCAATGTTGGCGAACGCCTTCATGAGGCCCTGCGAGGCCTGCGTCTCTATGTCCGCGAGCGGCTGGTCCAGCCCCATGCCGGCGAAGTCGACCCCCATCGTTCCCGAAAGACGTGCAAGGCAGCCATCAATGGGCAAGCGCTCTACCAAATCGGCAAGCTTGCGCTTTGCTTCTTCCTCGGTGCCGCCAACGATGGGCTGAATTCCAAAGCTCACACCCGGCGTCTTTTGTCCTGCCGCTTGAGCCGCATCCTCGAGGTTTGCCTTGAAAAGCTTCATACCCGGAACGTTAGGCTGGATCGAGAATACTACATCTGCGTGGCTGACGGCGAACTGCTGGCCTCGGCCCGAACTGCCGGCCTGGAACAGCACCGGCCGCCCTTGCGGCGAAGGAGGAACGGGCGCCACTGTTTGGCAGGAGAAGAATTCTCCACGGTGGTCGATGAACTCCACCTTTTCCGGGTCGGCGAAGACGCCACTCTTCCGGTCCGCGAGAATGGCTCCCGGCTTTACCGAGTTCCACAGCTTGTAGCAGACCTCCATGTATTCATCGGCGCGGTCATAGCGGCGATCATGATCCAGCTGCTCAAGGCCCAAAGCCCTGTGTTCGCCTCGCAAAT
This sequence comes from Novosphingobium kalidii, assembly GCF_040534015.1. NCBI lineage: Bacteria > Pseudomonadati > Pseudomonadota > Alphaproteobacteria > Sphingomonadales > Sphingomonadaceae > Novosphingobium > Novosphingobium kalidii. The sequence continues at coordinate 241,761 of NZ_JBEWLY010000008.1, forward strand.
GCCCAGTGACGATATTCCACCCCGCGCGCCCGCCGGAGAGATAGTCGATCGTCCCCAGTTGCCGAACGATGGTCCAGGGCTGGTATGAGCTTGTCGACATCGTGGTGGCCAGCCCTAGGTGCGTGGTCGCCGCGGCAAGAGCACTCAAGAGAACCACCGGGTCAAGCGACGGCCAGCAGACGCCATACCTCACAGCGTCTGCATAACTATCGCGGTAGCGGTCGAACACGCCAGGCGTGTCAGCAAAGAAGATGCCATCGAAACGGCCGCGCTCCAGGGTCCGCGCCAGATCCTGCCACATCTTCAGATCGTGCAGTGCTTCGAGCCGATTGTCCCCCGGCGCCGCCCAGCTCAGCACCGTGTGGTTGATCGGCGAATTGATCAGGAAGCTGACGAGGTGGATCTGCTTGCTCATATGTCTCGCCCAAAACTGCTATGGTTCTCAGCCATATCATGTCGGCTGAAGCAAACTCGGGCAAGTCGTTTCTGCGCAAAATGTATCCAATCTGCCGCAAGGCGCAATAGCCTCTCCGCAACATCCATTGCAGAAAGAGTCAGTCGCTCCAATTCGGATAACTGCCGCCCACCCGCCTTTTGCGGATGGTATGCGCACAAAGACCAAGAGCAAGGACGAGCATGTGTATGTAGTTGGGAAACTGAGTCATCGCCATGTATGCAGCTGGGGGCAGATTTACCAAAGTCGCTCGTGCAAAATGCGCGCTAAGCGCGGCAAGCTGAGCTCCACTCATCCAGACCGGGTAAATGCGATTGGCATACAGCGCGATCGAAACAACCACTCCACCCATCAAGGCATCGAGCAGCAGACGTACGGGATCAACCTGCTCAAGTGCACCAGGAGCGTCCAATATCAGATCGTAAATCGTCCATAGCGTAAGGAAGACCAGCAAGGCACCCGAAAGAAGACGTTCGGGCGCAGCCCCGCGCATCCAGGCAACAAGAAAAAGCAGCATAGCCTCCGGCAACTGCGCCTGTGCGCAGAGCAGCCAGAGATAATCAGGCATGGGCAAGTTCAGCTGGTTAGAGCGCGACGGAAAGAGCTTGGGCAACGCCAAGCGTCGTCATCGCCATGACGAGCATTCCTACCGCGATAACGACCATAGCGGCGACGCGATTTAGCTTTCCGCCGCCCCCGAAGAAAAGGTCAGGGCCGACACGCACCGCGCCGAACTCCTCCGTCGCAAATAGTGCAGATGGGCTTTCGATACAGGGAGGCAGCCCCTCGGCAGGTGACTGCGGAGCGACGCCTGCAGCGAAGGCACACTCAAGCTCACCCTGCGGCGCCGAGACTGCCGCTTCCTGCCGCTGCTGCCACGCAGTGTAGCTGCGATATGCGCGTGCGAGTTCTGCGCGAGGTGGAAAGCCCGCGCGGCCGCGGACAGCTTCAATCCGCTGATTCACAGCGCTTTCAGAAATTCCCAGACGACCTGCAATTTCTTTGCTGCTTCTATTGTCCGAAACCAGCGCAAACACTTCATGCTGTTTCGCGGTGAGTACTGCGAACACCGAGGCGAATTCACACGATCTCTCGCTCGCACGATACCCCGCGCTTGACGAATCCATAAACATACTGGCCCCCACCAAGCTGTGTACGGCCAGAAAGCGATCCCCCGGGCTTACTAACCGCGCTTATGATTTACGCCTTTAGCATTTCATATCAAGACAGTTTTTGCCGACGTGCCGAGAGGTTAGAGGGGGGCGAGAAATAACCGGGCGCCTTTTTGGCGCCCGATGTATATCAAAAATGAAGAGCGAGAGTGAAATCGCTAACTTCGGTCAGAGATCGTCCTGCCAAGTCCCGTCTTTCATCTCGATGCCCATTTCCACAATTGCGGCTCGAAAACCGAAAATATCGAAGGGACGCTCACCTGCAGCGATAAGCTGACGGATTCCGACCTCGGCCGCCGCCCGCTTTTCTGCCCCGTCCACCGCGTGAAGCAGCAGAGCGCGGGGGATCACAAGAACGCCATCGGTGTCGGCGCAAACGACATCGCCGGGCTCGACGATCACACCGTCAACCGTGACAGGGACGTTCACTGCTGCCGGTCCGCGCTTCTCCGGATGCTCCACCGAAACAGCGGTGGACCAGACCGGAAAGTCCAGCTCGCGGATCGCGTCGATATCGCGTGCGGCACCTTCGACCACAGCTCCTGCAAGGCCTTGCTTCTTGGCAAACCCGCAAGCCACGTCGCCCCACAACGCGCCTTGGTGCCCGCCACCATTCGTGAGCACCAGCACATCGCCGGCCTCCGCCACCTCCAGCGCGCAGTGTATCGCTAGGTTATCGCCAGGGTAGTTCCATGCGGTGATGGCAGGACCGATCAGACGCTTGCCGTCCTGGCGCGCCAGCATCTTGGGGCTCATCAGACACATGCGCCCGGCAACGGCGCCAAGCCCCTCATGCAGGTCGGCCACACCGAAGCGCCTGGCACGAGCGATCAGTTCTGGATCGGGACGAGGAATACGCTTGTAAATGACAGATTTGACCGGACGCATGACTGTCTCCGCATGGCAATCCGCCAACCGCGGATCAAAAGAACGAGACCCGTCATTTGCATTCGCCACCAAAGCGCGCAACGCCAAATATATACATTTTGACGCCTGGAGCGGGGCTCAGGCAAGCTGTCGAGCTTGCCTGAGCATCTCCGGATCGCCGTAGAGCGTCGTACGCCGCCGAAGCCGACGACCGGCCGCAGCAGCCGCGGCACCCAGGTCCTCGACGCTGACGTCCTGCCCATGCGAAGCGCCCGCAGCCCGGCTGATGCTCTCGTTCATGAGCACGCCGCCTAGATCGTTCGCACCGGCCTTCAGCACTGCTGCAGCCCCACCAACGCCCAGCTTGACCCACGAGCATTGGATGGAGCCGATCGCTCCGTGCAGGGCGATGCGCGCCACTGCGTGCATCATGACTGCTTCGCGCCACGTCGGTCCCTTGCGGCTTTGGCCGCGGCGGTAGAACGGCGCCTCCATGTGGACCAGCGGCAAGGGCACGAACTCGGTGAACCCTCCACTGTCAGCCTGCTGGCGCCGGAGGGCCAGGAAGTGCCGCGCCCAGTGTTCGGGGCGCTCGAGATGGCCAAACATGATGGTCGATGTCGTTGGCAGGCCAACGCGATGCGCGTCGCCGACGATCCCAAGCCACTCCTCGGTCGTCAGCTTGTCTGGGCAAATCTGCGCGCGAATGTCGTCAGACAGGATTTCCGCCGCAGTGCCGGGGAGCGAGCCGAGCCCCGCATCCTTCAGCATCCGCAGGTAATCGATAACTGGCATCGCCAATGTACGCGCGCCCTGGCTTACTTCAAGCGGCGAGAAGGCATGCACGTGAAGCTCAGGACACTCCTCCTTCACAGCGCGCAATATCGAGAGGTACGTCTCTCCGGTATAGCTGGGATGAATCCCCCCCTGCAGGCAAACCTCGGTAGCGCCTCGTTCCACCGCTTCACGTGCGCGGCCGGCAATCTCCGGCAAGTCCAGATTGTAGGGCCTATCGCGGAAGCCGCCCTTGCTGCTCGTCTTCGAGAACGCGCAGAACGAGCATGAGTGCGTGCAGATGTTCGTGTAGTTGATGTTGCGGTTGATGACGTACGTCACATCGTCACCACTCACTGCGGCTCGCAAAGCATCGGCGGCTTCGACGACCGCCTGCGCCGCGGCGCCGCGTGTGGAGAAAAGCGCGGCAATCTCTGCTTCCGACAATCCGCTCCCATTCGCGGCTCGATCAAGAATGCGGTGAAGCTGCAGGGCGACTGGCCCCTCATGCCGTCGGCCCAGAGGCATAACTGGAGTGCCCGGTGCAGGATCCGCCACGCCTGGACTCCACGCGCTGTCGCGGGCCAGGCCCTCGCTGTCGGACAGCTTGAGCACCGCGGGGCGGATCGCTGGGTCAAGGCAGGAGCGATCGTCCGTCGCGACGAAGCGCGGGTAGACTGTCAGTCGCTCAACCAGCGGCAGCCCGGCGTCGGCGCATACCGCAGCCAGCCGCTCCACTTCAGGCCAAGGCGCTTCGGGATTCACATGATCTTGCGTCACCGGCGAGATACCACCCCAATCGTCGATGCCGCAGTCGATCAGTTCGCAAAGGCGCTCGTCATTGAGGTTAGGAGGAGCCTGAACGGAGACGTCGTCGGGCAAAACGATCCGCGCCGCCGCGACAACTCGTAGGAAATCCGTTTCCGTAGCCTCGGGAGCCCCTGCCATCTTTGTGCCAGGCTTGGGGCAGAAGTTCTGCACGATCACTTCCTGAAGGTGCCCTTGCTCCTGCTGCAAGTCGCGCAGAGCAAGCAGCGCCTCAATCCGCTCATCGGCGGTTTCGCCAATCCCGATGAGAATGCCGCTGGTCATGGGGACTTTGGCCCGTCCGGCGGCCTTGAGCGAGGCGAGCCGCACGGCGGGGACTTTGTCCGGCGAACCATGATGCGCTCCGCCCTTCTCCAGCAGCCGCTCCGCCGTGCTCTCCAGCATGAGGCCGCCAGAGGCCATGACGGGGCGCAGCATCCGCCAGCCATCCTCGTCAAGCACGCCGGCGTTGACGTGCGGCAGCAAGCCGGTCTCTTTCAGGACCAGCTCGGCACAGTGGCGCACATAGTCGATAGTACGCTCGAAACCATGCGCGCCAAGCCATTCGCGCGCGGCGGCATAGCGGCGTTCTGGAGCATCGCCGAGCGTAAACAGCGCTTCCTTGCAACCAGCCGCGGCGCCATCGCGAGCGATCGCCAGCACTTGCTCAGGCGTCAGATACAGCGCTTCCGATCGGGACGGAGTCGTCGCGAAAGTGCAGTAGTGGCACACGTCCGCGCAGAGGCGGGTCAGCGGAATGAACACCTTGCGCGAATAGGTCATCCGAGCCGGTCCACGCTTGGACCGGCGCTCGCGCGCTTCGGCTTGCAGCTCTGCCAGCGGGGCAGAAAGGAGTCGTGTAATCAGCGCACGGTCAGCGGGTGCCATTGTCTTCCTGTTCGATGCGGGCTGCTGACAGTGCTACGCGCGCAAGCCGCTCCCGATCATCGGCATCGCACATGACTGTTGCTGTAATCGTGACGGAAAGACCGAGTGCGCGCAACCCCTCCGCGTCGGACGCATCGGCTTTGTCGATGATTACGTGGCTTGCCAGCTCTTTGTAATGATGCCCGATGGCAAGGTTTCTGGCTTCCTCACCGAGCTCGCGCAACAGCTTGCTCAACGGGCCTTTCAGTGCCTTCCCACCCACAAGTGGCGAGACCACGATGATGGGAACCGCAAGTGCCTGCAGAGCCGCCCGCACGCCGTCTACGGCCAGGATGGGGTCCACACTGAGGTACGGGTTGGAAGGGCAAACGATGACAGCGGCAAGATCCGGCCGCGCCAGTGCGCCTGCGAATCCGGGCGACGGAGCGGCGCCAGGCACGCCCTCGAAGCGGATGGCACGCGCCACGGGCCGGCACTGCTCCCGCACGAAGTAGTGCTGGAAGTCGAGCACCCCTTCCTCGCTGACGATCTGCGTACGCACAGGCGTGTCGCTCATCGGAACGATCGCATGGGCGATCCCGAGTTCGCGTGTGAGGCGCGCAGTGACTTGCGAGAGCATCTCTCCCGCACGCAGGCGCCAGGACCGAGCGATGTGCATACCAAGGTCCCGGTCCCCCAGGTTGAACCAGTCTGCCTCACCCAACTCCCGCAACATGGCCATTGCCTGCCAGGTTTCGCCCGCGACGCCCCAGCCCCTATCAGTGTCGTTGAGCCCGGCCATCGCATACGTAACGGAATCGAGATCCGGGCAGATCGTGAGGCCGAGATGCTCGAAATCGTCTCCGGTGTTGACGACGACGGTCAGGTCCCCGGGCGGCAACACCGCTGCGAGCCCTGTCGCCAGTTTAGCTCCGCCAACGCCTCCGGAGAGCGCCAGAATGTGACGCTTCATCGGAACATATCCTGCTCGATCGGCCGTACGCCGGTCTCCGCGCCGGGTCCATCCTCTGCGCTGACCCACCGTTCAGCACCGCGAACCAAAGCGACCGGCGTCCCCTCGTCCCCCTCACCCATCGCCAATGCAGCCATCGCAGCGACGGAGTCTGCGACGGCGATCTGTGTTGCCTGCAGCACGCGGCCGAACAAATCGCGTCCCGTGCCGCGCTTGTCCTCGACGACAGTGAGGCCAGCGCAGCCGATCGCAGTTCCCGCTGTCCCTATGCGCCAGGCGCGGCCCATGCTGTCCGCGATCACGATCGCCGGGCGTGCTCCCGAAATAGCGGCAATTTTTGAACGGATGGCGCGCGCGGAAGCGTCGGGATCTTTGGGCCAGAGCAGCACCGTTCCGGCGTCGCCTCCTTCGACATTGGAGGCATCGATGCCCGCGTTCGCCAGGACGTGCCCAGTGTGGTGGCGGGCGATGATCGCTGCCGGGGTGGTGCGTAACAGCTCTCGGCTCTCGTTTAGAATGAGTTGCACCATGGCGGGCTCTCGCGCCGTCTGCTGGGCAATACGGCTGGCCTCTTCGCCTACGTTCACGGCTGCGAGCGCAACCAGCCGCCCCTCGTTCTTGGAGACGATCTTCTGAGCAAGAACGATGACATCGCCGTCTCCAAGCACTTCGCCCGCGCGATCAATCGCGGCGCAGATCTCCTGAGCGACGTCGGTCGTTTCATCGACAAGTGGCATGTCACGCAATGGAATGGCGCAAAGTCCCGTCATCCGTACATCTCACTTGATCCTGACAAGGCGTGCATTGGCTATTCCCAAATGTGGACTTTTCGTTGGCGCAGAGGGGGCGCTATCGGCAATGATGACGTGAACGCAACATGCAATAACTTGGGAGTAGCACGACACATGGCATCCATAGCGGTGATCGGGGGAACCGGCGCACTCGGCAAAGGGATTGCTCGCAGACTTGTGAAGGCGGGTCATGAGGTCACGATCGGCTCTCGCTCGGCAGAGAAGGCGCAAGCAACCGCGCAAGAGCTGGGCGCCGCCGGCTACGCTGCCAATGCCGATGCCGCCGAAAGCAAGGACATCGTCATCGTCACTGTGCCGCACGCCTCGCAGGGCGACACCTTGGCGCAGATCAAGGATCGCGTGGGGAACGCCATTGTGGTCGATACGACAGTCCCGCTTGTGCCGCCAAAGGTCATGCGCGTGCAGCTCCCTTCAGAGGGAAGCTCCGCGCAGCAAGCCCAGGCTCATCTGGGGCCGGACGTGCGGCTTGTTACCGCCTTCCACAACGTTTCCGCACATCACCTCGATAGCGATCATGCCATCGATTGCGACGTCCTCGTGTTTTCCGATGATGTCGAGGCGCGCAAGACTATCGTCGAACTGTGCCCCGGCATGGGGCTTCGGGGCCTGGCAGGCGGTGCGCTTGCGAACTCGGCGGCGGCAGAGGCGCTGACTTCGATCCTTATCTACATGAACAAGACCTACAAGGCTGACGGCGCCGGGATTCGCTTTACCAATCTCAAGGACGCACCCGCGATCCCGTGACCGACAAAGCTCCGATCTGCTGGGCCCTCATTCCCGTCAAGGCACCCGGCGAAGGCAAGTCACGCCTCGCGGGTGTCCTCGATGCGCAGGCGCGCAGCAGATTGGTCGAGGCGATGCTCACGCAAGTCGTGGAAGCTGCGCGAGGCTCTCCCGCCATCGAGCGCGTCTGCCTCGTGAGCGACCCCACACGTCGGAACGGCGATGGGGCAACGGTGATTCAAGACGCTGGCGGTGGCCTCAACCCTGCCCTTGAGGCAGCCGTAATGGCCCTGCCGGCACCCGCACCAGACCGAATCCTGATCGTTGCAGCCGACCTGCCAGACCTCAGCTCACCAGAACTCACGATGATGGCCAGGGTAGCGTCGAACGTCATTGCGATTGCTCCCGACCGGCACGGCGCGGGCACCAACGCCCTGTCCCTTCCATTCGCGATCGCCCCAGAGTTCCGCTTCCATTTCGGCACCGGCAGCTACGCTGCTCACCGCGCCGAGGCACTGCGGTTTGGATACACCGTTGAGACGATGCTCAGCGAAGGGCTGGAGAAAGATATAGACGAACCCGCCGACTTGGCGGATGCAAGGAGCAACTTCCAAGAAGCGTTCTAGAAGAGCCGGGGAGAAAGATGGATACAACCGACATAAGTCTTGCTGGAACGGCGGCTTTCGTGACGGGAGGCGGTGGCGGCATCGGTCGATCCGCAGCCTTGTGTCTTGCCGATATGGGCGCCGACGTTGCTGTCGTGGATGCCATCCCCGAACGGTGCGAGCAGATGGTCGGCGAGATCGAGAAGCGCGGCCGCAAGGCGGTCGCCCTGCCCGTCAATGTCATGGACGTGGGTGCGCTCCAAGACGCGGTGAAGGCCGCAGCAGACACCTTCGGCCGGTTGGACGTTCTCGTGAACAACGCTGGCGGCGTCACGCGGCGCAGCTTTCTTGACCTTCAGGAGAAGAATTGGCGCCGCCATATCGATCTCAACCTCGTCAGCAATCTCGCAGCGACGCAGGCGGCGGCTCCGGTCATGATCGAGGGAGGCCGGGGCGGCTCAATCATCAATGTGAGCAGCATCGAAGGCTCGCGCGCCGCGCCTGGGTACGCGGTATATGCCGCATGCAAGGCTGGCGTCGATAACCTCACGCGCAGCCTGGCGCTGGAGTTCTCGGAACACGGCATCCGGGTGAACGCCATCGCGCCCGACTACACGCGCACTCCCGGTACCAGCGGGCAGTTCACTGGTCCCGTGGATGAAAGCAAATGGCACCAGCCCACGCCCGAACAAAGGGAAGTAATCCGCCGTCGCATCCCACTGGGTCGGGCTGGTCTGGAAGAGGAGTGCGGCCGTGTGGTGGTTTTCCTAGCCTCACCGATGGCCAGCTATGTCACCGGTACGATCATCCCCGTTGACGGCGGCGCCTGGGCATCCAGCGGCTGGGTGCGATCGAGCACCAACGACTGGATCCTGCCACCAGAATCGGCGGACTAACGCTGCCATGAAAGACCTATACTTCAGGACGTTGCACCATGACCTTCACTCTTAGTACCACCTTCCCTTTCGACCACATTCAACATCCCGACGAGTTCATCTCGATGGAAGCCGTCCACGAATGCGCGAAGGCGGTCGAGCAAGCCGGCTTCGCCGCGGGCACCGTCACCGATCATCCGGTGCCGTCGTCGCGCTGGCTGGACAGCGGCGGGCACTACGCGCAAGATCCGTTCGTCATGCTTTCAATGGTCGGGGCCGTAACGACCAAGCTGAAGCTGCAAACCAACATCCTGGTTTTGCCTTACCGCAACCCGTTCATCACGGCGCGGATGGTCTCTTCCTTGGACCGGTTCACCAGCGGCCGTACAATCCTCGGCCTCGGGGCAGGCTACCTCAAGGCTGAGTACAAGGCGCTTGGCGTCGAATTTGACAACCGCAACGACCTTATGGACGAATACATCCAGGCCATGCAGCTCGCTTGGACCGGCGAGGACTTCGAGTTCGAGGGCAGTGGTTACAAAGCACCCGGAAATCGCATGTTGCCCACTCCGGTGCAGACGCCGCACCCACCACTGCTGATTGGCGGAAATTCCAAGCGGGCACTACGCCGCGCGGTAGAGCTCGGCGACGCGTGGCACCCATTCTTCGTTCCAAAGATGGTGACCGACACGGCCCGCACGGTCAATCTGTCCGACGATCAGGACATCCTGGATGCCATCGCCTACATGGCGGACCACTGCGGGAAAGTTGGTCGCGAGACGCCGCCCAAGGTTATCGCTTCCTCCACCTTCACGCTCAAGGATGACTGGAACGCTCAGGAAGCGTTGGACCACTACGCGCACCTGAAGTCGCTCGGCGTAGATGGTTCTGGCGCGAGCATCTCCACCGAGAGCCGCAGCGAATACTGCGAACATGCTCTTCGCTTCGGGGAGGAAGTGATCGCGAAACTTGCTTTCTGAATCGGCCGAGTCGCTCGCTGTTGGCAACAAGCCGGCTAGAGCAAGCCCTCAACCCAGCTGGCTTGGTCAACCCAGGGGCGGTCCAAGGGGAATCATCCGCGAACCGCAGTGATGGCCTGATCGAAGGCGCGCACTGCGGCAGCCTCGTCGCCATTCCATACTGCACCGCTCACTGCCAGGAAGTCCGCCCCAGCCCGGACGAGCGGAGCACAATTTCCCGCCGTGATTCCCCCGATGGCGACGCAAGGGATCTCGAAGATAGACTGCCACCAAGTGAGCACGTCCACCTCCGGGCGGTGCTTCACATCTTTCGTCGTGGTAGGGAAGAACGCGCCGAATGCGACGTAGTCCGCACCCGCCTCACCGGCCTCCATCGCGAGATGCCGGCTGTCGTGGCAAGTGATGCCGATCTGGGCGTCTCTACCCAGTACCCTTCGCGCCTCGGCGGGATCGCCGTCTTCCTGGCCCAAGTGAACACCATCCGCCCCGAGCCGCTTGGCGAGGCTAATCGAGTCGTTCACAATGAACGCCACCTCCCGATCGGCACAGATTGTCTGCAGCGGCTCTGCGAGGCGGACGGCCTCGTGCTGGTCCACCTCCTTCACGCGAAATTGGAATGCGGCAACCGGCCCTGCGTCCAATGCGCGGGCGAGACGCTCAGGAAAATCGCCGCCGACATCCAGCGGCGAGATCAGGTAAAGCCGGCACTCTGGCGGTAGGGTATCTTCAAACATGTCTGTGCTCTAGCCGCCCTCCAGCCCGCCGCCAAGCGTTCGGCCTGCATTCAGCGGGGCAGTATTCTATGGGTGCAATGAAGCTGCTCCTCGCGTTGTGTCCTTTACTTACGCTCGCCGGTTGCGCGGCCTGGCCCTCCTCAGCTTCGGCTCCGCCGTACCGGAACGACGGTCTGAGCCGAGCCACCATTGGCCAGACTATGTATGTGGGCGGGCCCAAGCTCACGCCGCTGTCCGTTCTTGAAGACAGCCGCTGTCCTATGAACGCACGCTGCGTATGGGCGGGGCGCGTCCGCATTCGCGCCCAGATCGATTTGGGATCGGGGCGTCAAACGCGGGAGATCACGCAGGGTGCGCCGTTCCAGATCGCCGATGGCAGTCTCGAACTAGTGGAAGTTCAACCTGACAAACCCGCCACGAATGAAGATCCGGTTAGACCAGCGGATTACCGCTTCGGGTTTCGCTTTCTGGGCGCCCTCTAGAAAAGGCAACGGGCCGGGCAGCTCAAACTGCCCGACCCGTCCTAATTGTGTTTGCAGATGCGTAGGGCTGGATCAGCCCTGTACCGCCGCTGCAACTTCAGCCGCGAAATCGCTGACTTGCTTCTCGATGCCCTCACCAAGCTGGAAGCGCACGAAGTCCTTAAGGACGATCTTGCTTCCTGCTTCCTTGCCGGCCTGGTCCACGACCTGCTGGATCGGCGTCTTGTTGTCCATCACGAACAGCTGGCTGAGGAGAGCATTCTCCTTGGCATACTTGGCAATCGCGCCGTCGACCATCTTGGCCTGCACTGCCTCAGGCTTGCCGCTCTCGGCCGCCTTCTCGGCTGCGACTTTACGCTCGCGCTCGATCAGTTCGGGATCGAGATCCTCGGCATTCAGGGCGAGCGGAAAGGCAGCGGCGATGTGCATCGCAATCTGCTTGCCCAGGGCTTCCAGCGTTTCGGCCGAGGCTTCCGACTCCAGAGCGACCAGAACGCCGATCTTGCCGAGATTCGGCGCGGCTGCGTTATGCATGTATGGCACGACGAGACCCTGCGAGACCGTCACCGTCTTCATGCGGCGGATCTGCTGGTTCTCACCGATCGTCGCAACATTGTTCGTGAGCGCGTCGGCCACTGTGCCGCCGGTCGGATAGGCCGCAGCCTTAAGTGCCTCCACGTCGTCACCTGCAACGCCAAGCGCCGCTTCCGTGGTGTTACGCACGAAATCCTGGAACTGCTCGTTCTTCGCAACGAAGTCCGTCTCCGAGTTCACTTCGACGGCAACGCCCTTGGTACCGGTAACGGCAACGCCCACAAGACCTTCAGCGGCCGTACGGCTCGACTTCTTGGCAGCAGCCGCAAGGCCGCGGGCACGCAGCGCGTCGACGGCGGCTTCAAAGTCGCCGCCGGTCTCGTCCAGTGCCTTCTTGCAATCCATCATGCCAGCGCCGGTGCGCTCGCGCAGGTTCTTCACGTCAGCGGCGGTGTAAGCCATCGCTCAAATTCCTCTTGCTTGAATGGGCAGGCGCGCCGGATCCACTGGACCCGGCGCGCGACATTTCGATGACGAAGTGTCGTTTACGTCGGGCTCAAGCCCCGGCGGTCGCTTCCTCAGCGACGGGTTCGTCCATGGCGCCGATGTCGACACCCGAATCAACTACGCCTTCGCGATGCCCCTTCGTGGCCGCACGTGCGACCGCGTCGCAGTACAGGCGCACGGCGCGGCTGGCGTCGTCGTTCGCGGGGATCGGGAAAGCGATGCCTTGCGGATTCACGTTGGTGTCGAGCACCGCCACGACCGGGATGCCAAGCACGTTGGCTTCCTTGATCGCCAGATCTTCCTTGTTGGCATCGATCACGAACATCACGTCCGGGATCCCGCCCATGTCGCGGATGCCGCCGAGTGAGAGCTCAAGCTTGTCACGCTCGCGGGTGAGCTGAAGGATTTCCTTCTTGGTCAGACCGTGAGTATCGCCCGAGAGCTGCTCTTCCAGCGACTTCAGACGCTTGATCGAGCCCGAGATCGTCTTCCAGTTGGTGAGCATGCCGCCCAGCCAGCGGTGATTGACGAAGTGCTGACCGCAAGCCCGCGCGGCCTGAGCGATCGGCTCCTGCGCCTGGCGCTTGGTGCCCACGAACAGCACCTTGCCGCCAGCCTGCACGGTCGACGAAATGAAGTCGAGCGCACGCGCGAAAAGCGGCACGGTCTGCGACAGGTCGATAATGTGGATGCCATTGCGGGCGCCGAAAATGTACGGCTTCATCCGCGGGTTCCAACGGTGGGTCTGGTGCCCGAAGTGAGCGCCGGCCTCAATCAATTGCTGCATGGTGACGACAGGGGCCGCCATAATCATTTCCTTTCCGGTTGTACCTCTGGGAAGCTGGAACCGTGCGGTAGACCCGCTGCGGCACCGGTATGTGCTGCTTCCCATGTGGAGTTGCCGCGATTGAGTCCCGGATGAGAACAAAGCCCGCGGCGCGGTGCACCTAACGTCTAATCCCATCGAAAGCCAGCCCCAATTCGCCGCAAGATTCCCCCATTCGGGCGCAAGACGTGAAATTATAGAGGATAACCAGGAACTTAGGGAGTTGACTAGGTGTTCCCTAGGGTACCGGCTACAACCGAATGTCTAAATGTCCAAGCGCTCAACGCAGGGCATTTACTAAGGTGCAGTCGAGCGGATGCGGGCTCAGGCTCCTGGAGACACTAATGACCGCCGTTCTGTCCACCCTCTTTATTCTCGTTGGCCTCGGGTCCATCGCCCTTATCAGGATTGCCTTGGTATCCAACCTGTCTGCCGTGGCAGACTTACGTCACCGAGCCCGGCAGCCGGAGTATGGGACCGAGGTCACTGTCAACTTCCGCAATGACTTCGGTGAGTTGGAGCCCGTTGGTTCCATGCGTCGTCGGCGCCCTGCTCGGCACCTCTCCCCGAAGCCCGTGACGCACCGTCTTCACCAGTTCGTCAAGGCTCGCAGCGCGGCGTAAGCCGTAGTTGAGGGCAGGCGAACCCTGCCCTCGTCGCTGCGTGTTAACGCTCGCCTGCTCTATTCAACAAAAGCGTTTGACAACCGGAACAAAGAGTGAACATATCAACATCAGAACAATTCTAGAACGATTGCGCTGCATCCACAAGTTGTCCACAGCTTGTCCAGCGCGTCGCTCACAAGGCGTACCAGGAGGTCAAGCGATGTTCGCCAATATCTGCGCCACTCTTTTCATTCTGGCTGCCGTGGGCGCTGGGGCAGTGATGATCAATGCGTGGCGGACCTACGGGCGCGACGTGCTCGTGCTGCTCGCAAACAAAGCGGGCGACGATCCCGAGCGGTATGTTGTCTGGCGGATTATGAAGACGGGCGCACCCGTGCCTGACTTTAGGGCGCTGTGTCCGGAGATGCAGCTTCAGTGGAGCGGCTCGCAAGCGCCTGCCCTGGAGCCGTGCCGCCTCGCCGCTTGACGCGCAAATATTTGAAAAGGCCGTAAGGAACCAACGCCAAGTAGATGATGGTCACTCCCGCCAAGGTCCACCAAGGCTCGATCAGCAAGGCGGCCATAGTAATCCCGATCAGCGCAAGAAGGCCGATCCGCAAGCTCGTAGGCGGGCGAACTCTCGACCAGCTGAGAGTCGGCAGATTCGAGATCATCAGGAACGCGATGAGCAGCATCCAGACGCTCACTGCGACCGCATTGGTAAACTCCGCCTGTCCGCTCGCTATCCACAAGTAGATCGGCAAGAAGGCAAGCCCGGCTCCTACTGGCGCCGGGACCCCGGTCAGGAAGCCAGCTTGCTTGTGTGGCTGATCGGCAAGGTCGATCCGAGCGTTGAATCGGGCAAGGCGCAGAACGCAGCAGATCGCGAAAGCGAGTGCAGCTATCCAGCCGAAGCTTGGCAAGTCGCGCAAGGCCCACAGGTAGACGATAAGCGCCGGCGCAACGCCGAACGAGATAGAATCGGCCAGACTGTCGAGTTCAGCGCCAAACCGCGACTGGGCTTTCAACAGGCGAGCGGCACGACCGTCGATCCCATCCAGCAGGCCAGCAAGGATTACAGCCTGCACCGACTTCTCGAAATCACCGGCGATTGCGAAGCGGATGCCGGTCAGCCCCGAGCACAAAGCAGCGGCAGTGATCGCGTTAGGCACCAGCGCGCGTAAACTTAAACTCCGCGCGAGACGTCGCTCGGCCCTGCGATCTTCAGGCAGGCTCATTGTGCAATCCCCTCGATCAACCGCTTCTCGCCCAGTTCAGCCAACACGCTCTCGCCGGCCACGACCTTTTGCCCCAACACGACACGCGGTTCTGTGTCGTGTGGAAGATAAACATCGACGCGGCTTCCGAAGCGGATCAGCCCGATGCGTTGCCCGCTGGCGATGATGTCACCCGGCTTGACGAACGGCACGATCCGACGAGCGACAAGACCCGCGATTTGCGTGAAGCACAGGATGAGGCCGTCGGGACGTTCGATCATCACGTGCTGCCGTTCGTTCTCCTCGCTGGCCTTGTCGAGGTCCGCATTAAGAAACCGACCGGGGATATAGATCACCCGGCGCACCGTCCCACCGATCGGAGCGCGATTGATGTGAACGTCGAACGCGCTCATGAAAATCGACACGCGCGTGACTGGCTCGGGGCTAAGTGGCTTCGTCCCGCTGCCGTCATCCAACGTCAGTTCACGCGGAGGCGGAACTTTCTGAATCAGCGTGACGAGACCGTCAGCTGGAGAAACAATGCTGCGCTCGTCTTGCGGGACAACACGGTCCGGATCCCGAAAGAACGCGAGCACTCCGGCAGTAAGGAAGGCAAGCAGCCATGCCAGCCAAGACCAGCCAATAATAATCGTCAGCAGGCACAAAGCGCCCGCGATGGCACCGAACTTGCGCCCCTCTGGGTGGATCGGCGGCCAGCGCCATGACGCTTCACCGCGTCCTTGATTATCGAAAATTTCGCCAGGCATCGGGCCCATCTAGGCTCTGCGGCTCCCCACCGCAACGTGGGCCAACCGGAAATGCGAGCGGGACGCTCCCGTTGCCGCGGAAAAGAAGGGTGGTGGACAGGGCTGGATTCGAACCAGCGTACGCTTGCACGGGCAGATTTACAGTCTGCTGCCTTTAACCACTCGGCCACCTGTCCACACCGTTTCCACGGGTGGCGGGGAGACCCCGCCGATTGCGACCCGTAAGAGCCGCGCTGCCGAGAGGTGGCGCTCATGGCGAAGCGAGCCTTGCCTGTCAATGGGGTGACTGGCAGGGAGCTGCACAATCGAACGTTCAAAAGGAATAAAAGATGGCAAAAGGCGATGCCCACAATGGCAATAGCCGGGCTCTGCGCGGCCGTGCGGGCAGGATGAAGAACGGGCGCGGGTCGGGGCGGGCTTCCACCGGTATGGTGCGATTGTGGGGCCGGCACGCAGTGGAAGCAGCGCTCATGAATCCGGAACGGCGTCACTCGAAGCTCTGGGCGACCCGCGAAGGCGTCGAATCACTTGCGGGAGACTTGCCCAGCGACTTCGCGGTCGAATGGGCTCAAGCGGCAGATTTGGCACGGCTGGTGGTGCGAGACGCTCCACACCAGGGGCTGGTGCTGGAATGCGAGCCTTTGGAAGACGTATATCTTTCAGACGTTCTGGTTGCCGAGGCGGAACGACCGGTTCTGATCCTCGATCAAGTGACCGACCCTCATAACGTCGGCGCGCTCATGCGCACGGCCGCTGCGTTCAATGCCGCGGCCGTCGTTACCCAGGATCGCCATGCTCCTCCCGAATCGGGGACGCTCGCCAAGTCTGCATCCGGGGCACTAGAGATTGTGCCCTGGGTTCGCGTCGTGAACCTGGCTCGAGCTCTGGATGAGATCGCGGAGGCTGGATACTGGCGCATTGGTCTTGCAGGAGAAGCGGAGATGACGCTGGCAGAGGCGCTTCCTGCCGGCCCCGTGGCGCTTGTTCTTGGAGCCGAGGGAGATGGTATGCGCCATAACATCACACAGCATTGCGACGCGCTGGCACGCCTCCCGATCAGCGACGCCATGGAAAGCCTCAATGTCAGCAATGCGGGAGCCGTAGCGCTCTACGCGGTAGCGTCTCGATAGATCGGTTCGCAACGATATCAGTCTGTGCCCGACAACCCGGCGGCGACGAGCGCCTCGACTGCAAATCGCCGTCGGCCATGCCCGGGTACAACATACCGATCCGCGTAATCAGCAGCGGATCGGTATGCGGCCTTGATGTTGCGCGCTGTTCAGCCTGTACTTAGCCAAAAAATGCACCTGCATCGTTAATAATTGGCCGCGCTGCTGCCGATTTTGGCGCGCGGTCGAGAACCTCACTTCCCGTGATACCCACGCTCCGCGTCGGGCTCGCAGAAGAGCTGCGGCAAGTGTAGCCTAACGTGCTTAACAGATTCAGATTTCCTCCCTGATTTACCGGATTTCTGCCTGAGGCTCCGGTTAGTCGAAGCCCTTGCATACCGCCCGAGCCGGCACTGCCGACACCTCAACAATGATCTCGAGAGCAGCTGCGATGCAGGCCACTGCACGCGATGCGCGACTTTCGAGCAAAAAACGGGCGCGAAGATGAAAGTTGCTGTTAAGTCGAAGTCGATGATCATGCTGTTGCCACTCCTGGCTGCCTGCTCAGGTGGGGACGGACAAAGCACTACTGCCATACCGCCGGTCGCAGCGGCGAGCGCTGCGGAGCTAGACACCGCCGTCAGCGCCCAGAGTGTCGCGCAACCGACAACCGCCAACCAAAGCGTCACGGATTTCGACGTTTGGGCGCAGAGATTGATGTCGGACCGGATCAGCCCGATCGTAGCCGCTGCACAGGATCTTTCTCACAGTTGGGTCGGAGCGGACGGTAAGGTCGCCAACGCAGTCGTGCGGGTGCCGCGCACTGCGGGCAAGCCAACCATCTCCGTGTCCCCGCCTGCAGCGGGCGGAGACGCTACCCCAGTGTTTCAAGCAGCGCTCAGCCAGCTCAAGAAGGCGGGCGGCGGGATCCTCAAGGTCGCACCGGGAGAGTACCACTTCCAGTCGGCCAATACGGCGCAACCGACATCCGGCCATATTCTGGTACAGAATATGAGTGATGTCGACATACAAGCCGCTGACACCGTCTTCCTGTTCGAGCAAAGAGTGGACGGCATCGGCATTCGCGACAGCCGGCGCGTGCGAATCTCGGGAGCCCAGATGCGCGATGCCGGTGTCCTCTCCGGAACCGGTCGCATGCGCTCAATAAATGGAGCGATGACGCTCGTTCTGGATGAACCTCTTCCAGCCGGCACCACGATCAATTGGATCAGGCCGATGAACGAGGACAGTCACACCTGGCCGCAAACGCAGACCCGCGCGATCATAGACCCCGCCACCGCGCAGCCCGTCCGCATCAACGACCGCACCTTCTCGTCGCCTACTTTCAAGCCGTTCAAGGACGGCCAGTACGTGGGTGTGAAGTTCACGTACTACGGCACGCGCATGGTCTACGTGCGCGACAGCTTCACCGGCACCAACGAAGATATTGTGCTTGATGGCCTGCGCATCGGATCTACCGGCGGCATGGGCATTGTCGCCAAGACGCGAGGGCGCGGGCTTGCAATCCAGAACTCCTCGATCGCCGCGGATCCGGGGCGCCCTTACAGCACCAACTACGATGGCGTTCACGTCGTCGCCAGCGCTGGGGATATCCTCATCCGCAACAACGCCTTCGCGCATACCGGCGACGATCAGATCAATCTGCGTTCAATCATCCATCGCGTGACGGTGCTCGGCACTGACCGAGCGACGCTCACGAACGATGCCAGGCTGATCCGCGTGGGTGATGAAGTGGCATTCTTCAACAAGGAGGGCGAGTACCTGGGGCGGCGCTTTGTCGCCTCGGCACCACCGATCGGCCACACAGACACAATCACCTTCGGCTTCAAGCCTGGCGAGCCCTTTACTGAAGCCGCTTTTGCGAGAGTGCTCACGATGACACCGCGCCGCTTCGCTATCGTCTCCAACAGGTTGGAAGACAGCATCGGACGAGGCATGCTGGTCCAGATCCCGAACGGATTGATCCAGAACAACACCATTCGCCGCCTTCCCCGGACCGCCATCCGATTGCTGACCAGCTTTGATCCATGGCTGGAAGGCGCAGGCGCAATCAACGTGCGCATCACCGGCAACTCCATTGAGAGCGGCGGTGCCGAGCTTGGCTTCAGCTATGCCACAGGCATCATCATGGCACAGGCGGAAGTCGCCTCGGCTAGGATTGCCGGCAACATGCACAATGGTCCCCTCCTGATCGATGGAAACCGCTTCGAAGCCCCCCGCGCCCCATGCGTGGTAGTCTACAGCACCAAAGGCTTTGCAGAGCAGGGGAACGTTTGCGGCGGCAGCTGAACAGGATGTGCCAGCCGCTGCAGGGTGGCTGGCACTACTTTGTGGCAGGCGAAAGATGCACATCTTCCCACCAGACGTGATCTTGACTAACGTCTACTCATGTCTCCACGTTCAATGATCGAGCACAGCCCGATAGCCGCGGTCGTCAGCGATCCCAACATGCCGGATAACCCAATCATCGAGTGCAATGCGCCGTTCCTCGAAATAACCGGTTATGACCGAGAAGAAGTGATCGGCCGCAACTGCCGCTTCCTCGCGGGCCCGGAAACAGAGCCGTGGCTGCAAGACAAGATGAGAGAGGGCATACACGGCCAGAAGCCGGTTCTCGTCGAGATCCTGAACTACCGCAAGAACGGCACGTGCTTTCGCAACGCGCTGATGATTGTGCCCCTGTTTGATGAGGGGGGCCAATTGCAGTACTTCCTGGGCTCGCAAGTTGAAGTCCCCAAAGGGGGCGGGCACCTGAACGGATCGAACGAGGGACTGTCCTCATCGAAGGACAAAGTGGCATCGCTTACGCCGCGCCAGCGAGAGATTCTGATCCAAATGGCGGACGGCAAGCTCAACAAGCAGATCGCGTTCGATCTGGGCCTGAGCGAACGTACGGTGAAAATGCATCGCGCATCGCTATTCCGAGCGTTGGGCGTAAAGACCAGCGCAGACGCGATCCGCGTCGCCGTAGAGGCGGGACACTAAAGGCTGCACCTCCGCTCCTGTTGCCATCGCTCCGGCGAGCGGCCCCGTGCGATGCGAGGGGCCGCCTTTTTTTGCCTCAGCTCAACGCACCGTGGCAGTGTTTGTATTTGTTGCCCGAGCCGCAAGGGCATGGCGCGTTACGACTGATCTGCATATTGGCATAAGGATTCTCACCCGAAGCACCCGGCCCCACCGCGGCTTCCGGACTGCCAGCCAGCGCGCCGAACAGAGCGGCTTGCGCCGCCGACCCATCGCCATCGGCCGAGTTGTCGAAGCCGGTCAATGGGTCGATGTGCCCGGTAAGAAAGTCAGGCAGGTCCGGCAGGCCGACCGGCTCCGGCATGCGCAATTCACTGATCGAAAGAATGCGCGTCACGTCCTCGCGAATAGTCTCGAGCATGCGTTCGAACAGACCGAAAGCTTCCTGCTTGTATTCATTAATCGGCGTTTTCTGCGCATAAGCGCGCAGGAACACCACTTGGCGCAGGGCATCGAGGGTGGCCAGATGCTCCTTCCAGTAGTGATCGATACGATCGAGAAGGATGCTTTTTTCAACCTGACGCCACACGGCTGGCTCGTCCCGGCCCATCTTCTCGTTCATGTGAGAGTCGGCCAGTTCAGTTACCCGCTCCTCGATGGTCTCGGGCTCCACGCCATCTTCTTCTATCCACGCTTCGAGCGGTATCTCGATACCGAGCACGTCGCGAGCACGCTCCTTCAGTTCCTCTACTTTCCAGTGCTCTGGATAGGAACCGGGAGGGCATGCATCGGCTACGATGGCATTGATCGTGTCGTGACGCATGTCGACGACAATGTCGTCCACCGCTTCGGCATCCATGATGTCGGACCGCTGCTCGTAGATGACCTTCCGTTGATCGTTCATCACGTCATCGTATTCGACGACCTGCTTGCGCACCTCATAATTGCGCGCTTCAACCTTCTTTTGCGCGGTCTCGATCGCCTTCGACAGCCACTTGGACCCGATTGCCTCGCCATCAGCGAGATTCGAATTCATCATTTTTGAGAAGAGCGTATCCGGCCCGAAGATGCGCAGCAGATCATCTTCCAAACACAGATAGAACTTCGAAAGGCCCGGATCTCCCTGTCGGCCTGAACGGCCACGCAACTGATTGTCGATGCGGCGGCTTTCATGCCGCTCCGTACCGATCACGCACAAACCACCCGCGGCCAGCACACGAGCCTTCTCCTCGGCAACCTCAGCCTTGATACGGTCCAGTGCCGCGTCGCGCTCTGGGCCTTCGGGCATGTCGCGCAATTCGTCATCAGCGCGAAACTCGACATTGCCACCAAGCTGGATGTCGGTACCGCGCCCCGCCATGTTCGTGGCAATAGTGACGGCGTTCAGCCGCCCCGCCTGCGCGACGATATGTGCTTCCATCTCGTGGAAGCGCGCATTCAGGACGTTGTGTTGCACGCCTTCCTTCTTGAGGAAGTCAGACAATAGCTCGGACTTTTCGATGGAGACGGTACCAACCAGCACAGGCTGACCCGTCTCATATTTCTCGCGGATCAGCTTGGCGATCGCAGCAAACTTGTCGAGCGTGTTCTTGTAGAACTCGTCTTCCTCGTCGATGCGCTTGATCGTCACGTTGGTCGGGATCGTTACCACGTTCATCTTGTAGATGTCGTAGAACTCGGCCGCTTCGGTTGCCGCCGTGCCGGTCATGCCCGAAAGCTTCGGGTACATGCGGAAATAGTTCTGGAACGTGATCGAAGCCATCGTCTGGTTCTCGGGCTCGATCTGGACGCCCTCCTTGGCCTCGACCGCCTGGTGCAGGCCGTTCGACCAGCGACGGCCGTCCATCATGCGACCCGTGAACTCGTCGATGATGACGACTTTGCCGTCCTTCACTATGTAGTCGGTGTCGCGCTTGAACATGACCACGGCCTTCAGCGCCTGATCAAGGTGGTGGACCACCAGCGTGTTCTCGATGTCGTAGAGGTTTGATCCTTCGAGCAGCCCGGCAGCTTCGAGAATGCGCTCGGCCTTCTCCACACCATCCTCGGTCAGGACAACGCTCTTGCCCTTCTCGTCCGTCTCGTAGTCGTCGGGCGAAAGCTGCTTCACGATCGCGTCGACCTGGATGTAAAGCTCGGACTTGTCGTCCGTCGGCCCGGAAATGATGAGCGGAGTGCGCGCTTCGTCGATGAGGATCGAATCGACTTCATCGACGATCGCGTAGTTGAAGGCGCGCTGCACCATCTGGCTGCGCTCGTGCTTCATGTTGTCGCGGAGGTAGTCGAAGCCGAACTCATTGTTCGTGCCGTACGTGATGTCGGCAGCGTAGGCTTCGCGGCGCTGATACTCGTTAAGATTTGGCACGATTACGCCGACGCTCAGGCCCAGGAACTGGTGCAGCTGCCCCATCCACTCGGCGTCCCGGCGAGCCAGGTAGTCGTTCACTGTGACAACGTGGACGCCCTTCCCTTCCAACGCATTTAAGTAGGTTGCGAGAGTAGCGACCAGCGTCTTGCCCTCGCCCGTGCGCATCTCAGCGATCTCGCCGCGATGCAGGACGATACCGCCAATCATCTGCACGTCGAAATGGCGCATGCCGAGCACGCGCTTCGCCGCCTCGCGCACCGTTGCGAACGCCTCGGGCAGAATGTCATCCAGCGTGCTGCCTGCAGAGAGCTGCTGGCGGAACTTGGTGGTCTGTGCGGCGAGTTCGTCGTCGCCCATCGCCTCAAGCGCGGGCTCGTACGAGGCGATCTGACGAACGACCTTGTCGAGCGACTTCACATAGCGCTCATTGGAGGAGCCGAAGAGTGACTTGACGATGGTCCCTAGCATGGCGGGATTCCTGTATATGAAATGGTGGCGCAGGAAGTGCGCGGTTGCACCCGCAACGCGGGCAGCGTCAGCGTGATTCTAGGATCGCGGCCGCGCTACTCGCGAGCGCGGTCGACGCCGATCCTTACGCTGGATGTGCGGCAGAGCGGCGCCCGGTCGCTACCGCCTGCGCTCGCCACGAGTCGTGCGTGCCGGCGACCCGGTTCTGGCAGTTGAGCAAGTTCCACCGGAGCGGCGGGCGGACGAGCAACCAAGCAGACTGCGACCGTCACCGCAGCGGCTTCCGTAGCGGAGGCACGCGCCTGTGCCGGCGCGATCTGCGCCGCAAGGCCCGTCAGCAGAGCCAGCAAGGTCAGGAATAGGCGGTTCGCCATCGCCGCTGAGATAGGCGGGGTGTGCGCGAGTGTCCACTGCATGCGACGACTTCGATGACGACTGGTGCTATCGATCATTGGGAATTCGCTCAACGCCGCCCTTGTCGGCGTTATTGAATCGGGACGCCTTGCGCCAAAGTGGTGCCGCTGCGGGTAGGAACTGTCCAGATCGCAACGTTGAGCGCCATCACGGCCGCCAGCGCGAGCATTAGCCAGGCCTGAGTGCGCACCCCCCGCCGCAGAAGCACAACGCCTCCGGCCACAAGTGCAAACGTCGTGAGGACCAGAAGCGAAAGCGCAATTGCCATGAGCGGATCATAGCGGCCAGCGCGAGATGAAGCGAGCCTGTAGAAAGCGGACTTGTTTTCAAGCCTCGCAAGAGCGTCCAGCGGAAACGACGAACGCCGCAGCGGAAAACCACTGCGGCGTCGGTTTTGGCTTGAGCCGCGCGAAGCGCAGCTCAGGATCAAGCGGCGACTGGTGCTGCCTTGCGGACGCCCTCGTCGACGTGATCTTCGAACTGCTCGAAGTTCTCGATGAACTGCTTGACCAAGACCTGCGCGGTTTTGTCGTACTCGGCGGGGTCCGCCCAAGCACCACGAGGGTCGAGCAGCTTGCTGTCCACGCCGGGAACCGCGACCGGGACTTCAAAGCCGAAGTTCGGATCTTCCTTGAACTGGGCGTCGTTGAGGCTGCCGTCGAGCGCAGCGTTGAGCAAAGCGCGAGTCGCCTTGATCGGCATGCGCTTGATGCCTTCCATGGTGGCCTTGCCGCCGGACCAGCCGGTGTTGACCAGCCAGCACTTCACGCCGCCCTTGGCGATCCGCTCCTTGAGGAGGTTGCCGTAGACCGAGGGATGACGCGGCATGAACGGCGCGCCAAAGCAGGTCGAGAAAGTCGCTTCGGGTTCGGTAACGCCGATCTCGGTGCCAGCAACGCGGGCAGTGTAGCCGGAAAGGAAGTGGTACATCGCCTGGTCAGGCGTGAGGCGCGCGATCGGAGGCAGCACGCCATAGGCATCGGCGGTCAGGAAGATCAGGTTCGCGGGCACTGGTCCGAGGTTCTTTTCCGAGCTGTTCGGAATGAAGTCGATCGGATAGGAACCGCGGCTGTTCTCGGCCAGCGAGTTGTCTTCAAGGTCGATCTGGCGCGTGACCGGATCGATCACAACGTTCTCGAGAACAGTGCCGAAACGCTTAGTGGTTGCGAAGATTTCAGGCTCGGCCTCGGCCGAAAGCCGGATCATTTTGGCGTAGCAGCCACCTTCGAAGTTGAACACGGCAGTATCCGACCAGCCATGCTCGTCGTCGCCGATCAGCGTGCGGCTAGCGTCAGCCGAGAGCGTAGTCTTGCCCGTGCCCGAAAGGCCGAAGAACACCGCGGTTTTGCCGTCCTGGCCAATGTTGGCCGAGCAGTGCATCGGCATCACGCCCTTAACAGGCAGCAGGTAGTTCAGGATCCCGAAGACGCTCTTCTTCATCTCGCCAGCGTACGCGGTGCCCCCGATGAGGATGAGCTTTTCGGTGAAATTAACGGCGATCACCGTCTCGCTGCGGCTGCCGTGACGCTCAGGATCAGCGCGGAAGCTGGGAAGATCGATGATCGTGTACTCGGGCGTGAAACCGCTCAACTCGTCCGCATTCGGACGTACAAGCAGCGTGCGAATGAACAGGTTGTGCCAAGCGAACTCGTTGATGACACGAACATTCACGCGGTGCTCGGGCTGTGAACCGCCGAACAGATCCGCGACATAGAGCTTGTCCTTCCGCCCGAGCGCGTTGAGGAAGTCCTCTTTAAGGGCGGCGAAGTGTTCAGGCGTCATGGGCACGTTGGTCTTGCCCCACCACACCGTGTCCTCGGTCTCGGCATCCTTGACGATGAACTTGTCCTTGGCCGAACGTCCCGTGTGCTTGCCGGTCGCGACGACGAATGGACCACCCGCTGCCAGCATGCCCTCACCATTGGCGATCGCGTGCTCGACAAGCGGCGCGGTACCGAAATTGGCGAAGATTGTGGCTTCGGTCGTTATGCCCTGGCGGTCGAGAGGATAGCTGAGGGAAGCGGTCAAGGTCGTCTCCATATAAGTGGCGCTCTGGCGCAGCGCCAAGGCAGTCATTCTGCAAGAGAATCACGGGGCGCGATAATCGGCCTCTCGACTCTCGTCAAACCACCACGCGCTCGGTTGCCCGGATTCGCCTTAATCAACCTAGATAATACCTCTATCGGCACCAGTGCTGCACGAACTTGCGCACGTTGTCAGTACGTCGGCAAGAGTTTACCCCTGCATCTTCTGGCCCTCTTCCCCGCATGGCATTGATGAACGCCCCGTCTCGAACCGCTACCGATCCATACGAGCCGCGGCAACAATCCGTGGCGCTGGTGGATGACGACCGCAACATTCTCACCGCGGTGTCCATCGGTTTGCAGGCAGAGGGCTTCGCGACGCGGGTCTATACCGACGGAGAGACCGCCCTCAAGGCGCTGATAGAGAATCCGCCCGATCTCGCCATCTTCGACATCAAGATGCCTCGTATGGACGGCTTGGAACTGCTGCAGGCTCTGCGCGCACACTCCGCGCTGCCGGTCATCTTTCTCACCTCCAAGGATGAGGAACCTGATGAGGCGCTGGGCCTGGCGATGGGCGCGGACGACTACATCACCAAGCCTTTTAGCCAACGCCTTCTTGTGGCGCGCATTCGCGCAATCCTGCGGCGCAGCGAGTTTGCCCGCAGCCAGACGGGGGATGCAGCGCCGCACGAAACGCCCGAGACGATCGCGCGGGGGCGGCTTGAGCTGGACCCTGCCCGCCACCAGGTCACTTGGGCGGGACAGCCCGTTTCGCTGACCGTAACTGAATTCCTGATTCTAGAAGCTCTCGCGGCGCGCCCCGGTGTCGTCAAAAGCCGCAATCAGCTTTTGGACGCTGCCTACAGCGAGGACGTGTTCGTAGACGATCGTACCATCGACAGCCATATCAAGCGTCTCCGGCGCAAGTTCAGAGCCGTCGACCCGGACTTTGGCGCAATCGAGACGCTTTACGGCGCCGGTTACTCGTTCGCCGATGCCTGACCTCTTGCATAGCCTTACCGCGCGCATAGGATGGCCCTGGCGCGTCTCGCTGACGACACGCATCCTGGCAGTCAACGTGATTGCGTTCGCATTGCTGGCGGGCAGCCTGTTCTACATAGACAGTTACCGCCGGGAGCTCTTTGCAGAGCGTTTTCGCCTCGCTCGGGCCGAGGCTGAGATGACGGCCGCGGCCCTTACATACCTTGACCCGACGGAGCAGAAGCGACTGCTCGCCAAGATCGGAACCACACAGCAACTGCGGCTGCGCCTCTATGACGGCAAAGGTGACTTGGTTGCCGATAGCTTCGCGCTGGCGAGCCCCTCCTATGCCTTCGTAGACCCTCAACACGAGCCGCTGTTGGACAAGGCTGCCCGCTTCATCGACCGCGCGATGGATTTTGTTCTCGGCACTCAGCCGATCCCCGGCTACCAAGACCCGCAGCAGCCGGGTGCCAGCAACTGGCCGGAGATCGCCGCAGCGCTCGGGACCGGCAACACAGTCACCCGGCGCCGATCCGCGCCAGATCGCACTCCTGTCATAACGGCAGCCACGCCGGTGGGCGACAAAGGTGGCGCACTGCTCTCTACGCGTAACGCTCGCGACATCACCCAGTACGTTCGCGAGGCGCGCCAGACTCTCGCGATCATCGTCGGAGGCGCCCTGGGTATATCAATACTGCTCTCGCTGTTCCTGGCGCGCACCATTGTCGATCCGCTACGCAAGCTGGTCCGCGCAGCTGTGCGCGTAAGGCTTGGCCGGGACCGCAAAGTTATCGTTCCGCGGCTGCCGGAGCGTGGTGATGAGATCGGGCTCCTGGCCCGTGCGATATCTGACATGACCGCGGCCCTGCGCGAGCGGATCGACGCGGTGGGCAGCTTCGCAGCCGATGTCGCGCATGAGCTGAAGAATCCGCTCGCCTCGCTGCGCAACGCGCTTGAGAACCTGGAGCGCGTCAGCGATGCACAGTTGCGGAGCCAATTGCTGGCGATCGCCAGCGATGACGTGCGGCGTATTGACTTCCTGATCACCGAAATTGCCGATGTGAGCCGGATCGATGCGGAACTCAGCCGCACGACGTTCGAGCCAGTCGACATGCTACGCCTCGTGCTGGCTCTTGTCGCCGAGCGAGACACGCGCGGGGCCAACGACACCTGCCGAGTCGTCGTTTCTCGCGTGGGCGACAGCAACATGGTCGTTCCCGGCGACGCCGCACGCCTCGAACGTGTACTGCACAACCTGCTTGACAATGCGGTTTCATTCTCTGAGGCGGGCGGCGCAATCGAGATAGAGCTTTCTCAGTCGAACGACCGCATCCTGGTGGCAGTCTCCGACCACGGCCCCGGGATTCCCGAAGAAGCCCGCACCAAGGTTTTCGAGCGGTTCCACTCACTGCGCCCCTCCGGGGAAGCCTTCAAACGCCATAGCGGTCTCGGCCTCGCGATCGCTCGCACCGTGGTCGAGGCTCACTTCGGGCGTCTTGCAGCCACTGGTCGCATTGATAGCCGGCCCGGTGCGCGAATCGAACTCGTGCTTCCTATGTGGCGCGATCCTTCATGAAACCGCACGTCGCTACATGCGTCGCGATCGATGGTCGGGCTATTCTCATTGAAGGGCCGCCCGCCTCGGGCAAGTCAGCGCTCGCTCTCGCTCTGATGGATCGCGGTGCCCGCCTGATCGGCGACGATGGCGTCCTTCTCGAACTGTTCGATGAACGTCTTCTCGCCCGCCCGCACCCGCGCACACGCGGGCTGCTGGAAGTGCGAAATCTTGGGCTGGCACCATTCGAGGCGTGCGATGCGGCACCAGTGGCTCTCGTGATCAAGCTGGATCCGGCTGCTCCCCGGTTCATCGATTCTCCCACGCCAACAGAACGCCTCGGTGTGTCCGTGCCTCTTGTAGCGATCTGGCCGGAACCCCACCCCCCTGCCCTCAAGGTGGAACAAGCCTTGCGGCTCTACGGCTTACCGCCTGAAAATCGCGCCGCATCGGGACGAGGACGATACCGGAGTTCCATTTTACAGCGCAAAAGCGCAAAGCAGCGCCTCATGGAGTCTGATTCTTCTTCCGAAAACCGCCAACGGCTGATGCTGGTGACCGGCATGCTGGGAGCGGGCAAGACAACGGCTCTGCGCGTGCTGGAAGACCTGGGCTGGGAAATCGTCGACAACTTTCCCGTTCGTCTGCTCGATCGCCTCATGGACACTCCGCAGGCCGCGCCTCGCGAACTGCGTGGACCGCTGGCCATCGGGTTCGATTCGAGAACACGCGGCTTCGATCCGGAAAGTATCATTCGCAAAGTGAAGGATCTCGGCGAAAGGCCGGATCTGGAGGTGACCACGCTGTTCCTGGACTGCGCGAGCCATGAGTTGGAGCGTCGTTACAACGAAACCCGGCGGCGGCACCCCCTTGCCGGCGATACGCCGGTTTCGACAGGCATTCGGGCGGAGCGCGAGCTACTTGCCCCGCTGCGTCGCTGGGCCGACATCCTGATCGATACAAGCGAGTTCACGGCCAACGACCTGCAACGCGCCATGCGTGATCGCTTCGCCAACGAAGATGCGCAGCAACTGACGCTCACCGTCTCCAGCTTTGGCTTTGCACGTGGCATGCCGCCTGTCGCGGATCTCGTGTTCGACATGCGCTTTCTCAACAACCCGCACTGGGACCCTGAGCTTCGCCCCCTGACCGGAGAGGATCTGTCGGTCGGCGAGTATGTTCGTAAAGACCCTGCCTTCGCCGAGGCGTTCGAGCGGATACGCGACCTGCTCTTGCTGTTGCTCCCGCGCTACAGGGAGCAGGGAAAAGCATATGTTCATGTGGCATTTGGCTGCACAGGCGGGCGGCACCGCTCTGTCTTCACGGCGCGACAAATGGCAGCAGCCTTGCGTGAGCACGGATTTTCCCCCACATTGCTGCATCGCAACCTGGGCGCACGTGCCGCCGATCTTCTGGAAGGAAGCCCGCGGCGTGAAGAATAGCAATTCCCCGGTGCGTTCGCAGCAGATTCGGAGCGCAAATCCCACATGATCGGCATGATCCTCGTCACCCATGGCGATCTGGCTGTCGAGTTCGTCAAAGCGATGGAGCACGTCGTCGGCGCGCAGCCGGGCGTCGCCACTGTCTGCATCGGCCCGAACGACGACATGGAAGAACGCCGGCATGAAATTGCCAGCGCGATCCACGATGTGAACGCAGGCGAAGGCGTCGTCGTATTGACCGATCTGTTCGGAGGAACGCCTTCCAACCTTGCGATCTCCCTTATGGAAGCGGGCAAGGTCGAAGTGATCGCCGGCATAAACCTGCCGATGCTGATCCGCCTTGCAAAAGCGCGCCGCTGCATGTCTGTGCGCGATGCGGCCTGTGCCGCACGTGATGCGGGACGCAACTACATAACCGTGGCCTCCGAATACCTGGGGCAGGACGCATGATTGCCTGCCGCGAATCCGTGACGATCGTTAACCAGCGGGGCCTGCACGCGCGCGCCAGCGCGAAATTCGTTAATTTTGTCGGCGAGTTGCCGCCTACCTGCGTGGTCCAGGTCAGCAAGGACGGGGTGGACGCCGCCGGCGGCTCGATCTTAAGCCTGATGATGCTCGGCGCCGCCAAGGGCGACACAATCGAGATTGCCGTGTCCGGCGATGGCGCCGAAGCGGCGCTGGAGCAGCTTGTGAAGCTCGTCCGGGACGGCTTCGGCGAGGATTAAGGCCTTGGCTCCGCGCCGTACGATAAATGGTTTTTCAAACCCGACAGTCAAGTTCCTGCGATCGCTGCGGGACAAGAAGCACCGTCGCCGTGAACGAAAGTTCCTCGCCGAGGGGCTTCGCCTGCTGACGGATGCACGCGAGAGCGACGTCTTGCCCGAGATCCTGGTCATGTCAAGCGGACGGGCGCCGCACCCCCTGCTTGCAGAGCTTGAGGATGCCGTCGCTGCCGCAGGAGGCGAGATTCTGGAGATGGACGAGGATATCCTCGCCAAAGTCACAGGAAAGGAAAACCCGCAGGCCGTCGCTGGCGTGTTCGCCGAATTCGACACCCGACTGGCGAGGATCGATAGAAGCACTTCGCCGATCTGGCTGGTTGCACAGGCGCTGCGCGATCCCGGCAATCTCGGCACCATGCTGCGTACCGGCGATGCGGTGGGCGCCGGCGGACTGATCCTGATCGACGACTGCGCCGACCCTTTTTCCGTCGAAGCCGTGCGCGCGAGCATGGGCGCCATTTTCACGCAGCGCCTGGCTAGCGCTCGCTGGGAAGAGTTCATCGAGTGGCTGCGCGAAGGTCCGGGACAACTCGTCGCCGCTTCGCTCCGGGATCCAACCGACTATCGGATGGCGCCGTACCAGGCGCCTTGCTTTCTGCTCGTCGGCAACGAATCACAAGGCTTACCAGACACTTACGAGGCACAGTGCGATTTGCGCGTGACAATACCGATGCGCGGCCGGGCCGACAGCTTGAACGCCGCCGTAGCTGGGGCAGTGTTGGCCTATGAGGCGCTAGCACGCTTGAGCGACTGACGATCCGCTACTCTCAAAAGCGGTAGCCCTTTTCCGCACGACTGCAGAAGATCGCCCAACCTACCGCCAAACTGCAGTACTACTCAGACGCTCCGGCCGTACTCTCGCTGCTGTATGTCCCGGGCAAACGCACATCAGCGTGCCTGGGTGCCGCTTCGACCACGGCAACGTCTTCCGTGATCTCGCGCTTCCCGATCTTGATGTGCTTCTCGGAAAGTCGTCGTGCCCTACTGAGCACGTTGCCCTCATAAGTGCGCGTGAAGTCGTTGAAGGAGTTCACGGCACGCCCGAGATGAACGCCCGTCTTCATGAGGTCGTCCTGCGTCTTCGCCAGGCTATCGTACAAGTCGCTGCCGAGTTTGCCGATCTCGCGCGCCTCACGGGCGAGGCCTTCCTGCTGCCACACTTGTGCAATCGTGCGAGCGATCGCGACCAGATTGGTTGGGCTGGCCAGAAGCACGCGCTTTTCGAACGCGAAATCCCAAAGCGTCGGATCATGCTCCAGAGCGGCTGCGATGAAGTGCTCACCCGGCACAAACATCAGCACATAGTCAGGCGCGTTATCGAACTGGCTATGATAGCTTTTGGCGCCAAGTGACTGAATATGCGCGCGCATCGATGCTGCGTGCTGGTCGAGGAAGCCCATTCGCTTCACCTCGTCATCGGCTTCGAAGGCATCCTGATAAGCGTTCAGCGATACCTTTGCGTCGATCACTAGTTGTTTGTTGCCGGGTATGCGCACGAGCGCATCCGGTCTTAACCGGCCGTCCTCCGTACCGACGGACTGCTCGGTAACGAAGTCCGTGTGCTCGGACAGACCACACTGTTCAAGTACGTTCTTAAGTTGCTGCTCGCCCCAACGCCCGCGGGCCTTGGGTGCATTGCGCAAGGAATTGCCAAGCCGCATGGCTTCGGCGCGAACCAGTTCCTGGCCAGCCCGCAAAGCTTCGATCTGGCCGTGCAACTGACCGAAAGCGTCAGCGCGCTTGGTCTCAAGCGCGGTCACCTGCTCCTCATACGATTTCAAACGCGCGTTCACCGGCGCCAGCAAAGTGGTCAAACGCTCGGCGCTCGCCTTTTCGCTTTCGTCGAACCGCGCACCTGCCCGCTGCAGGAACGCTTCCTGTGCGCCGGCCAGCACCTTCGCACCGGCATTCTCGAATTCCTTGCGCAGCATTTCCTGCGCTTCAATCAGCAGGCGCTTCTGTTCATCAAAATTGGCGGTCTTTTCACGCAAACCAGCCAGTTCTGTAGCGAGTTCGCGATGCTCGCGGCGTAACGTATCCACCAGTGCCGCATGCTCGGCTCGCAAGCGCTCGACCGCGCTGGAGTGCTCACCGTGCGTGCGCTCCAGAGTCGTGGCATGCTCCAGACGCGCCCGGTCGAGTGCTTCTTCCAAAGCGTCGCCACGACTTGCCCGCTCGCTGGCGGTCGCCAGCTCGGTAATCGCGCGGCGAAACTTTTCGTCAAGATCTCGCGCCTCCGCGTCACGCGCAGCGTGACGATCGCGCCATTCGGCTACGGGACGCGATCCGAAGAACCAGCCAGCAAAGAGGCCGGCAGCCAGACCGAGGACCAGGGCGACAATGACAAACGCAGCGGAATCCATCCGCTGCGCATATCAGGAACGAAGGGAGAACGCTAGAAGTTGATAAAAGTCATCCACAACACCGGCGTCAAGCGGCCCGGCGCAGCTTCTCCAGCTTCTTGAGCGCCATCTGGCGCTTAAGGCGCGATAGATGGTCTATGAACAAGACCCCCTCAAGGTGGTCCATCTCATGCTGGAGGCAGATCGCCATCATGCCGTCCATAGCTTCTTCATGAACATTGCCTTCAAGATCCTGCCAGCGGGCGCGGATGCGAGCAGGGCGTTCCACCTCGGCGTAGATCTCGGGCACCGACAGGCAACCTTCGTTGTAGACGATGTGCTCTTCGGACGGATCAAGGATTTCAGGGTTGATGAAGACGTGCGGCTCGCGCTTCGTCGGCTGATGGGTGTGATGATGATCGCCGTGGGCGGTGCAGACTTCGGGCTCGGCATCAGGATCGTCCGGCTGCAGATCGATGACCAGCACGCGCAGCGGCACGCCCACCTGGATAGCGGCAAGACCTATCCCGGGCGCGTCGTACATGGTTTCGAACATGTCGGCGACAAGCGTCTTGAGCTCGTCATCGAAGCGCTCGACGGGCGTGGAGACCTGCTTGAGGCGCGGATCGGGAACTTCGATGATTTCACGGATAGCCATGCTGGCGAGATAATCGGCACGAAGCATTTTCGCAACATCGGCAATGCAGTGAAAGTCGATTGCAGTGATTCGCGTTTTCTGCAGGCCGGGCAACGACTTGCGGGCTCTTCAGCCCACTGGACGACGCGCCCGGATCGCTTGAGCGAGAGTCCCTTCATCGAGGTAATCGAGTTCGCCGCCCACCGGCAGGCCATGCGCCAGCTGCGTGACCCGGACGGGGCATGCCTCCAGCCGCTCGGCAATGTAGTGAGCGGTCGTCTGTCCCTCGAGCGTGGCGTTCATCGCCAGGACGACTTCATCGGTGCCCGAACTTGCGCGGGTGAGCAGTGCCTCGATAGTCAGGTCTTCCGGGCGCACGCCGTCCAGTGCAGAGAGTCGCCCCCCTAGAACGTGGTATTTCCCCGTAAAGAGCCGTGCGCGATCAAGCGCCCACAAATCTGCCACTTCCTCGACAACGCAGAGCTGGCGCGCATCCCGGCGCGGATCGGTGCAGATGCCGCAAGGAGTGGTGGTGTCGATGTTGCCGCACACATCGCACTCTATCAGAGCACCCTGCACTGCGCCCAGAGCATCGAGCAGCTGCACCAACGCAGTATCGCGCCGCTTGATCAGCCACAGCACCGCCCGGCGAGCCGAGCGCGGCCCCAGCCCGGGCAAGCGCGAGAGCGCGCCAGTGAGGGTTTCGATCTCTTGCGATGCCATGCCTGGGCAGATAGGAGTTGCGCCCCTGCCCCGGCAAGAACAAACCGGGGCTTATGCGCACCCTTCGACGGTTCGCGGGCGAACAGCGTGCGGCAAGCCTACGTCAGCGGAGAAACGCGAATGAAGATCGTTTTCATGGGCACTCCCGATTTCGCGGTCCCCGCTCTTGTTGCACTGGCGGACGCGGACCATGAGATCGTCGCAGCGTATACGCAGCCCCCCCGGCCGGCCGGCCGGCGCGGGCGGGAGCTGACGCCCTCGCCCGTTCATCGCGAGGCCGAGGCTCGCGGGATCGAAGTGCGCCATCCGGTCTCGCTGAAGGGCGCGCAAGAGCAGGCGCACTTCGCCGCCCTCAATGCCGACGTCGCAGTGGTGGCGGC
Source organism: Novosphingobium kalidii (assembly GCF_040534015.1). NCBI lineage: Bacteria > Pseudomonadati > Pseudomonadota > Alphaproteobacteria > Sphingomonadales > Sphingomonadaceae > Novosphingobium > Novosphingobium kalidii. Next base: position 275,558 of record NZ_JBEWLY010000008.1, read on the forward strand.
TTATGGGCTGATCCTGCCACAGGCGGTGCTCGACGCCCCGCGGCTCGGATGTCTGAATATCCACGCTTCGATCCTGCCGCGCTGGCGTGGGGCAGCACCGATCCAGCGGGCGATCCTTGCCGGAGATCCGACCACCGGGGTCACCATCATGCAGATGGAAGCCGGGCTAGACACCGGACCGATGCTGGCGACACTGCGTACGACCATCGATTGCAAGACCTCCGGTGATCTCACCCGCGAATTGGCGGAGCGCGGCGCAATCCTGCTGGTAAGCACCGTGCGCGAATTGCCGAAGCATCGGCCAGTGACGCAGCCTGAGGAGGGCGTCACGTATGCCAGCAAGATCGACAAAGCGGAGGCGCGCCTCGATTTCACGCAGGGCGCAGCCCAGGTCGAGCGGCAAGTGCGTGCCTTCGCCCCTGCCCCTGGCGCTTTCTTTGAGCTGGAGGGCGAGCGGTTCAAAGTTCTGGCTGCTGATGTCGTGGGTGAAGAAGGCCAGCCCGGAGTGGTTCTCGACGAGCAGCTGACCATCGCGTGCGGCTCGGGTGCTGTCCGGCCGACGACGGTTCAGCGCGCCGGGCGGCCGGCTATGGCGGCGGCTGAACTCCTGCGTGGCCGTTCAATCTCCCCGGGGACGCAGCTCGGCTGACGCTTAGACTTTTTCGGGCATTCGGCGCACCGGGGGCGTTTCCTGGGCCCATCGGTTACGCGCCTCGCGCATTTGCCCCGCCGTCTTCTCCCAAGCCGCGACGGGTTTGTCCTTCAAGCGGATGTTGAAGGCGTCCGTGGCGCGAAACTCCAGCACTTCTGCACCTTCTGGCCCGGCCGAGTAGCCGTAGGGCACTTCGCTACCAACGAAGAACCCGTCCCCTGCGGCCAGCGTCTCGCTGCCCAGCAGGATGGTACCAGCGACGACGTAGTAGAGGCAGTCGCAGTCGTGCGTGTGAAGCGGCAGGGGGAAGCCGCTTTTCAGCCATAGTCGCGCCAGGCTCATGCCGGGGCGCCGATAAGGCACATCCACCTGCTCGCCCCCAGTCTCCATCATATCGGGGAAACGGCCGAGCGCGGTGAAAAGGTTGGGCGTTTCACCCTGGTTCGTCATGCACTCACATTCCGCAAGCGACGGCGCTTCGCTGCCGCGGAAAATTTCAAAGCGCGGCCGCGGCGTTGCTTCCTGGGGCATCGTGAAATCCTCTCCTTCTTTTTTCGGCACCATGGTGCCATCCCGCGATGCGGCAGCCAAGCACCATTGCAGCCTCCGTTTGCAGATCGGGCTTGCTCCTGTAACGGCGGCGACGATGACGCGGTTCGCCCTTACACTCGAGTTTGACGGCGCCCCTTTCATGGGGCTGCAGCGCCAGTCGCATGGTCCATCCGTGCAGCAGTCGGTAGAGGATGCGGTGTTCGCGATCACCGGTGAACGGGTAGCGATGCATGCGGCGGGGCGCACCGACGCCGGTGTGCATGCACGCGGTATGCGCGCGCACATCGACGTCATGAAGGACATAGCGCCGTTTCGGCTGATGGAGGCGCTGAACGCACGCTTGAGGCCGGCTCCCGTTGCCGTGCTTGCCTGCGAGGCGGTGCCGGAAGACTGGCACGCCCGCTTTTCCTGCATCGGCCGGGCATACGAGTACTGCATCATCAACCGCCGTGCGCCGCTGACGTTCGAGCGCGGACAAGCCTGGCAAGTGCCGCAGCCACTGGATGCCGAAGCCATGCACCGGGCGGCGCAAGTGCTGGTGGGCCTGCACGATTTCACCACCTTCCGCTCGGCTCACTGCCAAGCCCAAAGCCCGCTTAAAACTCTCGACCGGCTCGACGTTCATCGCCAAGGTGAGCGTGTGCTTGTCGCAGCCGAAGCACGCAGCTTCCTGCATCACCAAGTTCGTTCGATGGTGGGCTGCCTTGCACTTGTGGGCTTGGGCCGATGGAATGAAGATCGCCTGATCGCCGCCTTGGAAGCGCGTGACCGCCAAGTGCTTGGTCTTAATGCTCCACCCGATGGGCTCTACTTCGTCCATGCGAGGTACGCCTGACCCGGTAAGAAGTCCGAGGCCCATCCGAAAATATACCGAGATATTGCCACCGACTAGACTAGCCAGCAAAAAGTTAGCACGATCCGAAAAAGTCTTTATAGACGGTAAGGATATGTCGTGAGGCGAGAACGGCCGCGAGCGGCCCAGACGCGGGTAACAAACATGCAGGCACTAGCACGCATACACGGCACACTGTTGCCATTGCGCTTGCTGCCCACGCGCCTGCGGCGCTTCCCAGTACTGCGGTATGAGGTACCGGAACGCGACCGCGAGTGGTTCGCCTCCTGCCGGATACAGCAGTTCGCAAGGTTTCCCTGGGTGCGCTGCGATGCGTTGCGGGCGGTGGTGGCGCTCTGGCTCCTTCGGGCGCCATCCGATGTGAGAATGGTGACTGCGGCCTTGCTCGCGGCACTCTGGCTTCTTGAGGTCGCACTGCGCTCCTCACTCGAACGCGACACCCAAACGCCAGGCCGTCGCCTTAACTGGATTCGGGGCGTCCTACTCGTTCGCAGCCTCGGCCAGTCTATCGTGATCTGGCTTCTCGTGACATGGGCGGTGCCGGGGCACGTCGGTCCGGTGATGATGTTCGTGGGCGCATCGCTCCTGTTCGATGTGGTCTGCATGCTGGCCCTGCCATTTGTGGGCCTGCTCACCGGTATGATGTTCGTCGTGAGCCTCTTTACCGCGCTGATCGTCCGTCCCGGGGCCCATACCGAAGGGCTTCTTGCCCTTGCCGCGCTGACGGTGCTGAGCCTCCAATTTGCCATTTTCCAACTCGATTACATGTTCGCGACCCGCAGTCTGCGCACGCGCCTGCTCGCGACGGCGAACGACACCATTCAAGCCCTCCTCACCCAATATGACGAGCACGGGACAGACTGGCTGATCGAGGCGGATAGCAAGGGACGTCTGCAGAACCCTACGGCTCGCCTTTGCGCGGCCCTGGGCCGCTCGCACGAGGAACTCGACGGGGTGCCGATCCCGTCGCTGTTCGAGCCAGGCGACGAGCGCAACGCCATGTTAGCCGCAGCGCGGCGCGGCCAACGATTTCGCAATCAGGTAGTGCCACTTTGCGTCGGAGCCGAGCAGCGGTGGTGGTCGATCTCAGGCTGTGCCATGCTGGATCAGGAAGGCGCGCAGGCTGGCTTTCGCTTCTTTGCGCAGGACGTCACCGCTAAGCGGGCAGCCGAAGATCGCGTGCATCTGATGGCCACCCGCGACAACCTCACCGGGCTGGTGAACCGCGCCGTGTTCACCGCGCAACTAGAACAAGTGCTCCAGAATTGCAGCGACGGAGCCGAATGCGCGATCCTTTTTATCGACCTCGACTCCTTCAAGCTCGTTAACGACACGCATGGCCACGCCGCCGGTGACGCCGTGCTGACCGAAGCGGCAAGCCGGATCGAAGGTCTGCTCGGCGAGGAGACGCTAGCTGCGCGGCTGGGCGGCGACGAGTTTGCCGTCCTACTGTGGAACATCATCGATCCCTCCGAGGTCGAGAGGCTCGGCACCGAGCTTGTCGCCGCGCTGTCCCAGCCGATCGAACGCGAGGGGACTGTCCTGCCCTGCGGCGCCAGCCTGGGCATTGCCCTTGCACCGCAGCACGGCTTGACCGGAGAGGCGCTATTGCGGGCGGCTGATGTCGCGCTCTACGAGGCGAAAAGCCGCGGCCGGGGCAACAGCGTGCTGTTCCATACAGACTTGCTCAGCGAACTTCAGGAACGGCGCAAACTGGAGATGGATCTGCGAGTTGCGCTCGAGCGCAAGGAATTCGTCGTCTTTTACCAGCCGCTGGTAGACATCCGGAGCCGGCGAACTGTCGGTTACGAAGCTCTGCTGCGATGGAATCATCCAGTGCGGGGTTCCGTACCGCCGTCAGTGTTCATCCCGCTCGCCGAAGAAATGGACCTGATTGGTGCGATCGGTGAATGGGTGCTGCGTCAGGCGCTCGCGGAAGCAGCGACCTGGCGAGAGGACCTGACCATCGCGGTGAACGTCTCTCCGGCCCAGATGCGCGGCGACGCACTAGTGCCTCAAGTCGTGAGCGCACTGGCGGCCACTGGTGTCGCCTCCCGACGGCTTGAGCTGGAGATTACCGAAAACCTTCTGATTCGCGACGGAGACGCCCACTTGCGTCAGTTGCACCAATTGCGCAGCCTTGGTGTTCGTATCGCGCTCGACGACTTCGGCACTGGCTATTCTTCGCTGAACTACTTGCGTCGGTTCCCGCTCGACAAGCTAAAGATCGATCGCTCTTTCATCAGCGATATCATCAACGAACCCGTGAGCCGCGCGATCGTGGAAAGCGTTCTGGCACTTGCTCGCGAGTTCCGCATGGAAACAATAGCCGAGGGTATCGAATGCGAGGCGCAACTCGCCAAGCTGGCCCAAATGGGCTGCTGCCATGCCCAGGGCTTCCTGTTCGAGAAAGCCCTGCCCGCTTGGCGGCTCCCTGCATCCGATCGCAGGCAATACCACGCAGCCTGAGCACGGGGGCGCTCGAACGGGCAGCGCCTGCAGCCGCCCGCCTTTGCAGTCATCAGGCTTTGGCGACGACGCTTTCGGGCAGTTCCGCGCCGAATACCCGCTGATAGTATTCCGCGACCAGCATTCGCTCGGTCTCGTCGCACTTGTTGAGGAACGAGAGTCGGAACGCGAAACCCGCATCCTTGAAGATCGCGGTGTTCTGTGCCCAGGTGATCACCGTACGCGGGCTCATGACAGTCGAGATGTCACCGTTGATGAAGCCTTGACGTGAGAGATCGGCGACCTTGACCATGTCCGCGATCATCTTGCCGTCGATGCCGGGCACCTTCTTGCCGACGATCTCGGTCTCGATCTTCTCCGGCAAGTAGTTCAGCCCCACGACCATGTTCCAGCGGTCCATCTGACCCTGGTTGATCGCCTGAGTGCCGTGGTAGAGCCCCGAGGTGTCGCCAAGCCCCACCGTGTTGGCGGTGGCGAAGAGGCGAAAGTTCGAGTTAGGCCGGATCACGCGGTTCTGGTCCAACAACGTGAGCTTGCCCTCGGTCTCCAGCACACGCTGGATCACGAACATAACGTCGGGCCGCCCGGCATCATACTCGTCGAACACCAGCGCCACGGGATGCTGCAACGCCCAAGGCAGCAGCCCCTCGCGGAACTCGGTCACCTGCAAGCCGTCGCGCAGCACGATGGCGTCGCGGCCGATCAGGTCGATACGGCTGATATGCGCGTCGAGGTTGATGCGGATGCAGGGCCACTTCAGCCGCGCGGCGACCTGCTCGATGTGTGTCGACTTGCCGGTGCCGTGATAGCCCTGCACCATCACGCGCCGGTTGAAGGCAAAGCCTGCCAGAATGGCCATCGTGGTGTCGGGATCGAACACATAAGTCTCGTCCAGGTCGGGGACGCGTTCGTCCGCAACCGAGAACGCCGGCACCTTCATGTCGATGTCGATGCCGAAGGTCTCGCGCACATCCACTTCGATGTCCGGCGCGGCAAGGATGGTGCGGTCGCGGCTGTCGGCCTGCATGTTCGGGAAGTCAGTCATCGTGATCATCGCCTAATGGACGCAGCGCTGCGCTGCAACAGCCATTGCAGCCGGCATGGCGCGCTGTTCAGGCGCTTTGCCGACGCTTCTCTGGCAACCCGAACAGACCGATGAAGCGTGCGACAAGAGCAGGATCGCCCTCAGCCTTAAGCGTAATTCCTGCAGCATCAAGCGCCTGCTTGCCGTAGAACACCCATAGATAGGCGTTAGCATCAGGCGCCTGAAAAGCGATGTCGGCCTGGATCTCACGATCTCCCATGCGCTCGATCCGCAGATCTCCTCCTTTCAGCCGACCGAGGAAACGCTCCTCTCCCACGACGAAGCGGACGGTGGTGTCCCAGTCCTTGTCCGCGGTGGCGTCGAGCATGGTTCGCATGGACAGCATCAGCGAGACCGGCGTGAGCGGAAGGCGAGGATTGTGCTCAGGCGACTGCACCGACCAGCGGCCAAGCGCCTGCATCACGTCTTCCAGCGCGAGGCCCCAATCGGTCAGCGCGTAGAGCTTGGCAGGCGCTGGCGAGTTTACCGCCAGGCGAGTGACGATACCTGCCGCCTCAAGACTCTCCAGCCGCTCGGTCAGCACCTTGGCGCTCAGGCCGGGCAAACTGGCCCGTATGTCACTGAAGCGCCGCCCCCCCAGCATAAGCTCGCGAATGATCGGCAAGGACCACCGTTCGCCAATCAGTTCCATGGCAAAAGCGGCGGCGCAAGCATCGTCATACCACTTGCCGTGACCTTGAGACGCGACGTTAGTTTCCTTTTTAAACTTCATTGTTGCCTTTTGTAACTATCGTGGCACGCTCCTGCAAGAGCGACTCGCCGATGGGGGCTAGCAAGACAGGAGAGGAACGATGCCCATCAACTCCGAAGCCGAGATTGAAATTACCGCGTTTTCGTGGGTTCCACCCTTTGCACAAGGCTTCGTACGCGACTTGCGCCCTCGCTGGGCCTGCGAAGAAATGGGGCTCTCCTATCGCGAGCGCCTGATCAGCGCGATGGAACGCCCTGACTGGTACTATGCTGAACAGCCTTGGGGCCAAGTGCCACACTTGCGAGACGGCGACGTCTCTGTGTTCGAAAGCGGTGCGATACTCATTCACCTCGGCGAAAAAGGCGACCTGCTCCCCGGCGAAGGGCAAGCGCGCGCCTCCGTACTGAGCTGGACGCTCGCCGCGTTCAACAGCATCGAGCCTTTCGTTTTCGAACTGTCGAACATCGAGATTTTTTCAAAGAAGGAAGAGTGGGCAAGCTTGCGGCGCCCCTCGCTGCTGCAGGCGACGGGGCAGCGCCTCGATCGCTTCCAGCGGGCGCTTGGCGACCGAGAGTGGCTCGCCGGCACATTTTCGATTGCCGATATCGCTATGGTCACGGTGCTGCGCGAACTCGAGCGATCAGGCTTGCTCGACGACCACCCGGCCCTTTCCGCCTACCTTGGCCGCGGCGTTGAACGCCCTGCGTTCCAGACCGCCCTCGCCGCCCAGCTCTCACACTTCGAAGCGCACGCGCCCACTGCCAAGCAGGATGCCTGACATGACCTACTTTGACGGTTTCGTGGCCGCCGTACCCACGGCAAACAAGGACAAGTTTCTGGAGCACGCCCGGCTAGCCGACAGAGCCTTCGTCGAACACGGCGCCATCCGGGCCGTCGAGTGTTGGGCCGACAATGTCGCGCACGGCAAAGTGACCGACTTCTACCGGGCGGTGGATGCGAAAGACGATGAGAGCATCCTCTTCAGCTGGATCGAGTGGCCTGACAAGCAAACGCGCGAGACTGCATTTGCCACGCTGATGAACCCGGAAAGCCTTGATTCACGCGTGGACCCGCAGAGCAATCCGATGCCGTTCGATGGTAAGCGCGTGATCTATGGCGGCTTCGAGCCGATGGTGACGGAAGGCGATCACTCCGACATGCCGTATGTGCAGGGCTTCATGGTCCCGGTGCCGACCGCAAAGCGCGACGCTTACGCGAAGATGGCTGCGGATGCCTGGGGCATGTTCAAGGACTACGGCGCGCTAGCCGTGCTGGAGGCGTGGGGCGAGGACGTGCCGCGCGGCGAAGTCACCGACTTCTACCGTGGCGTAAATGCCACCGAAGAGGAAAGCGTGGTCTTCTCGTACATGATCTGGCCTTCCAGGCAGGTCTGCGACGAAGCGGCCAAGAAGATGCAAAGCGAGATGAGCATGCCCGAAGGCATGGAACTACCGTTCGACGGCATGCGCATGGTCTGGGGCGGTTTCGATCCGATCCTCACACTTGGTAAAACATGCGGAGCGGGATCATGAGCAATCCGGTCGTCATCTCTATCTCTTAGGCACTCAAACGGAGGTCTTTGGCGGTGACTGGAGTGTGGTCACCACGAACCCTCAATTCGCAGCCTGTGGCCTAGTGGGCTCCCAAGGGCGTGAACCTGCCGAGGCCTTGACGCAGCCCTCTGTTCCGTTAATGTTCCACCTCACCACTTCGTGGCAAGGGAGAAGAGCAGTGGCTGACTACACCTTCTATACCAATCCAATGTCGCGCGGTCAGATCGTCCGCTGGGCGCTGCACGAAGTCGGTGCCGAATACGAGCAGGTCCTTGTGGACTGGCAAGACAAGCCTGAGGCATTCCTGGCTGCCAACCCCATGGGCAAAGTGCCGACGATTGTCCACCATCAGGCTGGCGCCGATCGCGTGGTGACCGAAGCCGCCGCGATCTGCCTCTACCTGGCGGAAATGCATCCCGAGGCGAGCCTGCTGCCCAACGACGCGGAGATGGCGGACTACTACCGATGGACCTTCTTCGCAGCCGGCCCAATAGAGCAGTGTATCACCTCGCGCGCACTCAAGTTCGAGCCCTCGGCCGAGCAAGAAGGCATGGCGGGCTGGGGTAGCTTCGACCGGACCATGCGAACGCTCGAAACCTTCTTCTCGGACCGGACGTGGGTCTGCGGGGAGCGCTTTACGATGGCGGATGTCTACGTCGGCAGTTCGATCGACTGGGGCCTCACCTTCGGCATCCTGCCGCCGAGCCAGCCGATCGTCGCCTATGCCGAGCGCGTGCAGGCGCGTCCCGCGTACAAAGCTGCCAAGGCAATCGACAACGAGCTGATCGGAAAAATGCGGAAGTAATACGGTAGCGAGGGTGTGCATGACAGCCTCTGGTTGGCTTTCTCCGGCGGCCTCCATCACCATCGCTCAGCCAAGCAGGCGTTTTCGAAAGTAGCTTGCCTGGTCGCGCTGAGCGGTTAGCAGTCGAACACGATGGCGGAGGCGAAACAGACCCATTCTTCCAGTCCCGATCGTAAAACGCTGGCTCGATTGGGGGAAAGCGTGCGGTCCAGGCTTGCACGTGATCCTGGCATCTATCGCGTTCCTGTCGACGCTGCGGAGATCTACGCGGTGGGTGGCTTCCTCGATGCGCACGAGTGCGCTCACGTAATCAGGCTTATTGATGCGGTAGCGCGACCTTCGGAGCTTGTGAGAGACGAAGCCTACAAAAACTATCGTACCAGCTTCTCCGGCGACGTCGATCAGGCAGACCCGGTGGTGAAGGCCATCGAGCGCCGCTTGTCAGATTTGATCGGCATCGACCTGTCCTGGGGCGAGACCGTGCAGGGGCAGCGCTACTATCCGGGGCAGGAATTCAAGGAACACTGCGACTGGTTCGATACGAGGCAGCCGTATTGGGAGGATGAGCTGCGTCGCGGCGGCCAGCGCAGCTGGACCGCGATGGTCTACCTCAACACCGTGGAGGAAGGCGGGACCACCGATTTTCCCCGAATTGAGGTGAGCATCCCGCCACAAGCGGGCGCGCTGCTGTTGTGGAACAACAACCTGCCGGACGGCACGGTGAACTGGGACACCATGCACGCCGCCCTGCCCGTTGTGCGCGGCGTGAAGTACGTCATCACCAAATGGTTCCGTGGTCGCCCCTGGGGGTGACTGGCGGCCGACCCGCCAGCGGGGCCGCAGAGCGGAACGCTCTGTGCCTCGACCGGGTGCTCAATCGCTGTATCCGGCCTGCTCCTGCTGGCTGGCCTCAAGCGCCTGCGCGATCAGCTTGCGCGTCTCCGGGATGCCGTAAAGCGCGATGAAGCTTCCCATGCGCGGCCCTTGCGAGGAGCCCAGCAGCGTCTCGTAGAGCGCCTTGAACCAATCGCGCAGGTTCCCAAAGCCGAACTCCTCGCGCTTGCCGATCTCGTAAACCGCGTTCTGCAGTTCCTCGGCAGAAGCGTCGGGCGCAGCACGCTCCAGCTCGGCGTCCAAAGCCTTCAGCGCCGCTGCTTCATTGGACTCGGGCGTGCGACGCTGGAGAGTTGGTGCGATGTAATCGCGATTGGTGGCAAGCGCGGCAGCCACGAGGTCCTTAAGCTCGGGATGGGCCTCGGGCGTCGCGTCAGCCACGTAATTGGCAAGGTACGACCATACTTGGTCCTCGGTCGCATCCGCGCCCAGCACCCCGACCAGGTTCAGCAGCAAGCCGAAGGTGACCGGCAGTGTGTCGCCCGCGCCATCTTGCTCACCATTCGCGCGCAGGAGGTGCCACACGGGATTGCCGAGTTGCTTGTCGAGTTCTTGAGCGGCCAGATTGCCGCGGAACTGCCAGTACTCGTCCACAGCTTTGGGAATGATGCCGATGTGCAGTTGCTTCGCGCTCTTGGGCTCTCGGAACAGGTAGAAGCCAAGACTCTCCTCGGTGCCGTACGTCAGCCACTGTTCGATGGTGAGGCCGTTGCCCTTGGACTTGGAGATCTTTTCGCCATTTTCGTCGAGGAACAGCTCGTAAATCAGCCCATCCGGGCGGCGCCCGCCGAGAATCTGCGCGATCTTTCCGGACTGCGTGACCGAATCCGTAAGATCCTTGCCGCACATCTCGTAATCGACGCCAAGGTCCACCCAGCGCATCGCCCAATCGACTTTCCACTGCAGCTTCGCGTGTCCGCTGAAGACAGACTGTTCGATCCGCTGCCCTTCATCCTCGAAGGCGATCATTCCCGTGGCGGGGTCCAGCACTTCGACAGGCACCTGCAGCACCACGCCCGACGTGGGTGAGACCGGGAGCACCGGCGAGTACGTCTTGCGACGCTCCTCGCGCAGCGTGGGCAGCATGACGCCCATGATGGCATCGAAATGCGCCAGCACATTCGCCAGAGCCTTGTCGAAGGCGCCGGAGTTGTAACGCTCGCTCGCCGAGACAAACTCGTAGTCGAAGCCGAAGCGGTCGAGGAATTGGCGCAGGAGCGCATTGTTGTGGTGCGCGAAACTCTCGGAGCCGCCGAACGGATCGGGAATTCGGCTAAGCGGCTTGCCCAGGTTCGCCTTCAGCAGATCGGCATTTGGCACGTTGTCCGGCACCTTGCGCAGGCCGTCCATATCATCCGAGAACGCGACGAGGCGCGTAGGCGCGCCACCGGTCAGCACCTCGTAAGCGCGGCGGACCAGAGTGGTGCGCAAAACCTCTTGGAAAGTTCCGATGTGCGGCAGACCCGATGGGCCGTAGCCGGTTTCGAAAAGCACGGGCTCACCGCCAGGCTTGCCCTGCGGATATCGCTTGAGAAGCTTGCGCGCCTCCTCGAAAGGCCAGGCCTTGGACTTCAGAGCGGCGTCGATGAGAGCTGTGTCGGTCATGATGCGCACTCATTCGCGGCAAAGCGCACATTCCGCAAGGGCGAAGGGACAGCGGAAACCAACTGCCCATGAGCGGTTTGCACCGCTCCTCATCGCAGCGGATGGCTTTCTTCTGTGAACATCACCGTTCTCAGGGCATCTTCGAGAACTTCCTTGCCGGTGTCCTCATCATGCTGCGGGAAAAGATGCCAATTTCCGACATCACCGAGGGTGAGGGAATCCTGGGCAGATTGAGAAGACCACGTTGCGACAGACGTTCAGGTCACGTCCGCACGATGTTTGGAAATCAGGTAACGGTAAACGCCGACACAGTTGATGACCAGCAAGATGACATTCTGAACGCCAATACCCTCCGAGTCCTCAGCCATGAAGCCCCATGCGATCAAGGCTATGGAGCTGGTCACGAAGATGATGAAGCCGAACCCGGTCCACTTGCGGCCAAGATCGAGGGACACGATCAATGCGGCAAAGGCGGCAGCCCCGGCGCCATAATACTGTAACGCGGTCAGTAGGTCTTCGCTCATGCCCACACCCTGCTCGCCGGCGAACCGCCAGGTTTCATTTGTCTCGTATGTTAATGATTTGCCGCTCAGGCCGAGCGAAAGACCGGATGCCTTTCAAGCGGCTCAAGTTCTCTCGGCCGGGCAACCGTGAGCGACTGGTCCAAGGCATACTCGAGCGTAGCTTCGATTGCTTTTCGGGAGAATGGCTTGTGCAGCACGCCCATTGCCGTCTCGGCCGGCACGCCGATCTGCCCCGGATTGGCAGTGACGTAAACAATCCGAGTGCCAAACCGCGTACTCAAGCGACGCGCGATTTCAGGCCCGGTCAGACCGTCCCGCAAGTTAAGGTCCACCAGAGCAACATCTACTGTCTGGCTGATTGCTTCTGCAGCCGGCAAATCGGGGGCGGTGGCCACCACATGGTAGCCACCTTCCAACAAAATATCTTCCAGTTGCAAGGCGACGAGGAACTCATCCTCTACGATTGCAATGCTTGCGCGCACCTTGTCAGTATCAGCCGATGCGGCACCTGATTCAGGCGGCAAGAGATGCCTCTTCCTCGTTGTTAGCGATCTTGGCCAGTTCCGCGAAGAACGCGTCGATCGCCTCTCCGGAAAGAACAAAGTTGTGACGGAAGTCAGGCAGCTGGCCGGATTCAATGACCTTGCTGAGCATCGAGCGTGCGCGGCAGATCCGGCTCTTCACGGTGCCAAGTGCGATGCCGCAGATATCGGCGATCTCTTCGTAGGAGAGGTTGCCGGCAGCCACCAGGATCAGTGCTTCGCGATAGGTCTCGGGAATGGCCGTCAGCGCCCGCAGCACGTCACCCAGTTCGATCGCGCTCTCCTGGCCGGCAGGAGCACGAAGGATGCGCTCTGCGGCAAGCTCATCATACTCGCCGTGGAAGCGCGCCCGGCGGGCTTCGCTGTAGAAGTGGTTGCGCAGGATCGTGAAAGTCCAAGCTTTGAAGTTGGTGCCGGCAGCATAACGCTCGCGAGCAGCCCAAGCACGGAGCATGGCTTCTTGAGCCAAGTCATCCGCCCGGTCGCGGCAACCACACAGGCCACGAGCAAAAGCCCGAAGATGAGGAGCCACCTCTGTCAGGGCGCGCTTGAAATCCCGGTCGCTGAGCGACTTAGCGGGCTCAACCTGAACGTCGGTTGCTACCGTCATATGCTTCCCTCCATTGTGCTTCTGTCGAGTTCTGAACGTAACTGCCGGACAATTGGTTCCCGTGATCTGGAGGTCACACCCCTTCAGATGAGGAGAACCTTGGAATTCTGCGGCACACCAGCATAAAAAAATCGTGAACTGCGCAGCACGATGCGAAAGGCGGCGCTGAGAATCGGGAACAAAGCCCTTCTGAACGAATTGAGGCCCCCGTCCGGTTTGGACGAGGGCCTCGGGATCGGATCACCACCGGTTGCGGGGGGGGGGGTGGGAGGGCCAGTGGTGATACCAGTTGAACACGTCGGGCGAAAAAGGGTTCCCCTGAAGATGCAGAATCGGTCGCGATCTCGAAAAATTTTGTCGCACCCTTGTCTGTCCTCCATTGTCCTTGCGCGATATGGACGCGAGAAACTCGTCTACACCCGCCTTTGAACCCGCCGCGAGCTCGAAGCAGCCAAACCGGCTTGTCACGCACCCTTACCGTGCTAGGTCTGGGGCTTGGCTGCCGAACCGGTTCTCTTCGAACGCTAAACCGCGCCAACCATCTCGAGGAATGAGCATGTCTGTCTCCGACCAGATCAGCGTCCAACTTCCCTACCTTCGCCGCTATGCGCGCGCGCTGACCGGGTCCCAGCATTCCGGTGACGCCTACGTCCGCGCTACGCTGGAAGCGGCGCTCGCCGACCAAGGCCTGCGATCCGATATCTCCCGTAGTCGCGCCGCTTTGTACGGTGCCTTCACACGCATCTGGACAACGTCTCACGTGGATGGGCCAGTGGGAGACGCGTCGGTGGGGCTGCACGAGCAGGCTGCGCAGACGCGCCTCGCAACGATCGCGCCAACCCATCGGCAAGCGCTTCTTCTCACAACTGTGGAAGAATTCTCGCGAGAGGACACGGCAGACATTCTCGGTGTCGGCGTGCCCGAGGTCGATACGCTCGTGCGCCAGGCGATCGAGGAGATCGAAAGCGAGAGCACGACCGATGTGCTGATCATCGAGGATGAGCCGCTCATCTCCATGCAATTGGAAGGGCTGGTCTCGGAACTCGGCCACAACGTGGTTGGAACCGCAGCTACACGAACCCAGGCTCTGGAGATCTTCAGCAAGCATCCGGCCGGCCTGGTGCTTGCCGACATTCAACTCGCGGACGGCAGCTCTGGTATCGATGCGGTCGAGGACCTGCTGAAGTTCGGCGATGTGCCTGTGATCTTCATCACCGCCTACCCAGAGCGTCTGCTGACCGGGGAGCGCCCTGAGCCGACATATCTGGTGACCAAGCCGTTCCAGGAAGCCACTGTTCGCGCGGCGATCAGCCAGGCGCTGTTCTTCGGGTCGAGCCGCCCGCTGAACTGATGCAGGGAGCGCCAGTCCTGAATGGCGCTCCTGGATTGAAGTGCGCCAGTCTCGGACTGGCGCCGCCCCTTGAACAGCCAGCTGGCGGCCTCAAGGCAGATCCTTGTCCGGCTTTGCCTAAATTGCTGCGGCCAATTGACCGCCGCCCCCTTCCCTCAACTCGATCGGCTGCCGTGACGCAACGCGAACTCGCGCGTGACCCGCACGGGCACCTTGAGCCGGCACTCCACTCCCGCAGGCAGGAACTGCAGGTCGACGTCCGACCGCAGTTCGTGAGCTACGATCTTCTCGATCAGGTCGCGGCCAAAGCCCCGCTTGTTCGGCTCACGCACCAGCGGCCCCCCTTCCTCGCGCCAGTGAATCTCCGCACACTCCCCGCCAACCAGCGACCAGGTCACGTGGATCCGCCCTGTCTCACTGCTAAGTGCGCCGTATTTGGCGGCATTGGTGGCGAGCTCGTGAATGGCCAAGCCCAGTGACATCGCGTCATTCGGCGCCAGCTTGATCTCGGGTCCCGCAATCTCAACGTGGCTTTCGTTGCCTTCCATGTAGGGCGCCAGTTCAGACCGAACGATATCCCCCAGCGGGGCATTGCTCCAATCCGATTGGGAAAGCAGGTCATGGGTGGCCGATAACGCCCTGATCCGGGCCGTCAGACTTTCAGTGAAATCGTCGAGATCGGTAGAGCGCCGCCGCGTCAAAGCGGCAATGGAGAGTACGTTGGCCAGCGTATTCTTCACGCGGTGGTTGAGTTCCCGGGTCAGTGAGTTGCGGATGGACGACTGCCGGCTCAGCCATTCCAGCACGCGCCGATCCTCCGCCGCACGCTTGGTTATCAACCGGCCGATCGCCATCAGCATGAGCGAAGTGATCACGCCGAAAAACAGCGTCAGACGCGCCGCGGTGGATAGCCGCCCGGACTTTTTGTCGCTCACGCGTATCACCCACGAGTGGGCGCCCACGTCTATCCGCCGTTCCACAGCGGCGCCGGTCGTTCCCGGCGCCCGCCGCCGTGCAATGAGGTTTCCCGGTGCGACCGACTGATCGTACACCTTCACCTCGATATCGTCGTTGCGGAAAAGTTCGGCTGCGGAAGCAAGAAAGTCATCCGCGCGAAAGGGGCTATATACAAAGCCTTTGACCACCGAGCGCCGTTTGGTGTCCATCACAGGCATGTAGATCAGGAACCCGATCGAGTTGGGCCTGCCACGATCCTGCACAAGTTGGACCTTACCAGTAGCAATCGGCTTCCCTGTATCCATGGCCGCGTTGATCGCCTTCCGGCGAACCGGGTCTACATACATATCGTAGCCCAAAGCGCGCTCGTTGATCCGCGTCATCGGCTCGATGTACGTGATCGGCACGGAGTACGCTCGATCTGCCGCTTGGCTGCCCCCATTGGGTGGCGCAGGGAAGATGGCGTAGCTGGTGTTTCCTGCCTCCCGCCTGCTTTGCTCGAAAGCGGCAACTTCGGAGTTTCGAACCAAGGGCGCCCACCCCATGCCAAGCGAACCGTACAGGTTGCCACTTGCCTGAAGGTCTGAAGAGAACTCCGCAAACTGCTCTGGAGTCACTTCTTCCTGCGTCGAGAAAAGCGCTGACGCTGCTCGCAACAAGGCGATGTTCTCGGTCACACGACGTTGCAGCGCTGAGGCGATCTCGGTCAGGTTACGATCGAGTTCAACGTCACGGCGCTCCCGCTCCGATCGCTCGATGGCCATGACGCTCACGGCCGTGCCGATGCTGGCAATGATGAAGAGCAGAAACGGCCACCCGCGAGGATAGCGGTGGAACCAAGCCTGCTTCTCCACCCGCTCGAGCAGAGTATCATCAACCACGCCGGAAACCGTTCCTCATAAAACTCCGCAAGACCCCGGCTTTGCATATGCCGCACGGGACAGGCGGCGTCTGACATGTCTTCGTTCAGAGGGGAACCATGGCAAAGATCAAATGTTCCATTCCTAGACGCCATTTCCGGCGAAGAAGCTTGACCGTTCAGCCATGCCACATGCACACATCTGCTTGAAAGGGAGTTCGTGTTGTCTCACCCTAATGGACAAGGGAGGTCCGGGTCACGCCCCGGTCTGCCCCCGTTGACCCGCAAGGACGGGGAACCGGGCTGGGCCGCCGGGCTGAGAAATCTGTACAACTCCGTTGTCGATGAGCCTCTGCCGGACAGCTTCGATGATCTGCTGAAGAAGCTGGACGAGAGTGATGACGGCTGAGTCAGCCAGCGGCCATCAGGCAGACGAAGAATTCCGCAAAGAGCTCCTCGGCACACTTCCGCACTTGCGCGCGTTCGCGCGCGGGCTTTCAGGTCGACCCGACTATGCCGATGATCTCGCCCAAGAGACGGCGATCAAGGCGTGGACCGCACGCGAGCGCTATACGCCGGGCACCAACATGCGCGCTTGGACGTTTGCGATCTTGCGCAATCACTACCTGAGCGAACTGCGTCGCAACCGCCGGCAAACTGACCTTGATGATGGCGCCGTAGAGCGAATGCTTGTGATGGACGCCGATCAGGAGGGCGGCCTGCACTTGTCTGACATGGAAGCCGCCCTCCTACAGCTCGCTCCCGAGCGGCGCGAGGCGGTGATGTTGGTAGGCGCTGGCGGTTTCACTTACGAAGAAGCGGCGGAAATCGCCGACTGCGCTGTCGGCACCATGAAAAGTCGAGTCGCCCGCGCTCGTGCCGAGCTTAATCGGATACTCAATGCCGAGCCCGATCCGCAGGCACTTGCCAGACGCAAGGCTGCGATCCGCAGTGGCGCCGGCCTGACCCGATCCGGCACCGAAAGTTCTTCCGCCCATAGGCGCGAGACCGGCTGACCGACCGGTCGAGTCGTGCAGACCGGACGTCACGGCCAATGATGAGTCCCTGACAAAATTGAGGGATCCCGCATCATGTGTTGCGGGAGCCCTTGTGCCTCTCAGGAAATCTCCGAGGTTCTGATCAGACCGGGTACACCCAAGGCGTGCCGCGATCGAAGTTGTCGGATGCGAACTTCCAGTTGATGATGTTTTCGAGCACCGCCTTCACATAAGCGGGACGCTTGTTCTTCTGGTCGATGTAGTAGGCGTGTTCCCAAACGTCGACGGTGAGGAGCGGATTATCGCTCTCCAGGAGGCCGGTGTTCGCATCATGCGTGGAGATTACGGCCAGCTTGCCGCCCTTCACGACCAGCCACGCCCAACCGTTCGAGAAGTGGTTGATCGCTTCGTTGCTGAGCGCCTCAAGAAGAGCATCCATCGAGCCGAAGTCGGTGGTGATCGCAGCGGCAAGGCTCTCGCTGGGCTGGGTCTTTTCAGGGCTCAGGGAGTGCCAGTAAAAGCCATGATTCCAAGTCTGTGCCGAGTTGTTGAACTTGGGCCCGCTGGACGTGCGTACGATCTCTTCTAGCGGCTTGTTCGCCTCCTCAGTGCCTTCGATGGCTGCATTCAGCTTGTCCACGTAGGTCTTGTGGTGGGCGCCATGATGAGTCTCAAGCGTCGTGCGCGAGATGTGCGGCTCAAGCGCTTCATGGGAGTATGGTAGCGGCATCAGGGGAATGGTCATGGGCATCTTTCCTGTTGTGGTTGGCAAATCAGGCGGCGCGCAGTCCCCGCGCTTGCGAGGACCAAGCCGGGGTGCGGCTTGTCCGGTATGTTGAGTTTCGCGATAGCAATTCAAGCTTCAGTTCACAATCGGACGCTCTTAGCCCGTTTTTTCATGCAAAAAGGGGACGGCGTCAGATCGCCGTCCCCTCTGCGTGACCGCTGACTTAGGCCAGCGAAACTAAGCCTTACAGACCTTCGTGGACTTCCGCACGCTCTTCGATCGCATCCGCCTTGGCTTCGCCGCTCTCGCGGATAGCCTCGGCGCGGTCTTCCAGAACGTCTTCCCGAACTCCACCGATCTCATCGGAGGCATTCTCAAGCCGATCGGCCGCTGCATCGGACGACTCTTCGATCTGCTCGGCAGCCACCTCAGCGGGCTCTTCCGCCGCATTGTTGCAGGCAGTCAGGCTGAAAGACGCGCTAGCGATAGCTAGAACAGCCAGTCGAGGCATGGTGATCAGCTTCATCAGATAAACTCCTTTTCGTGTTCAAATAGCGAACTGCGAGTGCTGACCCTTAGCGGATCGACCCACGACGAAACAAGTTCACGATTGCAAGCAGGACTACGGCGCCAAGGAACGACGCAAACAGCGACATGATATCGAACGACCCGCTGGTGATGGGAGCACCGCCAATCAGCGGGGTGATGATCACGCCGGCGATCAAAGCACCGATCACGCCTACGACGATATTCAGGAAAATCCCCTGCTGCGCATCCGTGCGCATGAGGATGCTGGCCAGCCAACCAATAACGCCGCCAACGAGAAGAATAAGAATAAGTGTCATGCGTCCAAACTCCAGATGGGAATCTTTCTATTAAACGGATCCATCATTCTTTAGTTCCGCGCTCGCCTTTTGCGCGGCAACGTTATGTCAGCCGGGGAGGCCCAACGGCCGAAGACTACCCTAGGAGCATTGGCCGATCTGGCTCCGAACTCTTCCCTCCTGGCTATGCTCTAACAGCGCCGCATCCTTCCTCCGCCTGCTCTGTTCATTCAGTACCAGTGGAGCAACCTGGCCAAGCACCTTAGGATCGCCTTTGTACGCAACCTCCCCCCGGCAGCGGACCGCATCTGCACTTGCCTCCCTCGGCCTTGTCGGCCTGGGAGGGGCAGCGCTCGTGCTGGGCCTCTCGTCCGGTGCGCCGCCTATACGAGAGG
Organism: Novosphingobium kalidii; assembly: GCF_040534015.1. Classification (NCBI taxonomy): domain Bacteria; kingdom Pseudomonadati; phylum Pseudomonadota; class Alphaproteobacteria; order Sphingomonadales; family Sphingomonadaceae; genus Novosphingobium; species Novosphingobium kalidii. Next base: position 294,524 of record NZ_JBEWLY010000008.1, read on the forward strand.
CGCATGAGACTCTGGTCTCCCTCACACCGATGCAGGAGGAAGCACCGCAACCGCAGCCAAGCCCTACCCCCTCTCCCACGAAACCGGCTCACAAAGCGGACAAGGCAGAGGCGCAACGCATGAGGAAAGAGCCCTCCCCCCCAAATCTGCGCAATCAGGCAAGCGCAGTGTTTGCGCCGGTGCTGCCGCCCATCGTTCAGCCGCCGCCCATCATCGCAGCGCCGGTCCCTGCGACGGGGAACGCATCCAACACGGGAGCTTCGGATCGAATCGGTCCCGGCCAGGGCTCCGACGGCAGGGGCAACGGCACAGGCGGCGGCGGAGGCGGGAATGGCACCGGCAAGGGTGCCGGCGATGCCATCACCCGGCCCGTGCAGATCAAGGGACGACTGCGGTGGTCCGATTTACCGCCCGAACTGCGCGCAGCGAAACAAGGCGGCGAGCTAGAACTGACGTACCGAGTGAATGTGAACGGCCGCGTCAGCGACTGCCGAGTGGTCCGTTCCAGCGGCATGCCCGCGCTGGACGCGAAGACATGTCAGCTCATCACCGAGCGCTTCCGCTTCCGGCCGTCGCGCAATGCTGCCGGCCGTCCCGTCGCCTCGTACATCATTGAGGTGCACGGGTGGCATCATCACCCTGAAGATGATCCCGAGTGGCGTGAGGAGTAGCCCGGCGGCGCTTTTGCGTGCCGCCATGGCAACGTCAGGCAGTCTCGATCCGCACCGGCACCCCTTTGGCTGCGGGCGTCTTTGATGCCTTGTCATGGTACCACAACGGCACCAGCGGATTGAGCTCGGGAAAGTAGCCCACGAGGGTGCCGTCCGGCAAATCATACGGCGTAACTTCCAGGCCAGAGACCTCGCGGCGAACGTCGTCGCCTGCATCTCCCACCAAGGTAACCTTGTCGCCCGCCTTCAAACCGGCGCGAGCGATCTCGGCCGGGCTCATCAGGACGATCATGCGGCTGCCCTTGAGCCCCCGCAGACGATCATCGTGACCGTAGATCGTGGTGTTGAACTGGTCATTCGAACGCAGCGTGACGAGGTGATAGTGCCCCTCGGCGTTGCCCACGCCACAGGCATTGAGCACGGTAGGTATCGTGAACTCAGCCTTCCCCGACTCAGTCTTCCAAATCCGCTCGTGCGCGGCGTTACCGCGGTAGAAGCCGCCTGGCAGGTTCATTCGGACGTTCATGTCATAGAACTGCTCAGGAAAAGTCCGGGCGATGAGATCGCGGATGAGGGAGTAGTCGCCAGCCCAGTCGTCCCACTTCCACAGCGGGTTCGTCGGGAGCGTCGCCTTTGCCATTCGGGCAACGATCGCGGTTTCGGACAACAAGTGCGGGCTGGCAGGCGTTCTCCGGCCGATCGAGCCGTAAATGCAGCTGAAGCTGTCCTCGATAGAGACTTGTTGGGGGCCTCCCGCCTGGGTGTCGTCCTCAGACCGGACGAGGCACGGAAGGATCCAACTCTTCTTGCCGGGCATCATGTGCGTGGAATTCAGCTTGGTGGCGATATGAACCGTCAGTTCCATCTTGCTCCAGGCATCATGCACGCGCTCATGATCGGGCACGGCCTTGGCGAGGTTGCCTCCCAAACCGACGAAGGCCTTGTTGCTGCCGTCAAGCAGCGCCTCGAGAAACTCGACCGTGGTGTGCCCGTCCTCTTGGGGCGGTTCAAAGCCGAATAGCTCGCGGTACTTGTCCATTGGAGCAAGGCTGGTCTTCTCGGTGATCCCGACTGTGCGCTGGCCCTGCACGTTGGAGTGCCCGCGGATCGGCGTGCAGCCGGCGCCTTGCTTACCGATGTTCCCGCGCATCAGCAGCAGGTTGACGAGCAGGCCGATCGACTGGCTGCCATGGACATGCTGGGTAAGGCCCATCCCGTAGATGCCGATGACCTTCTGCGATTCACAATAGACGTCAGCGGCGGACTCGACCGCGTCGCGGCTCAGGCCCGACGCAGCCTCGATCTCGTCCCAGCTTGTCGCCTCCACCTTGCTCATGAAGGCATCGAAGTCGTGCGTGTGCTGCTCGATGAATGCAGTGTCGAGGATGCGCTTCGTGCCAGCCGCCCTTGTCCGCGCATCGCGTTCCAGCACGCGCTTGCACAAGCCCATGATCGCCGCGATGTCGCCGCCCGGTCTCACCTGATGATACTGAGCAGCTAGCGGCGTGGGTTTGCCTACCGTCATCTGAACCGGATTTTGCGGGTCCGCGAACTCCAGCAAGCCCTTCTCACGCAGCGGATTGAACACGATTATTTTGCAGCCGCGCTCCACTGCCCGCTTTAGCGGGTGAAGGATGCGCGGGCTATTCGTGCCGGGATTCTGCCCGAAATAGAAGATGGCGTCGCAATGCTCGAGATCTTCAAGCGTGCAGGTGCCCACGGGCGAGCCGATAACCTTCTTGAGACCGACCGATGTCGTCTCGTGACACATGTTCGAGCTGTCCGGCAGATTGTTGTTACCGTACATTCTGGCAAACAGCGCATAGAGATAGCTCGCTTCCAGAGCCGCCTTGCCGCTCGTGTAGAACGTCACGGACTTTGGTTCGAGCTGTTGAAGCTTCGCAGCGATAGCGGAGAATGCCTCTTCCCAGCTGGTGCGGACGTACCGGTCGCTGGCAGCGTCGTAGCGCATCGGCTCCGTGATCCTGCCCGCCATTTCAAGCTGGTAGTCGCCCAAGGCGCGCAGTTCCGTCACTGTGCGGCGACTGATGAACTCAGGTGTGCAGCGCTCACTGGTGAGATCCCACAGCGTCGCCTTCGCACCATTTTCACAGAACTCGGCGACATGCGCAACCGGAGGTTTGGCCCAGGCGCACGACGAACACATATAGCCTCCCGGCTTGTTCTGAACCGCGAGGGTGGCAAGCGCAGAAGGTCGCGACCGTCCGTTCATTTCCGTCTTGGCGATGCCCTTCAGTGACCCCCAGCCGCCGGCGGGTCCGCGATAGCCAGCCCTCATGTTCGTGTCGCTCATGGTGTCCTCCGTGCAAGCTGGCCCTTGCGGGGGCAAAGCCTGGGCACAGGAAGGGTTCCCGCTTGCCCCTTCTGGCTCTTCGACATCGCTCGCATCGCCAGCAGACGAAAGAGCACTGCACACCTGCACAGCAAAACACAAATGGAGAACCGGAGATGAGCCTGACCGTCGAACCCGCCAAGCCGCAAATCGGCGGCATCATCCGGGTGAACAAGGATCACCTGCTCGACAATGAAGGGATGATGCACCGGATCGTTCCGTACACCGACGAGGGTCGGGTCATGTTTCGCACGACTATCGCCGGTAAGGAAAAGCCGGTCGCGTGGCGGCTGAGGAGGAACTTCGACGCATTTGCCAGATCGCCTGAGGCAGAGGTGGCCCTCAGGCAACCTCAACGGGCCATCATCGACCCTCGGAACCCTGCGAAATACCAGCCTTAGTTCAGCTCAACCTGTCAGGCGCTCGGCGTGCCACGCCACGTGTTCAGCCATGAAGGTGGAGATGAAGTAATAGGAATGGTCGTAGCCGGCCTGCATACGGATCGTCGCGGTTTGCCCCGCGCGGTCACAAGCGGCGCGCAAGAGGTCTGTCTTCAGCTGCTCCTCAAGGAACCCGTCCGCACCGCCTTGATCCACCAGCAGATCTGGCAAGCGCGCACCGTTCTCGATCAACGCACAGGCATCGTATTCACGCCAGGCGGCCCGGTCCGGCCCCAGGTAACCGCCAAGGGCCTTCTCACCCCAGGAACATGCCAGCGGGCTGACGATCGGTGCGAAGGCGCTCGTGGAGCGAAAGCGGCCGGGATTGCGCAAGCTGATCGTCAGCGCACCATGGCCGCCCATGGAGTGCCCGGTGATCCCCTGCCGCTCAGAGTCGATAGGGAATTCGGCTGCAATAAGCTCCGGCAACTCGCTCTCGATATAGGATCGCATGCGGAAATTGGCGGCCCAGGGCGCCTGCGTTGCATCGACGTAGAAGCCAGCGCCCTGGCCGAAATCCCACCCCTCCGCATCCGGCACATCCGCGCCGCGAGGGCTGGTGTCGGGTGCGAGGAAGATGATGCCGTGCTCGGCGCAGGCTGCGCGATATTCGCCTTTCTCCGTCGCGTTCGCGTGCGTGCAGGTCAGGCCGGAGAGGTACCACAGCACCGGCAGCTTCGTGCCGGGCGCATGGTCGGGCACAAAGACCGAGAACGTCATCTCCGTCCCGGTCTCGGTCGAGCGATGGCGATAGACGCCCTGCTCTCCGCCATGGCTGCGATTGGTGGAGACCTTCTCCATCAATAGACCACGACCGAGCGGATGCTTTCGCCTGCATGCATCAGGTGGAAACCCTTGTTGATCTCTTCGAGCGACAAGACATGAGTGATCATCGGGTCGATCTCGATCTTGCCGTTCATGTACCAGTCGACGATCTTGGGCACGTCGGTACGGCCTTTCGCGCCGCCGAACGCGGTGCCCCGCCAGTTGCGCCCCGTGACGAGCTGGAACGGACGCGTGCTGATCTCCTTGCCGGCTTCGGCAACGCCGATGATGATCGAGGTACCCCAGCCGCGATGGCAGCATTCCAGCGCCTGACGCATGACTTCTGTGTTCCCGGTGCAGTCGAACGAGTAGTCCGCCCCGCCATCCAGCATGTTCACCAGCGTCTCCACGACGTTGCCGACGTCCCTGGGATTGACGAAGTCGGTCATGCCAAACCGCTTGCCCCACTCCGCCTTCTCCGGATTGATGTCGACGCCGACGATGCGGTCCGCCCCCGCCATCTTGGCGCCCTGGATCACGTTCAGGCCGATCCCGCCGAGCCCGAACACCACGACATTGTCGCCGGGGCTGACCTTGGCAGTGTTCACCACCGCGCCGACACCTGTGGTCACGCCGCAGCCGATGTAGCACGAGGTCTGGAACGGGGCGTCCTCGCGGATCCTCGCGACGGCGATTTCGGGCAGAACCGTGAAGTTCGAGAAGGTCGAGCAGCCCATGTAGTGGAAAATCGGCTGTCCCTTGTACGAGAAGCGGCTGGTGCCGTCCGGCATCAAGCCCTGCCCTTGCGTAGCGCGGATCGCGGTGCACAGGTTCGTCTTGCCAGACAAGCAGGCTTTGCACTGGCGGCATTCGGGGGTGTAGAGCGGGATCACGTGATCGCCGGGCTTCACGCTGGTGACGCCTTGCCCCACTTCGCGCACGACTCCGGCACCCTCATGGCCGAGGATCGACGGAAAGATCCCTTCGGAGTCCAGCCCGTCGAGCGTGTAGGCATCGGTGTGGCAAATGCCGGTCGCCATGATCTCGACAAGCACTTCGCCAGCCTTCGGGCCTTGAAGGTCTACCTCGACGATCTCGAGCGGCTTCTTGGGTTCGAAAGCAACGGCAGCACGGGTTTTCATGAGACAGGCGACTCCTTTGAGCCCCATCTAACCAGTGTCAGAGCGCGTTGAAAGCTTTGCCGGCGCCAACAAAGTGGAACCGGAGCAGGACTAACCGTCAGAGTTCGCCGCGTTCCCGCCGGATGGCGAACCACTTGGCGACGTTGCTGTTGTGCTCCGCCAGCGTGTTTGCGAAGGCGTGACCGCCGGTGCCATCAGCCACCATGTAGAGGGCTTCCGTCTTCGCTGGATGAAGCACAGCCGCGATCGACTCGCGCCCCGGATTGGTGATGGGATGCTTGGGCAAGCCAACCATCGAGTAGGTGTTGTAGTCGTTCACCGCCTGAATCTCCGACTGGCGGATGCGGCGGCCCAGCGGCTTGCCCCGTGTGATCGGATAGATGATCGTCGGGTCGGCCTGCAGCATCATCCCTTGCTTCAGCCGGTTCGAATAGAGACCCGCCACCATCTGTCGCTCCGATGGCTTGCCGGTCTCCTTTTCCACCACTGAAGCCAGCGTCAGGGCCTCCTCTGGCGTCTTTACGACCAGGTTGGGATCGCGGTTCGCCCACAGCTCTGCCAGCGTGCGGCTCATCGCCGCCTGCATCCGGCGCAGCACGGCCTCACGCGGTTCGCCGCGTTCGAAAGCGTAGCTGTCAGGCAGGACCGAGCCCTCGTCAGGCACGGCGATCTCTCCGGTCAGATGGTCCTGCGCCATCAGGCGCTCGTAGACCATGATCGAGGGCATGCCCTCGGGGATCGTGACGAAGCGCCTAATTACGTCGTCGCTGGTGATGATCTCCAGCACTTGAGAAGGGCTGGCGTGCGCGGGAATCGCGAACTCGCCGGCCTTGATGTCGCGCCCACCTCCGAGCACGCGTGCCCGCAAGGTAAAGCCGCTCGCCGAAGAGACGACGCCCTTCTCCTCCAGCCGCTGCGCGACGGCGGTGAGGCTCGCACCGTTGGAGACAATGAAGGTGCCGTCCTCCTCCAGCGGGCCGGAGCCGTACCAGCCCGCCAGAAACACGCCCACCGCGACGGCGAACACGGCAGCGAGAACCGCCGCCAGAGCGCAGCCGCGGCGGGAGAGCATTGCCGACAGCTTAGTCGACCCTGCGCATGACAAGGCTGGCGTTGGTGCCGCCGAACCCGAAGCTGTTGTTCAGCACCGCGCGCACTTCGCGCTTCTTGGCCTTGTAGGGCACCAGGTCCACACCGAGGCAGCTTTCGCTGGGATTGTCGAGGTTCAGTGTGGGCGGCACGATCTGATCGCGCATGGCAAGAATGCAGAAGATCGATTCGACCGCGCCGGCACCGCCCAGCAAGTGACCGATCGCCGACTTGGTAGAGCTCATCGACACCTGAGAGATCGCGTCGCCGAACAGGCGCCTCACGGCGCCGAGTTCCAGCTCGTCGCCGAGCGGGGTCGAAGTGCCGTGCGCGTTGATATAGTCGATATCATCAGGCGTCAGGCCAGCCTTCTTGAGCGCCATGGCCATCGAGCGATAAGCGCCCGAACCCTCAGGATGCGGCGCGGTGACGTGATAAGCGTCACCGGAAAGTCCATAGCCGATCACTTCGGCATAGATCTTCGCCCCGCGCGCCTTGGCGTGCTCGTATTCCTCGAGCACCACCACCCCAGCGCCCTCACCCATCACGAAGCCGTCGCGGTCGACGTCGTAGGGGCGGCTGGCGCGGGTGGGGTCGTCGTTGAAGTTGGTCGAGAGGGCGCGCGCCTGCGCGAAGCCGGCAATGCCGATCGGGCAGATCGTGCCCTCGGCACCACCGGCAAGCATGATGTTGGCGTCGCCATCCTTGATCATGCGCGCAGCATCGCCGATCGAGTGGGCGCCGGTCGAGCAAGCCGTCACCACCGCGTGATTCGGGCCCATCAGACCGTACTTGATGGACACTTGGCCGGAGATGAGGTTGATGAGGCGGCCGTGCACAAAGTGCGGGCTGACACGGCTCGGCCCCTTGTTGGCAAGCACCAGGGATTCGCTTTCGATTCCCGGCAGTCCGCCGATGCCCGAGCCGATCGAGCAGCCTGCCATCAGACGCATTTCTTCGCTCATGTCGGTGAGGCCGGCATCCTCAATGGCCTGCCCGGCGGCATCGATGCCGTAAACGATGAACGGATCGACCTGGCGCTGCACCTTATGGTCGACGCGCTTGTTGGGGTCGAAGCCATACTCGTGATCGGCGGGCTTTACCTCGCACGCGATGCGGCATTTCTGGTCGGAGGCGTCGAAATGGGTAATCGGTCCAGCGCCGGATTTACCGGCCAGAAGATTAGCCCACACGGTCTCGACTTCACTGCCCAAGGGAGTGACGAGACCAAGACCGGTTACGACAACGCGACGCATGCAACTCTCCGCAACAAACGCAACAGGCCCAACCCCTCTCGGAGCCGAGCCTGCCGGTAGTATGTTCCCTGCTGCCGCTTCACGGCAGCACCGTTTGACCGGCCGGGAATCAGGCGGGCCCGATTAGCCCTTGTTCTCTTCGATGTACTTGATCGCATCCGAGACGGTGCTGATCTTCTCAGCCGCATCGTCGGGGATCTCGACGCCGAATTCCTCTTCGAAGGCCATCACCAGCTCGACGATGTCGAGGCTGTCCGCGCCCAGATCGTCGATGAAGCTGGCCTCGTCAGTGACCTTGTCGGCTTCGACCCCAAGGTGTTCCACCACGATCTTCTTAACACGATCGGCGGTATCGCTCATTTAGTGACCCCTTCTGAAACGAGGATGAAATCTTCGCCAGCCGCCCTAATGTGCAGGCGGCGTGCTGGCAAGCCTTGCAGCGAGGTTCGGTGCACCGACTGCTTGCATGTGCACACATCGCCCCCACTCATGCATCATCGGAGGCCCACGTTCACCCCATATTATCCCTGATTGGCAACTGCGCAGTCCAAGATGTGGGTCATAAATCCAGATGACGAACTGAAAGGAATGCGCGGATGTCGATCTTGCTGGCTTTTGCTGCGACCGTTGCCCCTCCGCTTCCGCTCGCGCCGTCACAATCCACCGTCCAACGGCACCCAACCAGGCCGGTGTCGCAAACCATGACGTACGATGTCGAGCTCCGCAGTGACGCGGAGCTTCTGTGGTCCGGACAGATGCGGGTTTCAGAACGCATGGGCGCCACCTTCTCGCAGCAACAGCAAAACGCAGCACCGCTGAATTGTATGAGCCCGGAAATCTACGGCGAGGTTCACGAACGATCGGTGGTTTCGATCAACCTGTCGCCGATGTCACGCTTTCCCGCGACGGGCGCACTAAACGTGCGCGTCACCTGGGAGCGGCCGGGAAGCGGCGCAGGCTGCCCCGCGCGAATGGGCAGCCGCTCCGTTTCCATTACACAAATCCTCGCTCTTCAAGAGGGGCAGCAGCAGACGCTCACAGGAGACGGCGGCCTAACAATCCGCCTTCGCCGCCGGTAGCCCATTCCGCCACGGCAGGTCGCCTCATCCCGCGTCCGGCGCGACCAGCTTGTTCGCGCCGACGGCGGCCGGCTTTACCGGCTCGACGACGCGCAAGTGCAGCTCCCGAAGCTGCCTTGCCTCGGCCGGCGACGGCGCGCTCATGAGCAAGTCCTCTGCGCGCTGGTTCATCGGGAACAGCGTAATCTCCCGCAGGTTCTGCGCGCCACAAAGCAGCATCACGATGCGATCGACGCCGGCTGCCATGCCGCCGTGCGGCGGCGCGCCGTACTGGAAGGCGCGGTAAAGGCCACCAAAGCGATCCTCCACGTCGGACTTGGACAAGCCGACCAACTCGAACGCCTTGACCATCAGCTCAGGGCTCTGGTTACGGATCGAACCTGAAGCGATCTCATAGCCATTGCAGACGAGATCGTACTGGAACGCCTTGATCTTCAGCGGCTCGCCGCTCTCAAGCGCTTCCATCCCGCCTTGCGGCATCGAGAACGGGTTGTGCGCGAAGTCGACGCGCTTCTCGTCCTCGTCCCACTCGTAGAACGGGAAGTCGACGATCCAAGCGAGTTCGAACCGATCCTTGTCGATCAGGTCCAGCTGCTCGGCGACGCGCGTGCGCGCCAGACCGGCGAGCTTGGCTGCCTGCTCTTCCTTGCCTGCGGCAAAGAACAAGCCGTCATCAGGGCCCAGGCCAAGTGCGTCATAGAGCGCGGCCATCTTCTCAGGACCGTGGTTCTTGGCGATGGGCCCGCCGAACTCGCCACCCTTGCGAGTAACATAGCCCAGGCCGGCATGCCCTTCGGAGCGCGCCCAATCGTTCATCTCGTCAAAGAATTTGCGGCTCTTTTCAGCCGTGCCCGGCGCAGGAATGGCGCGCACCACGCCGCCGCCGCCCACGATCTTCTCGAACAGGCCGAAGCCGGACTGGCGGAATTCTTCCGAGACGTCGCGAATGATCAGCGGATTGCGCAGATCCGGCTTGTCGCTGCCGTAATCCAGCATTGCCTGCGCGTAAGGGATGCGCGGGAACGAGCCGATCGGGGTAACCGGCTTGCCCTCTGCGAAGGACTCGAAGATCCCGCCGACGACCGGCTCCATCGTTTCCCAGACTTCCTCCTGGGTGACGAAGCTCATTTCCAGGTCGAGCTGATAGAACTCGCCCGGCAGGCGGTCAGCGCGCGGGTCCTCGTCGCGGAAGCAAGGCGCGATCTGGAAGTAGCGGTCGAAGCCGGCCACCATCAGCAACTGCTTGTACTGCTGCGGCGCCTGCGGGAGCGCATAGAACTTGCCGGCATGAATACGGCTCGGCACCAGAAAGTCGCGGGCGCCTTCCGGGCTTGATGCGGTGAGGATCGGCGTCGAATATTCGGTGAACCCTGCGCCTTCCATGCGCCGACGCATGTCCGAGATGATCTTCGTGCGCTTGACGATATTCGCGTGAAGCGTCTCGCGGCGGAGGTCGAGGAAGCGGTACCGCAGGCGAATGTCTTCAGGATAGTCCTGCTCACCCGCCACGGGCATCGGCAGTTCCTCGGCCCGGCCCAGCACGGCTGCGGACCGCGCGAACACCTCGATCTCGCCAGTCCCGAGATTCGGGTTGACCGTGGCCGCATTGCGCGCCTTCACGCCGCCATCGATGGTGACGACGCTTTCCAGACGCAGCGCTTCCAGCATCGGCAAGGCGGGGCTGTCGGTATCGGCGACCACCTGAGTGATGCCATAGTGATCGCGCAAATCGACGAAGAGCACGCCACCATGATCGCGCTTGCGGTGGACCCAGCCCGACAGACGGACCGGCTGACCGACTTCGGCAGCCGTCAGGGCGCCGCAGGTGTGGGAACGATAGGGATGGGTCATGGCTTGATGGCTTCTTCGATCATCGGAATGGCAAGCCGTCGCCCCTAGTCGACTGACGAGGGGATTTCCAGCCGTCGCAAGCGTGCCTTCGATCGAATGGCGCGTCAGCAACGTTGATTGCAGATGGCGAACGGCGTAACGCGCCCCGACCATGCATATTCACCCGCTGATCACCGATAGCGAAGATCTTGCCGCGCTCTGCGCCCGCCTCGCTCAATCCGACTTTGTTGCGGTCGACACCGAATTTATGCGCGAGAACACCTACTGGCCAGAGTTGTGCCTGGTGCAGATCGCGAACGACAAGGAAGCCGCCGCGATCGACCCGATGGCGCCCGGACTCGACATGTCGCCACTGATGGATTTGCTGACCGACAACGAAGACGTCCTGAAGGTATTCCACGCCGGAGGTCAGGACGTGGAGATCATCTACAACATTACGAAGCGCACGCCGCACCCGATCTTCGACACGCAGATCGCGATGATGGCGGTCAGCCAGTCCGAGCAGATCGGATATTCCAACCTCGTCGAATCGTGGCTTGGCCTCACCATCGACAAGGGCGCGCGGTTCACGGACTGGTCGCGTCGGCCCCTCACCGAACGTCAGATCGAGTACGCCATTGGCGACGTCACGCACCTCGCGAAGATCTTTCCCAGACTGCTCGGCCGCCTGATGAAGACGAGCCGAGGTCAGTGGCTGGATCAGGAAATGGAAAAACTCGCCGATCCGGAGAATTACCGGAACGATGCCGACGTCGCTTGGAAGCGGATCAAGGCTGCGGGACGCAACGCCGCGGTGCTCGGGCGGCTCAAGGCTCTCGCCGCCTGGCGCGAGCATGAGGCTCGCGACAAGAACATCCCCCGTGGCCGTATTGTTCGGGATGAAACTCTGGCAGATATCGCCAGCCATCCGCCCAAAACCCAGGCCGACCTCGCTAAGGTGCGCGGTCTTTCACAGGGTTGGAAGGACAACGAGATCGGCAGGCGCCTGATGCAGACACTCGCCAATGCGGTACCTTTGCCAGACGAGGAGATGCCGCCTCGTGCTCCCAGGGGAGCGCCGCTGGGCAAGGAGGGATCGCTGGTGGCCGACTTACTCAAGCTGCTCCTCAAGATTCGCGCACGCGAGATCGACGTCGCCTCACGGCTCCTGGCTCGCAGTGATGAACTGGAGATGCTGGCCGCTGGCGTGCGCAAGAACCTCGCGATGCTGGAGGGCTGGCGGTATGAAACCTTCGGCCGTGATGCGCTCGATCTTGTAGAAGGCAAGCTCGCCTTCGCGGTCGAGAACGGCCGCCTCAAAATGACTCACGTCGACGACAAGGCGGCATGACGGTCCATCAGCCCACGCTCAAGCAGCTCCAATACCTTGTGTCGCTGTACGAGCACGGGCATTTCGGGCGTGCGGCTGAGGCCTGTTTCGTCTCACAGTCCACCTTGTCTGCGGGCCTGCGCGATCTCGAGGCGCTACTCGGCGTCGTGCTTGTCGAGCGCACCAAGCGGGCGGTAAGGTTCACGCCTCTGGGCAAAGCCGTCGTGGCCAAGGCGCACAGGATCTTGCGGGAAACAGAAGAGCTTTCCGATCTCATCCAGTCGAGCGGCAAGCCGCTTTCAGGCGAGTTGCGGATGAGCGTAATCCCCACCATCGCGCCTTTCCTGCTGCCACGCATGCTTCCGCGCCTGCGGCGAGAGCGCCCCAACCTGAAGCTCTTCCTGCGCGAGGAGCCCAGCGCCGCGGCGGTGGAATCCCTCCATCAGGGCCGCGCCGACTGCGTGCTGCTTGCCCTGCCGTATACCACCGGCGAAGTGGAAAAGGAGACGATCGAACTCGACGCGTTCTACGTCGCCTTTCCCAAGGACGATCCCCGCAACCCGCCGGAAGAGGTGGAGCCCGACATCATCGACGAGCACCGCCTGCTGCTGCTTGAGGACGGGCACTGCCTGAAGGACCACGCGCTCGCCGCGTGCAACAGGCCCGAATTGCGCGCCTCTGCAACGATGATCGGCACTTCGCTGCACACTCTGGTACAGATGGTGGACAATGGCTTGGGTTTGACGATGCTGCCGGAAATGGCGCTCGACGCCGGCATCCTCAACGGCACCAACGTCGTCGCCAGGCCCCTGCACTCTCCCAACGCCAATCGTGAGATCGCGCTCGTGTGGCGCAAGAACTCGCCGCGCTCGGAGGAATTCCGAATGCTTGCGGACGAACTGCGAGCGGGCTGAGCCCTTCAGTCCATGTGCTTAAGGCCGACTCGCAAATAGTCCCAGCCGGTCACCAGCGTGAGCGCAGCCGCCACCCAGAGCGTCGCCAGACCGACGGTATGCGGCACGTTGATTGCCAGTTCGCCGACGTTCACATTCCACCACGGCATTGCCCGGCCCAAGATCAGCGCGCCTAGCGAGATCAACTGTGAGGTCGTCTTCCACTTGGCGAGGCGGCTTACCGGCATCGACACTTGCAGGCCGCCAAGGAACTCGCGCAAGCCTGAAACGGCAATCTCTCGCACGAGGATGATAAGACCTGCGATCACATGAGCGTCGGACACATAGGGGCCGGTGAGGATGCCTTGCGCCGTCAGAACGAGGATCACCGCAGCAACCATGATCTTGTCCGCGATGGGATCGAGGAAGACGCCCAGCTTCGATACCGTGCCGCTGGAGCGAGCAAGATAGCCGTCGAAGTAATCCGTCACGCCCATCAGGCAATAGAGCCCAAATGCAAGGCCGTAGCCAAAGCTCCATGTTGGCCACCAGAGCAGGAAGGCGAGCAGTGGCACAGCAAAGATGCGCGAGAGTGTCAGGAGATTCGGAAGAGTCAGCATTTCACCTGCCTTAGAGGCTGCGCCCCCTCGGTGGAAGCACGTGATCGCGCTGCCTGCCGGAAACTCCGGTCAAGGCAGCGCACTTAAGTGCACCAAAGACTTGCCCGCCGCTGCTTTGCCACTAAGTGTCGGGCACGAAAGCCCCCGGGAGCCTTACCGCAGACCGCATGACGACATCGACGCAGCTTATCCGGGCCCGCCGTTTCCTGCCGCTCTTCATCACTCAGATGTTGGGGGCGTTCAACGACAACCTGTTCAAGAACGCCATGGTGTTCTTCGTGGTCTACTCGGTCTACAATTCCGAGACCGCGGAAATGTGGTTCAGCGCTGTCGCTTCCGGCGTGTTCGTGGCGCCCTTCTTTCTCCTTTCCGCTCTCGCGGGGCAACTGGCCGACATGCGCGACAAGGCGCGAATCATCCGTGTGGTGAAGACCTGCGAGATCGGCATCATGCTTGTTGGAGGGGCGGGCTTGCTGCTGGCCTGGCAAGGCGTGGCGATCGGGACGCTTTCCATTCCGCTGATGCTGCTGGCGCTGTTCGCGATGGGCGTCCACTCCACATTCTTCGGACCGATCAAATACGCGATTCTGCCGCAGCACCTGGAAAAAAACGAAGTGCTTGCAGGCACCGGTCTAGTGGAAGCTGGGACTTACCTCTCTGTGCTCGCAGGAACGATCGTTGCGGGCTGGATAGGTGTGTCCTGGGCCGCTATCGCTGTGGTCGGCGTCGCCTTGCTGGGCTTCGTCGCAGCCCGGTTCGTGCCGCCCGCGCCGCCAGTCGGCCCTGTGGAACCGCTCGATTTCAATGTCCTGCGCTCATCCTTCAAGCTCATCCGCAGCACACTGCATGACCGCCGCGTCTTCTTGGCAATCATCGCGATCAGCATCTTTTGGGCGATCTGCACGATCCTCTTCGTTCAGTTCACCCCGCTGGCCAAGAACGTCCTGCACGCCAGCAAGGAAGTGGCGAGCCTCTTTCTGGTGATTTTCTCTGTTGGAGTCGCCATCGGCTCGGTTTCGATCAACGCGCTGCTCAAGGGTACTGTGTCAGCACGGTATTCCCCTGTCTCCGTGATCGCGATGGGCGGCTTCCTAATCCTCTTCGAAGGAGTCTGCAGCGACTGGACCGCCGCCGACGTGATGATGGACGTGCCGACGTTCCTGGCTCATCCGCTCGCGCCGATGCTGCTGCTGTCGCTGCTTGGGATCGCCGTTGCAGGCGGTATGTTCGTGGTTCCCCTCTATGCCTTCCTCACCACGTTTGTGGAGAAATCGCAGACCGCACGAACGATCGCAGCCAACAACATCGTCAATTCGGGCGCGATGGTGATTGGTGCCCTGCTTGCAGGCCTGCTCAGCCTGGTTGGTCTGGCGGTGGTCAAGCAGTTGCTGGTGGTAGCCGCGTGCTGCCTTTTGCCTGCCTGGTTCGGCTACGCGCTCCTGCGCGCGGAACGGGCCGCTATCGTCTAATATCTCAGGCGAGAAAAGCGCTTACCGTAAGAAACGTGGCGCAGTAGATTGCCAAGAAGCTCTTCCAGTCCTCGATGATGATATCGCGAACCGACCGCTTCCTCGATGCGTCCCTCACCCGAGCACAGACATGCGGCGGCAGCGACTGGCGGAAAGGGTGGCGGGCGCTTTCATCGGTCAGGACCAAAGCGCGGCGGGGCTGCGTTGACATCATGGCTCATGCCTAAGAAATCGTTACTGACAGGGCCAGCGCTCCCGATGCCCCGCCCCGAAACGGGACGTCACAAAGCTGCCGCATGCGCCTCTGCGACAACAAAAAGGCCGCTCGAAAGCGGCCTTTCTGAAGGTCAGTTCGATCCCGCTTCAGACGGAATCGCCAAGTGCACCTTTGACCTTGCCCTTGAACTGCTGGGCTTCGCCCTTGCGTTCCTGAGCGCGGCCTTCTGCGGCCTGCTGCGTGTTGTCACCGGAAGTCGCCTGCTTCGCGTTGCCAGCGATCTCGTTGCCAATACCCTTGGCCTTGTCCGTGAGTTCACCCATGAGTGGTCTCCTTTAACTCAGGCGGATACGTCTGCCCGCCATTAGTGAGTTAACCCGTGGGAAGCGCCGGAGTTGCCGGAAGGCCCCGTCAGCCCGATGGCTTCCCTCTCGCAAGCAACAGAATGTGCCGCCATTCCTGCTCGGTGACAGAAGCGACAGAGAGTCGCGACAGCTTTACGACTTCCATCTCCGCCAGTGCTGGATCGGCTTTGATCTCCTTGAGCGTCACTGCACGATTAAGCTTCTGGACCGGCTGGACCCGCACGGCAGCCCACTTCCCTTCGGGGTCGCTGGGGTCAGTAATTCCCGCAACACTAATCCGCATCACCCCGACAATCGCCTTGCCGATGTTGGAATGGTAGAAGAACGCCTCGTCGCCCACCTGCATCGCGCGCAGGTTGTTGGCGGCGCGATGGTTGCGCACGCCGTCCCACGTGCCTTCGCCTTCCTCCACGAGATCGTCCCAGCTGTAAGCGTCCGGCTCCGATTTCATCAGCCAGTAGCTCTTTGCCCCGTGGCTCTTGGACATGCATCGCCTCGTGTTTTCGACTAGAGCGAGCGCAACTACAGCAAATCGCACCGGACCGCACACATGGACATCGCCGAAATCCCCATCCTAAGCCTTGCGAACACGCCGCGCGACCTCTCGTCTGAGCTTGGCGCGACCTTTCGCCGGTACGGGTTCGCGATGGTGCGCGATCACGGCATTGACGCGGCCTTGATCGAAGAGGCGTGGCAGCTCACGGCCGAGTTCTTTGCGTTGCCGACCGAAGAGAAGCTGCGCTACCTCGTTCCGGGCACAGGCGGCGCGCGGGGTTACACCCCGTTTCGCACCGAGATCGCCAAAGGCGCGACCGAGAAGGATCTCAAGGAGTTCTGGCACGTCGGCCGCGATTTACCAGAAGGTCATCTGCTTGCCCCGACGATGCCTCCCAACATCTGGCCCGAACGCCCGGCAGCCTTCCGCGATGTTTTCACCAGGCTCTACGCGGAGTTCGATCGGGCCGGAGCGCGCATCCTCTCGGCGATTGCCCTCGACCTCGGTCTGGACGAAAGCTGGTTTGACCCCGCGATCGAGGACGGCAATTCAGTGCTGCGCCTGCTCCACTACCCGCCGGTCTCTGCCGAAGCAGGCGGCGCTATTCGCGCTGGCGCGCATGAAGACATCAACCTGATCACTCTTTTGCTGGGCGCCGAGGAAGCTGGCCTTGAGCTCCTGGGGCGGGATGGACGCTGGCTTTCCATTGCGCCGCCAAAAGGCGCTCTGGTCGTGAATATCGGCGACATGCTGCAGCGCCTGACGAACCACGTTCTACCATCAACCACGCACCGGGTTCGCAATCCGGTGGGCGAGCGCGCGGGCTACAGCCGTTACTCGATGCCTTTCTTCCTCCACCTGCGCAGCGACTTCCGGTTTGCAACCCTGCCGCAGTGCGTAACGGCCGCCAATCCGGACCGCTACCCGGTGAGCATTACCGCCGACGACTATCTTCAGGAACGGCTGCGCGAGATTGGTCTGAAAGGCTGACCGCACATTTCCCTTTTGGGGGATAGGGGGCCGATCCGCGCGCGCACTGGACGCGGCCAGCGCGAGCGCATAGATCGCCTCCGTCATGCGGATCGCCTTCATCAAGATGCACGGATTGGGCAACGACTTCGTCGTGCTCGACGGACGCACGCGCCCCCTTCCGAAGATCGACGCAACCTCCGCCGCTGCACTGGCCGACCGCCATACAGGTATCGGCTGCGATCAGCTCGTTCTGCTGGAGCCCTCCGCCTCGGCCGACTTCCGCATGCGGATCTTCAACCCCGACGGGAGCGAGGTGGAAGCCTGCGGCAATGCCACTCGCGCAGTGGGCCTCCTGCACGGCGCAGCGGCGCGGATCGAGACGTTGGCGGGCGTGATCTCCTCAGCGCCCTCCGGGGGCGGTATAGCAGTGGAAATGGGCAAGCCCCGCTTCGGGTGGAATGAGATTCCCCTCGCCTACGCAATGGACACGCACGCCATGCCCGTGGCGTGGGAGGAACTGGACGCGCCGATCGCTGTGAATGTCGGCAATCCGCACGCGATCTTCTTCGTGCCCGACACGGACGCCGTCGATCTGGCCCGCCTCGGCCCCGAAATTGAACATGATTCCCTGTTTCCTGAGCGGATCAACGTCAACGTGGCGACGGCGACAGCTCGCGATGCCATTCGGCTGCGGGTTTGGGAACGCGGGGCCGGCCTGACGCGGGCATGCGGCACCGGGGCCTGCGCGACTGCGATCGGCGCGATGCGGCGTGGTCTCGTTGACCGGAAGGTCACGGTGCGCCTTCCCGGCGGCGCGCTGAGGATCGAGTGGCGGGAGGACGGCGAGATCGTCATGACCGGCCCTGCGACGGAAAGCTTCCGTGGCGATTTCGATCCCGTCGCTTATGGCCTTTACTCCTCCGGAAGCGCGGAGTGAGAGTGGAAGTCCATTCGCTGGGTTGCCGGCTGAATCTTGCTGAGAGCGAACAACTGCGCGGCCTGCTGGCAGATGCGGACGACCTAGTGGTGATCAACTCCTGCGCGGTTACTGCGGAGGCGGTGCGCCAGACCCGTCAGGCTATTCGCAAGGCTCGCCGCGCCAGGCCGGACGCAAGACTGCTGGTGACGGGGTGCGCAGCTGAAGTGGAGCGCGCGCAGATCGCGGCTATGCCTGAAGTCGACGGCCTGATCGCCAACGCAGCCAAGCTCGACCCGCGCGCCTGGAATCTTCCTGCAAGCACCCCTGCTCCACGTCTGCGCGGCTACACCCGTGCATTCGTGCAAGTGCAGAACGGCTGCGATCACGCCTGCACGTTCTGCGTTATTCCCCAGGGGCGAGGTCCCAGCCGATCGCGGCCGATCGCAGATGTACTGGCAGACGTGGCGATGCACGCGGATGCGGGCGTCGGAGAAGTCGTGCTGACTGGCGTCGATCTTACCTCGTGGGGGCCCGACTTATCGGGCAGCCCGCGCCTTGGTGATTTGTGCGAGGCAATTCTGCTGCAATTTGGCAGCCTTTCGCGCCTGCGGCTCTCCTCCGTCGATGGCGCCGAGGTCGACGGGGCGCTGTTGGCCCTTCTCGGCACAGAGAAGCGCATGATGCCGCACTTGCATCTCTCGCTACAGTCCGGCGACAATATGATCCTCAAGAGGATGAAGCGCCGCCACACGCGCGGCGATGCCATCGCGCTGGTGGAGCGTCTGCGTGCCGCCCGTCCCGAGCTGTCGGTTGGCGCTGACCTTATCGCCGGTTTTCCTACGGAAACCGATGCAATGCATGCGTCCAGCCTCTCGATCATAGAGGCCCTGCACATAGTGCACGGTCATGTGTTTCCCTACTCGTCGCGGCCCGGCACTCCGGCCGCGCGGATGCCGCAAGTGGCAGCGGATGTTGCACGCACGCGCGCAAGTGCGCTTCGCCAAGCCGTCGCCGCGCAGCGCGACCATTGGCTGAAGAGCCTGATCGGCGCGGACCTCTCGGTCCTTGTAGAACGTGGAGGGACCGGCCATTCGCCTGAATTTGCACCCGTCCGCCTGCCTGCCAACACAGCGCGCGGAACGGTCGTGAGCGTAACCCCCGCCAGGGTGGTCGAAGGAATGCTGGAATGAGTGACGAAAACCCGCACGGCAGCGATAGCGCGTCTGGCGATCTCACCAACGATGAGAGCTGGTCGAACCGTCTGTTCGGTGGCTTCCGAAAAACGTCCGAACGTCTATCGGAGAACTTGTCCGGGATCGTCGGCAAGACGCGGCTGGATGAAGGCCAGCTCGACGATATCGAAGACGCCCTCATCATGTCGGACCTAGGGCCGCGCGCCGCAGCCCGCATCCGCAACCGGCTGGCCCAGGAGCGCTTCGAGCGCGATGCGGACGAGCGCGCGATTATGGAAGTGGTCGCACGCGAGATTGCGGATATCCTGCGGCCGGTTGCGAAGCCGCTCGACGTCGTGGCCTTCCCCCGTCCTCAGGTGATCCTCGTCATCGGCGTGAACGGTTCGGGCAAGACGACCACGATCGCCAAGCTCGCGCACTTGTTCCAAGAGCAGGACTACTCCGTCATGCTCGCGGCCGGTGACACCTTCCGCGCGGCCGCCATTGGCCAGCTACGCGTTTGGGCCGAGCGCCTGGGCGTTCCGATCATCACAGGGCCGGAAGGCGGAGATCCCGCCAGCGTCGTTTTCGATGCGCTGAAGGCCGCGACAGCCGAAGGGATCGATGCGCTCATCGTGGATACAGCCGGGCGCCTCCAGAACAAGCGCGAGCTAATGGAAGAACTCGCCAAGGTTCGCCGCGTGCTTGGCCGGCTTAATGCCGCGGCCCCGCACGACGTCGTTCTGGTGCTCGATGCTACCAATGGACAGAACGCCTTGTCGCAGATTGAAATTTTCAAGGAAGTCGCCGGGGTTTCCGGCCTCATCATGACCAAGTTGGACGGGACCGCGCGCGGCGGCGTGCTGGTCGCAGCAGCAGAGCAGTATGGTCTGCCGATTCACGCAATCGGCGTGGGCGAACGGCTTGACGACTTGCGCCCCTTCAACCCCGACCTCCTCGCCCGCGTCATCGCAGGAATCGCCTGATGGGTAGCAGCATGGCCAATGCGCCTGAAAAAACCGGTAGCTCTTGGGTCAACCTGCTCGTCGACTTCGGCCCCTTGCTGGTCTTCTTCTTCACCTATCGCCACTTTTCACCTGCGGAAGAGAGCAGCTTAGGTATCGTGCTTGCCGTCACCAAGGGGACCATCGCGTTCATGGTGGCGACGTTGGTTGCTCTGATCGTTTCGAAATGGCGGCTTGGCCGCATTTCGCCGATGGTCTGGCTCTCGACCTCTCTGATCCTCGGCTTCGGTGCGCTTACGGTGTTCCTGAACGACCCGTTCTGGATTCAGATCAAGCCGACTGCGGTCTACCTGATCTTCGCGGGCGTACTCTTCGGAGGTCTCGCCAAAGGCAAGCCGATGCTCCGCTATCTGCTGCAGTCGGCCTTTGAAGGGCTGAACGACGAGGGATGGATGAAGCTCTCCCGGAACTGGGCGGTGTTCTTCCTGTTCCTCGCCGCTCTCAACGAAGTCCTGCGGCAGGTGCTAACCTTCGGCGGCTGGCTTCAAGCCAAGCTGTGGCTATTCACCGGCCTGTCGTTCCTGTTCACCTTCTCGCAGATCCCGATGGTCTTGCGCCACGGCATGGGCGAGAAGGCCACGACCGAGATGATCGAGAACCCTCCCGTCGATCAGTAACGTTCAGCCCGTCAGCGCAGCTTGGGGAACAACTCCTTCTCGCAGAAGCTGATGAAGCCCTCCTGATCGTCGCCGGGGCCGAGCAGCACGAGGTGATCGAAGCCGGCGTCCATCCACTCCCGGATGACCTTCAGGTGCACCTCCGGGTCGGGGCCCATCGGCATGGAGCCTTCTAGATCTTCAGGGCGCACGAACTGCGTGGCGGCTTCGAAGCCCTCCACGTCGCGTAGCTCCGAATTGACGGACCAGCCCAGAGCCCCGAAGCGGAAGCGCTCGTGCGCAATCCTGCGCCCTTCCTCTTCGCTCGGAGCCCAGGCGAGCGTGACTTCGCCGTACGCGGGACCGGACTTGCCCGACTTCTTCTTGAAGCCTTTCACCAGGGCCCCATCAGGGCTTGTCGCCATGATGCCATCCGCTTTGTCGGCAGCCAATTCCACCGATTTTTCGCCGCTGACGCCCAGTGTTACCGTTATCGGCTTCTCCGGAGCGTCATAGAGCTGGGCGTGATCGATGTCGTAGAAGTTGCCTTCGAAGCTGTGCAATCCGCCGTCCCAAAGCAGGCGGAAAATGTCGATGGCTTCGCTCAGCATCTCGTGCCGAATTGGGGTCGACGGCCACAACTCGCCCGTCACATGCTCATTCAGCCGCTCACCCGCGCCTACCGCCAGGCTGAAGCGGTTGTCGCTCATGATGGCGATAGTCGCTGCCGCCTGGGCGATGATCGCGGGATGGTAGCGGATTATCGGGCAAGTGAGGCCCGTGGTAATGCCGACCTTCTCGGTGGCGTGAGCAATGGCACCCAGCACGCTCCAGGCAAACGGCGCGTGTCCCTGGGATTTTAGCCAGGGATGAAAGTGATCCGAGATCGAGACGAAGTCGAACCCGGCTTGCTCCGCCCGCACGGCGTTGGCGACGAGCGCCTTTGGCCCGTGTTCCTCAGTCATCAGCTTGTACCCGAACTTCGTCATCTGCGCGCTCCGTCTGTGGACTTAGCGCTGCAATGCGTCGGATCGGGAAAGGTTCGGCCCACCGGCCCTGCTCAAAAGGTCAGGCGTCCGGCAGGCACGACGAAACGGCGGGCCTAGATTTCCAGCTGGCTGCCCAGCTCGACAACACGGTTAGTCGGCAACCGGAAGAATTCCATTGCGCTCGCCGCGTTGCGCATCATCCAGGAGAACAGCTTCTCGCGCCAGATGGCCATGCCCGGCTTGGCGGAGGGAAGCAGTGTCTGGCGCGAGAGGAAGAAGCTCGTCTTCATCATCTCGAACGGTCCGCCGCAAAGATGGCTCTGGGCTAGCGCAGCAGGCACGTCCGTCTCTTCCATAAAGCCGTAGCGCAGCGTCATGCGATAGAAGCCTTCGCTGAGGTTCGCCACCTCATAGCGCTCGGACGGTTCGACCCAAGGCACGTCCGCCACTTCCACGGTGAGCACCACGACACGCTCGTGCAGCACCTTGTTGTGCTTGATGTTGTGCAACAGCGCGGAGGGAACGCCGACGTTGGTGGAGGCCATGAAAATCGCGGTGCCAGGCACGCGAGCGGCGCTGCCGTGCGCGCTCTTGGCGAAGACATTGAGCGGCAGGGCCGCCTCCGTCATGCGGTCGCGCATCAGGCGCCGGCCCTTGTTCCACGTTGTCAGCAGCGTGAAGGCAATCCCGCCGATCAGCAGCGGGAACCACCCGCCATCAGCCACCTTCGTGGCATTGGCAGCGAAATACCCGCCGTCCACGATGAAGAACACCAGCACCACAGGCACTGCCAGCCACAGCTTCCAGCGCCAGATCACGGTGAGCAGCACAGTCATCAAACATGTGTCGATCAGCATCGCTCCGGTAACAGCAATGCCGTAAGCCGAAGCGAGGTTGGACGAGTTCTGGAAGATCAGCACCAGCAGGATCACGCCGATCATGAGCGCGAAGTTGACGAACGGAATGTAGATCTGGCCGACCTCGTGCTCACTGGTGTGGCGGGTCGACAGACGGGGGATGAAGCCCAGCTGCATCGCCTGATGCGTGATCGAGAATGCGCCGGAAATTACAGCCTGACTCGCGATGAACGTCGCGCAAGTGGCAAGGATCACCAGGGGGAGTCGCAGTGTCTCCGGCGCCAGATTGAAGAACGGGTTCTCCATCGCTCGCGCTGCGGAGATCTCGTCAAGGCTGAGGATCATCGCGGCCTGGCCGAAGTAATTAAGCAGCAGACAGGGCATGACAAAGCCGAACCAGGAAATCCGCATCGGCCCGCGTCCGAAGTGCCCCATATCGGAATAGAGCGCTTCTGACCCGGTCACCGCCAGCACGACCGAACCTAGCGCCAGGAAAGCTAGCAACTTATCCGTCAAAAAGAACTGGACCGCGTACCAGGGATTGAGCGCCAGCAGCACCTGGGGGAGCTGGATCAGGTGGTAGATACCGAGCACCGCAAGAACGATGAAATAGATCACCATCACTGGCGCAAAGAGCCTGCCGACTTTCTCCGTTCCGCTTTTTTGTATCAGGAACAGCGCGATCAGCAGGACCAGCGCAATGGGCAAAACCATAGGTTGCAGGCGCGCCTCTACCACGGTGAGGCCTTCTACTGCCGAAAGCACCGAGACCGCCGGCGTGATCATACTATCGCCATAGAACAATGCTGTCGCGAAGACGCCGAGCAGCACCACCAGTCCTGAATAGCGCGACTTCGACAACTTGCCTGAGATCAGCGCCACAAGCGCCAGGCTGCCGCCTTGCCCCTTGTTGTCGGCCTGCATAAGGATGCCGACGTACTGGATTGAAACGACCAGAGTCATCGACCAGAAGATCAAGCTGACGACGCCCAGGATATGCAGTTCATCGATCGCGAGGGGGTGCGGGCCTACGAACGTTTCGCGGAAGGCATAGATCGGGCTAGTACCGATATCGCCGAAGACGACGCCGACGGCCCCAAGGGCCAGCTTCGTGACATTGCTGGCGCCCCGGCCGCCGCCGTGCGTGGCCAGTTCCGACTTGCCCGTTGCCGCATTGACGACCCGCGGGGCGTCCAGAGCAGGCTCTGGCAATCCATCACTCATGCTTGCGCCCCGTCATGATGTTCGACCACGTCTCGCGTGTGCGGCATCGATCGCCGTTAGCAGCATGGGATAGCACTCGCAACGCGTGTCAACGCGCGGGCGAACCGCTGCGCTGCGCAGCGACAATGGCATCAAGTTGTTCAATCTTGCCCTGCAAGTCCGCGAGCCAAGGTGCATCGGGCGGCGTCTGCTCCAGCAGGCGGCGCCAAAGCGTGCCTGCTTCCTCCAAACGGCCAGACTGCGCCATTGCCAACCCAAGAAAGTAAGGTGGTCCAGGATGTTCGGGCGCCGCTGCGGCGGCACGTCGATAGGCATAGAGCGAGGCCGGCGTCAGCGTCCCATCCGCGTGCGAGACGAGCGCATTGGCCATCGCCAGCCAGGCTTCACCATTCTTGGGATCGGCACTGGTTGCGCCCCGGAGTATCTCAGCGGCGGATGCAAACTGGCCGTTCCGGGCCAACGCGTCGGCAATGATGACCCAACGGTCGCTGGGGGGAATGCCGCTCTTGGTAACCTGGCTTCGCGCTTCGACCCACGCATCGGCGTTGCCGCCCACGCGCTCTCGAGGCGCTTTGGGGGCTGCGGGAACGCCGGGACTCGCCTGTAGCGCATAACCGGCTATCCCGAGCAGCAGCGCTGCACCTATCGCCTCCCAGCCCCGCCGCGGTGCCCGCAGCACGAAGGCGGCGAGGGCGAAGGCGCCAATCGCCAGGAGAATAGCTGCCGTCCAGCTCACGCACCCTCTCCCTTACGGAAGCGATTGCGCAGCAAAAACGCGGCCAGCCCTAAGAGAGCGAGGGGAAGCGCGAAGAGCGGCCAAGTCAGCGCTGTCACTCGCGGAGCGTAGCTGACGTAATCGCCGTAACGTTCGATCAACCAAGCCCGAATCGCTTCCGGCTCCTCTCCTGCAGCAATGCGTTCACGCACTAGCGAGCGCATGGAGCCGGCAATCGGCGCATCGGAATCCGCAATCGATTGGCCTTGGCATTGCAGGCAGCGCAAGCTCTGCATCAGCGACTGCGCTTCGGCCTCCTGCTGCGCATCCGACAGCTGCTGGTAAGCGTAAGGCGCGGTGGACTCCATCTCCTGCGCGGCCACGGGCAATGCTGCGAGCATAAGCACGGCACATAGCAAATGGCGCAGCAGCGTCACTTCGCCGCCTCCAGCTTCTCCAGCAGCACCGGTACATGCTCTGGCCGAATGTCGCCGATATGCTGGTAGCGAATCCTGCCCTTGGCATCGACTACATAGGTTTCGGGAACACCCGAAGAGCCAAGAGCGAGTTGCACGGCTCCCGAATCGTCGGCGCCGATTCGTTGATACGGGTTGCCGTGCTCGGCCAGAAACGCTGCCAGTGCTTCCGGCCTGTCGCGTACGGAGATGCCCAGGATCGGCACGCCTGCTGCTGCAAGCTGTGCCAGTTGCGGCGCTTCCACTTTGCAAGGAAGACACCAGCTCGCGAAGATATTGAGCAGCTTCGGGCGTCCATCGGCGAAATCCTGATTGCTCAGGCCGGGACGGACGGGGAGCGAAGCGGGAAGCGTGAACTCTGGAAGCGGGCGGTCGATCAGGGCACTGGCGACATTCCGGTCGGCCGGACGAAAGAGCCCAAGGGCGACGAGTGCGGTGAACGCCGCGAACACAATTAGCGGCAACCAGATGGTCCAGGACCGGCGGCGCCTGGATGAGGGGTTGAGACGCTCTTCGGTCACCGGCCTTGCCTCTCTCGCCTGTATGCGATCTTGTCCCGCGCGACGATGCGCCGCACATCGCTCGCCACACGGCCGATCAGGGCCAGCAGTCCGCCCAGCGCGATCAATCCTCCGCCCAGCCAGATCAGCGTAACGAACGGCTTCCACCAGAGCCGCACTTGCCAACGGCCGTCCGTGGCTTCACCCCCCAGCACCGCATAAAGCTGGCCGTTCCAACGCGTGAGTAGCGCGGACTCGCTCGTCTGCTGCGGCGGGGTCCAGAAACTGCGCGCCTGCGGGCGGACTACAACAGCGGCTTCATCTCGATAAGCGGCGATTAGCCGTGCCTCCAAGGCAGTCCAGTTCGGCCCGGCGACTGGCTCTATTCCGACCAGGCGCACGCTCCAGGGCCCCACCGAAGTGGTCTCGCCCGGACGCAACGCCACCAGCCGCTCGACTGAGTAAGCGCTCTCGCTTGCCATGCCTATCAGCGAAACCGCGACGCCAAAGTGCGCGACGACCATCCCCCAAATCGGCAGCGGTGTGCGACGCAGGTTGCGGTCCCGTAAAGGAAGCAAGCTGGCAATCGCCAGTCCCACTCCGAGCGCAAGCCCGAGGAACGGCAGCAGCCCTGCTCCTCTCCACACGAGTAGTCCGGCGGCGGCTGCGAGCGTGATCGCGGCCGGGATCAGCAGGCGCTTGCCGATCCGCGCGAAGCGATCACGCCGCCAGCGCAGCAGCGGACCAACCGCGAGCACCACCAGCATCGGCACGAAAAACAGTGCGCCCACAGGATTAAAGTAAGGCGGTCCCACCGAGACCTTCGCGCCCACTGCCTCTGCCACAAGTGGGTAGAGCGTTCCAAACAGCACAATCCCCAGAATAGCGGAGAGCAGTACGTTGTTAATCACCAGCGCGCCCTCGCGGCTGACAACGGCGAAACGCTCGCCTTCCGTCACCGTGGAGGCGCGCAGGCCGAACAGCGTGAGCGCCCCCCCGATGTTGATGGCCAGCAGCGCCAGGATAAAGCTACCGCGCTCTGGATCGACCGCGAAGGCGTGAACGCTGGTGAGAATGCCCGAGCGAACAAGGAACGTGCCGATCATCGACATTGAGAAAGCGACGACTCCCAGCATTATCGTCCAGGCTCGCAGTGCATCGCGCGCAGCCAGAACGCTTACGGAGTGCAAAAGTGCAGTGGCCGCCAGCCAAGGCATGAGAGAGGCGTTTTCGACGGGGTCCCAGAACCACCAGCCGCCCCAGCCCAACTCATAGTAGGCCCAGTAAGACCCTGCGGTGATTCCGATTGTCAGGAATATCCACGCGGCCAGAACCCAGGGCCGCATGGCGCGCGCGAACGCCGGACCCACTTCTCGCGTCACCAGGGCGCCGATGGCGAAGCTGAACGCGATCGAAAGGCCGACATAGCCGAGGTACAGCGTAGGCGGGTGAAAGGCGAGGCCCAGATCCTGCAGCAGCGGGTTCAGGCCGTTCCCTTCCGGCGGCGCCGGGTTAAGCCGCTCGAACGGATTGGAGGCGACCAGCAGGAATGCGTAGAAGCCCAGGCTCACAAAGGCCTGGCCCGCAAGGGTTGCCAGCATGGTCCGCTCCGGCAGCCGCCGCTCGACCAGCGCAAGGAAAGCGCCGGCAAGCCCCATCACCGTCACCCACAGGAGCATCGACCCTTCGTGATTGCCCCAAGCGCCCGCTATCTTGAAGACCAGCGGCTTCATCGAATGCGAGTTGAGCGCCACCAGCTTCACGGAGAGGTCCGTCACCGCGAAGACCTGAATCAGCGCCGCAAACGCGATCAGCGCAAGAAGGCCCTGCACGACGGCAACCGGACGCACGACCCCGCCAAATGCGGCTCCGCCTTTTGTAAGCGCCAAAGCTCCGGCAAGCAGTTGGAGCGCCGCCAGCGCGGCTGCGAGCCACAGCGCGGCAAGGCCGAGTTCGGCGATCATTTGGTTTCGGCCACGACCGTTTTGGCCTGCTCCCTGGTCATCTCCTGCATTTCGCGCGGTACGTAGTTCTCGTCATGCTTCGCCAGGAGATTGTCGGCCACGAATGTGCCTTCGCGCGTCATCTTGCCCTCGGCCACAACGCCCGAACCTTCGACGAATAGCGAAGGGACGATGCCGGCGAAACGAACTGGCACGCGCGCCTTGCCGTCGCCCACGACGAAAGCGATGGTCACACCGTCGGGCGCCGTACGCAACGAGCCGGCCACGACCATACCGCCTAGACGCACCGCACGGTCAGGCGAAGGCGGCTTGGCTACGATCTCGCTCGGAACATAGAAATAGCTGGCTTGGCTGCGGAGCGCCCAAGCCGCGAGCAGCCCGGCGCCTAGCACCACCACCAGCGCGATGACCAGCAGCACAAGCCGTTGATGCTTGGCTTTGATCCCAGCAGGTCCATTCACGGCCATCAGCGTTTCCGACTTTCGTCACGACGTTTCTCGGCTTGGCGCATCGACAGCCAGGACCAGGCGATCATGCCCAGCGTTCCCAGCACACCGATCCCGTAGGCGGCCAGCACAAACGTCCATTGATCCAACGCCTCGCGCATCTTCAGCCCGCTTCCGCCATGGCCCTGCGCCGCAATCGCGCCTCGGCCTGGGTGTTGGCCAGAATCGCTCGCATTCGTGCGAGCACGACTCCGGCAAAGATTAGTGAGAAACCTCCAGCTGCCATGAGCAGCGGCCAGAGGAACGCCATATCGATCGCGGACTTGCCCATCGTGATGCTCGCAGGCTGGTGCAGCGTATTCCACCACACTACGGAACGGTTGATGATCGGCACATTGATGGCACCCACGATGCCGAAGATAGCCGCGACCCGGCCATTGCCACCGTCGCGCCGGGCGACATCGGACAAGGCGATATAGCCGAAGTAGAGGAACAGCAGCACGAGCATCGACGTGAGCCGGCCGTCCCACACCCACCACGTGCCCCAGGTCGGCCGTCCCCAAATAGAGCCGGTGACAAGGCAGATTGCCGTGAACACCGCGCCCGGGACGGCTGCAGCGCGCGCCGCAATAGCAGCCAGCGGGTGGCGCCACACCAACTCGGTTACGCTCGCGCCGGCGATCGTCATCCATCCTGCCATGCCCAGCCATGCAGCGGGCACATGCAGGAATAGGATACGCACTGTCTCGCCCATCAGCCGGTCAGCGGGCGCCCACAGCAGCCCGTAGAGCAATGCTGCCGAAGTGACCGCCAGCCCCACGAGCAGACACAGCGGCGTCAACCAACGGGCGAGGCGCAGAAAACGGGCCGGGTTGGCAAAGCCGTGCATGACAGGCGCGCTTCTACTGCCCACAGCCGGGGTCGCAAGAGCTACTTGGTATCAACTTGTGACATTACCTGCCGATGAGCCGCTGGGCCATGCTGTCGGCGACAACATCGGGCGTGCGTCCACTGGCTTCCGCCTCATCCCAGATCGCGTGGAGACGCGATGGTATCGCTTCGACGGCCTGGTGAACTTCCGCCACGTCGCAGGCGTGGCCATCCCGACGCGCAAGATACTCCAATGTCACGGCGATGATCCCGCCACCGTTGATGACGTAGTCAGGCGTGTAGAGAATGCCGCGTTCTGCCAGCATGGCACCGTGCTCAGCCCGAGCGAGCTGATTGTTGGCTCCCCCTGCCACGATGGAAGCGCGCAGTCGCGCAATCCCGCTGTCGTCGAGGATAGCGCCAAGAGCATTCGGGCTGAACACATCGCACTCGGCGTCCATGATCTCGTTCGCCGACACAGTGCGTGCGCCCAGTTCGAGTGCGAGCGCGTCAGCGCGTTTCGCGTCGACATCAGCCAGGGTCAGCTGCGCTCCGGCTCGCGCCAGCAACCGCGCAGCGCCGCCTCCCACACTCCCTGTGCCTTGCACTGCCACGTGAACGCCCTCGAGGCTGTCGCGCCCCAGCTTTTGCGCCACCGCGGCCTTGATGCCCAGAAAAACGCCCTTGGCTGTGAATGGACCGGGATCACCACCGGCCGCAGTGCTGTCGGTGGCCGGAAGCCCGGTCACGAACGGAGTGCGGGACGCGATCGCGACCATGTCCGGCTCGCCCATGCCGACGTCTTCCGCCGTGATGTAACGGCCGCCAAGCGCCTGAATCGCATCTCCGAACGCCGCCAGAACCTCAGGAGACTTCGCACGGTCCGGTCCGGCGAGAATCACGGCCTTGCCGCCCCCCATCGGCAGCCCTGCCATGGCATTCTTGTAGCTCATTCCCCGCGAGAGTCGTAGGGAGTCCCGTAGCGCTGCCTCGGGCTCGGCATAATGCCAGAAGCGCGTGCCACCCGCGCCGGGGCCTAAGTGAGTCGAATGCAATGCGATGATGGCAGTAAGCCCGCTCGCACGGTCATGAACGAAGTGCACGCACTCGTGATCGTCGAAGTCAGGCTGAGTCCAAAAGGCGGCCAAGTAAAGTCCCCAAGTCTGCGGACCATGCGCCTAAAACAGTGGAAAAATGGGGCGATCGATGGGGTTCGAACCCACGACCTCCGGTACCACAAACCGGCGCTCTAACCAACTGAGCTACGATCGCCACAATCCCGACGCGCATGCCGGAGCCCGCGCTTTAGGGGAACGGCGCAAAAAGCTGCAAGCAGCGATCTGCGCGGGAGGGCGCCTTCGCACAAGGGAGCCGTTCTTGCAAAGCAAAAAGTTGAACGTTGCGCTCACCACGCAATTTTCTGTCGCGCTCCTCTGTTCATCTAGCGGCTGACCACTGGCTTCGGGGCGAATCAGCGGCAAAGAGCATTCGCATGCCTCTTGAAAGATGTTGCGAGGACAGAACGAGATTGTATCTCGATCGGATGCAGGGTCCCGGCGAATCGTCAGCCAGTCATCTCATGGCTCAGAGCGGTGTGCAGCGCGTGCCGTCGCAGCGGCTGGAACTGTTCATCCTTCGCGACTTCCTGTCCGCAAACGAATGCGAGACGCTAATCGAGTTGATCGAGGCGGAACGTCGTCCTTCCACGATCGCCAATCACAATGGGGACGACCTTTTCCGGACAAGCGAGACGTGTGATCTCCACCACGACCATCCGTGCGTGGCTGCGCTGGATCGCAAGCTTGCCGACGTCTCGGGAATTGCCCCAGTCTATGGCGAGCGGCTGCAAGGCCAACGCTACGAAGCAGGTCAGGAATTCAAGGCACACACGGACTACTTCGAACCAGGGCACCCCGACTATAAGACGTTTTGCGCCGTCTCCGGCCAGCGCACGTGGACCTTCATGGTCTACCTCAACGACGTAGAGGCCGGTGGCGCCACGCGCTTCAAGGTGATCGACAAGATCATCCAGCCCGAGCGGGGAAAGCTGCTCGCCTGGAACAATCGACGGCCGGACGGCAGCCTGAACGCGGCCACGCTCCACCACGCGATGAAGGTACGCAAGGGCCTGAAGTATGTGATCACCCGTTGGTACCGGGAGCGGCCTTGGGGGTGATGCGGGGGTTATTTTGAGCCGAACCCAGGCGCCACTCGATGCGGCCGCTCATATCAGAGTGGCTTGCCGCGCTCTCCAAGACGGTCCGACGGCTAGGCGCTCTCCGGTCCACCGCTGAACTTTCGCTGGCTTCAACCTCCACTTGCCAGCGGGCGCGGACGTTCGCCCGCACCCGCCCCACACCTCACTTCTTCGGAGCCGCCAAGACAGCGCACGCGATCCGATCGCCTGCATCGCCCGAGGGCTGGCTCTTGTAGTCGTCGGGCTTGGCGTGGATCACCAAGGCGGACCCATCCATATCGAACAGCGTCCTTGGGCCGTCGGCAAGCGTGACACCCGTGTTCAAGACCTCGCTCACGAGCTTCCCGGAGGCTCCGACATGCTGGTTGGGCATGTCGCCACCGTGCGGCCCCTGCTCTACCATGAAGCCGTGCTTGCTCCCGCCGGGCGCGTAGTGACCGCCGGCAGTCGTGAACTTCTGCTGCGGCTCGCACATCCCTTTTTCGTGGAAATGGAAGCCGTGCTCGCCCTCCGGCAGTCCGTTTAAATTCGTGGTGACGAGCACGCCGTGCGGTGTGTCCTTCAATGTGACGACGCCATGATCCCGGCCATCAGCGCCGATGACGCTGGCATGCACCACGCCGTGTGGTCCCGGCTTCGTGGCATTCGACTGCGCCAGCGCAGGACCGGCGCCAAACACTGCTGCGGCGCAAACGAACGTGGCAAAGCGGTTCATCTAAAATCTCCCTGTCTGTGAAGAGGTTTGGACACCCTGCCCTTCAAGGCGTCAACGGCCAATCGGTTCCGAAGGCGGCGCGTCACCCCATGACAGCGGCCGCGCGACGTCCTCGAGCGCCTTCCGCTCGCTGTCGATCCCGATCACCTTCGCGAGCGCCGCGGCAATGGCCATCAACCCCGCACCCACCGTATAGCCAAGCAGCACCTGATCGCGCGAGCCGCTTTCGATCAGCATGCCGAAGAACCAAGGTGCGGCCACTCCGCCGATGCCGGTGCCCAGTGCATAAAAGATCGCGATAGCCAGCGCCCGAACTTCCAACGGGAAGCTCTCGGCGACGGTAAGATAAGCAGCGGACGCCGCGGCCGAGGCGAAGAAGAACGTGACGCTCCAGCACAAAGTCTGCCCCATCGCATCCAGCACCCCGGCGCGGAAAGCGAACCCGGTCGCAAGCAAAAGTACGGCGGACATGCCATACGTCAGGGTGACCATAGGCCGCCGGCCCACGGTGTCGAAGAAGCTGCCCAGCACCAGCGGCCCCAGCACGTTGCCGGCCGCGAAGGGCAGAATGTACCAACCCACTTCTGCGGGGGGAACGCCGTAGAAGTCAGTCAGCGTCATCGCATATGTGAAAAAGATCGCGTTATAGAAGAAGGCCTGCGCGATCATCAGCGAAAGGCCGTAAGCGGTACGGCGCGGATACGTGCGCAGCAAAGCGCCGAACACCTCTGAAAGCGGAGTGCTCTTTCGCGATTGGACGGAGACCCTCGCCGGCGGCACGTGCGGCAAAACGTGCCCGTCGGCCGCAATCCGCGCTTCAATACCGCTCACTACCGCGTCCGCTTCCTCCGCCCGGCCATGAATCGCGAGCCAGCGGGGGCTCTCGGGGATGTAGCGGCGCAGCCAGATGATCACGCAACCGATTGCCGCGCCGCCGAAAAAGGTCAGCCGCCATCCCATGTCCGGACCAAAGTTCTCCGGATCGAGCATGACCAGCGATAGCCCTGCCGCTAGCCCCGCTCCCACCCAGTAGCTGCCGTTGATCGCAAGATCGGTCCAACCACGCCGCCGAGCCGGGATCAGCTCCTGAATGGCCGAGTTGATGGCGCTGTACTCACCTCCGATACCCGCGCCAGTCAGGAAGCGCATGATCATGAAACTGGGCAAATCCCACGCGAACGCGGTTCCCGCAGTCGAGAGCAGATAGAGGCCCAGCGTAACACTGAACATCTTCTTGCGGCCCATCCGATCAGTGAGCCAGCCGAACAGCAATGCGCCCAGCACGGCACCGGCAAGGTAGGCCGAGTTGGCGATCCCAACTTCAGAGGCGGAAAGCCCAAGGCTACGCTCGTCCCGCAGGGCTCCCGACACTGAACCGGCGAGCGTAACCTCCAGGCCATCGAGAATCCACGTGATGCCGAGCGCACCTACGATCAGCCAGTGAAAACGGCTCCACGGCAAGCGATCGAGACGCGCTGGCAGGCGTGCGGCGATTAAGCTAGCGCGATCGGCGTGGCCATCGGGATTAGTATGGATCGCCATCAGCAGCAGCCTATCGCCTGCCGGCTTACGCGCAACCCTCCTAGGGCCAGCTAAGGCTCCGCTCCCGCCTCAGACAACAAAAAAGGCGGCCCCTGCGGAGCCGCCCCTTGCGTGTCGTCCTCGCCTTCGCGGCGATTCGGAGACAATCAGTTCTTCTTGAGGCTGAGCCCGCCGAAGCGCTTGTTGAACTGCGCCACGCGGCCACCATCCTGAAGCTGTGCCTTTCCGCCGGTCCAAGCCGGGTGCGAGGTCGGGTCGATGTCAAGCACCAGGGTGTCACCTTCGCTGCCCCAGGTCGAGCGGGTCTGGAAAGTGGTGCCGTCAGTCATCTGCACCGTGATCATGTGGTAATCGGGATGGGTGTCGGCCTTCATGGTCTCAACTCTTTCGCTTGGCCGGTTCCGACCGGCCTGCCTTTGGAAAGCGGCGCCCTTAGCTGGGCAGCCACGAAAATGCAAGGGAGCAGTGCCGAAGGTCTGTTCGGCTACTGCCCTTCAGGAGTCCGCGATCATCGCCGTGAAGTTGACTTCGCACGTCACCTTATCGCCGATCGACGCCTTGCCCCAGAACTTGCACACACGCGAACGCTTCTGGACGAACCCCGCGCGGAGATCGAGCAGGACTCCCGGCTCGACCGGCGCGCGGAACTTCGCCTCTTCGATGGCCATGAAGTAGACCAGCTTGCCGGTGCCGGCGAGACCGAGGTTCTCCACAGCAAGAATTCCGGCAGCCTGCGCCAGCGCCTCAATTTGGAGGACGCCTGGCATGATTGGACGGCCCGGAAAGTGCCCCTGGAAAAAATCCTCGTTGAAGCTCACCGCCTTAACGGCGTGGATCTCCTCATCGCCGACCGAGACGACCCGATCGACGAGCAGCATCGGATAGCGGTGCGGCAATGCCGCGAGGATTTTGGCGTGATCGTAGGGTGTCGCCTGCTCGGTCATCGTCAGCTCGCGGCTTGCCTCAGCGGCCTGCGGGCTGCGCAGGCGCAGCGGCGGGAGCGGGAGCTTGCTGGCCCTGCTGCTGCGCGCGTGCCTCGCGCACTTGACGCGGTTCCCAGCCCTGCGGCGGGACGATCTGAGCCGAAGGCAACAGCGTGTTGAGCTCGGCCAGGATGTCCTGGTTCAGGTTGTAGGCGTTGTTGTTCACGGCCAGCACCGCCTGCGGGCTGAGGAGCAGCGAAACCTTCTTCTTGGCCATGGCGTTCTTCACTGCCTGGTCGAGCTTCTCGTCAATCTGCTCCTGCACGTAGGCGCGCGAGCGGCCGACCGGCTCAAGGATTTGCTGCAGTTCGGCCTGCCCGGATTCCTGAAGCTGCTGGATCGTCGCTGCCTGCTGCTCAAGCGAAGCCTGGTTGGGCTTGGCAGCCTGGCGATCGGCGTTGAACCTGTCCGCGAGCGGCTTGAGCTGCGCGTTCAGCGCATCACCGCGTGCGCGCGCCTGGTCAAACTGCGCCTTGTACGTCGTCTGGCGCTGGGTCTCGGCAGTCTTGTATGCGTTCGCGTTGGCGATCACCGCATCAAGATTCGCGATGGCAATGCCCTGCACCACGGTTCCGGTGTTCTGCGCGAAAGCAGGCTGCGCAACGCCAAGCAGAAGGCTTGCGGCGAGCGCGGACTTGAGAATGGTCTTCATCAGAATTGCGTTCCCACGTTGAAGTTGAAGGGTTTTGTATCGTCGCCTTCCTGCTTCACCAAAACCTTGGAAAAGTTGATGCGGAAGGGACCGAAAGGTGAGTTCCAGTTGACGCCGATGCCGATCGACACACGCGGCTTCCAGGTGTCTCCAACAAAGATCTCGTCGAAGGCGTTGACCGGAGTTCCGTTCTCGGTGAACTCGCAGCCAGGCGTCTGCGGCGGAGCTGTGTTGCCGTTGCCGCTAACGATGGTCTGAGTCGATCCGCAGGTTCGAATGTAAGTGCGATTACCCTGTGCATCGCGCCGTGGTATGGTCGTCTGCTCGCGAAGCGGACTGACGCCAGGATCGCTGATCCCCCACACCGAACCGGCGTTCACAAATATAGAGGGGCGTAGCCCCAGTTCGCGAGCGCCGGATCCCAAAGGAATCTCTACTTCGGCCTTGGCAAGGTAGTAATACTTGCCTCCGAGCGCATCATCGGTCCAGTCACGACGGCGAGTGGAGAGAGTGCCCTCTGACGCGTTGGCAACGATATTTCCGTCGGCATTCACATAAGGCTTGCGCAGCACGCGCGGCCCCACGCCGCGAATGTCGAACCCACCGATCTGCGGCTCGCCCAAATAAAAGCGATCAATCAGCCGGACTTCATTATCGTCCAGCGATTTGATCGCCCCGCCCTCGCCCGAGAGCGAGAAGATGAAGCCCTTGCCGAGGTTGGTGAAGCGAGACGCGTTCGCACGCAGGCGGACATACTTCACGTCACCGCCCAGACCTGCCACGTCGCCATTGATTGACGCCGTAATGCCGCGAGTCGGACGTACCCGATTATCCAGAGTGTCATAGATCAGCGACATGCCGACCATCGAGCTCAGGCGATTACCGATAGCATCGCACAAGTAGCGTCCTGCCAGCAGGACATCGCACTCCTGCACGCCCGGGGTAACGCGATCGGAGAAGAACGTACCTCGGGCAAGCGAAACCTCATCGTAGTTGAGCGTGTAGCGGGCAACTGCGGTCAGGTACTCTGTGAGCGGCAGACCGGCGCGGACCTGGAAGCCCGTCGTGGTCTGCTGATAAGTCGTGTCACGGTTGTTGTTGTTGTAATTGAAGCTGTTGAGGTCGCGGCGGTAGACATCAACGCCCATCGATATGTTCTGGTCGAACACGTAGGGTTCGGTGAAGCTCGCCTCAACGCTCTTGGAAAAGCGCGAGTAGCTGCCCGACAGACCCACGGTCTGGCCGCGTCCGCGGAAGTTGCGCTGGCGGATAGATGCCTGGAAAATGAAGCTTTCGAGGCTCGAGAAACCAGCTGACAGCTGAAGCTCGCCGGTCGGCTTCTCCTCGACATTGGCCTCGAGGATAATGCGATCGTCAGCACTACCCGGTTTCTGCTCGACTTCGAACTTCTCCTGGAAGTAGCCGAGCGACTTGATGCGGTTGGTGGAGCGCTTCACCTGAAGCGAATTGAACGCGTCGCCTTCAGCAAGACGGAACTCGCGGCGTACGACCTTGTCCTGCGTCAGCGTGTTGCCATTCACGTCGATCCTTTCGACGTAAACGCGCGGCGCCTCCGAGATGACGAAGGTCAGACCCATCGTGAGGTCTTCCTTGTTGCGGTCGTAGTTCGGCCGCACGTCGGCGAAGGCATAGCCGAAGGCACCGGCGGTATCGTTCAGCCGCTCGATCGTGTCCTCGACGAGCTTGGCGTCGTACCAGTCACCTTCCTTCATCGGCAACTGGGCAGCGAGCTTCTCGCTGTCGAAGTCGCGCAGCTGGCTGTCCACTTCGACTTCGCCGAA
Source organism: Novosphingobium kalidii (assembly GCF_040534015.1). Taxonomy (NCBI): domain Bacteria; kingdom Pseudomonadati; phylum Pseudomonadota; class Alphaproteobacteria; order Sphingomonadales; family Sphingomonadaceae; genus Novosphingobium; species Novosphingobium kalidii. The sequence continues at coordinate 331,155 of NZ_JBEWLY010000008.1, forward strand.
CTTGTAGCGCTCGCCTTCCTCCACCACGTAAGTGATGATGAAGTCCTTCTTGTCCGGAGTCAGCTCGGCCACGGCTGAAACCACGCGGAAGTCGGCATATCCCTGAGTGAGGTAAAACTGGCGCAATTTTTGCTGATCGAACGCCATGCGATCAGGATCGTAGCTGGTGTTCGAACTGAATATCTTGGTCAGGCCGGTCGTCTTGGTGACCATCTCGCCGCGCAGCTCGCCATCGGAGAACTGCTCGTTGCCGATGATATTGATCTGCCGAACCTTGGACTTGTCGCCCTCAGTAATCTCGAAGACGATATCGACCCGGTTCTGATCGAGCATGACCATCTTCGGCTCGACGGTCGCGGCGTAACGGCCCTGGCGCTTATAAAGCTCGATGATGCGCGCAACGTCCGCACGAACTTTCGAACGCGTGAAGATCTGGCGCGGAGCAACCTTGATCTCGGGCAGGATCTTGTCATCCTTGATCCGCTTGTTGCCCTCCAGAATGATCCGGTTGACGACCGGGTTTTCCTTCACCTGGATCGTTACGTTACCGGCATCATTGGTAATCTGGACGTCGGAGAACAACTCCGTCTCGTATAGATCCTTCAGCGCCTGATCCGCCGCGGCCGAGCTGTAGGGCTGGCCGATGCGCAACTTGACATAGGAGATGACCGTCTGAGCCTCCAGACGCTCGGCGCCTGTCACCCTGATCGACTGAATGATCTGTTCCTGTGGAGCACCCACAGCAGAAGCGGCAGGAGGAGTAACGGCCGGAGCCGGGACGCCTTGCGCGTAAGCAAGCCCCGGAAAGACTGTCAGGCCTGTGGTTCCCAGAAGCACTGCCGCCATCCGGGAGGCGCGGCGGGCCTTATCGCAGCGAACTATTTCCCATCCCATCATCAACGCAAATCCCGTAAGCGCCCGCGCGCCAATTGGCCGATCCCGAACCCTCGGCTCGCCGCCGGATATACCGACGGAAACGTGCCGTACACAATCGCCGCTGCCTCTGCCTGATCGAAGTTTACCGATCAAGCAGCCATTCAAGCGCCGCCGCCAAACTGAGTGAAATACCGAGTGCTATCCCCCGAAAACCGGAAGGGAGGCCAAATCGTTGATCGTTACGATCAGCATTAACGTCAGCACAAGTGCGACGCCGGTGCGGACCGCCCATTCCTGACTCCGCAAATCCAGAGGCTTTCTGCGCACCGCTTCGGCGCCATAGAAAGCCAGGTGACCCCCGTCGAGGCCCGGGATTGGCAGGAGATTGATGAATGCCAAGTTAATCGAGATCAGGGCAGCAAAGCCGACAAACGGCGCCCAGCCAAGGCTCAGCTGCTCGCCCGAGTACTTGGCGATCTTAATGGGACCGCCCAGTTCCTTCATCGAGCGCTCGCCCGTGAAGATCTGGATGATCCCCGCACCCATCATGCGCATGATACTGAAGCTCTGGTCCACACCGAGCTGCACAGATTCGAACGCCCCAACCGGCACGATCTCGCCTTTTCCTCCGGCGATCCCAATGCGCCCCACGCGCGCTTCATTGCCAAACCGGTCCTGTTCCACCGACGTCCCGATTTTTACGGGAATCACGACGGTTTCGCCATCACGATCCACGGCAACAGATACGGTGCGCTCCGGATAAGGCACGACGTGTTCCGGAATTTCGTTGAAGTTTGTGATACGACTACCAGCAACCGCAACAATCCGGTCGCCTACCCGCAGGCCCGCCTGCTGAGCGGGAGAGTCGGCGCTGAAGCCCTGCACCTCTGGCACAGCAACCACGCGGCCGTACGCGAGGTTAAATGCGGCGAAGATAGCCACGGCGCAAATCAGATTGGTCAGCGGGCCCGCGAGCACGACTAGCGCCCGTTGCCACAGCGGCTTGGCGTGGAAGGTCTGCGCGCGCTCCGCAGGCGTAAGGCCGTCCTGCTCGGGCGATGGCGCGCTGGCTGGGTTCATGTCACCGGCGAACTGGACGTAACCACCGAGCGGCAGCGCCGAGAGCTTCCAGCGCGTGCCGCGGCGATCCGTAAAACCCGCAAGCTCCTTACCGAAACCGACTGAGAACACATCCGCCTTGATGCCGAACAGCCGCCCCATGAGATAGTGTCCAAGCTCGTGCAAAACGACCAACGGCCCCAGCAGGAGCGCAAACCCGATCAGCATGGTGAGCAGCGAGGGAGAGTCCATCATGCTACGGCCTGCGTCAATTGACGCGCGCGAGCGCGCGCCTCGTCGTCAATGGCGAGCACATCGGATAAGCACCCGGGCGCGGGCGCGGCATAGGAGGAAAGAACATTCTCCACTCCTGCTGCAATCCGTGTGAACCCAATCTGACCAGCGAGGAAGGCAGCAACCGCTATCTCATTGGCAGCATTGAGAATAGCCGGGGCAGCTCCGCCGGCTTCCGCGGCCTCTCGCGCTAGGCGGGTCGCGGGGAAACGCACCTCGTCAGGCGCCCGAAATGTCAGTTCACCAATAGCTGCAAGGTCGAGCGGCGCGCAAGGCGTAGTCATCCTGCGCGGCCATGCCAGCGCCGAGGCGATCGGCACGCGCATGTCGGAGGGACCTAGCTGCGCCAAAGTGGAGCCATCGCGGTACTCCACCATGGAATGCACGACCGACTGCGGATGAACGATGATTCGCAGCTTCTCGAGGCCAACCGGAAACAAATGATAGGCCTCGATCAGTTCCAAGCCTTTGTTGAACATCGTGGCTGAATCGACGCTGATCTTGGCGCCCATGTCCCAGTTGGGGTGCTTTACCGCCTCGGCCGGAGTCGCCGCTGAGAGCCGCTCGAGCGACCAGTCGCGAAACGGCCCGCCGCTCGCTGTCAGGGTGATCGTACGCACGTCCGCAGCGTCGTTGCCGGCAAGGCACTGGAAGATGGCATTATGCTCGGAGTCCACCGGCAACAGCACGGTTCCGCAACGGCGCACAGCCGCAGTCATTACATCGCCTGCGGAAACCAGCGCCTCCTTATTGGCGAGCGCGACCACCCGTCCCTGCTCGATAGCCGCCATGGTCGGGCCCAAACCGGCACAACCGACAATCGCAGCGAGCACGATGTCGGCCTGCCGGGAAGCCGCCTCCACTAATGCGTCTTTGCCGGCAGCCGCCTCGACACCGCTCCCGGCAAGCGCTTCGCGCAACTCGGGGAGGCAGGATTCGTCCGCGACGACCGCCACTTGCGCGCCGAACTCGCACGCGAGGCGAGCCAAATCGCGCGCTTGGCAGTTCGCGGTCAGCGCGACAACATCCCATAACTCACGATCCCTGCGCACCAAGTCGAGAGTCGAAGTTCCTATCGAGCCGGTAGCGCCAAGGATGGTGAGGGAACGTCTGGTCATGAAAGGGTTGATAGCCGCACGATGATGAACAAGCTCCCAAACACCACAAGCACCGCAAGCAGCCCGTCTACCCTGTCGAACAATCCACCATGGCCAGGTAGCAACTTGCCAGAGTCCTTCACCCCGGCCCTCCGCTTCATCCAACTTTGAAAAAAGTCCCCGGCTTGCGCAACGACGGCAACGCCAAAGCCAAGCCCTAGCATGATCAGCGGATCCGTGGCGATCTCGACCGCCGTAACCTGAGCGCCCGGCGAGGTGGCAAGGATTTGCTCCGCGTTCGCAAGGACCAGCCAGATGACCAGCGTTGCGCCGATCACTCCGCCTAGCAGCCCGGCCCATGTCTTTGACGGACTGATCCGCGGGGCAATGCGCGGGCCGCCGATGGTTCGCCCCGCGAAGTAGGCACCCACGTCGGTACCAACTACAGCGCCGACGACCAACAGCACGAGAGCGGCACCTGCCGCCTCGGCTCGAACCTGAATGAGGATGGCGCTACCGATGGCGCTGTAGATGGCTCCCGCTGCGCGCCAGACAGTGCGCCCCCTGCCCGGCGGCTTGAATTGCAGCGCCAGCGCGCTCCACTCGAACCAGACGCCGATTCCGATGATTAACACGAACACGGTCCAGGCCAGGTCGCCCAGCCACAGCGCCGTCCCCGCAATCACAAGCATGACGAGTGCCGTTGCGACTCGCTTGGGCAAGTCGGCATTTCGAACCGCCAGCGGGACCTTGACGTGAGGGCCGGTCCTGTCAGCGTCCGCCATAACGTCGCTCACGCGTGGCGAAGGCCTCCATAGCCTCCTTGAGGTGATCCGCCGTAAAGTCAGGCCACAGCACATCGGTGAAGTACAGTTCCGCGTACGCTGCCTGCCACAGCAGAAAGTTCGACAGCCTCTCTTCGCCGGAAGTGCGGATCAGGAGATCCAACGGCGGGAGATCGGCAGTATCAAGCTCCGCGGCGATGCTCTGGGACGTGATCGCCCCTTTGGCCGCCGCAGCGCTCGCGGCACGAGCAATTTCGTCGTGCGAGCCATAGTTCAGCGCGACAGCCAGCGCGGTTCCGGTGTTGGCTGCGGTACGGACGAGTGCTTGTTCGATAAGCTCGACAACATCGGGTTTGAACGCTTTGTAATCACCAATAATTTTCAGCCTAATCCCCGCCTCGACGAACTCATCGAGATCCGAGAGGATGAAGCGCTTCATCAGTGTCATGAGGTCGGAAACCTCATCGTCCGGCCGGCGCCAGTTCTCGGTGGAGAAGGCGTAGATCGTCAATGCCTCGAGCCCGAGATCCCGCGCGCCCCGCACGACCTTTCGCACCGCTTCCACCCCACGCTGATGACCGAGCGCGCGTGGCATGTGCCGCTTCTTCGCCCAGCGCCCGTTGCCATCCATGATGATCGCAACATGCCGTGCCCTGATCGGCTCCACTTCGCTCATGCCCGAGCCCGCTGATTGGCTTCGGCAGGTATCACTTGCCCAGGATGTCCTTCTCCTTGCGCGAAAATTCCTCGTCAGCAGCCTTGATCTGCTCGTCAGTCAGCTTCTGGACGTCTCCCTCGGCACGCTTGCGATCGTCCTCCGAGATTTCCTTCTTGTTCTCGTCGACCTTCAAGGCTTCCATGCCGTCGCGCCGGACGTTGCGAATGGCGACGCGCGCCTTCTCCGCGTACTGTCCGGCGAGCTTCGCCAGTTCCTTCCGGCGCTCCTCCGTAAGATCCGGGATCGGAAGGCGCAGCGTCTGCCCATCGTTGATGGGGTTCAGACCAAGGCCGGCCGAGCGGATCGCCTTCTCAACGGGGCCGACGTTCGACTTGTCCCAAACCTGCACCGAAAGCATGCGCGGTTCAGGCGCGGACACCGAGGCGACCTGATTAAGAGGCATCTGAGCACCGTAGACCTCAACCATCACAGGATCGAGCAAATTGGTGCTGGCGCGGCTCGTGCGCAGTCCTGCAAGATCACTCTTGAGAGAATCCACTGCGCCCTTCATGCGACGCTCTAGATCGGCTTTGTCGTACTTTGCCATGTTCAGGCTCCCTTCTGGACGATCGTCTGGGTGCCCTGTCCTGCGAGCACGCGGGCCAGATTGCCCTTCTCGCGGATCGAGAACACCACAATCGGAATATCGTTGTCGCGGCATAGAGCCACGGCAGAGGCATCCATCACCTTCAGATTGTTGGCGAGGACGGTATCATACCCGACGCTGTTGTAGCGCGTCGCGTTTGGATTTGTTTTCGGGTCACTATCGTAGACTCCATCGACGCTGGTACCCTTAAGCAGGGCATCACACTGCATTTCTGCTGCGCGTAGCGCGGCGCCGGAATCGGTAGTGAAGTAAGGCGCACCAACACCGGCCGCAAAAATAACGACGCGACCTTTCTCCAGGTGTCGCTCTGCGCGCCGTCGGATCACGGGCTCACATACCTGATCCATCTGCACCGCCGACTGCACTCGCGTATCGACCCCGAGCTGCTCGAGAGCATTCTGCATCGCGAGCGCATTCATAACAGTGGCCAGCATGCCCATGTAGTCAGCCTGCGCGCGATCCATTCCCTTCGCCGCACCTGCCATGCCCCGGAAGATGTTGCCGCCGCCGATCACTAAGCAAATCTGCAGGCCGGTCTCTTTCGCGGCTTTAACTTCCTTTGCCATTTCGGCCACGAAGGCTGGATCGATGCCGAACTGCTGACTACCCATGAGCACCTCACCCGAGAGCTTCAGGAGGACGCGCTTGTAGGGGGATGCCATGGAACCGGGTTCTCGCAAGGGGGAAGACGCCCGGCTTTAGAAGTGCCCAAGGCGATTGCCAAGGGGCGAGGTTACGAATGCCTGACTATGACCCCTCGCATGCAGGAACGTGAACCGCGTCCTCTTGCGACAAATTACAAGGTGACATCGCACCCCGGAGCACCTAAGAGCGCCCGCTCAATTCCAAACAGCGCGAACAAAGCGAAAGCGAGTGCAGACCATGAAACTGAACGATCTTAGAGATAACGCCGGCGCCCGTCACCGCCGCATGCGCGTCGGCCGTGGTATCGGCTCCGGCAAGGGCAAGACTGCCGGACGCGGTCAGAAGGGTGCGAAAGCACGTTCGGGCGTCTCCATCAACGGCTTCGAAGGCGGCCAGATGCCGCTTCACATGCGTCTTCCGAAGCGCGGCTTCAACAACAAGAAGTTCGCCAAGGACTACGCAGAGGTCAACCTGGGCCTCGTCCAGAAGGCGATCGACGCTGGCAAGCTCGACGTGTCCGGCACTGTCGATCACGCCGTGCTGAAAGCAGCAGGCCTGGCCCGCGGCGGCAGGGACGGCGTGCGCTTGCTGGGCAAGGGCGAGCTGACCGCGAAGGTGACATTCCAGGTTGCCGGCGTTAGCAAGGGCGCACGCGAAGCGATCGAAAAGGCGGGCGGCTCGGTTGACGTGCCTGCGGTCGAGACCGCCGAAGCTTAAGCTTACAATTGAACCGGTGCGGCGCTTGTGCACAGCAGGCGTCGCACCGGCATTGCCGCCAGCGCGGCGGCAACTATATGCGCAGTCTTCGCCCCGATGTCCGATGGGGGGTTCGACAAGCCAACCAGCGCGCGATATGAGTGCTCGGCGAAGGGCTTGCGGCCCGAACAGTTTAAGGCTCCTTCCTTCCGATGGCTTCACGCGCCGACAACATCGCCAGCACTTTAAGTCTGGCCAACTTCTCCAAAGCGACCGAGCTTAAAAAGCGGATCTGGTTCACGATCGGTGCGCTGATCGTCTTCCGCTTCCTTAGCTTTGTGCCGCTCCCTGGCGTAAATCCGCTGATTCTTGAGTCGCTCTACGATCAGACGCGCGGCGGCATCCTCGACATGTTCAACGCTTTTTCCGGCGGCGGTCTGGAGCGCATGAGCCTTATCGCGCTCGGCGTGATGCCCTACATCACCGCGTCTATCGTGGTGCAGCTGGCCGCCTCGCTTCATCCGGCGCTCATGGCGCTGAAGAAGGAAGGCGAGGCTGGGCGCAAGAAACTCAACCAGTATACGCGCTACGGCGCGGTTCTGCTGTGCGGTATCCAGGGCTACTTCGTCGCCACGGGCCTAGAAGCCTACGGTGCGTCCAGCGGCCTTCAGGCTGTGGTGGCTCCCGGCCTGATGTTCCGCATCGGCGCGGTGATCAGCCTTATTGGCGGCACCATGTTCCTGCTGTGGCTGGGCGAACAGATCACCAGCCGGGGCATCGGTAACGGCGTGTCCCTCATCATCATGGCGGGTATCGTGGCCCAGATGCCGCAGTTCGTCGGCAACCTGATGAACCAGTATTCCGCTGGCGACACAGGATCGATCACGATCATCCTGCTGGTTGTGCTGATCGTCTCGATGATCCTGTTCATCTGTTTCATGGAGCGGGCGCAGCGCCGGCTGCTGATCCAATATCCAAAGCGTGCCACACAACGCGGAATGATGCAGGCGGATCGCAGTCATTTGCCGCTCAAAATCAACACTGCGGGCGTCATCCCGCCAATCTTTGCCAGTTCGCTGCTGTTGCTGCCGCTAACCATCACCCAGTTCGCCGGCAATTCGCTCGCACCGGACTCACAGATGGGCCAGGCAGTGGTTGCGTTGAATCAGTACCTTGGCCACGGCAAGCCGCTTTACATGCTGCTTTATGCCGCTGGGATCATCTTCTTCTGCTTCTTCTACACCGCGGTCGTCTTCAATCCTGAGGAAACGTCAGAGAACCTCAAGAAGAACGGTGGCTTCATCCCAGGCATCCGGCCTGGCAAGAACACCGCGAATTATCTTGATTATGTGCTCACCCGCATCACCGTGATCGGTGCGATCTACCTCACGATAGTATGCGTCCTGCCGGAGTACTTCCTGTCGCAGACGGGGCTTCCGCTGCTGTTCATGGGCGGAACCAGCCTGCTGATTGTCGTCAACGTCACCGTCGACACTATTACGCAGATCCAGTCGCACCTGCTGGCACACCAGTACGGCGATCTCATCAAGAAGGCGAAGCTGAAGGGACGGCTGCGCTGAGCGCGGCCGTCTGCTGACGACAACACAACAAAAGTTCAGGGGGGTTAGCGTGAACATCATCCTGTTGGGACCGCCGGGCGCGGGCAAGGGAACCCAGGCGCAGCGCTTGATGGAACGGCGCGGGATGCGCCAGCTATCCACCGGCGATATGTTGCGTGCCGCCGTCAAGGCGGGGACACCGATCGGCCTGCAAGCGAAGGAAGTGATGGATCGCGGCGAACTGGTTTCGGACGCAATCGTGTCGGGCCTTATCGGCGAGATGCTCGATTCAATGGGCCCCCGGACAGGCGCCATCTTCGATGGCTATCCGCGAACGGCTCCGCAGGCTGAATCTCTCGACTCCATCCTGGCCGACCGCAACCGCAAGCTGGACCACGTAATCGAGCTCGACGTCGACGAGGACGCATTGGTCGAGCGCATCACCGGTCGGTTCACCTGCGCAACTTGCGGCAAGGGCTACCATGATCAGTTCGAGCAGCCGCAGAAGCCCGGCACGTGCGACAAGTGCGGCAGCCACGAGTTCAAGCGCCGTCCAGACGACAACGCGGAGACAGTACGCACGCGGCTGGCGGAATATCGCGCAAAGACTGCACCAATCCTGCCCATCTATGAAGCCCGGGGCATCGTCGCCCGAGTGGATGGAATGGCCGAGATGAATGAGGTTACCGCGAAAATCGAGGCAATCCTCGCAGGCTAATGAAAGCTCCGCCTGCATCAGCGTGGTGCCAAGGCAGGCTTAGATTTCGTCGAAAGTTTTGCTGTAGTCTATACAGGTGAGCGCCTCGGCCCTCACCTGTAATCGGTTTAGCGACACCGCAGCGGGATTCAGCAGCTTGTGACACACCGCGCGCCACCGCTCGCGAACAGCGTGATGGGGCTTGAAGGGCTACCAGGCTGGCCGCGGTCCGGCGACCGCCAGGGCCGTCAAGCAACTCACGACCGAGCCGCCACACGGAACCTCGGTAGGGCGTTTGCAGCTCCCGCCGGGCCTTCTGAGCCTGGCGCTCAACTCAATATAACCCGCCCTGCTCTTCGACGAAGTCGCGTGGCTCAGCCTGTCGCGTCGTACTTGTAGCCGCAGCACGTGCTCTTTGAGCGCTGCGTATCTCGGCGACCAGGGCGTCGCGCTTGCGCGCGAACTCATCTTGCGCCGTATACCGCTTCGGCTCAGTGTCGGGCTTGAAGGCTTCCCAGATGATTGCTGCTTTTGGCTCGTTCGTGGGCTCAACGCCCATCACTTGCTTGCCGCTGGAACGGTCGATTCGCACCATCCGTACGCCGGCCGGCGCCACGAACGGCTCGGAACTCCAGCGCTCTTTAGTCTTTTGAACCACTTGCTTGAAGATCGGAGCCGCAATGCGGCCGCCTTGAGCATAACCGCCAAGGGAACGCGGCGTATCATAACCAAGGTACACACCCGCCACGTAGTCCTGCGAGCCGCCCACGAACCACACATCGGTGGGGCCGCTGGTCGTGCCGGTCTTGCCGAACAGAGGCAGGTCGAGGTCTCGCAAGCTCACCGCGGTCCCTCGAGTGACCACGCCTTCCAACATATGGACGACCTGGTAAGCGGTCGCAGCGTCGAGGACTTGTTTTCCCTTACGAGCGATGCGGGGCATCGCCTTGCCATCCCACTCGGCCATGTTGCAGCCCATGCAGCGGCGATCATCGCTACGCCAGATCACCTTGCCATTACGGTCCTGAACATAATCTATAACGGACGCCGGGAACTGCACGCCGTTATTGGCCAGCGCCGCATAGGCGTTGACCATGCGAGCCACGGTGGTTTCGCCAGCGCCGAGTGCGAAGGACAAGTAGGGCTTGTAGTCACCGATGCCCACATTGTGGAATGTGCGGATCACCCGGGGCATACCGGTGTCGTTGGCGATGCGCACCGTCATCAGGTTGCGGGATTGCTCCAGACCCCAGCGCATGGTGTGCGTACCACCGCCCCCGCCGCCAAAGTTGCGGAAGCATTTATTGCCCAGCGCCGCGCCCTGATAGACGCAGAAGGTGCCGTCCAGGACCTGCGTCGCGGGGGTCATACCGTACATGAGCCCGGTCGCATAGACGAAGGGCTTGATGGTGGAACCGGGCTGGCGCATCGCCTGCGTGGCACGATTGAACGAGCCCAGACCGGAATCGAACCCTCCCTGTATCGCCAGGATACGGCCTGTGCCGGGTTGCTCCATCAGCATGCCGCCTGACACCTCAGGGATCGACCTCACCGCGTAAGTACCCGAACGCACCGGCGCGGCTGCAAGCACATCGCCCACTCTCGCCTTATCCGGAATGCCCGTAAGCTCTGCGACACTGCCGTCGGTGAAGCCGATCTGGCCGCCGCTGCCGTCGCGAGAGATCACCACTCCGATACGCCAGTCCTGGTAATCGATGGTAAGGTTCGAGACGATCAATTGCGTCTGCCAGGTATCCATATCGTCAATGTGCGCGATCGGACCGACCCAGCCCCGGTTGCCGTGGTAGCGCAGCAAGCCTGCGCGCAATGCATCGCGCACGGCGCTCTGCATCTCTGTATCGACGGAGGTGCGGACCCAGAGACCTCCACCATAGACGCTCAAAGGACCATCATCGGACGTCTCGCCGAAGCGCTGGATCAAGTTGCGGCGGACTTCCTCGACGAAATAGCCGATCGAAGGTTCGTAGCGTTCCGCGCGGCGCGGTTTCAGGCCAAGCGGCAACGCCTTTGCCGCGTCGGCCTCTGCGCGCGTGGCCCAACGGTTCGCGACCATCTGGTCCAGCACGTAATTGCGCCGGGCGATCGCCATGCCTTCGTGCTTGGCGCGACCGTACCGCTCGGGCGCCTTGGGGAGAATGGCAAGAAACGCGACTTCATGTAGATCGAGCTGATCGATGTCCTTATCGAAGTAAGCCCGCGCCGCCGCCTGAACGCCGAAGCTCTGACGCCCCAGAGGGATCTCATTGAGATAAAGCTCAAGGATCTGCTGCTTGGTCAGCACCGATTCGATGCGGCGAGCCAGAACCATTTCCTTGAGCTTGCGCGTAATCGAATACTCGTCACCAATCAGAATATTTTTGGCGACCTGCTGCGTGATCGTCGATCCACCGCGAGCCCGGTCGCCGGAACCGAGCTTGGAGATATAGTCGACGGCTGCCGCGAACAAACCAGTGTAGTCTACGCCGCCATGGCTCCAGAAGCTCTTGTCTTCAGCCGAGAGGAAGGCGTCGATGAGGGGCCGAGGAAAGTCTACAAACCGCAGCTGAACGCGCCGTTCGCGCGCGTAGCTGTACACGATCTCGCCATCCATGCCGCGCACCATCGTAGGCAGCGGCGGCTGATAATCGAGCAGCTTGTCCGTAGAGGGAAGATCGCGTGTCAGGATCACCCAGAACACGCTTAGCGCAATCAGCAGCGCCACCCCTAAGTAGGCGAAGCGCCGAAGCCATGGCCTACCGCGCCACTGCGCTCCGACGGCGCGAAAGACGCCGCCGGTCTCGCGGCGGATACGGTAAGTGAAGTCCTCGGCTTCGGGTTCTGCCTGCTCGCTCATTGCGCTGGCCCTGTAGCATCCAAGTTCCGGGCAAGGCCAGTCGAGAAGATCAGCCTTGCGCTCTTCTGGCAAAAAACACGCGGATAGCCTGTGCTGCCGCTTCGGCGATCGTCTCGCGGCCCTGCTGCGACGTGAGATACTGCGCGTCGGCAGCATTGCTGATGTAGCCAGTCTCGAATAAGATCGAGGGGATATCAGGCGCTTTCAGGACCGCGAGCCCGGCCGACGCTACGTCGTCGTAATGCAGCGGCATTTTGCCGCGTATTTCCCGCAGGACAGTCTGCGCCGCCTCCACCGAACCCGCCTGCGCTTCGCGCTGCGACAGATCGAGCAGGATAGCTCCCACTGTGTCGTTCGTTTCCGACAGGCTGATACCGTTGACGCGGTCTGCTTTGTTTTCCCGCGCGGCAAACCGGGCTGCCGCTTCGCTCGAGCCGCTCTCCGACAACACGTACACACTGGCGCCTCGAGCCGCCTCCGCTCCCGCGCTGTCCGCATGAATCGATATGAACAGATCGGCGCCGAGTTGTCGCGCAATGGCCGGACGCTCGGCAAGAGTGACGAAGCGATCGTCTTCGCGCGTCATTGCCACACGGATACCGCCACCTTCCAGCAGACGTTTGCGCAGCAACAACGCGATCTCCAGCGCCACGGACTTTTCCTTGGCTTGCCCTGCCCCTGCCCCAGGGTCGAACCCACCGTGCCCCGGATCGATGACCACCAGCGGACGACTTGCGTCCTGGGGGCCCGCGATGGGCGGCAACCCACGCAGCCGATCCGGGCTAGGAAGCTCAAGACGCACAACGTAGGCGTAAGTCGCACCGTCTCTGCCGGAAGCGATCTCGGGAAGTACCACAGCGGCAAGGACCGCAAGGGGGCTCAGCATGAGCAAGGCGAACTGGAGGCCGCGCAACATCGTGCTACCTGCCTAAGTTGCGGAGTTGTATAGGGCAATGCCTAGTACAGTTTCGTCCTAAACAAATTGGCAACCACATCCGGCTAGGCTCAAGTCGCTCAGCGGCCCAGACCTTGCCCCGCAAGACCATGGATGCTACGCAGTTGCGACCCGGGGCCTGACGCTTCGACCCTCGCCTTCCGAACAACAAGCCTAAAATGGCTTTCGGACCGCGCCGGCTCTTGTCAGAACCCGGTCGTCACGACCGGAAATCTCTTCCGGATCCTAACAGGTTGACGCGAACGATGAGAATGCAACTGCCGTCCTGCCAGCCGATGCCCGCTTGGGCGTGGCCGGTCCGGACGCCGTTTGCAGCGCGACCGATTTCGCCGCGCACTCAGATACTCGCAGACACGATATCCGCTAACGGGGCAACGTGCCCTGGAATCCTTCACCTTGCCGCGCAGAAACGCTCGGGCTTTTGCCTGACGCCCGGGCTTCGTGCCCGCCGCGGCACCATCGAACAAAATCGCGCAGCCGCTGCCGACGAGGCAGAAGCGCGGCGCGTCTGGAGAATACACAATGGCAACGCGCATGCTGATCGATGCGCGCCACCCGGAAGAAACGCGGGTGGCGGTACTCAAGGGAAATCGCATTGAAGAGTTCGACTTTGAGTCGGCCGACCGCAAGCAGATAAAGGGCAACATCTATCTCGCGAAAGTAACGCGCGTAGAACCCTCGCTGCAGGCTGCTTTCGTTGATTTTGGCGGCAATCGTCACGGCTTTCTGGCCTTCAGCGAAATTCATCCCGATTACTACCAGATCCCCAAGGAAGACCGTGAAGCGCTTCTCGCTGAAGAAGCCGCGCACGCCGAAGAGGAAGCGGCACTACGCGCCAGCGAAAGTGACGACGAAGATGAGGAAGGCTCTGACGGGCAGGACGACTTCTCCGATGAAGGCGGCCTGACCGAAGTCGACACGTCAGAAAAGGACGAAGTTTCGACTATCGAGGCCGGACAGTTCGATGACGGCGAGGACGATGACTCGTCGGACGAGGAACACGGGTCGGGCGACGATCGCTCACAGCGCCGTGGCCGCGGCCGCCGTCACGGCAAGGGTGGCGGCGGCCGCTCCAAGGAAGCTGACGAACTGCGTGCGAAGCGCATGGCGCTCCGCCGCCGCTACAAGATTCAGGACGTGATCCAGCGCCGTCAGGTCCTGCTGGTCCAGGTCGTCAAAGAAGAGCGCGGCAACAAGGGCGCGGCCCTCACGACCTATCTCAGCCTCGCAGGGCGCTACTGCGTGCTCATGCCGAACTCGAGCCATGGCGGCGGCATCAGCCGCAAGATCAGCTCGGCCAGTGACCGTAAGCGCCTGAAGTCGATCATCAACGAGATGGAACTGCCGCGCTCGATGGGATGCATCGTGCGCACCGCCGGGCTCCAGCGCACGAAAACCGAAATCAAGCGCGACTTCGACTATCTCGCCCGACTGTGGGACGAGTTACGCGAGACCACGATGCGCTCGAGCGCGCCGACGCTGATCCACTCGGACAGCGATCTGATCAAGCGCGCGATCCGCGACATCTATAATCGCGACATCGAGGAAGTCGTGGTGGAGGGCGAGGAAGGCTTCCGCGCCGCCAAGGATTTCATGAAGCTCCTGATGCCCAGCCACGGGCGCAAGGTGAAGCCCTATTCCGACCCGGTTCCGCTATTCCAGCGTTATGGGGCCGAGGACCAGTTGACCGCGATGTACGATCCGGTCGTGCAGTTGAAGTCCGGCGGCTACATTGTCATCAATCCCACCGAGGCCTTGGTCTCGATCGACATCAACTCGGGCCGCTCCACCAAAGAGTACGGCATCGAGGCGACGGCACTCAACACCAACCTCGAAGCTGCACACGAGATCGCACGCCAGTTGCGGTTGCGCGACATGGCTGGCCTTGTGGTCATCGACTTCATCGACATGGAATACGGATCGAACGTCCGTAAGGTCGAGAAAGCGATGAAGGATGCGCTCAAGAACGATCGTGCGCGCATCCAGGTTGGCCGCATCTCCAGCTTTGGCCTCATGGAAATGAGCCGCCAGCGGCTACGCACCGGCGTGCTTGAGGCGACCACGCGCGGTTGCCCGCATTGCGACGGCACGGGACTGGTGCGTACCGCAAGTTCCGCCGGCCTCTCAGCACTTCGCTTGATCGAAGACGAAGCTGCGAAGGGCCGCGGGGTCGTGGTGTCGCTGTTCGCCAGCACCGAGGCGGCGATCTACCTGCTCAATGCCAAGCGGGCGGACCTTACCGACATCGAGGCGCGCTACGGCGTCTCCGTGGAAGTGATACCCGAGGGCGAAAATGAAGGCGCGAAGATGCGCGTCATTTCTTCCGGGCCGCGAAACGACTTCGTGCCGCGCTTCGATCCCATCGCTGAGGAGGTAGAGGACGATCTGCCGATCGAGGAGGACGAAGAGGAAGAACTCGCCGAGGAAGAACAGCGGAGCGAGAGTGACGGCGAAGGACGTCGCAAGCGCCGCAAGCGCCGTCGGGGCCGCAACCGTGACCAGCGTGAAGAAGGTCAGACAGAAGCTACCGACGATAGCGAAGGTGACGACGAGGAAGGCGAAAGCGAAACCGAAGGCGAAGCCGACGTGGAAGCCGAGGGCGACGAAGGCCGTGAAGACGGAGAGGCGCCTAAGAAACGTCGCCGTCGCGGCGGACGCCGCCGGCGCGGGCGTGATCGGACCGAGAGCGGCGAGGCCCAGGGCGACGAGTCCGAGTCATCAGAAGGTGAAACTGTTGACGCAGGCGAGCGTGGCGATGCTGCCACCGCGCCTGATCGGCCTGAACCTGCACCCGCTCCTGCACGCGAGCCGGAGCCAGTTCAGGAAAGCGCAGCTGCAGAGCAGGCAGCAGAGCCGGTCGAGAAGGCGGCTCCCAAGAAGCGCACTCGCCGCAAGAAGGCCGACGCTGTTGAGGCCGTGGAAGCAGCAGAAGCCGTAGTGGAGACTGCTGAAGCCGCGCCGAAGCCTAAGCGCACGCGCCGCAAGAAGGTCGAGGTTACGCCTTCTGAGGCGCCCGCCGAAGCAGCGACCGAAGCTGCCGAAGCACCGGCTAAGCCGAAGCGCACGCGGCGCGCCAAGGCAGCCGTTGCCGCACCTGCGCAGGTCGCTACCGGTGAGGCAGAACCGGCCGCTGACGCGGAACCGGCAGCAGTCAGACAGCCTCGCACCGGCGCTCGCGACGAAGAGACGTCACCGGCGCCGACGGCAACCAATGAGGACGCTGCTGGATCCGAGCAGACAGACGAGAAGCCGCGGCGCGGCTGGTGGCAGCGCACGTTCGGCCACTGACGCTATCGTCTGTAGGAAATAAGACGAACAAGCACCCTCCGGCAGCGCTCGGGGGGTGTTTTGTTTCCGCTTGAGCATCGCGGAACTACCCAGTTGTTCAAGGGCAAATCATAAACTCGGTACCCGTACAGGGGTATACGAGGAGGAGCCGGCAAAGCGGCCTTTTTACGCTCTACTGCCTCAATCGGCGGTTTTCCCCCAGAGACCCTTGCCCCCGCTGTTCGAATCGCTAGATGCACATGCAATGCGGCAGGTGCTGCAGTGCGGAACGGAAACAGGATTCATCGATGGCGACCTTCACCCTCCCGGCCAACAGCAAGATCAGGAAGCAGGGCAAAGTCCACAAGGCTGAAGGCGCTGCCCGGGTGAAGAAATTCACCGTCTACCGGTACGATCCCGACAGCGGCGAAAACCCCCGATACGACACGTTCGAAATTGATCTGGACACGTGCGGGCCCATGGTGCTCGACGCCCTGATCAAGATGAAGAGCGAAATGGATCCCACGCTCACCTTCCGCCGCTCCTGTCGCGAAGGCATCTGCGGTTCATGCTCGATGAACTTGAACGGTCGCAATGGCCTTGCTTGCACCACCGCGATCGAGGACCTCAAGGGCGATATCCGCATTACCCCGCTGCCGCACATGGAGGTGGTCAAGGACCTCGTCCCTGACTTCACGCACTTCTACGCGCAGTACGCCTCAATCCGTCCCTGGCTGCAGACAGTATCCACCACGCCTTCGGGCAAGGAGCGCCTGCAGAGCCCGGAACAGCGTGAGAAGCTGGATGGTCTCTACGAGTGCATCCTGTGCGCGTGCTGCTCCACATCCTGCCCGAGCTACTGGTGGAACTCCGACAAGTTCCTTGGCCCGGCCATCCTGCTTCAGGCCTATCGCTGGCTTGCTGACAGTCGTGACGAGATGACTGGTGAGCGGCTCGACGAGTTGGAGGATCCTTTCCGTCTCTATCGTTGCCACACAATCATGAACTGCGCGAACGTCTGCCCCAAGGGCCTGTCTCCGGCGCGTGCGATCGCCGAGATCAAGAAAATGCAGGCCGAGCGCCAGGTCTGAGGTGCAACCCTCTTCGGCGTTTGTACACCAGCCCGACCCGGCCAATCCGGGCTGGTACACCTGGGATCTCGCGGACGGAAGCCGGTTCAACGCGTTGGCTATGGGCAAGCTAATCGTGCGCCCCGAGGGAGAGCATAGCGCGCGGGTGCGTATGCTTTCGACGGAAACGCGACACAGCAACTTGCACAGCAACATCCATGGCGCGGTCACTCTCGCGCTGATCGACATCGGGATGTTTGCCACCATCTACACCGTGCTTGGTGCGGACGCTGCGGGATCGGTTACACTCGATCTCAACTGCCAGTTCGTGGGCAGCGGCGTTGTGGGGCAGCCACTCGATTTGATAGGCGAAGTGATGAAGGAGACGGGACGTCTCGTATTCCTGCGCGGCACGGTCGAGCAGGAACACGGCCTTGTGGCCAGCTACATGGGTACAATCCGCAAGCCGACAAAGCGCTGAAAGGGCAGAGATGACCGGCATCCTCAGCCGTTATGAAGCGCTCGTGGCCAGCGGCGAGCTACGCGCCGACCCCGACCAGGCGGCTGCGGCAGAGCGGCTCGAACACCTGCAGCGGGAGCTCGAGAAGGGTGAAGCCTCAGTGGGCCTGCTGGGGCGGCTTATGGGCCGAAAAGCCCCCTCACCCCGAGGCGTCTACATGTGGGGCGGCGTGGGGCGCGGCAAGTCGATGCTGATGGACTTGTTTCACCAGACGCTGGCAATCCCCGAAAAGCGGCGCGTACATTTTCACGCCTTCATGCTTGAGGTTCACGCACTGCTGCGAGACGAGCGCAAGAAAGAGGTGGGCGATCCGATCCTGCCTGTCGCGGCCGCGATTGGCCGAAGCCTGCGCTGCCTCGCCTTCGACGAGATGGTCGTGAACAACTCGGCAGACGCAATGATAATGAGCCGCCTGTTCACCGCGCTCATTCGCGAGGAAGGTGTGACGATCGTCACCACCTCTAATCGCGCTCCATCGCAGCTCTACAAAGACGGCCTCAACAGGGAGCACTTCCTGCCCTTCATAACGCTTATCGAGGACGAGCTTGATGTGATGACTCTGGATGGCCCCACGGACTATCGTTTGCAGCGCCTGGGCGGCATGGCGACGTGGCACACACCGCTCGGCGAAGAAGCGACGGCCCAGACGCGCGAAGCGTTCTACCGCCTCACAGACTATGCGCCAGAGGACGGGGAGCATGTTCCCGCAGCAGACCTGGAAATTAGCGGTAGCCGTACGATCCACGTGCCCAAAAGCCTCAAAGGCGTCGGAGTTTTCAGCTTCAAACGTCTCTGCGGCGAACCGAGAGGCGCAGCCGACTACCTGGCCATTGCGCACGCATACCACACCGTCATCATCGTCGGCATACCGAGACTCGGCCCGGAGAAGCGGAACGAGGCCGCGCGCTTCGTGACGCTGATCGACGCACTATACGAGAACAAGGTAAAGCTCATCGCTGCCGCGGATGCCGCGCCGGAGGCTCTCTATGAGAGCGGAACCGGCCGCTTCGAATTCGAGCGCACCGTCAGCCGTCTAAATGAGATGCAAAGCGCGGACTACCTCGCCCTGGGGCATGGCGAAGAGTAGCGCCACCCGATTACCTTATCCGTAAAGACTTCGCCGTCGGCTGAGTTTCGGAACAGTTGTTGCGCCCCAGAAACGACGAAGGCGCCTCGGGTAGATACCCGCGACGCCTTCCTGACACACGCACATGTCAGAATTACTTTCTCGTTCGCCCCTCTTCCTGAGGGAGCAAACAGACCGATGCGTCAGAACCTGTGCAAACCTATAGGCCTGCTCAGCCCTGAAAATCGATTAAGCGAGGTTAGTCCACCACCAAGTCCACATTTGCATTTCCCCATGCTGAAGTAAATCGCGACGTTCCGCGACATCAGCAGGGTTACCAATGTATTAACTCGGCAGCAATTGTTTTTTAACCGTTCGCGCGAAGGCGCGGTGCCGTAAGCTGCTCGACCATGTCTAAAAACGGGACAGGTCTACATACGTAGTATCCCTGAGCTTGATCACACCGGTACTGCTTGAGCAGACGCAGTGCCCCAGCTGTTTCCACGCCCTCAGCAACGACTTGTCTTCCAAGCGAATGCGCCATTTCGATGATGGACTGGACCAGGCGCTGATCGTCCAGATTTGTGTCAATTTCTCGGATGAACAGTTTATCGATCTTCACTTCCGATGCGGGTAGATAGCGCAGGTAATCTATCGTAGCGTTACCGGTACCAAAATCATCTATCGATATTCTAACTCCGCTTTCAACGAGCTCCTTCATCATGTTGATCGTGTTCTTGGATTTATCAAGGCGATCCGTCTCAGTGACCTCAAGAATGAGGTATTCTGTCGGTAGATCGTGCACAGCAAGGGCTTCAGAGATCATCTTTGGCAAGCGCGGATTGCGTAGCAATTGCGCGGAAATATTGACGGAGATGGAGAACTCATGACCTGCCCGGACGAGGGAAGCGGCACCACGGATGGCGGTATCGAGAACGAAACGGGTGATCCGCTCTATCCGGTGGTACTCCTCGGCGATGCTGATGAACTTATCGGGACTGATCGGGCCCCGCTCCGGATGCGACCAACGCGCAAGAGCCTCCGCGCCGACGAGACGGTTGGTCGAAAGGTCAAGTTTTGGCTGGAAGGCGACCCAGACCTCACCGTTGTCAATGGCCCGATCGAGTGAGGTCAGGAGAGAAATTTCCCATTGAACCTCGCCGTCCTTCCCGTCGTGATGACAGACGAGTTCATCCGAGCTTACCGCTTCCTCAGCCGACTGCATCGCGTTCGCCAGCCGGCTGCTCAAGATGTTCTGACGTTCGGAATCGATGCCACAATTGAAGCCAACGTCTACTTCGGTGCCCGCGATAACGATCCCATTCTGGACGATGCGATGAAGGCCCTCCAGATTCTCGAAAACGTCGACGATATCACCAAGGTTGGAAACCCAGACGAACATGCCGCCTTCGTGGTAGACGGTCACATCCGGTTCGCTGATGCGAATGCGGCGCTGAACTTCATTGGCCAACTCAGCCTCGACGGAGTTGGTGAAGCTGCGGATGATCCCGCTGTAATTGCGTATCTTGAGGGCAACCAGAAGGCCGGAAGTCGGGGCATGGTGACTGCGTAGGGCCTGTAAGCTGGGCAGACCGGACGCTGCATTTGTTTCGCTTGCGTCCTTTACTTTATCGAGAGTGCGCGCGCGAAATGTCGCGTATATTGCCATCACCGCTGCTGGCAGCACTTCGATTTCTATGAGGGAATGGTCCAAGATCAACGGAGCGGCGATCAGGACGGCTCCGTGTCCGATCAGCCTCACTGGCTTAAAGGAATGGCCGCGTCCCACGCCAGTGACGATCATCGAGGCGACGAGCAGGTATGCAGGCACCCAACCGAGATCCAGTGGTATGCCCGCCTTGAGAGTTTGAGCCGCTATGACGTGAAAGTACACTGCGGGAACAAAGTCTCCTAGCGGAAGTGGCCGGTACTGGGTTACCGATGACGTCCATCCGACTACGACCTTTCGCCCGGCGAACTGTTCCGCGTCAGTCTTGCCATTGAGTACATCAATGTAACTGACGCTTGGAACGGTGGCATAATCGATCGCGAAGTCCGGCCGAAATGTCTCGGATTCTTCTACGGATCTGTCCGCCATTGCTGAAGCAAAGGAAGGGATAGGGCCGGCTACACTATGAGACCAAAACGGGATACTAATACTCAGGTTGAGCGGGTGGTTCAGCGCGGCAAGCGAAACCAGCCGTGCATTCTCTCTGAGTTCACGTGCCGGAAGCGTATCCCGCGCAGTGCTACTGCTATTATTAATGCCGCGGCGATCTGACTTTCCGGTGACGCCCAGAAAGACACGATTGGGATACTTTCGCAGTACAGTAGAGAATTTTTCGGCACCTACCGCCGTGGGGGAAAAAGGATAACTTCGGCCGAAGTAAACCTCCGTTGCCCCCGCTTGCATGAGGTTCTCGATCAGCTTCGCATCGAGGCCGGGTGAGACGTCGTTGTCGTGCAGGGCGTCGAGGGTACGGTCGTCCAGCTTGACCACCACGATGGAGCCGTCGGCCTTCTCGTAGCGCAGCTTGGTGCGAGCTGCGATGAAGAGGTCCTCGAGCGGCATTGTCACGTCCAGGACACCGCAGAACGCGCCGAGCAGCAGCGCGGAAAGCACGATGCGTGAGCGACGGTTTTGCCAGGCGGCACGCAGACGAGAGATGGGCGAAATCATGCGCTGGGCTTCGTGTTGAAGATGCCGGAGCACTTGTAGCCGCGCGGCGCGAACGTCCACAAGGCGCAGCACGCTCGCCGGGCGGGCAGGATGAAAGATGTGCGACCGAAATTTGTCATTGACGCCCTGAGCTGACGCTTACAGCTCCGGTTTAGGGTCAATGTCCTAATATTGAGTTTAGTTAATGTGACAGACATCCCGGAGACCGCAGGTATTGGCGGTTAAAAAAGTCCTGCTTAGCTTACACCGAGACCTTCAAGGGAGCGGTCCAGCATAAGCAACTGCCATAGCAACCGCGAGTTGTTAGCTCTGCCCTGGATGTGCGCCTCTGCCACCTTCGACAGACTTCGGGGATCGAACCAGCCGGTTCTCGCAAGCGCTGCGCTGGTACCGATGCTCCCGGCTGCACTCGCGAGAGGGCCTCGGAACCACTCGTCGATAGGCGTCACGAAGCCCTGCTTCGGGCGGTACAACACGTCGTCGGGCAGGTAGCGGCGCATGGTCCGCTTCATCAGCCACTTGCCCTGCTTGCCTCGCAGCCGGACGGCTTCGGGCAGGGTTGCCGCGAACTCAACGAGCCTGTGGTCCAGCAACGGCTCACGTGCTTCCAGCCCCACTGCCATGCTCACGCGATCGACCTTGGTAAGGATGTCGCCGGGTAGCCAGACCTTCAGGTCCGCGTATTGCGCGCGATCCAGCCCTGAGCGGGCGGGCGCCCCCCGCATGAGTTCAGTTACCAGCGTTTCGGCACGATAATCGCCGCGCAGGCGCTTGAAGTCGGCGGAGTAGAGCGCATTCCGGTGCTCAGGCCCCGTAACACTGATGGCTCGCGCGTAGCCTTCCGCGCTGTCCGCTGCCAAAGACAAAAGCGTCGTTTTCGCCCGCAGAGACCTGGGTGCCCAATCCGCCTTGGGATAAAGCGCACCCAGCGTGCCGAACACCGGCCTTCGCAACATTGCGGGCAGAACGGACCGCAAGCGATCCTCACCGTGCTGAAACACATGGCGGCGATATCCCGCGAAGGCCTCATCCGCTCCATCGCCAGAGAGCGCGACCGTGACGCTCTCACGAGCAAGTTGACACACACGCCACGTGGGCAGCGCCGACGCATCTGCGAAGGGTTCGTCGAAAATGGACGCGAGGGTATCAACCGCCTCGAAATCGTCGGGAGAGACCAGACGCTCCCGGTGCTCCGTGCCGAAGCGTTCCGCGATGCGGCGTGCATAGGCGCTCTCGTCCAGGCTGGCGACATCGAAGCCGATCGAACAGGTCTTCACCGGGGCGGAGCTCACCTCTGCCATGAGAGCCACTACGCTGGAGCTGTCGACGCCACCCGACAGGAAGGCGCCCAGCGGGACGTCGGCAACCATTCGAGATGCCACTGCTTCGCGCAGCAGGTGCAGCAGTTCCGCTTCCAGGTCTTCGAAATTGCCTTTGCGGCGATCCGCGAACGAAATATCCCACCACTGCCGTGGGGTCGGCATCGGACTGCCGTAGCGCAAGAGCAACGAATGCCCCGCCGGCAGCTTGGTCACGCCCTTGAGGATAGATCGCGCGTCCGGGACATATCCCCATGTAAGAAAGTCTTCGATCGAAAGGGGATCGATCTCACGGCGTAGCAGAGGGTGGGCCGTCAGTGCCTTGAGCTCGGAGGCGAACGCCACGCTCCCATCGCTTAACTCAGCCAGGAAGAGCGGCTTCACTCCAAAACGGTCCCGCGCGAGGAACAGCGTGCGTGCGTCAAGGTCATAGATCGCGAAAGCAAAAATGCCGTTGAGCCGGGAGAGGCACTCAGGCCCCCACTTCTGCCAAGCTGCGAGGATCACCTCGCTATCGCCATCGGTCTGGAAGACGGCGCCGAGCACGCGCAGTTCCTGCCGCAGCTCCCGGTAGTTGTAGATCTCGCCGTTGAATACAAGCATGGTCCGATCATCGGACGAAGCCATCGGTTGCGGAGAGCCTGCCACGTCGATGATCGACAGGCGTCTATGGCCAAGTCCGACGCCGGGCGCTGTCCAGACTCCCTGTCCGTCAGGTCCGCGGTGCGCGATGGCATCGCACATGCGCTCGATCCGCAAGGGATCGACCGGCTTCGCTGTTTCGAGGTGGAAAATGCCCGCTATGCCACACATTCCGGGAGCCTAGTTCACCCGGCCGATGCGGTCCATCCAAGCATCAACCGGGCCGGCTGCTTGCATGAAATCACGAAGCGCGCGGTCCGCGGGCCCTCCTGCCCCTTCCTCCGCCGAGACGATCAGCAGCATGGTCGTGCGCTCGCGCAGTGCCAGTCGGTCGGACATCACGGCTAGCTTGAGCCGCGCATTGCTTCCCGTGAGCAAATCGCCCGTGCGGTACCAGGTCAGCGCCACGCGACTTATGCGTCCGGCGGCCAGCAAGCGCTCGCCGTGAGCTCCTTCGAATGCCGCCGGCGCTTGCCACGCCCAGTCGGTTCCGGGTGTCAGCGCGCCTTGGCCAAACCCTCCCGCTTCCTGCCCCTCTGCTTGCGCAGCATAGAGGGCGAAGAAGACGTCCACGCGTCTTCCGGCCCGGTCGGCGTAGCTGCCTAGGAGTCGATGCCCCGCCCCGCTCGCCCTCGGCTCCCACCAGACCTTCGGCTGGTAGTCCACTCTGGTCCAACCCGCGACCTTCGGAAGAGCAACCGTCCGCGGCAGATCGGCGCTGAGACGGGTTGCTGCGTAAGCCCAGCCCTGTGCTCCCAGGGTGATGGCAAGAAAGGCCATCAGCGCCTTTCCGGATCCAATCCGCAGGGACGCCATTCTCGAGAGCACCGAATCCTCAACGATCGCTTGTGCGTCGATGAACGTATCGTCGACCGGACGGTCAAAGAACCGCCACGCCAAGCCGATGATCACTGCAATGACAATCCCGAAGAACACCCAACCATAGATGATGTGGTCGATACCCGCAGCCCTCTCCACGCCAATGATTTGAGCGGCGTAGATGGTGCCCCAAGCCCTGACACCGTTCGCAAGGATGGGCACGATGATACAGGCGGCGAGAAGCGCGGCCCTTCGCGTCCAGCTTAGAAAACAGACGTTCGCCATCAGCGCACCGAAAGCGATCATCGCGATGAGGAACTTGACGCCCGAACACGCTTCGGCGACCTCGAACAATCCCACGGGTGTATCGATGAACACCCCGTCGATGTGCGCCGGAATGTCGCTGGCGTGGACGAGACTGATCGTGATTTTCGCCGTGATCATCTGAAGAGCGGTTACGAGTTCCTCACCGCAAGGCACCAGGAAGACCATGTAGAGCAAGGGAAAGAGCAGTCCCTTGGCCACTTGGGGCCCGGCGAACAGCGGCACGCTTGCGGCAGCCATACCCACGGCCCCGGCTTGCCTCGCGAGATTGAGACCGGAAAACGCACCAAGCAGCCAAACGAAGGCTGTTCCCGTCAACAGAATCAGCCCCGGCCACCAGACCACGGGCTCCAGCTTGAACAACTCGCTTCGTCGCTGCCACACCAGCCATGCCAGTATGAGGGGGACCAGCAAAATGTGATTGTAAGTGGAGATGTTCCACCAATGCAGAACCATCTCTGACCAGTCACGCGCAAACAGCACGAGCAATAGCAGGGCGACCCCCAGCAGCCGCACGATCGCTCCTCGCCACGCTTCGGACAGACCTTGCCAGCGAAGCATCGCGCCCGGAACCATCCAAAGCGCTTCAGGCTGCATCGTGCCCGCCAGCCGGTCGCCCCTCGATTACATCCGTGAGGTCACAAAGAGCGGCCTCCCAACTCCCGTTGGCGACAACGTAGGCGCGCGCCGCCTCACCCATGGCCCGCACGCGGGCCGGGCTTCGCAGCAATGTCATGCAGGCCTCAGCGAGATCCGCGTCGCTTGCGCCCAGCATCAAATCGCGACCATCTTGTGCCCCGATCCCGGTGGCGGCTTCCGGTGTCAGAACGACCGGAAGCGCCATCGCCATCGCCTCAAGCACCTTGTTCTGGACGCCTCGCCCAATCTCCAGCGGCACCAGCGCGAGGTCCGCGCCCGCGAGCCAAGGCCGTACGTCCGGCACCCGCCCCCAGACATACACACCGTCGCCTTTCCAAAGAGCTTTGAGACGTTCGGTCGGATTGCGCCCGACGATGTGGAACGTCGCTTCGGGGAACTCGCGTCGGACTGCCGGCATGATGTGCTCTACCGCGCGAAGACAGCCTTCTACGTTCGGCTTGTAGTCCATCTGCCCGGTAAAGATCAGCCGAGGGAACGGCATGTCGGCTATGTGAGGCTCCGGAATCGCATGCGCCGGATCAAACGCGACGCTGTCGATCCCGTTCGCAAGCTTGCGAACGTCGATGCTTGCGCGATCCGCTTCGGTAAGGCGTGAACGAAACAGCGCCGCCTCCTCGTCGCTGATGAGCAAGCTGACTTGCGCACGACGGGCGACGCGTACCTCTTCCGCGCGCAGCAATTCAGCTTCCCGCTTCTCTGCCCAGCCTTTGATGCCGCTGCCCTGCAAGGCATACGCCTCGAACTTTGCGGAATCTACGTCCACGAAGTCGGCGACGACGCGGCCGGTATACTCCTTTGGAACATACTGCCCCATCTGCCCGGAGAAGACGTAGATCAGCTCGATAGGTCTGCGCGCGATGAGGTCCCGTACGTAAGCTTCCAGCTTTGCGGAGCGAAAGGCCGTCACGCTGATCGGCCGTCCCATTGCCACCGCTTGCAGCCCCGCAAGGGGCAGCGGCTTGGCGCGCGGCACGAGGCAATAGCTCGCGGCGAGCTGGCGCAGGTCGTCCTCCGCAGCCCGGTCCAGAACGTCGTCGGCAAACGTCGCTACATGAACCGGTGCTCTGCGCGCGAGATGCCGCAGCACATGGTGCGACCTGATCTTGTCGCCTCGATCAGGTGGGAACGGTATCCTGTGGGCGAGAAACAGAATTTCAGACACGTCAGCCTAAGCCTCGCGCGATCCACGGCCCCAGACTGTTGGCGACGCGGAGCGGCAAGCGCTGCCATAGCGCGATCTGCAGCGCATGCTTGGCGCTGGTCGGATCGGCATTCCGTATCGCGCAACCCGGCGCGGTCCACACGGCGTAGCTGAGCGGTTCGGGAGTGAAGCCCCAGTTGCGCTTGAAGTGATAGGCCCCGCTGTTTGTTTTGGAACGGCCGAAATCGAAGCGATCGCAGCCGCGTCGCCTCGCGTGCAGCATAAGTTCGTAGTACATGCGATCGTTAGCCCGCAACCGCCGCGCCTCCCATGTGCCGCCACCCCAGTACGGCATCACCGCACCGCGCCAGTATAGCGAGAGCACACTGGCGACCGGCCGTCCAGCATGGCGGATGGTAAGAATGTCCGCCGCGTCGCCAAAGGCGTCGAGCACCGCTTCAAACAGCCGCCGCGGGAAAACGGGTGTTCCCAGATTGTGAACACTCTCGGCAAACACGGCGTAATGTGCCTCGCGATCAATCATACCAGTGCCGGTATTCACCTTCAGGTCCCCGGCAAGCCCCTTGCGCACCTCAGCGCGCTGCTTGCGCGGAATGGCAGTGAGTTGCGCTTCGTCATCCGCGGCAAGCTGCGTCACGAAGCCGCAATGAGACTCGGTGCGAAGCGCCCAGCCCGTTCGGTTTGCGGCGACTGGTCCTCCGCGCAGCTCGATCGTCGGGCACGAACGGCTCTGCGCCAGATCCTCAGCCGCCGCGAGCAAGCACATGCCAGACTGTCCGTCAGCCAGCAGCAGCCCCCCATCGACGGCAAAGCCAGCCGAGGCCAGCAGCCGGCCGAAGATGGGCGAGTGTATCTCGTTAAGCGGCAGCAAGCCAACGATCCGGGAGCCACGCTCCGCCACAAGAGCGACTGCCTTGTTGCCCGTCCCGCGCTCGACTGCTTGGATCCAGCGAGGCAGATGGAAAGGCGTGCCCTGCGGGTGATCGGCAACAAAGCGCTCGATATCGGCGCAAACATCGGGATCGCCAAGGTCCGCGATGCTCACCTTCACACCGACAGAGACGAAGGGCGCGTTCATGCGGCGAGCGGAAGCGCGCTTGGGATCGCTCGGACCGCGAGCGCATCCATGCGTCCCCACGCAAACTCCCCCACGAGCTCGCGCAACTTGTCAGCCATGACATGAAGGTTGGTATAGTGACGCAAGCGTGAGCGAAGCGGTGCATGCCCTACCCGCGGCTGACCGGGATCGATCTCCCAAGGGTGGAAGTAGAATACCGCGGGTTTCCCCTCGCAGTTTACCTGCCGGATGGCCCAGCGCGAGAACGCGTAAGGCAGCACGCGGAAGAAGCCTCCTCCCCCAGCTGCCAGGCGCCGCCCGGCAAACATGGCCGTGGTGACGGGGATCTCCAGCAAGTCGCTGCCCTCGACGGGATGGAAGGCGAAGCGGGGTGCTTCGCGCCAGCCATAATGATCGTGGGCGACAGGCGCGACGCTGGACGAGTAAGTATAACCTTGTGCCGCAAGCTCTTCGTGCGCCCAAGGCGTGCGTGCGTCGATGGAGAAACTGGGCGCTCGATATCCGGTAACCGCCACGCCGGCTGCGTCCTCGATAGCCTTGCGGCTCTGCGCAAGATCATGAGCGAACGCCTCCCGGTCCATCCGGAAGACACGCGCGTGGTCCCAGCCATGGCTGGCAATTTCGTGACCCTGCTCCACGATGCGGCGCATCAGCACGGGGTGGCGCTGCGCGACCCAGCCCAGAGTAAAGAAGGTCCCTTTGACTCCGGCTTGCTCGAACAGGGCGAGGATCGCGTCGCAGTTGCGTTCCACCCGATCGGCGAGGCCATCCCAACTCTCGCGGTCGATCACGGCCTCGAACGCGCCGACCTGGAACCAGTCCTCGACGTCGACCGAAATCCCGTTGACGGGTGCTTGCGCATGCATGTCGAAAGCCTCCCGGGGTCTTATCAGGCCGCCGCGCGCAGTGCTTCGTCGCTCTCGATCCATTCGATGATCATGGTCAAAGCGTGTCGGACGGTCCGGTCCTGCTCGGACAGCTGGCCCTCCAAAGCGGCGATCTGGCGGCTGATGTCTTCCACCAGTCCAGCATAAGCGGCCTGCCGCGCCTCATGCCGTTCGTCGGCAGCATTCGCCAGTTCGATCACCGCCTGCTGCAGCTCGTGGATCTGCGCGTCTCGCTCGGCCAGCATCGCGTCAAGCACGACAGCGGCGACCGGGGCATCATGCTGGTCGCTGTGACCAGCGGCGACGCCGTCCGTTTCCGGTACCGCAGTTGAAGGCGAACGAAGGCTTGCATTCTGTTTCTGCGGAGACACGATCGCGATGGAGCCGTCCTCGTTGAGCTCACCCAAGACCTGGTCCAGCATCGCGCCGTCGATGTACGCCCGCTCTTCCACTGCGCCGAGCAGCAGCAGCCGATTGAGGGTCTGGTTGATCCGCCGCGGAATACCGCCGGTTGCAGTGTAGATCTCCGCAAAAACACGAGGATCGAAGCTCGGATTACCCTGCCAGCCCGCGCGCTTCATTCGGTGCTCGATATAGGGCTGCACCTCCTTCATCTGCATCGGCTCGAGGTGGTGAGTAGCGATCACCCGCTGGCGCAGCTGCTCCAGTTCGGGGTGGTCCAGCAGCATGGCGCGAAACTCAGGCTGTCCGAGAAGCAGTGTCTGCAGCAGCGGGTGGGCGCCGAGCTGGAAGTTCGACAGCATCCGCAGTTCCTCGATAGCCGCGATCGAGAGATTCTGTGCTTCATCGACGATGAGGAGACAGCGCCGTCCGCAGCGAGCTTCCTCGTGGAAGAAGTGCTCGATGGCGCCTAGAGCGGTCGCCTTGTCGTGCCCGGCCACTTCCAGGCCGAAGGCACGAGCGACGACATGAATGATCTCTTCACCGTCCAGCGCGCTCGTCACCACTTGCGCAGCTGTGAGGCCAACAGGATCGATCGTTGCCATGAGATGCGCGACCAGCGTCGATTTTCCCGCGCCCACTTCGCCGGTGATCACGACGAAGCCCTCACCCTGCGCCAAACCGTAACCGAGGTACGACAGCGCTTTGCGGTGCGTCACGCTCTCGAAATAGAATGCCGGGTCCGGAGTAAGCTGGAAGGGCCTGGCTTCAAGCCCGTAGAATTCGTCGAACACGTGTTGTCTCCTTCCGGCTATCAGAAGCTGTAGCGCACGCCGAGCAGGGCCGACGCATTCCATATGTCGTCAAGCGGAGCGCTTTGCAGCAGTCCGTCGACACCAACCGCCGCAGTGGCGCGCAAGCGCGCCGTCAGCAGTCGGTAGTAGCTGGCGCTGGCGCCGATGGCAGTGATGTCGTCGAGCAGCAAGTCATCGCTTGAAAGCCACTGCGCATACCCGTTGGTCGCCCAGCCGGACTGCTGATCGAGCTGGCCGCTGATGAAGGCCGCCAGCCAGTAATTCTCATCCACCACACCGTTGGCGGACGCAAGAACCGTGTTCCGAGCAGCCAGGAAGTTGCGCCGGTCATACCCGGCGCCCAGTCCTGCACTGATCCTGTTCATCTGGAGCGTGTAATTCGCGGCCACACCGCGCGCGCGAAAGGTCGCAGAACGGATCGAGCCAAGTGCACTGGCAAGGCAACCGTTCCCGTTGAGCGAAGACACGCAGCCGCGCAGCTCACCCGTAATCGGATCCCGCACCGCCTTGAAATCATCGGGAAGATCGTCCAGCAAACGAGTGACTTGCCCGCCGTAGCCCGCGACATTGTCGTAAACCGATATGCTGAGCGTGCCGCGATCGTTCGGAGCGTAGGCGAAGGTGCCGTTGACGCTGATGGCGCCGTAGCGGCGGCCAACATGCGCGGAGAGCGATGTGCGACGGCTCGGCCGCCACGTCACGCCAACATCCCAGATGAAGCCATCAACGTCGTAGGCAATCTGCCGCGGCGCGCTTTCGTCGGTGACGTAGCGGCCGTTAGCGCCGACCACTGGCGCGCCGCTCGCATCGCGAAGCGCATCTCGGCTGCTTAGCTCCACGTTCTCGTAGCCCACGGCACCGGCCACCTGCACGGTCCGGCTTACGGGCACGGTGACAATCGCGCGTACCTGCATATCGCGCACGCGCTGGTCGAGGTTCGAGAGGTCCTCCTGGTACACACTGCCGCCAACCCCTACACCGACCGGCAGAGCCACGCCCGGTGCGATCGATGCGGCGACATCGGCAAACTGCACTACGCTTTCGTCGAACACATCAACGGAGCCGAGCCCCGGCACCGCAATGCCGGTTTCCTGATCCACCTTGGTATAGCCGATGCGGTAGTTCGCAGCCAGGTTCACCTCACCCGCACGCGTCGCGAATGAAGGTCCGGCATAGGCGGAGTAGACGGTCGTCGTGCCATCACCGATGCTGCCTCCGCCGAACGCCCGTCCGCCGGCATCCCCGCTCGCGCGTGTAGCAAGCGCGCCGGCCTCCACGGTCAAGCCTGGGACCACCGTCGTGTAGCCATTGACCAAGCCGCTGATCGTGTCGCCATCGCCCGCACTCTTGCCCCAGCCGAAGTGGTGGGCATAACGAACCGAGGCGGCCAGCGCATTGCTGCGGCCAGAGACCGAGGCATCCACCCCGACGGCCACCTGCGTGTATGTGAGGACCTCGTCGCCGGGCGAGAGCTGCGCGTCCACGATCTGATTGAGTTCGGCGTAGGGGATGATCACGGCATGACGTCCGCCGCGCCCGCCATCGCGGCCACGCTGCGCCTTCCCGGAGCTGTTCGCTTTGGGCGCGCCTGCGCCCGCCCCATCCGGACCACCCACATCCCCGTAATCCAGCGTCTGGGCTTGAGCAGTTGCCGGGATAAGCCATGCTAGAGCCGCGAGCGGTGTCATCGCGCGCGCGTGGCGAAGCAATCGGGTCATTCCGCGTATCCATAATAGGAGCCAAAGCGGCGGCCGCTGGGACTAAACTGCGCCGCATTGAGCAGCAGCTCGATATTCGGGCAGGATGAAAGCAACGACACCGCGTCTTCCAAGGCACCCTGCCCGGTGCTGTCCGCACGCACAATGACAGCCACCTGACCCACGTACTTGGCAAGCTCGGCAGCCGGTGACGCCGCCAGTGCAGGTGGAGAATCGAAGATTACAATCCGATTGGGGGCGTTCTGCGTCAGTCGCTCAAACACCCGCTCGGTCCGGGCAGAGGCGAGATATTCGCTGTCGTTCGTGCTGGTGTTGCCGGCCGGCAGAACCCAAAGCCCCGGAATGTCAGTCCCGAGCACGAAGTCCGCCACATCGGCGTTCTCGTCCATCAGGGCATCCATCAGGCCGTGACCGCCGGGCAGCCCCAAAGCCGAAAGGACCGAAGGCTTCGCAAAGTCTGCATCGACGAGGAGGACGTCTCCGTCTCTCTCCGCTGCGATCGAGAGGGCGAGGTTTACTGCGCAGTAGGTCTTGCCTTCGCCGGGATGCGGGGATGTGATGAGCACGCGCCTGGCCTTGGCCGCTCGCTCCTCGCGGCTTAGTTCCCCCACTCGCAGCAGGAGTTGACGCTTGACGATGCGGAATTCCTCCAGGAGGGCTGTTACCGAGCCTTCGGGAACGATGAAGCCGTTCTCGCGCAGCCGCTGACGGTCTATCGGCAGCCGCTTGCCCGAAAACACCGGCGGGCGTTCGCCGGCTGCGCGAACATCCCGCCCCACGATGCGAGGAACCGCTGTTGCAGGCTGCTCGGACCGGGCAGCTGCCTCGGCTGCCCTGAGGCGAGGTGCTCGCCTAGATGCCTCTGGCACGGCTGGGCGAGGCGCAACGAAGCGGCGAAAGTCAAAACGTTCTGCCGCACGCTCGATGAGCGACTCAGCTCTAGGCAGGGCCTCGCTGTCACGGGGGATCGGGATCTTGCTCTGTTCGGTCATGCTACGTCCCCTTAGGCCACCATGCCGCGCTGGATGAATTCTACCGCCAGAAGCAGCATGAAGAGCCCGCCCAAGGCAGCGCTGCCGCTGTACCAGAGCCTCAGGCGCTTGCGACGAAGCTGCCGCGCGGCATCCGTGAGGTTCTGAGAGATCGCGCCGAGCACAGGCAGTCCGGTCGTCCGCTCGAGCGCTGCCGTCGTGGCGAATGTCGACCTCAGCTTTCCAAGCCCGAACGCAGCGCCGGCTCCGCCGCCCAGCCCCACCAACAGAACACCGAACAGCAGCAGCGGGCGATTGGGCGCGACTGGCGAGCGCGGGGTCGTCGGCGGATCGACGATTTCGAACTTCACCGCCTCGCGCTCAGTCTTGATCTCGCCGCGCAGGCGCAGTTCCTCGCGATCTTGCAGGAGCTTATCGTACTGCTGGCGCAGCACGTCGTAGTCGCGATTGATACGCTGGGCATCAGCGGCGGCTTCTGGATTGTTGAGAGCCAGCGCAGTCAGCTGAGCCAAGTCAGCCTGCAGCGCTGCCTTGCGTGTGGATAGCGCCTGTGCCGTAGCCTGTCGGTCCGCCCGAATCGACTGGAGCGAGCTATGGGCAGGATTGGGAACGCCACCGCCATTCGCCGCCTCCTGAGCCGCTGGCGCCTTCAGCGCAGCCACCTGATTACGGGCAGAAATCACGTCGGGATGGCTATCGGTCAGGCCACGCGCTCGCATGGCGCCGAGGTCCGCCTCCGCCCGCGCAAGCGCAGCCGAAGCACTGCCCGCAGCCCCCGGCAGAGTGCGCGGAGTGCCGGCAAGCTGTCCATCGACCGCCGCAAGCGCGCTTTGCGCCGCTGCCAGATCGGCTTCCACCCCGCGCAGTTCGGTGCGGGTTGCCTCCAGCCGCTGCGAGCTGGCCGCTCCACCCTGGACCATCTCCGGATGAGCCTGTTCGAATATCCGACGGCGCTGTTCGGCGGCTTCGAGTTCCTTCTCGCGCTGGGCGAGCTGCGCGTTCACGAACTCCAGCGTCTCGGTCATCTCACCACGGTTGCCGGCCAGGTTCTCTTCGCGGAATATGTCGATGAGCTTTTGGGCGATCTGCTGAGCTACCTTGGCGTTTTCGGCATCGGAAAACGAGCTTTCGTTCGAAATGGCCTGGATGTTGAACAGATTGTCCTGCTCGCTCACCACCTTGATGTTGCCGGCAAGGCGCAGGACGGCGGCTTCCATCGCCTTGGGCGATTCAATGGTGTCACCCAGCTGCGTTGAGCGGACAACCTTTTCGAGGTTCACTGCGCTCGTCAGCGTCTGCCGAATACGCTCGATGTCGCGCTTGCGGTCCGCCACGCCAATCCCGACTTGCTCGGCCAGAGCATCGTCGAGCTGGATGAAAATGCGCGCCTGCGACTGATAGCTGTTGGGGATCAGCGCCACGACCAGCCAGCCCAGCAGGCAAATGCCCCAGGCGACCGCCAACGCCAACCAGCGCCGCTGCCAGACGCTGTGGATCGCTGAGAGCACTTCTTCGTAGATCGAGTTCACCGGTTTGCCCCCTGTCCCGTCATGTGCTGGCGGCGCGCGCTCAGAACATGCTTTCCGGGATGATGATGACGTCGCCCGGGCTGAGCATGACGTTCGCCTTGCTTTCCCCGTTCTTCAGCAGGTCGCCCAGGCGCAGAGCATATTCGCGCTGCTTGCCGATGGACTTGTCGAAGCGAATGAGGCGCGCCTTGTTTCCGGCTGCATATTCGGAGAGGCCGCCCACCGCGATCATCGCGTCGAGCAGCGTCATATTCGCGCGATAGGGGATCGAAGCCGGCTTCTCCGTGGCACCGACGATGCGCACCTGCTGGCTGAACGTACCGGCGAACTTGTCGATTATGACGGAGACCAGCGGCTCCTGAATGTACTGGGAGAGCTGGAGGCGGATGTCCTCGGCCAGCATCGTGGGCGTCTTGCCTACGGCGGGCATGTCGGTGATCAACGGCGTAGTAATGCGCCCGTCGGGGCGGACCTGGACCTTGGCGCCCAGTTCGGGATTGCGCCATACGAAGATCGTCAGCTCATCGAGCGGGCCGATAATGTACTCCTCACCGGGGCCCTCCTGCATGGCCACGAAAGACGCAGGTGGCAACTGCGGCCCCGGACTGCCGGCGCAACCCGTCAGTGCCAGGCTCCCGATCGCGCTGCCGGCCAGAAGACGGGCTAGGCGTAAATTCGGCATGGAGACATCCCTGTTGCACCAGGTCGCTCCCCGACGACGTAGCTACGCCGCCGAGACCTGGCTGATCTAAGCCTCTGGTATCGAGAAAAAGGGTGAACATTACGTTAGGATAACTGCCGATCTTGGGCGAAGTCTCCGATCGGGACAGCGGCGGCAGCGGAAGTAAAGAACGACGATGCCCAATACTCTTTGGCTGAAAGTATTGCTTTAGAAAGCCTACACCAGCACCTCAGCCGCAGCTCCTTGTCCAAGGAACGCAGCCGGGCTCGCGCTTGCGCCATAGGCTCCGGCGCAGAACACCGCCACGAGATCATCGACATCGGCACGCGGGAAGCCAGCTTTGTCAGCCAGGCGATCCAATGGCGTGCACAGGCACCCCACAACGCTAGCCTCTTCCTCGACTGCAGCGTCATAGCGGGTGGCGATCGCGACGGGGTAGTTTCGCCGCACGACAGTCCCGAAGTTGCCCGAGGCTGCAAGCTGGTGATGCAGGCCACCGTCGGTGACGAGGAACACCTCTCCGTGGCTGACTTTCCGGTCGACGATCCGCGTGACGTAGACGCCTGCTTCACCCACCAGATAACGGCCAAGTTCGATGCAGAACCCAGTCTCGTGCAGTTCATCGGGAAGCGCTGCGAACCGCTGGCCGAGGCGTTCGCCGACAAGGGCCAAGTCGACGGGTTTATCGCCGGGGAAATAGGGGATGCCCATGCCACCGCCCAGGTTGCAGTGCGGCAGCGACGCTCCGGTCTGGCGGGCCAGCTGGGCGGCAAGTTCGAGCGCCTGCTCCTGTGTCTCGGCAATGGCCTCAGCGTCGAGAGCCTGGCTGCCCGCGAAAATGTGAAAGCCGCGCCACTCGGCTCCAGCGCCGACGATTTCTCGCGCAAGTGCCGGCACGCGATCGGCGTCGAGGCCGAAGGGTTTGGCCCCGCCGCCCATCTTCATGCCCGAGCCCTTGAGGTCGAAGGACGGATTGACGCGTATCGCCAGACGGGGCGTGCATCCCAGCACATCGCCGATGCCCAGCGCGCGGCGCACCTCCGCCTCGCTTTCGCAGTTGAGCGTCACGCCCGCCGCTATGGCCGCCTCCAGTTCCCGGTCGCGCTTGCCGGGCCCAGCAAAGCTGACCCGCGACGCATCAATTCCTGCGCGCTGGACCACCGCCAGTTCGCCGCCCGAAGCGATGTCGAAGCCGTCGACAAGCTCCGCAAACAGCTTGAGCACTGGATCGAAAGGGTTGGCCTTCACCGCATAGTGCAGCGCCAGCCGCTCCGGCATCGCATCACGAAGTTGCGCGACCCGCGCGCGGATCAGGTCGGCCGAGTAGAGAAACAGCGGTGTGTCACCCGCCTGCTCGACCCATTCGGTGACAGGCCGCCCCCCTACGGAAAGTATGCCATTCACGGCCGGGAAGCCTGGCGGAATCGGGCCAAGCGGTTTCATGCTGCAAGCCCCACCATCAGTTCGCTGGCGAGGCTGGTACGGTCGATCTTTCCGTTCGGTCCGATCGGCATCGCCTCGCGCCAATGGATCACGCGCGGCTGCATGAAATTGGGCAAATCCTGCATCAGGCGGCGCGGCAGCTCGGAGTGCGCGTCCTGAACCCCTGGCGCTGCGCGGAGGAACAGATGAACCGCCTGCCCCAACCGCTCGTCCGGTACGCCCAAGGCCACGGCCTCGGAGACGAGACCGGTCGCAATCGCAGCATCCTCGATCTCCTGCGGGCTGATGCGATTGCCTGCGCTCTTGATCATCGCGTCCCGGCGCCCGACAAAGTACAGCAAGCCGTCGGCATCGCGCCTGACCCGATCTCCTGACCAAACCGCAGTGCCACCGTACCGTGATGCCAAGGGCGCTGGCCTGAAGCGTTCAGCCGTGCGGTCGGCATCTTGCCAGTATCCTTGCGCCACGAGAGGCCCGCAGTGGACCAACTCACCCTCCTGGCCATCTTCAGCCACCTGTCCCGCATCGTCGATCACCAGCACCTCCGCATGAGGAATGGCTTTACCCATCGATGTCGGGTGCGCATCGACGAGCGATGGGTCGAGGTACGTGGAGCGGAAAGCCTCGGTCAGCCCGTACATCGGGAATAGCCGCGCCTGCGGGAAAAGCGCTCGCAAGCGACGCACCAGATCCACTGTGAGCGCTCCGCCGCTGTTGGTCAGCCGCCGCAATGTCGCCGCCGCATCGGATGGCCAATCGGCTTCGGTAAGCTGCACCCAGAGTGGCGGCACGGCGGCGAGCGTGGTGACCGCGTGCTTCTCCACCGCCTTCAGCACATCCCGCGGCAGAAGGTAGTCCAGAGGAATGACACAACCGCCCGCATGCCAAGTGCTCAGAAGCTGATTTTGACCGTAGTCGAACGAGAGCGGCAGGACTGCCAGCGTGCGGTCGTCGGGCGCGAGGCCGAGATAATCCGCAACGCTCTCTGCCCCCAGCCACATGTTCGCGTGACTGAGCATTACGCCCTTGGGCCGGCCTGTCGAGCCGCTGGTGTACAGGATCGCCGCGAGGTCTTGCGGATCGGCATCGGAAGCTGGCAGCGCTTCACCCAGTGCCTTCGCCTCATCCAGCACAGCCGCCTCTTCCAGCATCTCGCAACCTTCCTGCACGTCGCCCGGCTCCAGCGTCTTCACTCGCCTGGGCGTGCCGACCAGCAGTCGAGCGCCGCTGTCGGCGAGGATGTGGGCGACCTGCGCGTGCTTAAGCAGTGGATTAACGGGCACGTGGACCAAACCTGCACGAGCAGCAGCCAAGGGCATCAGGCACGTCAGTTCGCCTTTCGCCGCCCATGTGGCGATGCGTGCCCCCTTCTCTGGCACACGCCTCTGCAGCCATCCCGCCAGCATGGCGACACGCGTTCTTAAGGTCTCATAGCTAAGCGTGCCCTCGCGCAGCACCAGCGCTGGCGCTTCGGCCTCTCCTCGCTCCGCGAGATGGTCGAGCGGCCGGATGGGGCTCTGCGCAGACATAGAGAGGCAACTCCGAGGCGGGATCGAGTGGTTAGCGTCGAATATCACGACGATCTTAAGGAAGTGCAATCCGACGCGGAACTGGCGCGTCTGCTTTCGTGCGAAGTCCAAAGCGCACCCTTCGACCGGCTCGAATGGTGGCGGCTGCTGTCAGAGCACTGCAGCGTCGCCGCGCGCTTGGTCATCGCCCGCAACGGCAGCGGCGCCGTCGTGCTGCCGCTCACCGGAAGCGGCGCGCACCTGACACAGCTATCCAACTGGTACACCTTTCGCTTTCGCCCGATCATTTCTCCCGGTGCCGACGCGATTGCCCTGCTGACGACGCTGGGCCGCGATCTCGCCACCAAGAGCCGTCGTCTCACGCTGACAGGACTTCCGAGCGAGGAGGCCGACTTGGTCGCCGCTGCGTTCCGTAAGGCGGGCTGGATCGCCTTGCGCGAACAGAGCGACGTAAACCACGTCCTCCCGCTGGCAGGCCGGGACTTCACTGCGTTCCTTGCCGGGCGGCCCGGCAAGCTGCGCACGACGCTCAAGCGCAAGTCCGGCAAAGTCGCTACGCAGGTTCTCACGCACTTCGATCCTTCCGTCTGGGACGCCTACGAAGATATCTACGCCGAGAGCTGGAAGCCTGAGGAAGGCTCCCCCGCGTTCCTCAGGGCTTTTGCCGAAGCGGAGGGCACCGCAGGGCGCCTGCGCCTAGGCGTGGCGCATGATCCGGAAGGACGCGCGATAGCCGCACAGATGTGGACGGTCGAAGGGGGCACCGCCTTTATTCACAAGC
This sequence comes from Novosphingobium kalidii, assembly GCF_040534015.1. Lineage (NCBI taxonomy): Bacteria > Pseudomonadati > Pseudomonadota > Alphaproteobacteria > Sphingomonadales > Sphingomonadaceae > Novosphingobium > Novosphingobium kalidii. Next base: position 369,382 of record NZ_JBEWLY010000008.1, read on the forward strand.
TTGCCCATCGCGAAAACGCCAGGCCGCTTTCACCGGGCTCGGTGCTGAGCGCTGCGTTGTTCCTTCACGTGATCGACGTGGACAAGGTCGGCTTGGTGGACTTCGGCACGGGCGACGACCCTTACAAGCGCGACTGGATGGAGCAAGTGCGGCCACGCTGGCGACTCGACCTGTTCCGGCCTCAAGCTCCTGGTAACTGGCCAATTCTCGCTCGCAATGCTGCACGATTGCTTGCCGCACGTGCGAAGCGCGGGTAGAGCGCGGGCCTTTCAAACATGCCTATCGCCGAGGCCACTATGTCCGATGACACCGATCTGCTGCTACGCCGCATCCTTACGGACGTTCTGGGCCTGAAGCAGAACCAAGCGGCCGAGTTCGATGCCGATACCGGCCTGTTCGGTCACTTGCCCGAGCTGGACTCGATGGCTGTCGCAGGCCTCCTGACCGAGATCGAGGATCGCCTGGACATCGTTATCGATGACGACGAGATCGACGGCGACATGCTCGAGACTTACGGCGCCCTCCTGGCTTTCGCTGAAGCCAAGCGCGAGAAGGCATAAGCTTTCGGTGACTCCCCTTAGCTGGCCCTGCCCTCTGCCCGGTGGCGCCATGGTGGAGGAGTATGCTCTCGTTTTCGATCGGGCGCGCGAGAAGCGACTGCTGATCGTCCCTGCCCTGTTCGACGAAGGCAATCGCCTGCGGCGGTTCACTGTCGAGGTTATGCGCCGCCTCGACGGCGCAGGAGTAGACGTCTTTCTGCCAGACTATCCCGGCACGAATGAAAGCCTCCAGCCGCTGCCGACGCAGGAGCCGGACGACTGGGCGGACGCCATGACGGCCGCCGGGCTTGAGTTCGGTGCCACCCATGTGCTCGGTATCCGTGGTGGTTGCCTGTTCACGCCGTCAGCGCTGCCGAGCCTGCACTATGCGCCGGTGAAAGCCGCCAGCCTTCTGCGCCAGATGCTGCGCGCGCGCATACTATCCTCGCGCGAGATCGGTCGCGAGGAGACGCGCGAGGGGCTGATGGCGCTTGGGCTGGCGCTGGGAATTGAACTTGCCGGTTATCAGCTTGGGGCTGAGTTTGTCCGTCAGTTCGACACGCTCACCCCGCGCGAAGGCGTCGCCCAGATTGCGCAGGACACCGTCGGCGGCTCCGGCCTTTGGTTGCGAGCAGAGCCGAGCGAGAGCGCGGAACAGGCCGATGCGCTCGCTGCCGCAGTGGCAATGGCACTGGCATGATCCGGCGGCACCTCACCTTCGTATGCGGCCACGATGTACTCGTTGGCACCTTGGATGAGCCTGCATCGGACAACGGCACAGTCGGCCTGCTGCTGATAACTGGCGGCAACGAAGTGCGATCGGGAGCGTGGGCTGGACAAGCTCAATTCGCAGCGTCCATTGCCACGGCCGGCTACTCGGTCCTGCGTTTCGATCGCCGGGGCTGCGGGGACAGCGAAGGTGTCAATGCGGAATTCCGCTCAAGCGCACCGGACATAGCAGCCGCTCTCGATGCTTTTCGCCGTGAATGCCCCCAGCTGGAGCACGTGATAGGCATGGGCAACTGCGACGCAGCCAGCGCCCTGATGCTGAGCGGCGGCGCCGGTTGCGACGCGTTGATCCTCTCCAATCCCTGGACCTTCGACAGCGACACTCCCGATGAGACGCCGCCCGAGGCTGTCCGCAGTCACTATCGCAATCGTCTGACGGATCTTGGCGCCGTCAAGCGCCTGCTGACGGGTGAAGTGGCGATAGGCCCGCTGTTGCGCAGCCTTATCTCCGCAGCGAAGCCCGCGCCTTCGCCAGGTACGCTGGCGCAGGCAATGGCGGCTGGTATCGCGGACTTCAGTGGCCCTGTTCGCTTCCTGATCGCCAAACGTGATCGGACCGGGCTGGCGTTCCTCTCGACTTGGGAAAAGGGGGACGCTCGCCTCCACCAATGTCCGAACGCGTCTCATAGCTTTGTCGAGCCGCACGCCCGGGAATGGCTGATTGAGCAGACGCTGAGCGAGCTACAGCGTCTGCACTGACCGAGAGAGGATCAGTTTTCCGGGTCAGCCGCCGGATTCACGGTGGAGTTCGTGTCGCCAGGAGCAGCCTCTTCGATCCCCACGGATTCGCCGAGGCCGCCAGCAAGACCGTACAGCGAGAAGATCACCAGCAGCACGACAAGTGTCGCTGGAAGAACCAGTGACTTCTTGGAACGCTGTAGCTTGTCCAGATCGTCGCGATTATCCACTATCATCTCTCCTTGAACCACCCTTGGCACAGGTCAGCAACTCGGGCGTGTGCCGTGCGGTTCCGGTGAGTCGGCAGATGAAGGTGCGAGCGGCCTCTCCCGGCAGCCGCGCGAGGCACCCCACGTTTCAAATCGGGCGCAGAATCATGCTTGCCCGCGAGCTACTCCGCAGCGAGCCCCTGCTCAGCCTCCGCGAAGTCCTTTGCGGCCAGGTACCGCTCGGCATCGAGCGCAGCCATGCACCCGGTACCCGCCGCGGTCACGGCCTGGCGATAGGTGTGATCCATCACGTCCCCGCAAGCGAACACGCCCGGGATCTTTGTTTTCGGAGTGCCGGGTTCCACGATCAGGTAGCCGCTCTCGTCCGTGTCGAGCTTGCCTTCGAACAGTGAAGTTGCCGGAGCATGTCCGATCGCCACGAACGCGCCGTCCGTCCCGATCTCGCTCTCTTCGCCAGTCTCGGTGTCGATCACTGCGACCCCCCGTAACTCACCCGTCTCTGCATCACCGACGAACCGCTCAACCCGCTTGTTCCATACGACCTTCACGTTGGGATGCGCGAAGAGACGATCCTGCAGGATCTTCTCGGCACGAAGCGAATCGCGGCGGTGGATCAGAGTGACGTCCTGAGAGTGGTTGGTCAGATACAGGGCTTCTTCCACCGCTGTGTTGCCGCCGCCGATCACCACCACCTTCTTGCCGCGATAGAAGAACCCATCGCACGTCGCGCAGGCGGAGACACCCTTGCCGGACAGCTCCATCTCGCCGGGCACGCCAAGCCACTTCGCCTGCGCTCCAGTGGCGATCACCAGGGTATCGCCTTCGTAGACATCCCCGCCATCACCGATGGCGCGGAAAGTGGGGCCATCCAGCCCGACCGACACGATCGTGTCCCACAGCATCCGCGTGCCAACGTGGACAGCCTGCGCCTCCATCTCCTGCATAAGCCAGGGGCCCTGGATCACATCGCGAAAACCCGGATAGTTCTCTACGTCCGTGGTGATCGTAAGCTGGCCGCCGGGTTGCAGCCCCTGCACCACGATCGGCTGCAAGCCCGCGCGCGCGCCATAGATTGCCGCGGACAAGCCGGCTGGACCGGATCCGATAATGAGCATGCGGGTGGTGTGCGTAGCCATGAAATACCTCCGGCGCGGGAGATAGAGATCAGCAGGCCCCTTTGCCAAGTTCAGCGACGCGAAGGAATATATTCATCCCCGGAAAGCCGATCTGCGCCGTCACCGCTGATCTTGGCACAGGCATGGCTTGCTCTGAGCCGATTGACGCAGGGAACTGCTCTCGCCACCATCGCGCGATGGAAACCTTTCCCGGCCCAACATCGAACCGCTTCGTCTCGCAGCGCCTGCGCCTCAACTATGTGGATTGGGGCAACCCGGACGCGCCGCCGCTTATCCTTCAGCATGGCGGACGCGACCACTGCCGCAGCTGGGATTGGGTAGCGCAAGAGCTACGCCAGGACTGGCACATCATTGCTCCCGATCTGCGCGGCCACGGCGACAGCGACTGGTCCCCAGAAGGGCACTACGGCATGGACGCGTTCGTCTACGACTTCGCGCAACTCGTTCACACCCTGGGCTATGAGCAAGTGACGATCGTCTCCCACTCGTTGGGCGGCAACATCGCGACACGGTTTACAGGCCTCTATCCCGACAAAGTGCGCAAGCTGGTGAATATTGAAGGCTTGGGCCCCTCGCGTGAGATTCAGCAACAGATGGAAGGCGGCAGCACAACCGCGCGCCTACACCGCTGGATCGATGAGAAACGCGCCGCCGCCGGGCGCACTCCCCGCCGCTACCCCACTCTGCGTGACGCTTACGAGCGCATGAAGACGGAAAATACATTCCTGACAGATGAGCAGGCGAGGCACCTCACCGTTCACGGAGCGATGCGGAACGAGGACGGCACGTGGAGCTGGAAATTCGACAATTATCTGAACGTCTGGACGGCGGGAGATATGCCCTTCGACGAGAAGGCGAAGCTATGGACAGCGATCACTTGCCCGGTTCTGCTTTTGTGGGGCAAGAACAGCTTTGCCGTCAGCCCTGCGGGAGACGGTCGCCTCGACTACTTCGCCAACGCGACGCTCAAGGAATACGAGGACGCTGGGCACTGGCTGCACCATGACCAGTTCGAGCGGTTCATGGGAGACGTCAAAGCGTTCCTCTGAAAAAGATCCCGCCTCAGGAGACTTGCTGAGGCGGGCTTAACTCTCCACGACCACCTTCCGCAGCCTCTTGGCGGGCCAACATGTGATGGTTTCAGAATAGAAAAGCGACGCCGAGCGCAGCCCAGCAGCTCACACTGAAAACAAGCGATATCACGAGCCCACGGCCGTTATGAAGCTGTCGGCGGTGCTCCATCGCCCGGACAGCGACGCGTGGCATCTGGTGAGCCTGAAAACGAGAGGCAGGAAAATCCGCAGCTTCTCGGCGAGCAGCGAAGCTCGCAAAATCGTTGTACGCTTTCATGAGCACCCTCCAAGGATTGTCTGTCATTCTTTCTGCCAAAATGAACGATCCTTAAGGACACATGTTCCTTGTTGCTGCGCTGCGGGCGCCTTTCTCGCCCGCCGTCGACTTAGCTAAAGGGACAGAGGCCAGGCTGGATAAACCTCCTCTTGCGCAGCCTTATGCTCCAACCCACTGCGGCTCACGCCGCTCGAACACTGAAGCCACTCCTTCCGCGTAGTCGCGTGTGGGCTTGAGCGCAGATTGTGCAGCATGTTCGTGACGCATCGCCGCAACCACGGCGTCCGCATGGCCCGAGGTGGCGGTCGCCCGCACGGCGAGAAGCGCCAGCGGGGCGTTTGCCGCGATTTGTCTCGCCATCTCCCGAGCGCCCTCAATCTCCCCGCCTTCGTCGACCACTTGGTCGACCAGTCCCCAAGCCAGTGCTTCGCGAGGTTTCACCCGCTCTGCCGAAAGCATCATCCATGCGGCGCGTTGCTGGCCCAAAAGACGTGGCAGCGTGTAGGTGAGACCGAAGCCGGGGTGAAACCCCAGCCGTACGAAGTTGCTCGATAGCCTGGCCGCAGGACCCGCGACTCGAAAGTCGGCGGTAAGCGCCAGACCCAACCCGGCACCGATAGCGGCGCCTTGCACGGCCACCACCATGGGCTTGGCCCGGCGGAAGATGCGCTCGGCCTGCACATAGAGGCCGCCGATTGCAGTCATTCCGCTTTCGCCTGCAATACTTTCGTCACCAGCAAGATCGGCGCCGGCGCAAAAGGCCTTCCCTGACGAGGCAAGCACCGTGCACCGCACCTGCGGATCGCCATCGAAGGCCTCCACTGCATCTGCAATGCGGCAGAGCAATTCCGGACAGGCAAAATTGTGCGGCGGCTTGGCAAAGCGGATTTCACCGATGTTGTTCTGTACGCTTGCCGATACTTCGATAGACATGCTCAGACTGTCCTCTCTGCTTCGCGGGAACGCCCCTGTTGTGGCTCCCTGCGTTGCCCGGCGCATCCGTGAATGACAACGCCGACCTTCCATACCGAACAGGAATCTCGTGCAGAAAAGCTTGGTTAACGCAATTCGACGAGATTGAGAGACGAGATGCGCCCGCCTTTTTAGGACACAATATTGCCCAAGGTTAACCCGCTTCCGTGGGGTGCGGGGAAGCGAGCCATATCTGCGGCGAGAAGAGAAAACAAAGCTTAGGGTTTTTAACTTCTATCGCTCTATTCCCGGCACATGCCGCACCGCACAACGCTCTCTCGAATGGCTGCCGTGCCCCAGCGCCTGATGGGCCGCCAGCCGCAATCGACGGCTCCGCAAGAGCGCCTGGCTCCGGCTTTCAACACTGTGCGCGGCCGCATCGCCGTTGCACTGACCGTGGTGTTCTTTCTGCTTGCGGCGACTTTGGCCGGGCTGTTCACGATAGGCCTCGCTGGCGTCGGCACCTCGCAGGCAGCGGGTCTCAGCACACGCATGGGGATGTTGATCGCTTTGATGCTCGCGGTCGAACTAATGCTGGTGATCGCCTTCGGGTTGGCGCTTGCACGCACGATAACGAAGCCGGTGGCTGATCTCATTCGCGCAACACGAAACGTGGCAAAGGGCCGGAAGGCGAGACTGCCTGTGGAATCCACGGATGAGTTCGGTCTTCTGGCGGAAAGTTTCAACGCGATGGTCGATGCGATCGAGGTGCGCGAGCGGCGCATCACTCACGCGGCGCTTCATGACTCGCTGACAGGCCTTCCGAATCGCCAGTACTTTCTCGAACAGCTCAACCAGGCACTGCAGCGCCGGCGACCGGACGAGCAGTTTCTTATCGCGTACATCGACCTAGACGACTTCAAAATGGTGAACGACACGCTCGGCCATGCGGCGGGCGATAACCTGCTGCGAGACGTCGCGGCACATCTTCAGGCGGAGTTGCCTGGCGCCTTGGTTGCACGGCTCAGTGGCGATGAATTTGCTGTGATGATCCGGGATCTTCCGATTGATGCCGATCTGGCCATGCTCGGAATGCGGATTCAAAGCTGCTTTGCACGCAACATCGTCCTGGGCGGCCGTAAGGCAGAGGTGTCCGCCAGCATCGGCATCGCCATTAGTCCTGACGATGGCACGAGCGGCGCCGTCTTGCTGAAAAACGCTGATCTCGCGCTCTATCGCGCAAAGCAGCATGGCAAGGCAGGCCATCACTTTTTCGAGCCTTCGCTGGATGAGCGGGCAAGACATCGTCGACAGCTCGAAGCCGACTTGCGCGATGCCATTCGTAGCGGCCGCTTCGAGTTGCATTATCAACCGCTTTACAGTCTCACCGAAGAGCGTTTGACAGCCTTCGAGGCGCTGATCCGCTGGCCCCATCCGACGCTGGGCCTGGTCAGCCCTGCCGACTTCATCCCACTTGCGGAAGAGACCGGTCTTATCACACAGATCGGTGAATGGGTGATGCGAGAAGCGTGCCGCCAAGCAAGCTCCTGGCCTGAACCGCTGGCGGTGGCAGTCAATCTTTCGGCGCGGCAATTCCTTTGCCCTACCCTGCCCTCAATGGTTGTTCAGGCGCTCGCCGAGTCGGGGCTTCCTCCGCAACGGCTTGAGGTGGAAATCACCGAGAGCGCCTTCGCGGCCAATGCCGAGAAGACGATCGAAACGCTTCACGCCTTGCGCGAGCTGGGAGTTCGTATCGCTCTGGATGATTTCGGTACGGGCTATGCTTCGCTCAGCCACTTGCGCATGTTCCCATTCGACAAGCTCAAGATCGACCAGACTTTCGTTCGGGATCTCGCGTCCGAAGGAAACGGACACGCCGTCATTCGCGCCATCACCACCCTTGCCGATGCCCTAGGCATCGAAACGCTCGCAGAGGGGGTCGAGGAAGCCGCCCAGCTCGCAGTGCTGCGTCGGGAGGGCTGCCGGCAAATACAAGGCTTTCTGCTCAGCCGTCCGATCATTGGGAACGAAGTCGAACTCTTCATAGCGGATCGGACCTCACGCACCGAAGTGATCCGCTATGCGCCTGAAATGGAGAGCCGCACCGTAGCGAAGCCGCAGGCAGTGCATGTTCTCGAGCTCACCTCGCCTCGCTCGATGATGCCCGTCGGGGCAGATGTGGAACTCCGCTCCCCAGCGACGCGCTTATTCAGCGGCCGAGCTATCCTGAGGAGGAGTCTTATGGCGAAGTCCCTGAAACAAGGTGACACCGTAGAGTGGAACACCAGCCAAGGTAAGACGGAAGGCACCGTACAGAAGAAGCAGACCTCTCCTACGCACATAAAGGGCCACAAGGTCGCGGCTACTGAGGATGACCCTCAGTACATCGTAAAAAGCGACAAGTCCGGAAAACTAGCGGCACACAAGCCGGAAGTTCTTCACGAAAAGTAGCACCTGCCTGAAATTGGTAAAACTGTGCACTTGTAGCGTGGAGATCGAGGTACCGTCGCGCAGCAAACTCCTGCTGGCATTCCAGAAGGCAAGTGGGGGGCACTCGCGCGATCCCCGAGACGGCTGCGCTCTTGCGCGCTGAAGCACGCTTTCCGCGCGAAACAGGTCTCGCGGACGGAAGGGAAACGGCAAACAGATCCGTCAGCTAACCTGGCTGTGACGGGATGTTAGTCTTTGCCCGATATCACGGTCAGCATGCGGAACGGTCTCATAGCGTTCAGAGCCCGGCTGATCTCACGGTGGCGTGCGTCAACCCTTACTCTCGCCCTCTTCTTCGGTGTCCTCGTTGGGTTAACTGGTGCAGGCACTAGCCTCGAGCACGCTTTTGCCGATCTGCGGTACGCCGTCCGCGATCAAGACAGTAGCGGTGAGGTTCATCTCGTCGAGATCGACGCGCGATCGATCAGCGCCATCGACCACTGGCCCTGGCCACGCCGCTACTACGCCGCCCTCGTGGACCGGCTCCAACAGTCGGGCGCCGCATCAATCGTCTTCGACGTCGACTTCTCGACGCCATCGAATGCCCGCGACGACGCACTGTTCGCCCGGGCGCTGGCCAGAGCAAACAATGGAGTGATCCTCCCCACCTTCAGGCAGCCTAGTGGCACCGGCCGCGGCAGCTACATCGATTCCCTTCCAATAGCCGCGCTGAGAGAGCACTCCCAAGCCGCTACGGTCAGCATTCGGCCGGAACCGGGAGGCGCCGTGCGCAAGGCGCCGATCGGGGAGATCACCGCTGGGGTCCCTCGGCCCTCGCTTGCGGCGATCACCGCCGGCATGCGGGGCACTGCAGGCACAGCTTTCCCGATCGACTTCTCGATCAACCCCGCTTCCATCCCGCGCCACAGCTTCGTGGACGTCATGAACGGACGATTCAACAACGGCGAATTTCGCGGCAAACATGTCTTGATCGGCGCGACGGCCATCGAGTTGGGCGACCGCTACGCTGTCCCCCGCTTCGGGGTGGTGTCTGGTGTCGTTATTCAAGCACTGGCGACGCTCACATTGCTGCAGGGCGTGCCCTCGGAGGCAGGTTGGGCCATTCCCCTGGTCCTGACATGGACGCTGGGCTGGCTGTTGCTGCGTGAAAGGAAAGTGGAAAGGTTCCTATTCGCGGTATTGCTGATGTCGGTCGGCTTGTTCGCTCTTACGATCCCTGCGGCGAGTGCCGGATATGAGTTTACGATGGTTCCCGCTTACGTCGCGCTCCTAACGATCGTCGCCGGAGCGACGGCCATGCGTGTCAGACGCTGGGCGGCCGAGAAGCGCACCCATGATGAGCAGACAGGCCTGCCTAATAGCCATGCGCTGATCACCGCACTTGGCGAGCACGAGAGCTTCGGGGTCGTGACTGCGCGGATCACCGAATACGATAAGGCCCTCGCGACTTTGGGCCGCCAGGGCATGACGCAGCTCCTCATGCGGATACGCGACCGGATCAGCGTTCTGGAATCAGGCGCCACGATCTTCCGCGTGGAGGATCGGGTTCTGGCTTGGCGCGTCACGGTTTCGTCCCGCGATATACCCCTGCTGTGTGAGCGGATCAGAGCGATCATGCTGAACCCCGTCGACGCGGGCGGTCGCAGAGTGGATGCCTCCCTGGCGATCGGCTATGCTCATGGCGTCATGGGCTCAGAGGCAGAGACCATCGACAACGCAGCGCTCGCCGCCGACTTGGCGCTTTCTAACGGCGAGCTTTTCCATATCCACGCCGAAACTGATTCTGCCGTTGCGGAGGAAGAGTTGTCGCTTCTGGGCGATCTGGATAGCGCCCTGACCTATGGCAATGTCTCCGTCGTGTATCAGCCCAAGCTCGATCTCGCGAGCGGGCGCATCACCAGTGCCGAGGCCCTCGTCCGCTGGACGCATGCAACGCGCGGACCGTTGCGCCCGGACTACTTCATCCCCGTTCTCGAAAAGTCCGACCGCATCGCCAACCTCACGATCTTTGTCGTGCGCAGAGCGATTGCCGACCTGAAAGCATGGATGGTCACGGATCCAGCCCTACAGGTTGCGGTGAACGTGTCAGCGCTTCTGCTGCAGTCCGCGGAGTTCCTTTCCCAACTCAAGAAGGTCATCCAGGAGGGGGGCGTAGATCCTCATCGGCTTATATTCGAAGTCACCGAGTCCGCAGCGATGACTGCACCGGACCGCGCTGCCGAGGCGCTCCTCGCCCTCAAGGGATGGGGCATCGGCATCTCGGTTGATGACTATGGCACCGGCCAGTCCACCTTGACCTATCTGAAAAAGCTGCCCCTGGACGAACTGAAGATCGACCGCAGCTTCGTCGAGCATGCGCATCAGAACCGCAGCGATGCCGTACTCGTCCGCTCTACTATAGACATGGCGCACGAACTCGGTGTCAAAGTGGTCGCCGAAGGCGTCGAGACCGAGGAATGCCTGCAGTTCCTGCGCATGGCCGGTTGCGACATGGCGCAGGGGTACCTGATCAGCGCGCCTCTCCCTTCACAGCAGTTCGAACAACTCCTGGCCGCAAACCGAATGGCTGCCTAACAGAACAGCTTGCGGTGCAGCGTGCCGGGCGTCATCTGTTGAGAGCGTTGGGAAGCCGGCGCCGGGTTCGGATGTCAAACGCAGGAGCAGTCAGGGAATCAGACTCTCCCTGCCCCCTCTCCCCGGGTATCGCGAGCAGACCGGCCTGGCTGATCTTCTCGAGCATGCGAAGCTCGCTCTGAACACGGTGACGCGCCAATGCGGCGCAGAGTGGTCCGGTGTCGTCGGGATTGTACCAGAAACCGGACAAATCGGCGAGCAACACCCTCAGCTCTTCAGCAGCTTCCCGGTCAACTTCCGTCACCGCATGCATGTCGCTCCACTCCTGTCCTGATAGCAAATCAAGAACAAACCGTGGCAATGAAGGTTCCGAATGGACACGCTACATACATGAGTTACAACGATAAGTTTGGTCTCGCCGTATCGGTGTTCGCAACTCGGATCAGGCCGTTCGCTTGAGAGAACGCGGCAAGTCAAAGCACTTCAGAGATAAGTCCAAGGTCCCGCGCCTGCTGAGCCTCGACATACCAATTGGTCGGCGCTCGCCTGAGAAGCTCTTCCATGGTGACTTGCGATCCCCGGATCAGGTTTTCAAAACCTTCGTTCTGGATCGCGATGGACTCCCGAATCTCGTTCAGAGTCGCTTCCAACCCTGCGATGCACTGAGTCAAAGGACCCTCCACGTGCAACCGGGTGTTCATCTTGCGCTCGTGGATCATCAGCCGAGTGCCGCGTGTGAGATAACGGTTCTCCCGGGCGAAAAAGCTCATGAACGTGGTGCCGGCAGAGTAGACCGCCGCTTTGCCCAAAAAGACAAACCGTCGCTGCGGCTCTAGGTCGCTGTGGAAGCGCACGTCCTCACCCATGACACGGGCAACCTCGGGATCACCTCCCAGGGTAGTGAGTTCAATGGCAACGAGGCCCTCTGCAGGAGCCGTTTCAAGCTTCTGCCTGAAGCTGGCATACATCTGGTAGTCGACTTGGCCAGAAAGCAGAATCGCCGGATTGCGAAAATCCTGAGCCTGGAGCTTAGCTACGCCGGTGCTGCTCATCGTCTGCCTCTCATGAAGAACACGGGCGCCGCACTTCAAAGGCGCTCGCCTCACTCCGTGCGCCAGCGAGTGCTTCGCGCGAGCGGATAATGCCGCACCCCCTCAATCGTTCCTGAGACGCGCTCTTTCCTTGCTGCCGCAAGGGGACTGCTCCTAAGCGCAACCGCTCCACGTGCCGCTCAGAGCCGCCGCAGGGCGGTCGCGACGCGGGTGCCGAGCAGCGGCAGCGAACCCAGCACACCGATACCAAGCGTCAGTACCGCTCCACCAGCCAGCGTCGAGAGGACTACGCTCCAATCAGGCGTCCAGCGAAACTCGAAAACTCCGACAATGACATACCACCCGGCCAACACACCCAGACCAAGCGCAAGGATGCAGAGCGCCCCCGCCAAGATCCCGTACTCAAGCGCTTGGGCCGCCAGGATCTGCCAGCGGGTTGCGCCCAGCGTCTTGAGGATGACGCTGTCATAGGTGCGGGCCTGGCGCGAAGCTGCGATGGCGCCGACCAGCACAGCGATACCTGCCAGGATCGCTACTGATGCGGAGAGCAGGATTGCAGTCGCCATTTGGTCAAGGATTGTGCGCACTTGGTTCAGTACTTCGCTCACCGCGATGATCGAAGCGGAAGGGAACGCGGCAAGCAATGCTCGGGAGACGGCGCCTTCGTGCGCCGGATCGATGTCGATTGTCGACGTCAGGCTGTGCGGCGCAGCAGCCAGCGTGTTGGGTGAGAAGACCAGCACGTAGTTGAAGCCCATGGTGTCCCAGTTGACCTGACGCAACGAGGCAACCCGTGCCTCAATTGCACGCCCGAGAACACTCACGGTGAGGGTATCCCCGATGCCGATTTTGAGGGTGTCCGCTGCCTCCCGATCAAGCGAGACCAGCGGCGGGCCGGTGTAGTTGCTGTCCCACCATTCACCCGCGACGAGTTCACTGCCCTGCGGCAGTGTCTCGGCGTAAGTCACGCCGCGTTCGCCCTTCAGGAACCAGGCTCCCTCGGGCAAGCGCTCCAGGTCTGCAACCCGCTGCCCTCCATAGGCGGTAATCGTGCCGCGCAGCGACGGCACGATGTTGAACTGCGCCTCGGGGGCCTCACCGCGCACCACGTCCACGAACCGTTCGCGCTCATCAGAAGGGATATCCAGCACGAACTGGTTCGGCGCACGCGCAGGGACGGCGTTGCTAATTTCGCTGCTCAGGCTGGTCTGGATGGCAGCCAGAGTGACAAACAGCGTGAGAGCAAGCCCAAGCGCGATCACAAGAGCCACGGTCTGTGCGCCGGGCCGATGAAGGTTCGTCAGCGCCAACCGCAGCAGCGGCCGCCGAGGACGCCGTACGCGCGCAGCCACAGCACGGATCGCAACACCGATAGCCAGCAGCATCAGCAGCACCGCGGCGACGGCGCCGAGCACTGCGGCTGCGAACAAGGGCTCGCGCGCAGTGCCGAGCGCAAGTGCGATAACGAGCGTACCTGCTATGGCTACGCCTAGCCAGTCGCGGAGCCCGATCTTGGGCGACGCTTCCACCCCGCCGCGAAACTGAGCTGCCGCAGGCTGCGAGCGGGCGCGCGCGAGCGGAGGCAGCGCGAATGCGTAGGCGATCAGCAGACCGTAGATGGCGCTGGTGACAAGAGGCAATGGATGCACGCTGAATCCCGGCGCAACCGGCAGGAGATCGCGAACGAGCGCCACAAGAGCCGCGGGCAGTATAGCTCCTGCCACCACTCCAGTCCCTACTCCGAGCAGCGCCACAGTGCCGATCTCCAGCAGGTAAATGCGCGCGATATCGACCGAGCTGGCGCCCAGGATCTTGAACGTGGCGATACTGCCTCGTTTCAGCGTGAGATACGAAGCGACCCCGTTGCTCACGCCAATCCCGGCGATAACCAGTGCCGACAAACCGATCAGGGAGAGAAATTGTCCCATCCGCTCGAAGAAGCGCACAGCTCCCGGTGCCGCGCGTCCCCGATCCTTGTACTCCCAGCCCGCCTCGCCGAAACGCGCCTTCAGCCGCTCGATGACAGCTTCGGGATCTTCATCGGAGGCAAGGCGGATGCGGTACTTGGTTTCGTATAGCGCGCCCGGACTGAGCAGGCCGGCTCGCTGCATCCCCGCCATGGACACAAGAGCTACAGGTCCCAACGTGAAGCCCTCGCCCACGCGATCAGGCTCTTCTGCAATTGTGTCGACCACGCGGTACGTGGCCTCGCCGTAACGGAGAAAGTCACCGGGGCTGAGCAGCAGCCGGTCCGCCAAGGCGCGGTCGATCACCACCTCATCAGCGGCCAGGAGGTTATAGCGCCCATTTGTGAGCGTGACTTCGCCGTAGAGCGGATAGCGGGCATCAACGCCCTTGAGCTCGGTCAGCACCGCATCGGGGGCCCCGGCAGCCTCTCGCACGCGTCGTGCCATGGCGCGCAGGCGGATGGTGTCGCTCACCTCGCCCTGTGTGGCAAGCGCGGCGCGCTCTTTTGGAGAAGCCTGACGCTGCGTCATCGACACCTCGACGTCGCCGCCCAGCAGCACTCGCCCACGTGCGGTCAGCTCTGCTGTGATCGAGGTCGTCAGGCTGCCGATCGTCGCCAGTGTGCAGACGCCCAGGAACAGGCATACGAGCAAAAGGCGCAGGCCGCGGAAACCCGCGTGAAGATCACGTCGCGCGATCCGCCAGCTGGCGCGCCAGCCCAGCGCCGCCCGGACAGCTGTTGCCGTGCTCAAGTGCCGGTGTCCGAAACGATACGGCCATCGCGCATCTCCAGAACGCGCCCGCAACGCTGCGCCAGCTTTGGATCGTGCGTGATGATGAGCAAAGTTGCCGCAGCATCATGCTGGCGCTCGAACAGCAGATCGACGATCGCACCGCTGGTCGCGCCATCAAGGTTGCCGGTGGGTTCGTCTGCAAACAGAATACCAGGCCGCGGAGCTACGGCCCGCGCGATCGCCACCCGCTGTTGCTCACCGCCGGAAAGCTGCACGGGGTAATGGTTCATCCGGTGACCAAGGCCCACCGCGTGCAGTTCCGTTTCCGCCCGCGCAAAAGCATCGGCAGCGCCAGCCAGTTCCAGCGGAACGGCCACGTTTTCAAGCGCTGTCATCGTCGGCAACAAGTGAAAAGCTTGCAGAACAATCCCTATGCGCCCCCGCCGCGCGCGCGCCAGTCCGTCCTCGTCCAGATCGGCGTAGGAGACACCCGCCACCGTTACCGTTCCGCCGCTCGCCTGCTCCAAACCAGCCAGGATCGCCATGAGCGACGACTTGCCCGAGCCCGAGGGCCCAAGAATCGCGACGCTCGCTCCGCGCGCGATGTCGAGATCGATGCTCTTGAGGATTTCCGTGGGAGCTTCCCGTGTACCCAGGCTCAGGGTGACATCGCGTGCGCGGATTGCGATATCCGCAGCCATATCGATCGACATCGTTGGAGAAACACCCGTGACTAAAATGCTCGTCCTATATGCAGGCACGGTGTTCCTCCTCCAAGGGCTGACCGGGTGTTCGAAGGAGAATAATTCCGCCGACCGGATAGGCTCCGAAGCCCCTCAGAAGAAGGCGGGGGCTACGCGATCACTGGCGCCGCAGGGCGACACAAGGCTAGTCCTCGCTTTCGGAGATAGCCTCTATGCGGGGTACGGACTGGCTCCAGAGGAGAGTTTCCCCGCGCAGCTTGAACAAGCCCTGGCAGCACGCGGCTTCGCAGCCGACGTGCGCAACGCCGGAGTATCCGGAGACACGACTGCCGCGGCCCAGAGGCGGCTCGCCTTCACGTTGGAAGGTCTGGAGCGCAAGCCCGATTTGGTGATGGTCAACCTGGGCGGGAACGACATGCTGCGGGGGATCGACCCTGCCGAAACGCGCCGCAATCTCGTCGCCATCTGCGAAGAACTGAAGAGTCGAGGTATCCCGATATTGCTGACTGGCATGATCGCAGCCTCCAACATGGGGGAGGATTATGCCAGCCGTTTCAACGCGATATACCGAGATCTTGCAACGCAATACGAAGCCACGCTCTACCCCTTCTTCCTGGAGGGCGTGATCACCGACAGGGCCATGATGCTGCCGGATCGTGTCCACCCCAACGCGAAGGGCATCGACACCATCGCGCAGAACGTGGCCCCTCTCGTGGTCTCGGCGTTGCAGGACTCGGCAGCTTCATAGAGGTGGTTCACACGATAAAACGAGTCCAGCTTCCGTAACGCTCGTAGATGCCACCGCGGCGGAAGCTGAGGGCAATCAGCGCTACCCCGATCACCACGCTGCCCACGGTGTGAACCGTCTCCGCACCAAACAGAAACGGCGTTGCGATCTGGGCCAGCCCCAGCGGTATCAGCAGATAACGGGCCGGGCGCGCGACTTCTGCTGCTGCAACCGACACGACCGTAAGTGCAAGGAAGCCGATAATGTGATCCGCGTCCGCCATCGCCCCTTCGGCGTCGAACGTCAGACGCGTGAACAGCAGCGACAATCCTGCCAATCCGGCAAGTACGAGGTTCCAAGGCAAGTTGACGCCTCCCGCCCACATGTCCCTGAGCACGGCACCGGGGCCTTGGTCGAACTCATCTTTGCGTTCGCCACGCGATCCTTCGTCGGTATCGCCAAACAGGAAAACGCGAAGCCACGGACGCCCTGCTCGCGACCGCCGCCGGACGAACTGCAACGTCGCGAGCAGCTCATCGAGCGAGTACGGTATCTGGATCAGCATCGCCGCCGCGCCAATGAGCGTGAGCGTGGCCCAGGTACCAATCATGACCGGCTGAATGATGACGAAGAGGATCGAAACCACACCCAGCGGGGCAATCATGAGCCCGAAGAGGAACACCAGCCAAGGCATCGTCCGCCAGCGGGCCCTCGAGCCGACGAGGCCGGTTACGATCTCAAGCGCATAGGTGTAGCCGCCGAGGGCCGCATCAGGGATAGGGAACGCCTCAGAAACCGAAGAAGTTATAATGGCTTCGGTTCCGTTCTTCGTGGGATCCTCAGGCAACCCCGGGAAGAACGGTTCCCATACGGAACTGATGTGGCCAAGTTGATAGGCCGTGAGATAGCGCGCAACCAGCAAGCCGATCAGCGCCAGGAAAATGATCGGAATACGTTGGGTCCATGTCGACGGATTGTACGACCAGCCCGGCGGAACGTCAGGACCGGTCATGCTGGCCAGGATGGACGTGCCAGGTTCAGGCCGGGTGCCGACGGCTAAACCAAAGACGAAGGCGCCTACCAGCGTATCTGAAAGAAAGGCAGCCGGGTTCTCCGTCCAGAACAGAAACGGTACTGCCATCAGCAAAGCCGCCACTCCTGCCTGTGCCCAGCGAGCCCAAGTCAGCTGCCATGAGAGCGACAGGAAGGCGAACAGGATCAGCGCGGCGCCAAGCACAACCTCGGCCCAGAAGAGCGGCGGCTCCGTCACCTCGACGATTACCGGCTGGACCATGATCCACAGGCCCAGCGCCATGTTGGTGAAGTGCGCCCACCGGCTGCCGGCATGCTGCTCACGCCGCGTGACCTCGTACTGAGCGCGAAGAGCTTCGGGCTCGCGTCCAGCTTCCCGCGCTTCTTCCACGAAGGGAGGAGGGTTGATCTTGTTGGCCAAATACCAGGCGGCGGGGTCTTCTTTCAACGCAGAAACTATCGCCGGTAAGTCATTGGCAAGGCTATGCTTTGGCTCCCAAGCCAGGAGGTTGCGGGCGCGCGTGATATCAAGCGCATAGTGATCGCTGGCCATTCGCGTCATAAAAGGCTGAATAAACGGTCGCTCACCGCCATCCAGCGCATCGGGGACGATCGGCTCTGCCTTATCCTGAGCCCACGCTCCCGCTCCAGCCAAAGCGCTGGGCATGCGGATCGTGGCCCAATCGTCTTCGCCATGGAGCAGGCAGCCGAGGCGGTCCTGGAGATCAGCATAGCCGATCGCGTCCTCCTCACCGACCAGGATGACCGTTTCACCTTCGAACCGCCTGCGCCGGTCTACGGTTCGCACGAACGCGTCGATCATATCCTCGCGGTGCACCATCGCCTGGCCTGCATCCGTGTCTCCGGAGTAGAGGTGACTTTGGAAGTCCCGCTCGTAGATGCGAGCAATCTGGTGGGCGAAAGTGGGAACGGAGGTTTTCTCGTCGTAGACACCGGCCAAGTGCAGGAACACAACCGGCATGTTTCCGCGCTCTTCGCGAATGGCATCCTCGGCCTGCGCCTTGGACTTGGGATAGGCCCAGCCCGGCTCGATCGGAGTCGTCTCGTCGATGCGCTCTCCTGGACGTCCGGGGGCATGTACCAGCATCGTGCCGGAGTAGACGAACTGCTCCACGTCAAAATCGCGCAAAGCGCGCACGAGGTTCCTGCTCCCCTCGACGTTGACCGCCCGATACTGAGGCTTGTCCTCGCCGCTGAAGTCAAAAAACGCTGCCAGATGCAGGACGCTGGCGATCTCGCCGCCATGATCCTGACGAAACTGAGCTAGCGCTTCGCGCACGCTCTTCTCGTCGGAGAGATCAACCTCAAAGAGTGGGTAGTCGGTACCGCTTGTCGACCTGTCGAGGCCGACGATGGTGTAGCGATCACTCAGCGCTCCTGCGAGTGAACGCCCTAGGTTCCCGGCCGCGCCGGTAATCAGGACAATCGGCTTGGAAGACATGCGTGCCTCACCCCTGTTCAGCATCTGGTCACAAGGGTATACCGTCGGCTCCCCGATTGTTCCGCCGCAGGAGCCGTGCACGCGCACCGGCTGCACGCCCTAGGTCCGTCCTTACGTTACGGTCCTCAGCGACTTGCCCGCGCTCTCCTCCGTGTAGCAGAGCGCTACGGCACCAACCACGCAAGCGGCCATCATCGTGTAAGCCGGCATCAGCAGATTTCCGGTAGTACCGACCAGCCAACTGTTGAACGCCGGTGCAGTCCCTCCGAACAGTGAGGTCGACACGTTGTAAGCAATCGCAAAGCCGGCAAAGCGCACGGGTGTCGGGAACATCGCCGGGAACGTGGCGGAAATCGTTGCGAGTTGCGGCACATAGAGAAGCCCAAGCGCTGCGAACCCGAAGATTGCTCCGCCGATCCCGCTTCCCATGAGCAGGTAGAGCGGCACGGCGCTGACGAACAGGCCGATAAGCGAGAACCACCACATCGGCTTACGCCCGATCCGGTCAGACAGCGCTCCGGCAAACGGCACTAGCACCATCATGAACAGCATGCCAACGATCGGCACGACCAAGGCTGCATCCGGTGACAGGCCCAGCCTGCGCTGCAGGTATGTCGGCATGTAGCTCAGGAGTGTATAGTTCACCACGTTAAGCGCCACCACCAATCCACCCATCGCCAGGAGCGGCCGCCGGTAGCGTGTTATCAGGTGTCGAAGCTCGGTAGAGGCAGCCGTCTCAGTCTCATGATGCGCTTCGATTTCTCGGAACACGGGCGTGTCCTCCATCTTCGAGCGCAAGTACATGCCGACTAGGCCCATTGGCCCTGCCACGAAGAACGGCACTCGCCAGGCCCACTCGTGCATCGCCTCCTCGCCAAGCAGCAGCGAAAATCCGAGCATGAGTAGAGCGCCCAACGAGAAACCCGCCAGCGTGCCGAACTCCAGAAAGCTGCCGCAAAAGCCGCGCTTCGAATCCGGAGCGTATTCGGCCATGAAGGTCGCCGCACCGCCGTATTCTCCGCCGGTGGAAAATCCCTGCACCATGCGCAGGACCACCAGTAGCAGGGGCGCCCAGAAGCCGATGCTGTCATAGGAAGGGATCAGGCCGACAGCGACGGTCGCGGCGGACATCATGAGAATGGTGAGCGCCAGGATCGACTTGCGTCCATAGCGATCTCCCAAAGGCCCCCAGAACAAGCCGCCAAGCGGCCTCACGAGGAAGGAAATGGCAAAGGTCGCCAAGGCGAACAGCGTCGCCTCCTCCGCCTCCCCCGGGAACAACGCCGCCGAAATATACGTGAGGCCGTAGGCATAGATGCCGTAATCGAACCACTCGGTCGCATTGCCGAGCGCCGAGGCGGCAATAGCCCTCCTCAGCACCGAGGCGGGGACCGCTTCTGGGTGGCCGATGGGAACGTCCGCGCCAGTGAGCGGCGGGTTGTTCAGCAGGGACGTCATGCCACTTCCTTCTCTTCCTCGGCACGCGGGTCCAGCGTGGCTGCGAGTGGCGTGGTGCGAGGCAGAACCTGGTAGCTCTGCTGCTGTTCAAGGGGCACGGGCAGCGCCCGCAGCTGCCGCCAAAACGCGAACGCCAGAGTGCCGCCGGCACATAGGGCAATGAAGTAGAACAGCCCCGAAGCCCCGGCGACGGTAACCGCCGCTGCGCCGGCCATAGGGCCCGCGGCGGCACCGACGGAGTAGAGCAGGACCAACCCACCGCTGGCGGCGACGCGCTGGTCGGGAGCGAGGTGATCGTTGGTATGAGCGACGCACAACGGGTAGAGCGCGAAGCTCAAGCCGCCGAACAGCGCGCCGAGAATTAGCAGCACAGGCCCCTGGGTTGCCACGACAGCGATGCCAAGGCTGGCAAGCAGGGCGCCGGCGAGAACGACGACGATGATCTTCCGGCGATCGAAACGGTCAGACAGACGACCCAGCGGCCATTGCAGCGCGACACCACCCATGATGACGACGCTCATGAACAGAGCCGTGGCGGACAAGTCCATACCAAGCCGGCGCAAGAAAACCGGCCCCATCGCGTAAAAGGCGCCGAGCATCCAGCCTGTCACCGTGGCGCCGACGATGCCGAGCGGTGAGGCGGAATAGAGAGCGCGGACGGGCAAGGCTGCCCCGTCGTCAGGCGGCGGCGCCGAAATCTTCGTAAGCACCACGGGAATGGCAGATAGCGAAATGAGGATCGAAGCGACGAGGAACGGCATCGAGGGTTTGGTTTCGCTCAGGTTGAGCAGGAACTGGCCAATCGCCTGTCCCAAATAGAGCGCGATCATGTACCCGGCCAGCACAGCGCCTCTGGTTGCGCCCTCGGCGCGTTCGTTGAGCCAGCTTTCCAGGCACACGAACACACCTGCGACGCACAGGCCGTCGATGAAGCGTAGAACGCCCCACAGCAGCGGGTCTCGGTGGACGGCGTATGTCAGCGTGCTGGCGGAAAGCAGCGCCACGAACGCGGCGAAGGCGCGGATGTGGCCCACTCGCCGGACGAGCTGAGGCACGCGGAGAGATCCCGTCACCAATCCGGCAAAATAGGCCGTAGCGACAAGACCGATGAACACCGCGCTGCTGCCCGCTCTCTCGAGCCGGACGCTCACCAGCGTCGAGAGGAAGCCGCCGCCCGCCATTAGCATGAAGATGGCGAGCAACAGGCTTCGTACGGGCAGGATTGCAGTCAGCATATCAGGTAACGATCTGACGGCTGAATCGGTCCTGGCACGACGTCACGCTGCGGCGCGCGCCGTCTCTCCGGGACCGGCGTCCACCAGAGCCTCGTGCAGTGCCCGAACCGCATCGTCGAAGCGCGAGCGCTCAACGATGAACTGGACATCGACGTTACGGATCTGGTGCTGCATCGCGATCATCTCCACACCCGCCTTATCCAAGGCAAGCAGAGCGCGGGGAACCAGCCCAGGCTCGGAGATGTCACTGCCGATGACTGACACCATGGCCACCGGCTGCGTCGTAATGGCGGAGCCCGGATATGTGTCCTCCAACTCCGCGATCACGCGCGCCACCGTCTCTGCGTCGGTAGAGAGATAGTGTGTGATGGTATTGGCATTTGAAGACTTGCTGACGATCCATGCCCCATGCCGCGTGAGGGCGTCGAGAATGGCCGCGTCGAAGCCCTTTTCCCCCACCATGTCCTGCTCAAAAAACTGCAGCGCATGGACGGCCCGAAGCCCGGTTACGATCTCCACGCGAGGCTTGCTGGTGACGTAGTCTCCGCAAATCAGCGTACCCTCGTCCAGCCGATCGAAGGTGTTGCGCACGCGCAGCGGGATTTCCGCCTGCCGCAACCCACGCCCGGCCCGCGGATGGATCGCCTCCATGCCAAGGTTCGCCAGCTGATCGGCCACATCGTAGTTTGTCCGGCCGATCTTACGGGCCTTGTCGACGCCGACGAGCTTAGGGTCGGCACTCGAAAGGTGGAACTCCTTGTGAATGATCGCCTCGCGTGCGCCGGTGAGGACAGCAATGCGCGAGAAGGTCATTTCGGAATATCCGCGTGCGTAACGCTTCACCATTCCGCCTTCGCAGCCCGCATAGCCAGTTACGATCGGCATTTGCGTCGCCAAGTCGATCGGCTTCAGCGCCTCGAGGATGCGGCTATCGAGCGACGCAAGGTCTTCGTGGCTCCACAAGGTCAGATCGACAAAGACCGCGTTCACGCCGCGATCGCGCAGCAAGAGAGCGGTGGAGTGGGCACTATGTGCCTCTCCCAGCCCCGCGAGCATCTCGCGCATGGTGACGAGCTGCTCTTTCAGGCAGAAGCGGCCATGCGCCCGAAGCCGGTCAAGATCGGCGAGACAGTCGCTGAGCTGCTGCACACGGCAATCGACAAAGGCATTTGCCTCGGCCAGGCTGTTCGCGCGCGCGAACATGTCGGCATTGCGTTGCTGCATAGCCTCGCGCACCTTTTCCAGCGCCTCGCGCCAGCAGGACTCCGCGTCGTTTCCTGCGAAACTGGAGTAAACCCCCGGTACGCCCGTCTTCTTGTGCTCCAGCAGCAGATCGGTCATGCCTGCATAAGCCGAAACGACGAAGATCCGGTTGTAGAGGGCTGGTCCGCTGCGCCCGGCAATCAGCACATTGTCGAACACGGTCGACGTGGCGGCCATGGATGTGCCGCCGATCTTCTCTACGCTGTGTCCGTTCATGCCGCCATCTCCGCCAGTGATCCTGCTTGAACCCGCACGGCCGTGAAATCCCGCTCGGCGATGAAGTCGGGCCGCGGAGCCTCGGCCGCGAAGGGCGCTTCCAGGCGATTACACACCGCGTTGTAGACCAGGAAAGCGTTCGCACGCGGGAACGGCGTGATGTTGCCGTTAGAGCCATGCATCGTGTTGCAGTCGAACACGACGACGGTTCCTGGCTTTCCGAGCGGAGCGTCGATGCCATGCTCGTGCGCGAGTTCAGCCAGCGTGTCCTCGTCGGGCACGCCGAACTGCTGGCGCTTGAGCGACATCTTGTAGTGGTCACTGGGCGTGCGCCCGACGCATGAGACGAATACGCGGTGCGATCCGGGGATCAGCATCAGCGGACCGTTGTGCGGCGTGTTCTCGGCAAGCAGCACCGACATGGACAGTGCACGCATGCGCGGCATGCCGTCCTCGGTATGCCAGGTCTCGAAATCAGAGTGCCAGTAGAACTCCTTGCCCTGAAACCCGGGCTTATAGTTCAGGCGAGACTGGTGGATGTAGACTTCGTCATCGAGCAGGAACCGGGCAACCCCCGCCAGCCGCTCGTCGGCCGAGAGCCTCTCGATCACCTTGCTCTGGCGGTGGATTGCGAAGATCGACCGAATCTCGCGAGCCGCTGGCTCGGTGATGATGGTTTCTTCGTCCAGTCCGGCAGGATTGGCGAGCAGACGTCCGGTCTCCGATTGGAGAGCGGCCACTTCTTCTTGGGAGAAGACATCCTCGATCACGAGGTAGCCGTGCCGGTCGAACTGCTCCACTTGCGCTGCGGAGAGCGGCGCTCCTGGTTCCCACGCACGGTACGCAACCGGGTCATGGCGCGGCAGCAACTCGGGGGTCGCCGCGTATCGCGACGGGTAGCTGTCATTCATTGGTTTGGCCCCTGTTGGTCTTTCAATCAATCAGCGCAGGCTCAAAGCCTGCATCCACGTCGGCGGGATAGGCGCCGTTCTCATCGTGGACTTCGCGGCCGGATACCGGGGGATTGAAGACGCAAGCGGTCAGCAGGTCAGTGGTGGGACGCACGATGTGGCGGTCGTGCTCATTGAGCGCGTACATCACGCCTGATTTCAGCTCGTGCACTTCACCGGTCGCCAGATCCTCGATGGTGCCGGTGCCCTTGAGGATGAGCACGGACTCCAGGTGGTTCTGGTAGTGCATCTTGAGTTCGGCTCCGGCGAACATCGTGGTGACATGGAACGAGAAGCCCATGTTGTCGTCCTTCAGCAGCATGCGGGCGCTGGCCCAGCCGTCGGACTTCACGTTCTTTTCGGATGCGCGGATTTCCTTGAGATCACGAACGATCATAATTGTTCTCCTTGTTACGCAGCGACGCCGTAGGCGGGCGAAAGCGCTGCCCGGATCGCTTGCTCCAGAATGTCGAGCCCTCCATCGAGAACGGAGTCCTCGATTGTGAGTGGCGCCAGTACTTTGACGATCTCGTCGTGTGCACCGCTGGTCTCGATGATGAGGCCTTGGTCAAAACACGCGCTGGTCACAGTGGAGGCGACCTCGCCCGAGCCTACGTCGATGCCGCGCATCATGCCTCGGCCACGCGTGGTGAGACCGTGCTCCTTCGCCATGCGGCTCAGGCGCTTCTCCAGCAGTGCGCCGCGGCGCGCTACGTCGCCCTTGAAGGCGTCGTCGCTCCAGAAGTGACGGAGAGCCGTAGCGGCAGTCACGAAAGCGTGGTTATTGCCGCGAAAGGTACCATTGTGCTCGCCGGGCGACCACACATCGAGTTCCGGGCGGATCAGCGTCAAAGCGAACGGCAGGCCCATTCCGGAAAGCGACTTTGCCAGCGTGACGATGTCCGGCGTGAAGCCCATGCCTTCGAAGCTGAAGAATCCGCCGGTGCGGCCGCATCCCGCCTGAATGTCATCAACGATCATCAGCGCGCCGTGCTTCTTGGCGATGGCCGCGATCTTGCGCAACCACTCGGGAGAAGCGGCGTTCAGCCCCCCTTCGCCCTGCACCGTCTCGACCAAAATCGCCGCAGGCGCATCAAGACCGCTAGAAGGGTCCGACAGGCGCTGCTCCAGCAGTGCCGCCGTATCAACCTCCGGCCCATAGTAGCCGTCGAACGCCTCGTGGCTGACGTGGCTGAGCGGAATGCCGGCGCCGCCCCGCTTACCGGCATTGCCGGTGCAGGCGAGCGCGCCCAGCGTCATGCCGTGGAAGCCGTTAGTGAACGCGAGGATCATCTCGCGGCCAGTGACCTTGCGCGCCAGCTTGATCGCGGCCTCGACTGCATTGGTGCCGGTCGGGCCGGTGAACATTGCACGGTAGTCGAGGCCGCGCGGCCGCAGAACCACGTCTTCGAGCGCGCTCAGAAACTCTGCCTTCGCGTCGGTATGCATGTCCAGGCCGTGGGTGATGCCATCCGAACTGATGTAATCGATCAGAGCCTGCTTCAGGACCGGATGATTGTGCCCGTAGTTCAGCGACGAGCAGCCCGACAGAAAGTCGAGGTAACGCCCGCCGTTGCTGTCATGAAGCCACACGCCTTCGGCGCGATTGAACTGGCGCGGCATGGAACGCGAGTAGCTGCGAACCTGGGACTCGCGGCGATCGTAAATGCTGATGTCCGGCGCAGCGGCGCTCGGGCTTACGGTAAGAGCCATGTGGAATTCTCCCTGTTTAGCTCGTGATCGTGGTTGGAAGCGGCGCGATCCGCGCTTCCCATTCGGTGTCGTGGGCCCCGCCGAAGTGCACTTCGCGCTCGAAGCGCGGCACCTTGGCCACTTCTGCGCCGTGGCGGCGAGCAAATGCCCCGAACAGGCGCCATGAAGCGGCGTTGTCTTCGGTGATCGTGGTGGTCATCATCGTCGTGCCGGCAAAGGCGGGACGAGCTAGCAACTCGTCGAGCATGCGGCCGGCAAGCCCCTCTCCGCGCGCCGCGGCATCGACGGCAACTTGCCAGATGAAGAGCTTTTCAGGTGCGGAGGGTGGGCGATAGCCCGAGATCCAGCCCTGGATCTCTCCATTGCGCTCGGCAACGACACAGGTGTCGGCGAAGTCGCTGCACTGCAGCAGATTGCAATAGACCGAGTTGGTATCGAGCGGTGGACAGCGCGCGATCAGCGACGCGATGCGGAAGCCATCCTCGGGTCGCGGACACCGGAAAGTGAAGCGACCCTTGGGAGTATGGGCAGGCTCTTCAGAGTCGCGCGCCCGCTCCGTTGTCTTAGCTGGAACTTCGATGATTATTCATCCTTCGAACGATTATACGTGGCACTGCAGGAGACACCCTGCTGCGTTGGCGCTTTATATGGCCATATTCCGCCATTCCGCAACCCATGATGTCCGGAATGACAGATAATATGCTTCATCAGCCGAAGCAAATTATGCATTGGCAGAGCTTCCGCTCCGGCATAGCAGGACGTCATGAGCGACGTTCTGACGACGGAAGCCTTGAAGGCACTGCGCCGAATCCTGCGTGCATCGGACCTGGGCACCCGCAGGCTTGCAGCCGCGACCACCCTTACCCCGTCCCAACTTCTGGTACTGCAAGAGGTCGAGCAGCGAGGCGAGACGACGCCAAGCGCACTCTCTGCTGCACTGCAGTTTGGCCAAGCCACGATCACAAACATCGTGGACCGGTTAGAGGCCGCCGCGCTGGTGACGCGTCAACGCAGCATTCGCGACAAGCGGCAGATTATCCTGCAAGTGACGGATGCAGGCAGAGCGACAATCGACAAGGCGCCAGACTTGCTCCAGACGCGCTTTAGCGAAGGATATGAAGCACTACCCGGTTGGGAGCGCGCAATGATCTTGGCCGCTCTGGAGCGGTTGGGAGAAATCATGGGAGCGCAGTCGATCGACGCCGCTCCGCTTTTGGATGCGGGGGCTATCAACAGATCACACCAACCCTGACACGGGCGACGCTTCGCGAGAACCAGCTTGGGCGCTCGGTTCCGCACCGTTGCACGAATCGTACTCCGAAGGCTCGCTGTGCAGTTCTCTTTGGCGCATAGCGGGTTCGACACTGAAACGTTACTAAGATGCGCTATGGGCCCGACGATGTTCTCCTCCGCTGAGCCGAGTGCTTCCCCTTCGCAGCCAGCGGTGGTCTCCGCCACCTTCTTGCGGGGTGCACGGTTAGGGAGCGCAGCCCGGACTTTCCTGCTCGTCGCAGCAATCGTGTGGGTGGCGAGCCTACTTGGACTTACATCGCGCCACGCGGCCTCCGTGTCGGTGTGGCCTGCTAACGCAGTTCTCGTAGGTGTAATGCTACGTGCGCGGCACCTGATGCGCCCGGCGGGGTGGATCGGCGCGGCTGCAGGGTTCATCGTCGCAGACCTCCTCTTCGGGCGCACGCCTTCTCTTGCCGCCTTCTTTGCAAGCGCGAACCTTGCCGGCACGCTCGCAGCGACTTTGCTCCTCATGCGTTTGGATGAGCGGGACTTGCAACTGCGGCGCACTCACTCGGTCTTGCGCATCCTCGCCTGTCTGCTCCCCGCTTGCTTGGCGGCGGGTGGGGCGGGTGCGGTTCTCGTCGTGGTGGAATTCGAAGGCTCCGCACTGCAGGCGCTGATGACATGGCCCGCCAGCGAACTGGTGAATTATCTCACCTTCCTGCCGGCAATGCTGACACTGCCGCGTGACTGGTTCATCAGAACCGCCGCTTCACGCCTGCGCGACACCCGCAATACCAACGAGCGTCACACCAACAGCCGTGACACCATCGTGCCCGCCGTTCTCCTCGCCGTGTCTTGCGTCGCAGCCGTGCTGTTCGATGGGCCTGGCAGCATCATGTTCCCTATGCCGGCACTTCTCCTATGTGCGCTGACGTACACTACCGCAACGACTGCCATGCTGACTATGGTCCTCGGGACAGGATGCCTCACCGTACTAGGCCTTGAACTCGTTGATATCGGGCAAGATATGTCAGTTCCGGCCATGACCGTATCAGTCCGGGTCGCCGTCGCATTCCTCGTGCTCGTTCCCCTGACCATCAGCAGCGCGATGGCGGTGCGAGACGACCTCCTAAACCGGCTTCGGCAAGCTGCGGACCATGATGGCTTGACCGGGCTGCTCAATCGTCGTGCATTCGAGCGCCAAATGGCCTTGCGCTTGAAGGGGATGCAACCACCATCGTCGGGCTACGGGTTTGCGGTTCTTTTGCTCGATATCGACCACTTCAAAGCGATCAACGATTGCCACGGCCATCCTGCCGGGGACGAGGTACTGCGTGACTTCGCAGCTGCCGCCCGGTCATGTTGCCGCAGCGAAGACCTGATCGGTCGAGTGGGAGGAGAGGAATTCGGCCTCCTGTTAAGGGTCTCGAATGAAAGCGATGCCCAAGCTGCCGCAGACCGGATCCGGCAGGTGTTCGCTGAGCAAACCACGACGTGGCAGGGAGAGCCGATCAGAGCCACCGTCAGTATCGGCGCGCAGTTCATCGACCGCGCACCTGGCGATGTGCTGGAACTCGTCAGCAAGCTTGACCAAGCCCTCTACAGAGCGAAGCGCAGCGGGCGCGACCGGGTAGAATGGGTGGCCGCAGCCGCCTAAAGCTGCTTTCAGCAGCTACAAGCGCAACTGTCAGGCCTGCCCTGTGCCGACCACGCCGGGTGGAGGGACGGCCTCCTCCAGCGCAGCCGCTTTGGGATCGGGCTCCCGACCGCCCCTCAACAGCAAGATCGTTCCTGCGCCAGCCAGCACTGCACAACCCACTATCGTCAGGTAAAGATCGTAGTTTCCTGTCTGCGCCAGAGTGTAGCTCAGCAGCACGGCGCCGGACGCGGCCGAGAACGACATAGCGGCAGTGAGCAAGCCAAGGGTCGAGCTGTACACCGCCACGCCAAAGTGACGCGCGACGAGAAACGCTATGATGTCTCCCTCCGCACCGAATGCGAAGCCAAGGCAGAACACTGCAAAGGTGATGATCGCCGGCGTGTCGAGCGATGAAGCGAGGAGGAAGAGGCCTACGCTTGGCAGTGCAAGTCCGACGAACGAGGTGAGATGGACATTGAAGCGGTCGAGCGCGACACCGGTAACGAAGCGCCCTGCCAGCATTCCGACAGAGACCGCGCTCAACATCACTCCGGCTCCTTCGCCCGGGATGCCATTCGCGAGCAACAGCAGCTTGAGCTGAACCAGGATGATCGTCTGCGGCAAGTTGCACAGCAGCATCGCCACAAGCAGTATCCAGAATGCGGGCGAACGGAAGATCAAGGGATAATCCTCACGAGCGCGGCGCTTGGGCGCTGTGCCCCCCCTGTTGCCTTCGTCACGCGGCAGGAGCAGAAACGTAACCACTCCTGCAATGGCGGTGAACAGCGCCACCACCTGGAAGCTGGCGCGCCAGCCGTATTCCTCGACGTAGGCGTTCAAAAGCGGAGCGATAATGATACCCGCGATAGCCGGACCCGACGCCACGATCGCCAGTGCGAGACCTCGTGCATGTTCGACGTGCTGCACGGCCGCGCGCGTGTAAACCGTGGAGGTCGTCGTCACACAGATCAGGCTTTGTAACGCGAAGATAGTGACATAGACCCACAGGGCGCCACCCATCGCGCTATAGGCGAGGTATACCAGCGGCAATGTCACCTGCCCGATGAGAGCGGTCTTTCGTACACCAATCGTATCCGCCAATCGCCCGACGAACGGGAAGACAAACGACATCAGGAGAGCCAGGCTTCCTACCATCGCGAAATCTGCCGGCGACCACCCGACATCGGCGACGAGAGTGGGGGCGATCGTGCTGGTGATGGTGCCTACAATGGACATGCCGCTTGCCAGGCCGATCGTAGCGGCAAGCAGCGGCCTCCAGGCGCGCTTCAGCTCCAACAGATAGGTCATCGATCCCTCCCCTGGTGAACTCGCCAGCCAGCGATCGGCTGAGCGTCACCACCTTCTTTTTTCTCACCACTTCTGGTCTACAGCGTTGGGCAAGTCCAGCCCCGCCGCAGATTCAAGGAGCTGGCTTTGCCGCCACGATGAGCTCACATGGCTACAAAATGCCCCAGTCTGCATCGGCGCCGGTCGCCGGAGTGTGTCATCTTCGCTACGAGAGAGGCGTGACACGACGCTCGACCTACTTTTTCGATGGAGGCAGCCGCCCCAATCCGGGTCCTGTCGAGGTGGCGGTGGTGAGCCGGGGACTTGCACATTTCAGGGATGATGTCGGCAGCGGTGACAACAGCCAGGCGGAGTGGTCAGCGCTGCTCTTCGCCGCCGAAATCGCAGTAGCGCAGGGCGCTTCCAACGTGCTGTTCGTTGGCGACTCGTCTTTAGTGGTTCACCAGGCCAGCGGCGCCTGGCCGTGCCGAAGCGTGCAGCTTCAGTCGTATCATGCTGCCCTCCAAGATTTGATTGCCCCCTTGGAGAAAGTCGCCTTTCGCCACGTGGCGAGATCGAAAAACCTCGCCGGCATTGCACTTGCGCGAAGGCACCTTCCGGACTGGTCAGGCACGAATCATGCAGACCGGACCGCAGCCATTCCTGCTTCCGATAGACGATAGGTCCCCTTCTCCACCCGCTCAAACCACCCATAGACATTCCGCAGCAGGATGGCTCCCGCATCTTCCGCCAGCGGCTTCAAGTCGCGCGGTCGGGCCTGAGCGTTGCCGATAGCTTGTGCGCAAGCGAGCGCACGCTGCCGGTAGGCCGTCATGATCGGCTGGCGAGTGGATCCGCCCTTCGTCGGGTCACCCCGGCGGCTCGCGTGTTCCTTCAGCAGGCGTCGCCGTTGCGGAAGGTTCTTCCGCGGCTTGTAGGGCGTCGGCTCGCAGATCATGAAGACCTTGCCCAGCCTGACATCGATAGTCAGGAGCCCCAGGCCCAGCATGCGGCACAAGCGATGGACTCGCCCGTCCTGATCGCGACCGCGCCGGCTGGCCACGACAGCAAGATAGACCTGATCGGCTGAGCGGAGGCGCTCAACGGCCTGAAGCACCAACTCCAGGTTGAAGCTCAGCTTCAGTTCGGCAATCACGACAAGCGGCGGCTCACCCGCTCTGACCGCCACCACGTCACAGCCGCAGATCTCTCCTTTCGGTTCAAATCCCCTTGCCTCGAGGAAGCTCTTGATTGGGCCGTACAAGGCCGTTTCCGAAAGGACGGCGCGCTGATTGTCCGCCACTACGCGGTCCAGGCGGACACATCGTCCTGCTGCGCGACCAAGGCGAGGCCGTGGGCAATCGATGTAAGTTCCCCGCCCGACATGATTTTCGCGGCTCCGAAACGCGCGCTGAAGATTGCGCGAACCGCCGGCACCAGTGAGGTGCCTCCGGTCAGGAAGACGCGATCGATTTCCCTTTCGTTCAAGCTAGCGGCTGCCAGAGCCTCATCGACTGCGCGCGCCATCCGGGCCACGTCATCTGCAATCCAGGTCTCGAACTCTGCACGCGTCACTTCAGCCGTGATTTCGACCTCTGCTCCCGAGAAGTGGAACTGCGCGTGCTCCTTCTCCGAGAGGTTCCGCTTGAGATGGCCGACCGCGTCATAGAGCGAAAAGCCAAGCTCGTTTTCGATCATCGCGATCATGCGTCCAATCGCGTCCGAATCCACCGCGCTACGCCGCAAGCGGTCGAGCTCCGCCAGTGTCTTACGATTGCGCATGAGCGCCAGCTTCGACCAGTCCGAGAACTCCGTGAAGTAGGTCGCGGGAATATCCACGAGCTTGTCAAACGAGCGGTACTGCCCGCCTTTTCCCAGTGCCGGGAGCACGAGGCGATCGACGATGCGCTGGTCGAAACGGTCTCCCGCAAGCCCGACGCCCGCGTGGGCGAGCGGCACACATCGCTGCGCCGCACCGGGCTCCTCGACTCGAACCACCGAAAAGTCGCTGGTGCCGCCACCAAAATCCGCGACCAGCAGCGTAGCGGGTTCACTCAGGCGTGACGCGAAGCTGAAAGCTGCTGCAAGCGGCTCGTAAACGTAGTGAATTTCTTTTGCGAAGCCTTCGAACATGGCATCGTAGCGCTGCCGCGCGAGGGCCGGATCCGGTCGTGCGCCTGCATAATGAACGGGCCTTCCGATCACCAGGCGGTCCAGTTGCTGCAACTCTCCATCAGCGTGCGATGCAAGCTTCGTCAGAAACAGGCGGCCGAGTTCCTCGAACCGATAGCGCTTCGCGAACACAGGCGCGCTCTCAAACGTGGCGCTCGCGGCAACAGACTTGAACGACTGCAGAAAACGGCTGCCGCTAGGATCCTCTAAATACTCGTGGATAGCGGTGGGCCCCGCTTCGACGGCGAGCCCCCCCGGCACGCTGTCGTCCTGCCAGAAGCACAATGCCGAACGGAACACTTCGCTGACACCCTGCGGCCCTGTCAGGTCCACCAGGCGCGGCTGCTGCACTGCCCCGCTGGCCACAGCCGCGACGCTGTTCGTCGTGCCGAAATCCAGGCCTGCGAAACGGCCGCTCTGATCCGAGGTCATGATTTTTAAAGTGCCCGAGCGCTGAGCGGGGGCTTATGGTCGCATCGTCGCTGTGCCGCAAGGGGACGAGCCTCAGCACAGGCTAGCTGCTGTCGCCGCCGACCTCTTGCGGCCGTTGGCGGCACCGGCGCAGAGCCTCAGGGAAGCTGCGCGAAATCGGTGAGCGCCGCGTCGCGCAAGCCGCGCCAGACGTGAATGGCTTGCACGGTCTCAAACACGTCATGGACTCGCAGGATGTGGACGCCGGCGTCGAGTGCTTTGATCGCCAGCGTCAGAGATCCGCCAAGGCGGCGGTGGGCAGGTGCTTCGTTCGAGAGCGCTCCGATCGTCCGCTTGCGGCTGGCGCCCACGACCAGTGGCGAGCCAAGCGCATGGAACAGCGGCAATGCGTTCATTAGTGCAAGGTTCTCGGCCACGGACTTGCCGAAGCCGATGCCCGGATCCAGGAAGATCCGCTCGGCGGCGATGCCCGCGCCGATTGCAGCATCCCGTCGCTCGGCCAGCCAGTCGAACACGTCGAGCACGACGTCGGCGTACTCTCCACCCGCATGAAGATCGTCCGACGAGCCCGGAGCGTGCATGAGCACCACAGGTGCGCCTGACGCCGCTGCAAACTGCAGGCTGCGAGGATCATGACGCAGAGCCGAGACATCGTTGATGATGTGGGCGCCAGCGGCGCACGCGGCCTCCATCACGGCCAGTCGGCGGGTGTCGACGCTGATGGCCGCGCCCATCCCCGCGAGACGCTCCACCGCCGGGATAACGCGCTTCAGTTCATCGCCTTCCCACACGGCCGCCGCCCCCGGCCGGGTGGATTCGCCGCCGACGTCTACGATGGCGGCGCCAGCTTCCAGCATTTGGGCAGCGTGGGTGGCGGCGGCTTCGGGATCGTCCAGAAACTGCCCACCGTCGGAAAAGCTGTCCGGCGTGACGTTTAGGATGCCCATCACCTGCGGCTGATCGAGCCTGATCGTTCGCGTTCCGCAACCGAGCGGCTCGTGCACCTTGCGCAGGGCTGCCCACTGCGCTTCGCCTTGCACTGCAAGGTCATCCGGGAGCGCAGCCAAGGCCTCAGGTATGCCGGGCGCTGCAACCAAGTCGCGCGACACGATTCGGCCATTGTCCCGCACCAGAAGTGCGAAACGGCTGGCCCACACCATGGAACCGGACAGCCGTATGGCATCGCCATGTTCGCTCTGCGGGCTTTCGGCAAAGCCGATTGGGCGTATGTAGAGCTTTCTCACGACCTGCCGGCCTTGCGGATCAAGGCTCGGTCGCCAGAAGGTACAGCTGGCGGATTGCGTCGACCGGCTTCAACTCGCCTTCGTGCTCCAGGTGCCAGAAGGTCCAGCCGTTGCACGAAGGTGCGCCCTGCAGGGCCGCACCAATGCCGTGGATGGAGCCGCTTTTCGTGCCGCTCTCCAGCGACCCGTCGGCGCGCACCGCAGCGGCGAACCGGCGCTTGCGATCGAACAGCTTGGTTCCGGGAGCGATCCAGCCGGTCTCCACCAAAGTGCCGAAAGCAACACGCGGCGCACTGCGCTTGCTCTGCATCGTCTTGAGCGCGCTCTCATCGAGCGGCAGTGCCATTTCGATGCGCTCCAGCGCTGCGTCGCGGTAACCCGCCTCACGCTCGCAGCCGATCCACTCACGGCCCAGACGCTTGGCGACTGCGCCGGTGGTGCCGGTTCCGAAGAACGGATCGAGCACGATGTCGCCCTTGTTCGTGGTCGCCAGCATCACGCGATAGAGCAGCGCTTCCGGCTTCTGCGTGGGATGAACCTTGTGGCCGTCCTTTCTCAGGCGTTCGGGGCCCGCACAGATCGGCAGCACCCAGTCTGAACGCATCTGCAGCTCATCGTTGAGGGTTTTCATCGCCCGATAGTTGAAGGTGTACTTCGCCTTTTCGCCCATCGAGGCCCAGATCAGCGTCTCGTGCGCATTGGTGAAGCGGGTGCCCTTGAAATTGGGCATCGGGTTTGCCTTGCGCCACACGATGTCGTTCAGGATCCAGAAGCCGGCGTCCTGCAGGATCGCGCCCACGCGGAAGATGTTATGATAAGACCCGATCACCCAGAGTGACCCGTTGGGCTTCAGTATCCGTCGCGCTTCCGTGAGCCATGCACGCGTGAAGGCATCGTATGTCGCGAAGCTGTCGAACTTATCCCACGCGTCGGTGACCGCATCGACATGGCTGCCGTCGGGTCGCGAAAGGTCGCCGCCGAGCTGCAGATTGTACGGCGGATCGGCGAAGACCATGTCGACGCAAGCATCGGGCAGGCTCCGCATCGCAGAGATGCAGTCACCATCCAGTATCTGCCCCAATGGCAGCAACTCGCGTGGAATGGGCGCGGGCGCAGTCGCCCGGATCCGCTCCTTTACCAGAACCTGTCCCATACCCGCTCCGCAACAGTCTCACCAGCCTATAGGGTGAGTCTTTACGGACTCGCAGTCAAGCGGCGACTCGCCGGAATCCTTGCGATTCTGAGCTAAGTAGGTGAGAACGGAAGGAGTCCGCCACAACATGTCGAGTCTCGTCGCCGGTCACGGACTCAAGATGTGGTTCGCAGCGACCGCAAGATTTTTCTCAAGCAGACGTTAGCTGGTCGACGCCGGTCAGCTCTACGGAGATGTCCCATAGGCGGCGCGCGGCTACCGGATCGGAGGCGCGCGCGGACCGGTCTGCGAGACCCGAGGGTCCAGCTGCACCGCGCAAGCGCTGCGGACCGTAGTAGGCACCAGACCGTGCATCTGCTGCCGTCGCCGCCTGCAAGGCGGGCCATGCGCCCTGTTTAGCGCTGTTCAGCACCGCCGACAACAATGGCCAGATGACTCTTGCGGCAGCCGGCATGTGCCGGACCAGCTCTGTCGACGCGACACCGGGATGACAGGCGATGGCACTCACCGGCGATCCGGCAGCGCGCAGCCTGCGATCAAGTTCGAAGGCGAACAGCAGGTTCATCAGCTTGCTGGCCGAATAACGCTGGGTACGGCTGTACTTGCGATGTGCGTCGATATCGTCCCAGTCGATGCGGCCGCTGCTGTGCGCGAGGCTGGATGTGACGACGACACGGGCGCCGGGCGTCTGCGCAAGCTTGGGCAGTAAGAGCCCGGTCAGGGCGAAGCAACCGAGATGGTTCACTCCAAACTGCAGCTCATGTCCTTGCGCAGTGCGCTGCAGCGGCGGAAACATGACCCCTGCGTTGTTGAGCAGCACGTCGACCCGCGGCTCGCGCGCAATCAAATCGGCACAGGCCCTGACGCTCTCCAGATCCGCTTGATCGAGAGGCACGAACGCGAGATCGGCAGCCGGACTCTCAGTTTCGATCCGCTCGATGGCACGCGCCGCCTTAGGCTCACTGCGACAGGCGAGCAGCACCCGAGCCCTCCGAGCTGCCAGGACCTTTGCCGCTGCGAACCCGATGCCGGTGTTCGCTCCTGTGACCACGAAGCACTTGCCTGTTTGCGGCGTCACATCCTGTGCCGTAAAGCCCGCCATCGCTATGCCT
The DNA here is from genome assembly GCF_040534015.1 of Novosphingobium kalidii. NCBI lineage: Bacteria > Pseudomonadati > Pseudomonadota > Alphaproteobacteria > Sphingomonadales > Sphingomonadaceae > Novosphingobium > Novosphingobium kalidii. The sequence continues at coordinate 404,830 of NZ_JBEWLY010000008.1, forward strand.
CCAGTTCGAGGTGCAGTTGCGCGACCGGCGCAAAGCTGCGTCTGTGGTGAGCACAAGGCCCATGGCGGCGTAACGCGTCAAGATGCTCAGGAGTGCCATAGCCTGCGTTGCGCTCCCAACCGTAGTGCGGATGCACCGCGGCGAGATCACGCATCAGGCGATCGCGATGTTCCTTGGCGATGATGGAAGCTGCGGAGATGCAGGGCTCGATCGCATCACCTCCGACGATCGCGCGGGCTTTCCAGCACCACTCGGCCCGTCGGCCAGCCGGAGTGAGGTTGCCGTCCACGAGAACCTCGCGCGGCGCGCCTTCCATCTGTTCGCATAGTGACTGCACCGCCAGACTCATCGCCAGCATCGTCGCGCCGAAGATATTGAGCCGATCGATGTCTTCCACATCGACGACACCGACCGCCCAGCGACACCGCCGCTTGATGCTGGCCTCCAGCGAAGCGCGTCGTTCGCGCGAAAGCTTCTTGGAATCGTCGAGCCCGGCCGGACGCGGCTTGCACAAGACCACCGCCGCCGCGACGACGGGTCCCGCCAGCGGACCACGACCGGCTTCGTCCACTCCGATTACGTAATCGGCAGCCCTAAAGACGGGGATGGAAACCATAGCTGGATTGTGCGTTAACATGGGCATGACCGACACCACAGGCTTCGGGCGCCTGCTCGCCTCCGTATCGCCGCTCCTCATCGCTCTCGCAAGCTGCGGCGCTTCATCCTCCGGGGAAAACGCCCGCGGGGCTGCAGAGTCCGCCGCTTCAGAGCCAGCGACCGACAGCGACGGGTTCCATATCGAGCCGTTGGCGCAGTTCGATGAGCCGTGGGCCATGGACCTCGACAAAAGCACCGGCATCCAGCTCATCACCGAAAGAAAAGGCACGATGAAGCTGCGCCTGCCTGATGGGCGGATCGGAGAGGTCTCCGGCATGCCGGAGGTCGCCTATGGCGGCCAGGGTGGTCTTGGGGACGTGGTGTTCGCGCCGGGGCAGTCGGGCGGCGATTCCCTTGATGGGCGAACCATTTATCTGAGCTGGGCCGAGGCGGGGCAGGAAAATACCTACGGCGCTGCCGTCGGACGGGGTACCCTCACCTGCACGCAGCCGACATCGTGTGACCTGCGGGGGTTGGAGGTAATCTGGCGCCAGGAACCGAAGGTGACCGGGCAGGGTCACTATTCGCACCGGATTGCCTTCTCGCCTGATGGCAGCCACCTCTTTATCTCCTCGGGCGACCGCCAGAAGATGACGCCAGCGCAGGACCTCTCCAATACACTGGGCACGATCGTACGGCTGAACTTGGACGGCACACCGGCTGCCGGTAATCCGTTCGCCGACAGAGGTTCGCCGTCGGACCAGATCTGGAGCTACGGTCATCGCAACATGCTTGGGCTTGCATTCGGACCCGACGGACGGCTGTGGGCAATGGAACATGGCCCTGCAGGCGGCGACGAGATCAACCTCATAAAGCCAGGCCAGAACTACGGCTGGCCGCTGGTCTCGGAAGGCGAGCACTACGATGGCAAGCCGATCCCGGACAACGACACGCGTCCGGACCTGACCGCCCCGGCAATCAGCTGGGATCCGGTTATCGCGCCGGGAAACTTCATTTTCTATTCGGGCGAGGCCTTCCCGCAATGGAAGGGCGAGGCCTTGGTCGGCGGCATGAAGCCGAACGTGCTGGTTCGCGTTGACTTCGATGGCGAAACCGCTCGCGAAGTAGCTCGTTATCCGATGGAGCACCGCATCCGCGAACTGCAGCAGGCGCCGGATGGTTCCGTCTGGCTGCTGGAGGACGGCAAGGAAGCCGGAGCGGGCCGACTGCTCAAGTTGGCACCGGGCGCGCCGCGATAGTTGTCGACAAGGCGGGCGCTGGGTCCTATCCGCCCGCGGCTATGTCCGGTGCTGCGATCATCCCGCTCGATAATGTCGATCCCGCTTTGGTGGAGCAATTGCTCGACCGCGCCTTCGAGGCTGATCGGCACAAGCGCACTGCATACAAGGTTCGCGAGGGTATGGATTGGCTCCCTGCTTTGAGCTTCGCCGCCCTCGATGAAAGCGAGATGCTGGTCGGCACGATCCAGTGCTGGCCCGTTGCCTTGACTGATCCAGACGGCCGAGCCCATCCTATCATCATGGTCGGCCCAGTGGCAGTGCTCCCCGATCAGCAGCAGCGTGGCTACGGTCAGGCGCTGGTGAGCGCGAGCCTGGCGGGGATCGATGGACGCGCACCGCTGCCGCAAGTGATGATTGGCGATGCGGAGTACTACGGCAGGTTCTGGGGCTTTTCCAACCAGTATACCGCCGGATGGGACTTACCCGGTCCGTTCGAACCGCATCGCCTTCTGGTTCGCTGCGACAATCCGTCGGTGCTGCCGGAAAGGGGTACGCTGGGGCCTTGGCTCCGCTGAGCTTGTCTGGCATCGGACTGGCGATGCCCTACGAACCGCCTCCGGAACTCGCCGGCCTCACGCTCGCCCAGATTGCTGAGCTGGTCCAGGCGCGCAAACTGCCCCCACTCGACAAGTGGTCTCCAAGCGAGAGCGGCGATAGCGAGATGCGCATCGCCGCCGATGGGCGCTGGTATCATCAAGGTGGAGAAATCCGCCGCCCCGCCATGGTACGGGCATTCGCTTCGCTGCTGATGCGCGACGATGATGGACAGCATTGGCTGGTCACTCCGACACAGAAGCTATCCCTCGCGGTGGACGATGCGGCGCTGATCGCCATCGACGTGCGGCAGGATGGAGACGCCCTAGCCTTCAAGCTGAACACCGATGAGTTCGTCATCGCCGGACTCGATCACCCGATCCGCGTCGCCGGAGATGCGGACAGCCCAGCCGTCTACGTGAGCGTGCGACACGGGGTCGAGGCGCGGCTTAACCGCAGCACCTGGGCGCAACTCGCGGAAATCGCTCTGGCTGGGGACGGCACCTCCGTCTCAAGCCAGGGCGTCACGTTTCCGCTCGTCACGGCATGAGCGCCCTGTTTGACCAGGTGACCCGCCTTTTCCGCGAAGGTCATGAAACCGCGCCGCCGGCGCTGTGGCTCGATCCGCGCATCGATGAGATCGAAAGCTTCGTGCCCGCGGCCGTGCTCATTGCCATGACTGAGCGTGAGCGCCCCGGCTTCCTGTTTCTCCACCGCCCCGCCACCATGCGAGCCCACGCCGGGCAGATCGCATTTCCCGGCGGGCGCATCGACCCCGGCGAAACTCCCGTGGAAGCCGCACTGCGCGAAGCTTGGGAAGAGCTCGGCATCCGCCCCGAGGATGTGCGCGTGGTCGGCACCACGGACATGTACAGGACCGGCTCGGCTTATGAGATCACTCCGGTGCTCGGCATCGTTCCACCTGACATAGAGATCCGCCCCAATCCCGCGGAGGTCTCGCAATGGTTTGAGGCGCCCGTCGACTTCGTGCTCGACCGGGCAAACCAGCTAGAAAAGACCATCGAGCACGAGGGCCGCATGCACACGTTCGTGGAAGTCGATTGGCGTGGCCATCAGATCTGGGGCGTTACCGGCGCCATTCTGCACAACCTCGCCGGACGGCTGCGTTGGCATGGCTGAACAACTGCCGCGGGCGGAGTGGACCAACCGGGAGGACTTGGCGGCGCTCGCCGTGGCACTTGGATCGGGAAACGCCAGGTGGGTTGGAGGAGCAGTGCGAGACACGTTGCTCGGGCTCGCCGTCAAGGACATCGACATGGCGACGACGCTGCTTCCGCAGCAAGTCATCGAGCGACTTGACGCCGTTGCCATCCGCAGCATCCCGACTGGTATTGAGCATGGGACGATCACTGCCGTCCTGCCGAGCGGCCCTGTAGAGATCACCACCTTGCGCCGGGATGTTGCCACCGATGGCCGCCGCGCAGAGGTCGCCTTCGGGAGTGACTGGCAGGAGGACGCCGCGCGGCGCGATTTCACGATCAACGCGCTTTACGCGGACCCGATTACCCTTGAGCTTTCCGATTGGTTCGGGGGCCTCTCAGACCTTGCCGCGCGACGGGTTCGGTTCATCGGTGACGCGCGCCAGCGGATCCGCGAAGACCACTTGCGCATTCTGCGATACTTCCGCTTCCAGACGCGGTTCGGCAGCCAACCCGCCGATGGCGAGGCGGAAAGCGCCTGTGCCGACCTTGCCTCCACGCTGAAGGGACTCTCGCGCGAGCGGATCGGCATGGAGACGATAAACCTCCTGGGTCTGTCCGATCCGGGCCCGACCGTCACGCGCATGGCGGAACTTGGCGTGCTGACGCAGATCCTGCCGGAGGCACGTCCGGAGATGCTTCGCGAACTGATCGGGCATGAGCGCGCGCAAGGCATCGCGCCTGACCCGCTTCGCAGGCTTGCCGCCCTGCTTCCCAAAGATCCCGCTCTGGCGGAGCAAGTCGCCGCCCGCTTTCGAATGTCCTCGGCGCAGAAGAAGCGCCTGGCCACGGCAGCCAGGCGGGATGATCCAACGGGGGACGCGCGCGCCCTTGCCTACCGCCTCGGCCGTAGCGAGGCGCTGGACCGTCTGCTCATCTCCGGCGGATCCGTAGCCCCGCTTAGCGGCTGGGAGATCCCGCAGTTCCCCCTTAAGGGCGGTGAAATCGTCGCACGCGGCATCAAAGCCGGACCAGAAATCGCGCGCACCCTGCGCGTGCTGGAAGAGCGTTGGATCGCAGAGGGATTTCCCCAAAGGGCCCGAGTCCTTGAAATGCTCGACGAAGTGCTGACCTAAGTGTCGTCCTTGGCTCGAGGACAGCAAGCAGAAAGCTTGCTTCTGCTAGGAACGCTTGGTGGACTTCCCGGAACTGATTGAATTTCTGACGCAGCAACCGCTGCTCGCCCTCGCCATCGCCTCGATCTTCGTTGCGACGCTCGGGGGCATGTTGCGTCGTGCCACGCCGATGTTGGGCGGATTTGTCCGCGGAGTGGGCAACCTTGGCCTTATCGCGGCCTTGCTGCTCACGATTGTGCAAGTCACGCGCTTTACCACTGGCAGTGACTTCGCACTGCCTCAACTGGGCATGCCCGGTCAGACCGTCGAGGGCGGTGAGACTCGCGTGCCCATGGATCGCGATGGCCACTTCTGGCTGACTGCCAGCGTGAACGGCGTTGAACGACGCTTCCTTGTCGACACGGGCGCCACGCTGACGGCAATCTCGCCGCAGACGGCAGAGGCGGCGCAGCTTGAGGAACAGGCTTTCCCTCAGGCCATCATGATGCGCACTGCCAACGGCACGGTGCAAGCCCAGCTGACCACTATAAACGAGCTACGCTTCGGCAATGTCGTCGCCCGGGAACTCGACGCGGTCGTTGCGCCGGGACTTGGCAACGCGAATGTGATCGGCATGAACTTGCTATCGCGTCTTGCCAGCTGGAGAGTCGAAGGGCGCACCCTGATTCTGGTGCCGAACAATCCGCAGCCGGTGACCTGACGCTTAGAACTTGTTGTCTCGAGGAAAGCCTTGAGGCGGAAGGCGACCGGCCGCGCCGCGCGCGACTTTCCACGGCAGCAAATCCTTCTCCACTCGGGTACGGCCGCTTTCACCGCCCATTGTCCAGGATAGGCCGTCCTCGAGTTTCAGAGTGACGACGTCCGCCAGTCCACCGTCGCGGTAACGCTGCAGCGTGACGCCCTGCCCCTTGGCGAGCACCGGTAGCTCCTGCAAATTGAACACCAGGAGCTTCCGGTTTTCGCCCACGACTGCGACGTGGTCGTGCTCGGGCGGAATCTCGCGCACCACGCTTAGCTTCACGCCCGGCTTGGTGCTCATCACCGCCCTGCCCTTGCGCGTTTCCGCCAGAAGCTCGTCCATCTCGGCTGCAAAGCCACGGCCAGTGTTGGAGGCAAGCAGCAGCAGCCCCTTTGGCCGATACGTCAGCGCAGCAACGATGTGCGCGTCGGCATCGATATCGACCATCGTGCGGATCGGTTCGCCAAAGCCGCGCGCACCCGGCAGCTTGTCGGCTCCGATGGTGTAGAACCGCCCGCTGTCGACCGCGATCAGCACTTTGTCCGTGGTCTGAGCGTGGCGCGCGAAGGCGGGGCCATCGCCTTCCTTGAACTTGAAATCGCTGTCGAGCGGGACATGCCCTTTCGCGGCGCGGACCCAGCCGCGCTGCGAGACGATCACCGTGACCGGCTCCTTCTCGATCATCGCGTCCATGCTGAAGGCAACGGTGGGCGCCGCCTGTGCGATCGTCGTACGGCGCCGGCCGAGAGCGGTGTCTTCGGCATAATCCTTGCGCAGCGTGGACAAGTCGCGCTTGAGGCGAGTGCGCTGGCGAGCCGGGCTCTCGAGCAGCTTGTTGAGCTCCTCCTGCTCTTTCAGCAGGTCCTCGCGCTCTTGGCGCAGCTCCATTTCCTCCAGCTTGCGCAAGCTGCGCAGCCGCATGTTGAGGATCGCTTCGGCTTGCCGGTCGGTCAGATTGAACTCAGCCATCATCACCGGCTTGGGCTCATCCTCCGTCCGAATGATCTCAATGATCCGGTCAAGGTTGAGGTACGCAATGATGTAACCCTCGACCAGCTCCAGCCGCGAGGCGATCTTCTCCAGCCGGTGGCGCGTGCGGCGCAGCAGGATATCGATCTGGCTGTAGACCCACTCCTGCAGCAGTAACTTGAGCCCCAGCACGCCCGGTGTGCGATGCGCGTCGAGTACGTTGAGGTTCAGCGTGAACCGGCTTTCCATGTCGGTCAGCCGATACAGGCTTTCCTTCAGCAGCTCGGGATCGACGTTGCGGCTCTTGGGAATGAGGACGATGCGGATCTGCTCGTCGCTCTCATCGCGGATGTCTTCCAGGATCGGCAGCTTGCGATCGCCGATGAGCGCCGCGATCTGCTCGATCAACTTGGCCTTGGGAAGCATGTAGGGAATCTCGCTGATCACGAGCTGCCACTGGCCGCTCCCCAGCTTTTCGATGCCCGTCTCTTCCCACTTGTCGCCCACGCGCCCGGTGGAGAAGCGCCCTCGCACGCGGAAGGCGCCCTTGCCGGTCTCGTAAGCGGTGCTGATCGCTTCGGGACTGTCGACCACCAGCCCGCCGGTCGCGAAGTCCGGGCCCTTGAAGACCTGCATGAGCTCGGCATGCTGGGCTTCGGGATTGTCAATCAGCAGCAGCGTCGCATCGATGATCTCGGCCACATTGTGGCTGGGGATCGATGTCGCCATGCCCACGGCGATGCCGGTCGCACCATTCGCCAGCAGGTTCGGGAAAATGCCCGGGAAGATTTCGGGTTCTTCCTCCTCGCCATTGTAAGTGGCGTGAAACTCGACCGTGCCCTCGTCCAGCCCCGCCATGAGCTGGATGGCCGTCTTGGTGAGCCGCGCCTCGGTGTAGCGGTAGGCGGCGGCGTTATCGCCGTCGATGTTGCCGAAGTTGCCCTGCCCCTGCACCAGCGGATACCGGAGCGAGAAGTCCTGCGCGAGGCGAACCATCGCATCGTAGACCGAGGCGTCGCCATGCGGGTGATACTTGCCGATAACGTCGCCCACGACACGGGCTGACTTCTTGTAGGCGCTGCCCGGATCTAGCTTCAGTTGCCGCATCGCCCACAGCAGGCGGCGGTGCACCGGCTTCAGTCCGTCGCGCAGATCGGGAAGCGACCGCGCGGTGATCGTAGAAAGGGCGTAGACGAGGTAACGCTGGGATAGCGCCGCATCGAACGGCGCGTCGACGATAGCGTCGAAGGGATCGGGTTCGTCTGTGGTGCGAGCCATTGCCAGAACGCCCTAGCAACGCCGCGAGCCGAGTGGAACCATCGGAACCGATGTTTTCCGCCATTCATTTCCTTATCAAACGCCAACCTCAAAGGAAAATGACCATGGGACAGAAGGTCCTCATCATCGCGACCGACGGCTTCGAGCAGTCAGAGCTCACCGAACCGAAGAAGGCGCTGGAGGAAGCTGGCATCGAAACCACCGTCGCCAGCCCCGAAAGCGGCGAAATCAAGGGCTGGAATCACACCGATTGGGGAGACAGTGTCAAGGTGGACATGACGCTGGATCAGGTGAAAGCCGAAGACTTCGATGCGCTGATGCTGCCCGGTGGGCAGATCAACCCGGATAAGCTGCGGATGGAGGAGAAAGCCGTCTCTCTCGTTCAGCAGTTCGCCAAAAGCGGAAAGCCAGTGGCCGCGATTTGTCACGGACCGTGGCTTCTGGTCGAGGCTGACGTGGTGCGCAACCGCAAGGTAACGAGCTGGCCTTCGATCCGCACCGACTTGCGCAACGCCGGCGCTGACGTCGTGGATCAGGAAGTCGTCGTCGACGGCAACTTCATCACGAGCCGCAAGCCCGACGACATTCCCGCGTTCTCGAAAGCCCTGATCGAAGCTGTTCGCTCACCGGCAATCGCCCGATAAGCTGCGCCTTCCGATCGCCTGCGCTTATGCGGTCAGCCGAATTGCATATCGCGGGCGACGCCGGGAATGCGGACCGTCAGCCCTTCCAAGTCTTCACTTAGCTCGATCTGGCACGAGAGCCGGCTGGTCCGCGTGACGCCGGCTGCCAGATCGAGCATGTCCTCCTCATCCGCTGACGCGGGCGGAAGCTTGTCGAACCAATCGGGCTCGACGATCACGTGGCAGGTGGAACAAGCCATCTGCCCCTCGCACGTGCCTTCCAGCGGCATCCCTGCCGCTTGCGCCAGTTCAAGCAAACGCGTGCCGATCTCAGCCTCAGCCGAGACGGCATTCCCTTGGCTCGTTAAGAATTGAACCTTCAATTCATCAGACTCCCTGCGCCGCCGCTGCGGCATCCAAGCGTACGCAGGCATCCTCTATGTCTCCCAACACGCTGTATCTTCCAAACCCGAGACGGACGGAAGATTTTGCCTGGGCTGCATTCAGCCCCAAGGCCGTGAGAACATGGCTAGGACGACCAGACCCGCTCGCGCAAGCCGAACCTGCCGAAAAAGCCATGTCGCGCAACTCCGATATCAACCGTGCCACATCGAGCCCGTCCAGACGCACGTTCATGTTCCCATGCCAGCGCGCCGTGGCCGAACCGTTCAGAGTCCATCGCGACAGGACTGCTCGAGCGGCATGCCAGAGCCGGCCGACATGCTCGGCATCCTCAAGCATCCGCTCGCAACAAATTCTCGCTGCAGCACCGAAACCCGCGCACAAGGCGGGGCTGAGAGTGCCCGAGCGCAATGCCTGCTCCTGCGCGCCCCCGTGGATCAGCGGTGAGAGTGTCAGCCCATCGCGGACCCAGAGCGCGCCAATACCTTTAGGCCCGTATAACTTGTGAGCTGACAGCGCGATCATGTCGGCGCCCTCCGGAGCGGCGATCTTGCCTGCACCCTGAACTGCATCGCACAGGAACAAGGCGCCCGCTCGGTGGGCGGCATCCGCAAGTTCGATTATCGGCTGGATCGTGCCAATCTCGTTGTTCACCTGCATTACGGCCACCAGATCGACGCCGCTTGGTATTCGCGTGTGCGACTCGACTATCCCTAGGGAACTGACTGGCAGGATTGCCATGCCGGGATCCCGTGCTTTTGCCGTGTCGAGAACGGCGGCATGCTCAATCGCCGAGACTGCCAGCCGTCGCGTGCCGCTCCCGAAGATCGCCAGGTTCAGCGCCTCGGTTGCGCTGCCGGTGAAGATCACGCGCCCCCCCGGCGGCAGCAAACTGGCCACTTGCTCACGCGCCACTTCTATCACCGCAGCCGCTGCACGGCCTGGGCGGTGGGGACTGTGAGGATTGGCAAAACCCGTCGTGTCAGGCCCGCCCAACCACCGGAGCATCGCCTCGCGCGCTTCAGGCGCTAGTGGCGTCGTCGCCTGATAATCAAGATAGATCATGCAGCGGCTCGACGTTGGGACATGTCGGTCCAGGCGGAGACGAACCGATCGATATCGGCAGCGTTTGTCTCTCGACCGACGCTCACGCGAATGACTTCGCCGGCGCCATCCACGCCCATCGCCGTCAAGACATGGCTCGCCTTCAGGCTGCCCGAGGAACAGGCGCTACCCGCCGACACCGCAATGCCTTGCGCGTCGAACCGGATAAGCTGCACGGCCGAGGCGACGCCCGGCATACGGTAGGCGCCGATCGTGGCGACGCGGTGGGCTCCCTGCGCGATGACGCTGGCGCCACCAGCGATCAGCCCCTGTTCCAGCTGCGCGCGCAGGTCTGCAGACCGCCTCAGCCAGTCTCTGCTCGCTTCTAGGGCGGCTACCATGGAAAGTACTCCCGGCAGGTTCTCTGTCCCCGCGCGATAGCCTCGTTCCTGCCCGCCCGAGGCCTTCAGCATCGCCCAGTCCCGCACGAGGAGTGCGCCGATGCCTACAGGGCCACCGAACTTATGCGCCGAGATCGCGATCAGGTCGGCGTCGGGCAGCGGCAGCTTGGCGGCGCTCTGCGCGCAATCGGAAAGCAGCAGGCCGCCAGCTTCGCGCACGGCCTGCGCGACAGGCCCAACTTCCTGCACTACGCCGGTCTCGTTGTTAACGTGCTGCACAGCGACCAGGGCGGGCGATGGGGCCTGCGTGCTGTCGATCCGCCCCTCGGCATCGACGCCGAGCCTTGGCACACCGTCGCACAGGCGCAGTACCGCGTCGTGCTCTACCGCCGAAACGGCGCCGACCGGCAGCACACAGCGAGACAGCGCCATGGTCACGGCTTCGCTTGCTCCCGAAGTAAAGACGACCTCACCTTCCCAGCCGAGAGCCACCTTCACGCGTTCGCGCGCGTCCTCGAGCGCGGCCCGGGCGGCGCGGCCCTGCCGGTGAGGACTGGAAGGATTCGCCCACAGAGCCGCCCCTTCCAGCCACGCAGAGCGAGCATCGGGAAGCATCGGCGCAGTCGCGGCATGGTCGAGATAGAGCAGTTCGGAGGGCATCGTCACGCAAGTTGTTTTCAGGAGCGGTAGTTCTATATAGCGAACACCCATCGTTTGGCACCCCCGTTGCCCCTGCGTCCACTCGGCGCGGCGCTCCGGTCAGCAAGTCAGGTTCGCGAATCACATGCCCTCAGTCATTTTTCCTGGTCCCGAGGGGCGGCTTGAAGGCCGCTTCCAGCCCGCTTCGCGTCCTCGTGCGCCTGTCGCGATGATCCTTCACCCGCACCCTCAGGCGGGCGGGACCATGAACGACCGCATCACCCAGCACCTCTACAAGACCTTTGTGAATCGGGGCTTCGCCACCCTGCGCTTCAACTTTCGCGGGGTGGGACGCAGCCAGGGGAGCTTCGACAACGGCATTGGCGAGCTTTCCGACGCGGCCTCGGCACTGGACTGGGTGCAGTCGATTCATCCGGAGGCATCCACGACCTGGATCGCCGGCTATAGCTTCGGTGCGCTCATCGGCATGCAGTTGCTGATGCGTCGCCCCGAGATCCGTGGCTTCATCTCGATCGCTCCTCCGGCAAACATGTACGACTTCAGCTTCCTAGCGCCCTGTCCCGCTTCGGGAATCATCGTTCAGGGTACGGCGGACACGGTGGTGACGCCTAACGCGGTGCAGAAGCTGGTCGACAAGCTGCGCACCCAAAAGCACATCACCATCCATCACGATGAAGTGCCGCGCGCCAACCACTTTTTCGAGAATGAGATGGAAGACCTGATGCGTTCGGTCGACAACTACCTCGACATGCGTCTCGCCCCGGACTGCCCGATCAAGTGAGCCGTCCGGCCATTTAAGTCCGATGTAGGCGCGGCGTTGCGAAGCGCCGCGCCTCAGACTAGGTGCGGCGCATGTCCGACGCCGTCTCTCCGCTCGCCACGCCCTTCCCCTATCTCCCCGCCATTGCGGGCGTGACGCCACGTGTCGCGCGCGCAGGGTACAAGGATTGGGGCCGTTGCGACCTCACCTATGTGGAACTGTCAGAGGGGACCTCGGTAGCGGGCGTCTTCACTCGGAACGTGTGCTGTTCGAGCGAGGTCGAGATCGGCCGCGCCAATGTCGCCAAGGGAAGCGCTCGCGCCTTGGTGGTGAACGCCGGCAACTCTAACGCGTTCACCGGCTATCGCGGCCGAGAAGCGGTCGAGCAGATCATGGTGCAAGTCGCCGAGCACTTGGGGTGCGCACAAGAAGAGGTGTTCGTATCCTCGACCGGGGTCATCGGCGTGCCGCTGCCGAAGGACAAGGCCCGCGGAGGTGTCGCAGCCGCACTGACGGCGTCGCCCTGCTCCTGGGAAGAAGCCGCCCACACGATCTCGACGACGGACACGTTCCCGAAGGGGGCTACTGCCACAGCCGTAGTCGGCGCGACGACAGTGACGATTTCGGCCATCATCAAGGGCTCGGGTATGATCGCGCCGGATATGGCAACGATGTTGGGCTATCTCTTCACAGATGCCGCCGTCGCGCCGGCCTTCCTGCAGGAGTGCTTGTCACGGGCCAACAAGGCCACCTTCTCCTGCATCACGGTCGACTCCGATACTTCGACCAGCGACACCGTTCTTGCGTTCGCTACGGGTAAGGCGGGTAACGCAACGCTGACCTCGTTTGACGACGCCGGCGCCGACGGCTTCGCGGCAGCCATCCACGACGTGTGCCGCCAGCTCGCGCACCTCGTGGTCAGGGACGGCGAAGGAGCGCAGAAGTTCATCGCAGTGACCGTCTCCGGTGCGGCTTCCGATGACAGCGCCCACCGCGTCGGGCTGGCCATCGCCAACTCGCCGCTGGTGAAGACCGCTATCGCGGGCGAAGACGCCAACTGGGGCCGCGTGGTTATGGCCGTTGGCAAAGCGGGCGAGCCAGCCGACCGTGACAAGCTTTCGATCGGATTCGGCGGCATATGGGCCGCGCGCGAAGGCCTGCCGCTGGCGGACTACGACGAGGCTCCCCTGGCCGCCCACCTGAAGGGGCAGGACATAACGATCGAAGTCGATCTGGGCCTCGGTGATGGCCGGGCACAAGTCTGGACCTGCGACCTCACGCACGGCTACATCTCCATCAACGCCGACTACAGGAGCTGACGCCCACAATGCTGACGATCTGGGGGCGATTGAACTCGCACAACGTGAAGAAGGTCGCCTGGTTCGCTGTCGAACTTGGCCTCGAATTTCAGCGGATCGATGTGGGGGGCAAGTTCGGCATGGAAGCCGACTACCTCGCGAAAAATCCCAATGCGCTGATCCCGACGATCGAGGACGGCAAAGTCGTTCTCTGGGAATCCAACGCAATCCTGCGCTATCTCGCAGCGGAGTACGGCGGCTCCCGCTGGTGGCCCAGCGATCCCGCCGAACGGGCGATCGCCGATCGCTGGATGGACTGGCAGACGGGCTATGCGGACGCTCAGCGCGATGCCTTCATACAGCACGTGCGAAAGCCGGAGACCGAGCGCAATCCGGCGCAGGTTTCCGCCGCAGTCGAGAGGAGCGCCGCACAACTCGCAATCATGGAGCGGTACCTGAACGAGACGCCGTGGCTTTCCGGCACTGGATTTGGGATCGGAGATATCCCTATGGGCGTTTACGCCTACACCTGGTTCAGCCTGCCCATCGACCGGCCGGCATTTCCGGCAGTGCAGGACTGGTACGCCCGAATTCGCGAGCGGCCCGGCTTTGCGGAGCAAGTGGGGATACCCTTATCATGAATGGCCGCGACATTACTCCTGCCTTCACCGCGCGGGTAGAGGCGATCATGCGGCAGGCATCGCAAACGGCCATCGTGCCACGCTACCGCAGCCTTGCCGAAAGCGACATCATCGCCAAGGCTGCTGACGACGTCGTTACCGTGGCCGATCACGAAAGTGAGGCGATCCTGACAGGATTGCTGGCGGATCTCCTGCCCCAGGCAACCGTGGTGGGAGAGGAAGCCGCCTTCGCCGATCCTGCCATCTTCGAGCGGCTGCGCGACGGTTTGTGCTGGATCGTCGATCCCCTCGACGGCACCAACAACTTCGCCTCGGGCAAAGCGCCGTTCGGCGTGCTCGTCGCGCTGGCCGACGGCGGCGAGACGATCGGCGGTTGGATTCTCGACTCGCTGACCGGCCGCTTTTGCCACGCGCTGGCTTCGGGCGGCGCGTTCATCGACGGGGAACGGGTCACGGCGCGCCCGACAACTCAGGAGCCACCGGTAGCGGCGCTTTCAACGGTCTACTTGGACCCGGAAGAGAGGGCAAAGGTGCTAAAGCACATTGCTCCGAACTATCACGTGGTCGACATCCCCCGCTGCGCTGCCGAGCAATACCCGCGGCTCGTCCTCGGGGAGAACGACGTCTCGGTGTTCAACCGAATCCTGCCGTGGGACCACGCCGCCGGCGTGCTGTTCCTGAACGAAGCCGGTGGCCGCGCCGCGCGCCTGGACGGCTCGACTTATCGCGTCGATGATTGGGAAACGCGCGGATTGATCGGAGCCTCCACGCCGCGGCTCTGGGACGAACTGGCCGAGCGACTGGCGCGCCTCTGACGCGCCTGCACTCGGCCTCTCGTCAGCTTACAGCTCGCCTTCGAGCCAGCCCTTGAGTGCGCTCTTGGGAGCCGCGCCAAGCTTCTGCGCCACGGGCTTGCCGTCCTTGAACAGTACCATCAGCGGGATCGACTTCACACCGATCTGACCGGGTACGTCGGTGTTGGCCATGATGTCCATCTTGGCGATGGTCACCTTGTCGACCAGCTCTTCGCTGATCTCTTCCAGAGCGGGGCCGATCATCTTGCACGGGCCGCACCAGTCCGCCCAGAAATCGACAAGCACGGGCTTATCTGACTTGAGGACATCGTCCTCGAAGCTGGCGTCGGTTACGGCTTTGGTGGGCATTTACGTTCTCCGAAGGAAGTGGTTGAGCCGCAATCTAGGGATGAAAGCCGCTCAGGCAACGGCGGTTTGCGAAAGGTTTACTCGGTTGAGGCCAAGGCGGGCTTGTACCGGGCCAGAATTTCGGCCGGCAGTGCGATCAACTGCGGGGCCGCAGTATAGAGGATCGCGGCTTCGATCGCCCGATCCGCATAGATTGTCGTAAGCGCCGCCGCGTAAGCGCCCATCTGCCGAAGGGTTGCCGCGGGCACCTCCTCAAGGCTGGCGGGGGGGCGGCGGGCCGTCTTGAAGTCAACGATGCGAATCAAGTCAGGCGTGATCAGCAGCCGGTCGACAGTGCCCGCAACGACTTGCCCACCCAAGATGGCTGAGAACGGAACTTCCGCAAGGCTCCCTGGTCCGAACAGGTCGGTCCAGGCAGGGTCGTCCACGATCGTCAGTGTCGCGGCGATCATTGCGTCGCGATCTTCCAGCGAAAAGTCCGCGGCATTGCGCGCCAACCACTGCCGCGCAGCCTTCTCGCGAGCATCGGGTGTCAGCTCGGGCAGTCGCTCCAGCAACCGGTGCATTAGCGTGCCTCGTCGCGCTGCGTCGAGAGCGGCTCCCGCAGGCAGCGGCGGATCGGGTGCGGCTTCCTCACCCAGGGCGGAAGGCGCAAGTGGACGCGGCGGAAGCGGCTCGGCAGGCGGCGGACGCAGCAGCAGCGGCGGAAGTGGCTCAGGTAGCGCCAGTTCGGCGGCAACAGCGGTCGGCTCGGGCGCCATACCGTCTGGCGGTGTGCCCCAGTCCCGCCGGCTGTCCCAGATTGGATCCGTAAGCGCACCCTCCGGCGGGAAGAGGGCTTCGAGCCGCGCGTACCAGCTGTTCGGCGCAGCCTGTCCCTTGTCCTTTGGCCCCAGCGCCCCGCCCACGAACAACGCTTCCTCGGCCCGTGTCATGGCGACGTAGAGCAGGCGCCAATGCTCCTGCATTTCAGCCACTTTGACCGCTTGCGCCTCCTCCGCGATCCGGCCGCACTTTTCTTCCTTGCGCAGCGGCGGGAGCGGAATGCGACGGGCGGGATTGTGCGGGTCCGGCAAGTCGAGCCCGCGCTCGCGGCTATCATCAGGATTGCCGGTCGCATCCGCGAGAATGACGATGGGCGCCTGCAAGCCCTTGGAGCCATGCACCGTCATCACGCGCACGAGGCCCTGTGCGTTGTCCGCCTCTCGCTTGAGTTCGCCATCGCCTGCGTCGAACCAGGCGAGGAAGCCCACGAGGCTCGGCGTTGCCGTGGCGGCGTAAGCGAGGGCGGCGTTGACCAGCTCGTCGATGGGATCGTTGGATTCGACGCCAAGCCGCGCGACCAGCTTGCGGCGCCCTTGCCACGGGCCGGACAGAATCCATTGCAGCAGCACCTGCGGCGGGTCGAAGTCGGCCAGTGCAAGCAAAGAGGAAAGCTGAACCACGGTTTCACGCGCCAGCGGATCGGCCGAGCCGCGCAAGTGCGCCCAGAGCGAACGGCGTGGTCGTTGCGCCGGATCGCGGTAGCCGTGCTCCAGCAGCGCTTCCTGCGTCCAGCCTACAAGAGGCGAGACCAGCAGGTTGGCGAGATTGAGATCGTCCAGCGGCTGCGCGGCGAAGCGCAGGGCGGCGACGAGATCCTTCACCGCCAGTGGAGCGCCGAGGCGAAGGCGGTCAACGCCTGCGACGGGAACGCCGAGCGCGTGGAGGCGCGCGACGATCAGCCCCGCAAGTTCCTTGCGCTTGCGCACCAGCACCATGACGTCGCCGGCACCAGCGCGGCGCTCGCCGCCCTTGTGAAGACGGAATCCGGGTCCTTTCGGATCCAGCCAAGCCCTAACCTGCTGAGCTATACGCTCGGCCAGCTGCCGGTCTGGACGCGACAGCCAGGTTTCGGTGCCTTCCTCGGGCTCATCCTCGGGCTCGTCCGATGCGGTGCCGATCGGCTGCCACAACGAGACGTATCCCGGCCGCTCCTGCCCCACATGCCGCTCTGCAGGCTTGTCCAAGCCGATCCCGTCATGGCCGATGGCGTTCAGCGCCCGATCCACGAAGTCGAGAACGCGCTGCGCCGTCCGGAAACTCCGATCGAGGCCGAGGTCCTGCAACTCACGCGGCCGCACCTGCTCGGCGATGTACGTCGCATTCTGCGCAGCCTCGCGCATCGTCGCTCGCACACGGTCGGCGGCGCGGCGGAAGTTCTCCGGACTTGTCCCTTGAAAGCGGAAGATCGCCTGCTTGTAGTCCCCGACGACGAACAAGGTGCGGAGCCGATCGCCACGCTGACCTTCGCCGGCCCAGAACTCCTCCGCCATCGCGAAGATGATGTCCCACTGCGCTGCGTTTGTGTCCTGCGCCTCATCGACAAGAATGTGATCGAAGCGGCGGTCAAGCTTGTATCGGATCCAGTCGGAAAGTTCGCGGCGCCCAAGCAGCGCGGCCGCCTGGCGGATCTGGTCGTCGAAATCGATCAGCCCCTCGCGCCGCTTCGCGTCTTCCCAAGCCAAGGCAAACGCGCGTCCAAGACGCAGAGCCGGTACGAGCCGATCCGCAAGGTCCAGCATCGCCGCGATCTGCTGCACGCCCGCGATGCACTCACTGACGCGGGTAATGTGCGCCTCGTAGTCAGGATCCCGTTTGAGAATGTTGGCGAGCCGCTTGGGTGCGCCCGTCGTCCTGGTGAACAGCCCTCCATGAAGATCAACCAAGGCCTTGGCACGCACGGCCGGTTCAGCGGCAAGCCACGCGGTAATGGCTTCGACCCCCTCGCGACCGGTGTCGGTGGACCAAGCGCTCAGTGTCTCGTGACAGCGCCGCAGTGCGGACGTGTCGAACGCATCGTCGCAGCACATCTGCGCCAGCATCTCGGCGCCGGCGTCACTCGGGAGACCCAGGAGGCGCAGCACGTTGGGCCGCATCGGCTCCTGCCATCCGCCCGGGCCAAGCCATGCCTCACGCGCCGAAGCGCACCGCAGCAGAAACGCCTGCACCGCGTCCGGCCCCAGTCGCAGCGACAGCTCGGATACAGCACCGAGCAATTGCGGATCGCCCACCGGGTCCTGCTCTGCAGCAACCAGCATATCCGACAGGACTTGCCGCGCCAGCAGCACGCGCTCGCGGTCCTCCATCGGGCGCGTACCGGGGACCAGTCCTGACTCGAGCGGAAAGGCGGCGAGCAGCCATTGCGAGAAGGCGTGGATCGTGTCGATCCGCAAGCCGCCGCCGGGGCAATCGAGCACGGCTGCGAACAGCGTGCGCGCGTGCTGGCGTGTCTCGAGGCCGACATCGGCACCGATTGCGGCAAGCTCCGCCGCCAGTTCGGTATCGCCCAGACGCACCCAGCGGGCGAGCTTCTCGTTAATACGAGCCGCCATTTCGGTTGCACCGGCCTTGGTGAACGTGAGGCACAGAATCTGCGACGGTTCGATGCCGCGCTGCAGCAAAAGCCGCAGCACGCGCGAGGAAAGCACCTGCGTCTTACCGGTGCCTGCCGAGGCCGAGAGCCAGACGGTATCCTCGGGCGCGACGGCTTTCATCTGGCTGCCATGCAGTGGGTGCGGCCCGCTCATGCTGCGCCCTCCCCGTCATCGAGGGAGCCAAGCTGTGTGATCCACTCATCCAGGCGCATGAGCTGGTCGTAGTCCGCATGGCCCGGCAAGTCCGGGTTCAAGCGGGCCGTAAAAGGCTCGGCGCCGAGAATCCACCGATCCAGTGCGTCGTCGAGGTAGCGTACCGTCTCCGAGAGGAACTTCTCGCGCGCAATCCCAGATTTTTTGCGGTCCTCCAGCACCGGCTCGGTCCAGTAGCCGAACTGATCCTGCCCTTGCTTCTTCGCCAGCGACCAGTACTCGAACCGCTGCGCCTCGCCGCTGATGTCCTTGAACCCGCCTTCGCTGGCAATTAGGCCCACTAAGCCGAGCTGCAATGAGAAGCCCTCCTGCACTCGGCGCGCGGACGGGGGCTGGCCGGTCTTGTAGTCGACGACGGCAAGTATCCCATCCGCACACCGATCGATGCGATCGGCACGCCCTTGCAGACGCACCCCGCGCCACTCGATCGAGCCATCGGCCTCCGTGGCGAGCACCTTGCGACCGTCCTCCTTCTGCCGACCGATCTCTTCACCGACCCAGTCCAGCGCAGCCAAAAGCCGCGGCCGCCACAGCGCGCGCATGAGCGGATGCGCGCTCATCTCGTCCATCACTTGCTCAGCAATGCTGCGCAGCATTCCGGCAGGCTCACCCTGCTTGTGCCAACGGTCGAGTATGGCGTGCACCGCCGTGCCCTTCCACGCCGCGCTGGGCTCCGCATCCAGTGCATCGAGACTGCGCAGCTTGAGAATGGAGCTTGCATAGAACTGGTAGGGGTCGCCGCGCAGGCGATCGAGCGCAGTGACGGAGATCGCGACCTTGCGCTGCTCTGGCGTGGGCGCTGGCTTGGGACGAGGATAGGCGGGTGCTGCCCGCGCCTCATCGATCAGGCGGGCGAGCCGTACTGCGTCCCGCTCCACCATTGCATCGGCGGCGTCGCCGAGCATGGCCTTGACCCGAAGTACGAAGCGCGACGGGATCACCGGCGAACTCTCGTCCCGGCGCGCCCAACTCAGCACGACTTCGGGCGCACCGAGCGCCGATGCAAGATCGTGAGCGGAAAGGCCGATGCGAAAGTCCGCACCGGGCACACCGAGCGCCCGCAGCATCGCAGGCGGCAGCAGTGCATCGGGAGCAGGACTTGCGGGCCAGACACCCTCCACAAGGCCGCCGCAAATGACCAGTTCCGCACGGCTCATCCGCGCTTCAAGCAGGCCATAGATCGCGACGCGCGGGTGGCCGCCCCATGGCGGTCGCACCGATGTGCGCTCCATCGCGTCGCGCAGCACTGCATGCAATTCTTTGGGGTCGAGGCGAGTCTGCGTCTCGCGCGCGGCTTCGCGCAACTCTTCGACGAACTGCGCCAGTGCCCGACCGTCGGGACGGCTCCAAAGCCCTTCGCCGCACAGCGCCTCGGCGGCGGCGGCAAGCGCGTCGATCAGATCCCCCAGCAAGGCATCCGCACCGTAGGTGAAGAGCGGCGCCAGGGTGGGCTCAAGGCCTTCCCACCAAACGGCTGCACCGGCTGCTTGAGCAACATCGCGCAAGGGAGTGAGGCCCGGCCCGGGCCGAGGACCGCGAAGCGCAAGATCGAGTGCCCTCGCCTGCTCCAGCCACCGGGCCCGCTCTTCCCCAGCTGCCACCAACGGGTGCGTCAACAAACCCACGAGCGGCACCGGCGCGGCTTGCTCGGCGATCAGTTCGGCGAGCAGCAGCAGCACGCGCCCGGCGGCAGTCTGTGGCAGAGGACGGCCCGCGGTGTCGTCCGCAACGATGCCCCAGCGTCCCAGTTGCGCGACCACGCGACCGGCCAGAGCGCGATCAGGCGTCACCAAAGCGACGCGTCGCTCAGGCGTTTCCAGAGCCTGCCGGATCATCACGGCGATCGCCTGCGCTTCGGCGGCTGGGGTCGCGCTTTCCATCAACCGCACGCCCGTGAGCCGTCTCTCTCGTGCCGTCAGCGTCGACCAGCGGGCCGAAGCCGAAGGCGTGAGGAACAGGTTGGAGATGGCGCGGCTACGCTCAGGCGGCGCTGCACTCATGCCAGCGCGATGCCAGGACTGCACTTCCTGGCGCGATACGCCCATGCGGTTGAGCAGCACCTTTAAATGGTACTGCGGGTGCGTCACGGCGTCACTGCGCCCAAACGGCGGATCGCCAGGTTCGGGCGGCATGCCCGCCGTGCCAAGCGCATCCCAGACCTCCTGATCCAGCGCAAGATCGAGGTCCGGCAAGACCATTGCGCAGCGCGGCGATTGTGAAATCACCCGCAGCAATCGCGCCAGAGCAGGCGAGGCGCTGGTGACCCCGCAGGCCACGATCGGGTTCGCCGGCGGAGCTTCCGACCAGCGCCGCGCCGCGTGTTCGAACAGCCGGTTACGCCGCTCGGGAGGATCGACTTCGCCTCGCTCGGCGAGGTCCGCTAGCCAGTATTGCTGCACCTTGAGAAAGGTGCGCGTCGCCTCGCGCCAGTGCTCTGCCAGTTCGCCGACAATGCCAAGGGCAGTGTCGGACATCAGATCTATCGGGGCGATACCTTCCACCGCCAGCCGATCCATCGTCCTGCCGATTTCGAACGCGCGCCGCAGCAAGGCCGCACCGCTTCCGGCGGCATCCCCTTCGACGGCGCGTAAGTGATCCGCGAGGCGCAGCCAGCGGCGCGTCGGGTCAGCAGCGGGAGGTATGTCCGCCGCCCCCAGAGGGTCCAGCAAGGGACCGAGCGCCTCATCCAGATCGAGATCGCCTGCGACCGTCATGCGGGGCAGCAGGATGCCGCCCCTGCCCGAATCGGTGCCCGTGTGCCGCACGAGAGCTTCGGTCATCGTCCGTACGGCGCGCCGGCTGGGCAAGAGCAGCGTCAGTCGGGCAAGACCAAAATCGGGCTCTGCATAGCGAGGCACCAGTCCGGCGACGAGAGCATCGGCAAAACCCCGATGTGCAGCGATCGAGTAGATCTGCGGCTGGCCCCGCTCAGCCACGATCCCGCTCAGACACGATTGAGCCAGCTCTCAGTCGCAGCAACCGCGGCGGGATTGCCGACTTCAAACCATATGCCGGTATGGGAAATGCCGTAGAGACGGCCTTCCTCTATGGCGCGGTTCCAGAAGAAGTTGGTGGAGAACGCCCCTTCGGGCGCGTCGCGCATGAGTTGGTGAGAGACCAGCTGGATGCCCGAGTAAATGAATGGCGCTACGCGGCCAGACCTTCTGCGTGACACCCGCCCTAAGCCGTCCAGATGAAAGTCGCCCTTGCCCTTGTAGTTGAGCGCACGCGCATGCGGCACCAGCAGGAGCAGTGCGTCCATACGTGAAGGGTCCCAAGCGGACGATAGCTCGAGCATCGCGTTCCGCGGGCCGTCCAGCCATATGTTATCGCTGTTGATGGCGAAGAACGGGTCAGGCAGCAACGGCAGCGCCTTGGCCATGCCTCCGCCAGTCTCCAGCAGCAGCTCGCGTTCGTCCGAAACGGTGACGGCTGGGCCAGCTTGGCGAACGCGGCGAGCTCCCAGGTGCGCCTCCAGCGCATCGGCGAGATAATGCACGTTGACGACAGCCTTTCCGACGCCGGCTGCGCTGACCTGATCAAGAACATGGTCGATCAGCGGCTTGCCCGCCACCCGGACCAAAGGCTTGGGCTGCGTGGCCGTGAGCGGGCGCATACGCTTGCCGAGCCCCGCCGCCAGCACCATCGCAGTATCACTTGCAAGGCCTGAGCTCATCGCGCGAACTCCCCGCCGCCTGCTTGGCGCAGCGCGGCAGGCACGTTTGCATCGAACCAGGCCGCGACGGGCGCCAGCGCCGGGTGCGCAAGGTCTCGCTCAAGCTGGCGCCACACGCGGGGGATGAGATCGAGATAGCGCGGCTTGCCATCGCGGCGCCAGAGACGCACGAAAATGCCTACGATCTTTGCGTTCCGCTGCGCGCCCAGACGCGCGTAATCAGCCAGGAAGGTCGTGCGGTCGTCACCCGTGGCTGCCAGATAACGGTCGATCATCGCGGCCTCTAGTTCGGCCGAAACGTCGCGGCGCGCGTCCTGCAGAAGCGACACCAGGTCATAAGCTGGATGTCCCACGAGCGCGTCCTGGAAGTCGAGCAAGCCCTGCTTATGCAGCGCGCCGAGCAGCATGATGTTCTCCGCGTGATAGTCGCGCAGCACCGTAACCCCGGGGCGTTGGCGAGGAAGCAGATCGCGAAGGACCGTCTCCCATGCTGCGGTAAAGCCGGCGGCATCGGCATAGAGGTTCTGGGCGGGGCAGTACCACTCGGTAAACAGCCGCACTTCGCGCATGTACTCGCTCATGGAGTAGTCGAGGAACGGGCCGGACGGCAGCGCGCGAAGCGTGACAAGCGCGTCCACGGCGCCGCGGTACACATCCAGCTCGTCCGACGGCCATTCGTCCAGATAGTCGCGCATCCGCACGGTTCCGAAGTCCTCCAGCAGCACCAAGCCGCGGGAGACATCCTCCGCCAGAATGCGGGGCGCACGCATACCGTTCGCGTCGAGCCAGCGGGCCGCGCGCAGGAACGGCGCGGGGTCCTCGTTGGGTGGAGGCGCATCCATCAGCAGCGCAGTGCTTTCGGCTTTGCGAATGCGGAAGTAGCGTCGGAACGAGGCATCGCCCGGTAGCGGCTCGATTGCTGCCTCGCCCCAGCCTTCGCGGGCCAGGAAAATCTCTACATCTGCGGGTAGCGTCATGGACATGGGATTCGCCCTAGCCAATCCGCCCCGCTTTCGACAATGGCGATCCTGCCCTCATCCGCAGGTTCGAGCCTAACGGAAAGGCAACCCGGCTCATGCGCGAATCCACCTGCGTTCTCAGGCCATTCGGCTATGAGCGCGCCGCCATAGCGGTAATCGTCGAGGCCGATCTCCTCCACTTCAGCAGAGTGCGAGAGCCGGTAGAAGTCGGCATGCACCACTGGCAGCCGCACGGCGGGCGGTTCGTAGAGCTCGACAATGGCGAAGCTCGGTGATGGCACTTCGCCGCCATGCCCCAGGCCCGCTATGATCGCCCGCGCCAAGGTTGTCTTTCCCGCGCCCAGCCCGCCGGACAGAGCGACGACATCGCCGGACCGCAAGACCTCGGCGATGGCACGACCGAAGCCATCCATGGTGGCAAGATCGGGCAGCACGATCCTCACGGCAGTTCCACGATTGCGGCGGTTCCCTGCCCCCGCTCGGATAGCAAACGAAGGGTACCACCGTGCGCCCGAATGAGTTCACGCGCGAGCGGGAGCCCTAGGCCCTGCCGACGCTCTACCGAGCGCCCGTCGGCACTGATTTTGAGGCCGTCAAGCGCGCGGGCCAGCGCCTCCTCGTCCATACCCGCGCCATTGTCGGATACTACGACTTGAGCAAATTGCCTGCCCTCGTGCTTCTCGCGTGAGACCTGAACGAGGATCCGTCCGCCTCGCGGCGTTGCTGCTATTGCATTGTCCACCAGGTGCCCGAAAGCACGAATGAGGCGCCTTCGATCGCCGCTAACGGAGCCGACGAGACTGCTGCCTTGCAGATCGAGAGTCAGGCCGGCGCGTGTCAGCCGCGACGATCGCTCCTCCACGACTGCGCGAACGACCGACATCAGCTCCACATTCTCGCACGAAAGCGGCAGCATTCCCGCTTCGCTCTGGGACAGATCCAGTAACGTCTCGATCTGCTCTCCCAGCCTTTCAGCCGATGCGATGATCGCCTGGACGTACTCGCTGCCCTCCTCGCTGAGCTCGCCGCCGACGCCTGCCTGCAGCAACTCCGCAAATCCGCCGATCGAAGTCAGGGGCGTGCGCAGTTGATAGCTCATGTTGGCAAGGAACCGCGTCTTCACCGCGTCCGCCTCTTCCAGAGCGGCATTGCGGTCTCGCAGCGCCGCCTCGGCTTTTTGAGAATCGGTGATGTCGAGCACGGTCAGCAGGCCGTTGCCGTCCGGCAGAGGTACCCCGGCAAATTCCACGATGCGGCCATTGGCCAGCACAATCCGACCGCCTGTCTGCTTGCGGTCCAGCGTCGCGGCCCGGACTACGTCACCCACTGCCTTCGCTTGGTTCGGCTTCTTCAAGCGCGGCGAGACCTTGCCTAGTAGCGCCTCGATGTGGGGGTGCGTGTCAAGGAACTCACTCTCAAGACCCCAGTCGGCCGCGAACCGCCGGTTCCACAACTGCATCCGCCCGTCCGGCGCGAAAACGGCGATGGATTCGAACAGGCTGTCGAAGGTCGCTGTCCGTGTCCGCAAGAGCGTGTCCCGCATCGCGGAGAGGCGCAGTTGCTCGGTGCGATCCTCCACAATGAGCAGCAAGCCGCCATCTGGCACCGGCTGGGCGACGATCCGCAAGTGGGTGCCATCGGCTAGAGGCCAAGCTTCTTCCTGCGTGGCGTCGGCCGCAAACCACTCTGCCCGCTCGCGTCGCCAAGCCGGAAAATCCCGCGCCTCGGGCACGCGACCGGCATCGCGTGCAGCATCGAGAAGCCGCTCGAATGCAGGCGGATCGATCATAGATGTCGGCGACAGCTTGAAGAGGCTTTGGAAAGGCTGGTTTGCAAACGTCAGCCGCCGCTTGGCGTCGAACTGCGCAACGCCCGCCGAGAGCTCATCGAGCATAGCGCGTTGGGCCTCACGGAAAGCCCGGAAGCCGCGGGCCATTTCCTCCAGATCCTCCACATCGACGGCATACCCGGCAATGCCCTCGCTTCCGAGAGGCAGATCGTGGACTCGAAAGGCGCGCCGCTGGTTGTCGATGGTGACCGGTACGAGACGCTCTATCGGCGCGGCGCGAGCGGCTGCCTGCAACGCCACTTGCGCCGCGCTCAGACCATCGATTGTCTCGATCAACTCGATGCCGTCCTCAACGACCTGCTCCGCACTCTCGCCCGCAACCGCCGCGACATATGCGGTGTTTACCAGGCGCAGCGCGCCACTGGGCCTGCGGAACCACATCGGCATCGGCGCCGCTTCGATAAGCGACACGAGGGCGGTAAAGTCGCCACGCGCGCGCGCGGCTTCCTCGCGCAAAGTCGACAGCTCGCTTTCGCTGTCGCTGAAGTCGAACACCCATACGAGCGCAGCGCCGCCCGGTGACACCTGCGGATCGGCGAGGTGACCACGCAACGCAAGGCTGCGGGTGGAGCCGCGCGGCGTCGCAACCATCCGGAAAGGCGCCGCCGTCTTCTGCGTGCGCAGCACTGCCTCGGTCAGTTCCGCCAGGGCACTCGCACTGAAACCGCGATCTCCTCCGTCAAGCTCGCTTAGGTATTGCGGAACTCCGTCAAGTCCCAGCCATTGGCCAAGGCGCGGCGAAGCTTCGATTCTGCCGTCGGTTCGGACCAGCAACGGAAGAGAAGGCGACTCCTCTACCATGCGCGCAAGCCGCCGAGCAGACCGTTGGGTGGCCTCTGCCCGGCGCTGGCGCATGCGTGCCGAGACGATTGCCCATGCGGCCGCGACCGTCCACGCCGCAAGCAGCAGCCCCAGCAGAACGGGCACGATGCGATCCTGATCCATCGCCTGCGGCTATGGGGCGAGAGCTAGCCTATGACAATGGGCCGCCTGAGCTTGCGCTCAGAACGGCCCGCTTCGCGTCAGTAACGGTAGTGGTCGGCCTTGAAGGGGCCTTCTTGCGGAACGCCGATGTAGTCGGCCTGTTTTTGCGAGAGCTTCGTCAGCTGCACGCCAAGCTTTTCCAAGTGCAAAGCCGCGACCTTTTCATCGAGGTGCTTAGGTAGCACGTAGACGCTGTTCTGGTAGTTCTCGGACTTGGTCCACAGCTCGATTTGCGCCAGAGTCTGGTTGGTGAAGCTGGCGGACATCACGAAACTGGGGTGGCCGGTGGCGCAGCCCAGGTTCACCAGGCGGCCCTTCGCGAGGATCAGGATCTGCTTGCCGTCCGGGAACTCGACGAGGTCCGTGCCGGGCTTAACCTCGGTCCACTTGTAGTTGTCCAGCGCCGAGATCTGGATTTCGGAATCGAAGTGGCCGATGTTGCAAACGATGCTCATGGGCCTCATCGCCTTCATGTGCTCGGCGGTGATGACTGCTTCGTTGCCGGTGGCCGTCACGAAGATGTCGGCGCGCTTCACCGCCTCTTCCATGGTGACGACTTCATAGCCTTCCATGGCCGCCTGCAGTGCGCAGATCGGGTCGATCTCAGTGACCATCACACGCGCGCCGCCGTTGCGCAGCGATGCGGCCGAGCCTTTGCCGACGTCGCCGAACCCGGCAACGCAAGCGACCTTGCCGGCGAGCATGACATCGGTGGCGCGGCGGATCGCGTCCACCAGCGATTCCTTGCAACCGTAAAGGTTGTCGAACTTCGACTTGGTGACGCTGTCATTCACGTTGATTGCGGGGAACGGCAGCTTGCCTTCCTTGGCGAGGTGATAGAGGCGGTGGACGCCAGTGGTGGTCTCTTCCGAGACGCCCTTGATCGCCTGCACCGACTTGGTGAGGTAACCCGGCTTTGCCTTGAGGAAGGCGTTCAGCGCACGGACGAACTCGATCTCTTCCGCGTTGCCGGGCTCGAACAGAGTCTCACCCGCTTCGACGCGCGCGCCCCACAGCGCAAACATCGTCGCATCGCCACCATCATCGAGGATCAGGTTGGCAGTGCAGTCCGGATCGGAATCGCTCGACCAGTCGAAGATGCGGCCGACGTAATCCCAGTAGTCCGCCAGGCTCTCGCCTTTGATCGCATAAACCGGAATGCCGGCGGCGGCGATGGCGGCAGCGGCGTGATCCTGAGTCGAAAAAATGTTGCAGGTAGCCCAGCGCACATCGGCGCCAAGTGCCACGAGCGTCTCGATCAGCACCGCGGTTTGGATCGTCATGTGCAGCGAGCCAGTGATGCGCGCGCCCTTCAGCGGCTTGCTGGCGCCGAATTCCTCGCGCAGCGCCATTAGGCCGGGCATCTCGGTTTCAGCTATGGCGATTTCAGCGCGGCCGTAAGCGGCTAGGCCGATGTCGGCGATGGCGTAGTCTTTGGTGAGCTCAGCGGTAGCCACGGGCAACTCCTGGAAGAAGGTCGGGATCGACGTGCCCGATCAGGCGCGCCTGCAATGCTGACCCATTAGCCCGTCAGACGGCCGGAGGCAAATATAAAGCTTTCTTTATATGGCATGCTGCAGGTGCCGTACGGGCTTGATCCGGATCGACGGCAGCAGTCTGCGCTACGCGGGAAGACTCATTCCCAGAGCAATAACGGCAAGCAGCGCTATCAATGCAGCGCCAATCACACCCGACTCCCCTGGCGAGTTGCGATCCCGATGCCCCTTCTGCCTAACATACGACCTGCTCACTGAACTGACTCGTGACTCCTGATGCATGAAGAGCACGATCGCATCGCATGGTTAACAGCGGCTTCGCACCAACGGTAAACTCGATTTAACCGCCCCTGCCCGTTGCTGCCCTGCAACAGCGCCGTATATCTGCCAGGAAGCGATTCACTTTCAGAACAAGGAAACCGAGCATGACCATCGCCATTGGTGACAAGCTGCCGAACGTGAAGCTGACGAAGGTGACTGAGAGCGGTCCTGAGCAAGTCCAAGCCGCAGACTACTTCGCGGGAAAGAAAGTCGCCCTGTTTTCAGTACCTGGAGCGTTTACGCCCACCTGTTCAGCCAAGCACTTGCCCGGCTTTGTTGCAAAAGCAGATGAACTCAAGGCCAAAGGCATCGACGAGATCGCCTGCACCGCAGTGAACGACGCCTTCGTAATGGGCGCCTGGAACAAGGCTTCGGGCAGCGACGCGGTCACGATGCTGGCGGACGGTAACGGTGACTTGGCAGAGGCGGTCGGCCTTGTCATGGACGGCAGCGGATTTGGCATGGGCAAGCGCGGCCAGCGCTTCTCGATGGTCGTGAATGACGGCACGGTTGAGCAGCTTAACGTGGAAGCCCCTGGCCAGTTCGAAGTAAGCTCGGCCGACTACATGCTGGGCCAGCTCTGATTTACCCTGGACGGCTCCGTCTCTGAGCCGTCGGTTTTTTCTGACATTCTCGAACTTTGGGGGAATAACGTGACGCGTTCGGTAATTGTGACAGGCGGCTTCGGGGTCCTCGGCCAAGCCGTCGCCGAAGCTTTCGCGGCCAACGGCGACAAAGTGGCGCGGATCGATTTCGCCGAGAAGCCGCACACCGCTGCCGAGGGAGCTCTGGACCTCGGCGGTATCGACCTGACGGATGCGCAGTCCACGCGCGGCGCACTGTCCAAGGTTGTTGAGACGAACGGCGGTATCGACGTTCTCGTGAACGTGGCTGGGGGCTTCGCCTGGGAGACCCTTGAAGACGGCAGCATCGCCACCTGGTCAAAGATGCAGGCGATGAACGTGATCACGGCAGCAACGATCACGCAGCTCGCGCTTCCGGAGCTGAAAAACTCAGCTGCGGGTCGTGTTGTAAACATCGGCGCTGGGGGCGCGGTGAAAGCTGGTACGGGAATGGGGGCCTACGCGGCCTCCAAGGCGGGCGTTCATCGCCTCACGGAAGCACTGGCGGAAGAGCTTGCCGGATCCACCGTAACCGTCAACGCCATCCTGCCCAGCATCATCGACACACCGACCAACCGTGCCGACATGCCCGATGCGGACGTGTCGACCTGGGTCCGTCCAGAGGCCGCCGCTAAAGTGATCCTGTTTCTAGCTTCCGAAGAAGCGGGTGCAGTCACGGGCGCTCTTATCCCGGTCACGCGGGGCGGCTGATCCGGCTTTGCGGCATATCTGAGGGCTGAGCGGGGCTGCCTAAATCGGCGCCCCGCAGTTCCCACGCCCTCCTCGCCTCAGTAGCCCATCAACTTCAGCACTTCCTCGCGACTGCGGGGATCGTCGAGAAACGTGCCCATCATGCGGCTCGTGGTCATTCCAACACCCGGCGTGCGGACGCCCCGCGCGGTCATGCAGGCGTGGCTCGCCTCGATCACCACGGCAACGCCATGCGGCTTGAGGTGCTCCCAGATGCACTGGGCCACTTCTGCAGTGAGCCGCTCCTGGATCTGCAGCCGTCGTGCAAAACCGTGCAGCACGCGCGCCAGCTTCGAGATTCCCACCACGTGGTCGCGCGGCAGGTATGCGATGGCGGCCTTGCCGATGATCGGCGCCATGTGGTGCTCGCAGTGCGACTGGAAGGGTATGTCCCTGAGCAGGACCACTTCGTCGTACCCGCCCACTTCCTCGAAGATGCGGGAAAGATGGATGGCCGGATCTTCGGCGTAACCGATACAGTATTCCTTCCACGCCCGCGCGACGCGCTTGGGGGTGTCCAGCAGGCCCTCTCTAGCTGGATCGTCGCCGGCCCAGCGGATCAGCGTGCGTATCGCGTCCTGCACATCCTCGGGGACCGGGGGCTTGCCCGTTGGGTTGTCCTCGTCGGGACCTACCAGGCTGCTCATAGCTATATCCTCCTAGACGTTATCTACTCGCCCGCGTCTTGCGGCCACGTCTTGGCTTGTGCAGCAAGCTGCGGCGTCGGAACAGGCCCCGCCGTTTAATCGGCTCGAACATTTCGCCGGGGCGTTCCGGATCCAGAAAGGCGCCGTCCGCCAATACCGTCTCAATCTCGTTCAGCTCTGGCAGTTCCAGATGACGCAGGTGCTTTCCCCGCTGGGGAAGCGCGTCGATCATGCCGATCATCGACCCGTACTTCTCCAGAAGCGCTGACACTTCCTCTTCCGCGATGCCGCAGTGCTCAGCCAGAAGCGAATAACGCAGCCTGGTGATCTGGTCTCCCACATGCGCATTGGCGGGCCGTGCCGTGTCGATGAAGATATCACACTCACTGTCCAACCCCAGGGAGCGGTTATTCATGTTAGCGGATCCGATCCGTAGCATCTTATCGTCCACGATCATCAGCTTGGCATGAACGTAGATCGGCGAGCCTCCCGTGGTGTACGGGACCATGATGCGAAAGCGATCAGCGTGGTCGATCTGCTTTACGGCCCGCAACAGCTCGGCCCGCGCAGAGTCCATGGCGACTTGCTCCAGCCAGCCATCTGCGGTGACCGGATTGATAATGACGAACTCGGGCGGGTCGGGCTCCGCCAGCCGTTTGCTGATCGCCTCGGCTATCCGTCGGGAAGCGAAATACTGCGTCTCTGCATAGACGAACCGGCGAGCACTTGCGATTTGGCTGACGAAGAGCCTCTCGATTTCCGCCAACTGGCTGCACTCGCCCCAAGCGGCACGGGTGCGGGCTATGCCAATTTCGACATCCCGGAACTCGGCTTGAACCCGATCTGGCCAGGCACTTTCCTCTTGCGCCCTGCACGGCATCAGCTCGCCGCCGCCAGCCGCTTTCCAACGGTCGCGCCCGAGTTCACCCAGAGCCTCGGCCACTTCCCCTTCCATAATCATAGTGATGTCATGCCACGGTCCGTGGCTGCGTCCCGTCGGCCGCCGCCGCCGACTGTCCTTGTGGAGGTGTTCGCGCGTATCCCAACGGTCCGTCGTCATGTCGATCCCGCCGCACACCGCAAACCGATCGTCGATGACTACGATCTTCTGGTGATGAGTGCAGCCAACGGGATGCGCCGAATCGAACTTGAAATCGATAGAACGGCTCATCCCCCAGCGGATCAGATCAATCACCATGGTTCCGCGAAAGATCGACTTGACGAGCGATAGGTTCCACTTGAGCACGCGGATCTCAAGGGCCGGTGTTGTGCGAGCAAGCCACAGCATGAAGGAGCCGAGCCGAGCCGGAAAGCGGCCTCGCTTCCGAAGCGTCCACCAACGCTTCCCGGCGGAAAGAAGTATTCGAGTGTCGAAATCCCAGCCGATCAGGAAGATACGCTGCCGCGCGTTGCACATCGCATCCCGGATGATATCAAAGTAGTCAGCCGCGTCGATTACGACATGCGCACGGCTTGCCTTGGCATACCGCCACACCGACCGTGTGGAATCATCTTCGCCTGACGCGTCCTGCATTCGTACCCACCCAATCTCGACTGAGGGAAGCGGCGAGCCGCAGCAATGTTCCGTCACATCGAAGCGAATCCAGGTCAAGCCACGTAGCATACCACCGCTCCTCGCACCGGAGGCTCAGTTCAACGCGCTGTTCAGTTGCCCTAAATTGAGCAAGCGGGAATGGGAAACGTGTTGGTAGCTCGCGTGCGCCGACGTAGGTTCGACCGACGGATACTCGGTATCAAAAGGATCACCGCGAGCGCCGGCAAGACCGGGTTTTACCTACCGGCGGAACGGGTGGGAGCGTTTCGCGTTTATCGAACCAAAGTTTCCATGCTCGATTAGGAGAATGCAATGAAGAAGCCACTCGTAGCCGCCGCACTGGCGGCTGTCGCTCTGTCGCCGCTTGCTGCTCACGCGCAAGCAACGACCGCACCTACGTCCGCTGCGGCTACAAAGCCGGCAGTAGGCGCGAAGGTCTACGGTCCGCAGGGCGCAGAAGTTGGCACGGTTGAAAAGGTGGATCCCGCAAACGTCGTGGTAAATACGGGTACCAAGCGCGCCACGCTGCCGCTGGCGGCATTCGGCAACAACGACAAGGGTCTGCTGATCAGCATGAGCCGCGATCAGCTCAACGCCGCCGTAGCGGCGGCTGAGGCTCAGACCTCGTCGGCATTGCAGGCTGCTCTGGTGGTGGACGCAGCGGTCAAGAGCAAAGATGGCGCTATGATCGGAACGGTGCAGAAGATCGACGGCGACAACATCACCATCGCTCTCGCCGACGGCAACCCCGTCACCGTCACCAAGCAGTACCTCATGATGGCGCCCACAGGTGGCCTGGCGCTGACGATGAACGCGGCAGAGTTCAAATCCGCCGTCGCGGCCGCAACGCAGAGTGGCGCGACCGCTCCCGCAGGCGCCGATGCTCAAGCGAATACGAACGCGCAGGCAGCGGCGACGGAAGAGCCGGCCGCCGACTGATCGGCCTGAGTTTTCAACAGACGGGTTGGGCCGGAGCGACACGTTCGCTCCGGCCCCTTTCGTATATGTGAGAGCCAATTCAGCTCAACGAGTTCCGTTCTATCGAGCTGCCACTTTCCTGCGGCCCTCAGACTGCCCTCACCGCTGCATCGATGATTTCGCAGCACGGCCCGTGCCGCGTCAGGGCGTAGCGCTCCCAGCAGATTCCGCAGTGCCCCGCGTCACAGCGGTTGGCGATACCGCAGCGGGACCTTGCCGCTCTGGCGTTACGCGCCAGACGACGTTTGCCAAGTCGTCGGCAACGATGAGTGCGCCCCGAGGATCAACCGTCACGCCCACCGGGCGCCCCCGCGTTTTGCCATCCGAGCCGCGAAATCCGGTCACGAAGTCCACGGGTGCGCCTGCAGGTTGCCCGCCACGGAAGGGCACGAACACAACCTTGTAGCCGGAAGGTTTGCTGCGATTCCAGCTACCGTGCTCACCAACGAAGGCCCCTTGCGTGAAAGCACTGCCCATCGCAGGCGTGGAGAACGATAACCCGAGGGTAGCCACATGCGATCCCAGAGCATAGTCGGGCTCTATAGCGGCAGCGACTTTCTGTGGGTTCTGCGGGCGCACGCGCGGATCGACGTTTTGCCCCCAGTAGCTGTAGGGCCATCCGTAGAAGCCGCCTTCACGCACCGAGGTCAGATAGTCCGGCACAAGGTTGGGCCCGAGCTCATCGCGCTCGTTCACGACAGCCCATAGCTTGCCCGAGCCGGGCTGCACCGCGAGTGCCGTCGGGTTGCGCAACCCGGTTGCGAACGGTCGGTGAGCACCCGTCGTCGCATCCACTTCCCAGATCATTGCCCGGTTGGCCTCGGCCGTCATGCCTCGTTCGGTGATGTTGCTGTTGGAGCCAATGCCAACGTACAAAAAGCGCCCGTCAGGGCTCGCCGCCAGAGCCTTGGTCCAGTGGTGATTGATCTCGGACGGCAGGTCGGTGATCTTGACGGGAGGGCCGGACGCTTGCGTTTGACCTATGCGGTATGGAAACATCACCAAGGCATCCTGGTTCGCGACGTACAAGCGATCATTCACAAGTGCGAGGCCGTAGGGTGCGTTGAGGCCATCGGCGAAGACTGTTTGGCCCTCGTACTTCCCGTCGCCATCGCTGTCGCGAAGCAGCGTCAAACGATCGCCGCTCTCCACCGAAGTCGTTCCCTTGGCCTTGATGAAGCCGGCGATGATATCCTTGGGCCGAAGTGCCGGAGCGCTGCCCCCTCGCCCTTCAGCCACCAGAATGTCGCCATTGGGAAGCACCAGCGTCTGGCGCGGAATACCAAGCCCGGTCGCAATGGCGGTGACATTGTAGCCTGGGGGCACTGTCGGCCGCTCGTTCCCCCAAGGTGTGGGCTCCGCGATGTTCATGGAGGGAAGAAGGCCGCGCTCCTGCTCGGGAAGGCTTGGGTTTGCACCCTGCTGGACCGGATCCACATCATTGCCGCCGCAACCTGCCAGCAGCGCCAGCGAGCCGGGGATTATCAAAAGACCGCGAGTCTTCACCGCGTTACTCCCGTACGAAGCGTGGAAAAACCCGCCCATGTGGCTGCGACCGCGAGCACCGATACGATGACGGACAGGATCAAACCCTCCGGCATGGTGCCCCAGGCGTCACGCGCGTGAACGAAGGCGTTGATGAGCCCCAGTACAAAGACGGCCAGCAACAACAGGAAGGTGACCAGAACCGTTCCCTTCCGCCTATGTGCACGCAGCAGCGAGACAAAACTCCACAGCAGCGCAAGGCCGGTGAACACCATGGCGCCAACCAGGAGCCAGGAAGCGAAGTTGCTCCACTGGATGTGGTACGTCGAAGTGTAGGCGTAATCGCTCAGAAGCGTTCCCAGGAATAGCGGAACGCTCGAAGCGAGAAATACCGCGTGCAGCGGGTGAATCGCTCGCCTCGTTCTCGGCTCATGGACAATAGCCAAGGAGTCTCCCCTCTCATGCTTGCGCGAATGTAAATGTAAAGGCCGGCCGGCGATCGGTGCGACCACGTAAACGCGGCAGATGCTGGCGGAACGTCGGCCAAGCACCATGGTTCCGTCTGGGAACAGCCGGCAAGGTGCATCGTTGCTCCTGTACCGCTGGAGGGAAGCGCCATGTCCACAGCCGAGCAAGGCTACCGCCGCCTCAGCCGTTCAGGCTATCTGTTGGGTTTTGGTGTTGGCGGCTTCTTCGATGGAATCCTTCTTCACCAGATTCTGCAATGGCATCACCTTCTCAGCCTGGTCGATGGCGTGGGTGACATTCGCAACCAGGTTCTGTTCGATGGCCTGTTTCACGCGCTGATGTACGTGATCGCCGGCTATGGATTGACCATGCTCATACGCAGCCGACACAGCTTGGGCCGTCCCGCGGTCGGCAGGCTCATCCTTGGGAATGGCCTCATCGGATTCGGCTCCTGGCACGTGGTGGACAGCGTTCTCTCCCACTGGCTCTTGGGCATTCACCGCATCAGGTTGGACAGCCCCAATCCGCTTTTCTGGGACGCCCTCTGGTTTGCTCTGTTCGGCGTCCTGCCGATCGTTCTCGGCGCTCTGATAAAGCGGAGACGCAGCAGCGGGACGGGCGGCGGCCCGGCTGCTGCCGTCGCGATGACAACCCTGGCCCTCGTTGGAGGGGTGTGGGCGGCGCGTTCGGCAACGGATGCGCGCACCGCGATTGCAGTTTTCCGGCCCGAGATGTCTGACGGGCAGATCTTCAACGCGGTCGGAACATCCGGCGGTCGGGTCCTGTGGGCCTCACGAGGAGTCTGGGCCATCGAGTGGCAGAAGCCAGAGCGCGCAAGCGGCTTGTATGGACACGGCGCGCTTCTGGTCAGCAATTCGTACCTGGCCGCTGGTTGCCTTGCCTGGGCCAGCGTCTGATCGTTCTTGCTTACGGTAGCAGTATCAATGCGCCCGCGGGACCTGCACCCGCACAAGCAGCCCCCGCTCTGCCCCTTGCGAGAGGTGCAGTGCTCCGCCGAAGCGGGTCAGCAGGCGGTGAGCTGTAGGAATGCCGAGGCCGAAACCGTTGGTGGTACGGCCTCTCGCTTCATCCAACCGGAAGAACGGTGTGAGCACGTCGCCGAAGTGCTCATGAGGAATACCTGGCCCATCATCCTCGATCTCGATGATCCAATCGCCCTCCTCGCGCTGTATCCGCACGTCCAGACGCTCGCCGTAGAGAGCCGCATTCTCGATCAGCGGTTGAAGTGAGAGAACGAGGGGCTCGCGATATGTCTCCACCAAGGGGTCCCCCTCGCTTGTAAGCTGCACACGCGAACCGAGATGCTCTGTCATTTCCTGCAGCGTTGCCAGAAGGTCGACCGGCTCGGGCAGGGATTGCAAATGCTGCGCTCGCAGGAACTGCTGCAGTGATCGAAGCATGGCATCCATCTCGTCCACGCTTTCAAGAAGTAACTGGCTCAGCTCTTCATCGGACAGC
Organism: Novosphingobium kalidii; assembly: GCF_040534015.1. NCBI lineage: Bacteria > Pseudomonadati > Pseudomonadota > Alphaproteobacteria > Sphingomonadales > Sphingomonadaceae > Novosphingobium > Novosphingobium kalidii. The sequence continues at coordinate 440,456 of NZ_JBEWLY010000008.1, forward strand.
AGCTCGGCCAGCACCTTCTGCCGTGACAAGGGCGTACGCAAGTCGTGGCTTATAGCCTCGAATGACTTCGCCTGATCCTCAAGCAACCCGGCAATGCGATCTTGCATTTCGTTCATGGCGTGCGCAAGGTTGCGCAAGTCGGTTGGCCCCTCCTCGCGGATGCTAACCCGCTGGCCCTGCCCTATGGCCTTGGCAGCTTCCGACATGCGCCGCAGCGGGCGTGTGAGCGCGCGGATCGCGAGCAGCCCGCCGATGAGGCACACAATGGCAGTGACGGCCGTCATCCATGCAGCGCGCAAGGCGATTGGCCACATAGAGGAGATATCCCGCGACTCGAAGTTGAGCCAGCGGCCGCCGGCAAGCGGCATTGACCCCACGAGGTCGCGCCGGCCCGCAAAGCTCCGTCGTATTGCGAGGTGCAGGGGTTTACCCGCCAGCGTGGGCTCCCATCGCACAATCTGCCGGCTCATCGCTTGCAACACCTCGGATGGCATCGAGCGAGGAACGAGCGGTTCACGCGAGATCGTGACATGGAGGTGGCGCGACGTCATGACCGCAGGTGTAAGGCTGGGACTCAGACGGTGAACTCTGTCGCTGACCACCAGCATCTCAGCGACGCGTCGCGCATGATCCTCACGCAGAGTCTGCTCATCGATCTGACGATAGAACAGGAGGCTGGCAACAAGCTCAACCAGCCCGATCGCGATGAAAAGCAAGGCCGCGTAAGCCGACAGCCGCAGAGGCTTGGTGACCTTCAAAAGACGTATGCTCTCCCGTCGACTGCACACTTGCACATGTCAGCCGTTCATGGGCTCTCATTGGAAGAGCAGAACGTCAATCGTTCCGGTCAACAGCAATGATTTGACATTACGGCGCGACGTCATGACCGCAGGATTGCAGGCGTGCGCCGATCGCGCCCCCCACGATGCCTGCGGTAAGCTTATCGCGCCAGTTCCCTGCCGCCGAGTTCCACCCTGTCCTTACACGGCAACATCTCGAAGGCGGGCTCAAACCCGAGCATCACGTACATTTCCCGCTCTAGGTACGGCGCGGCATCGCCGGCGCGCATGTCGACCCGAGCGCACTCTCCAATTCCAGGAACGTTTGTTCGGAACAGCCCTTTGCGCACGGACCGGATCATGATTCTTGCGTCACCCTGTAATTAGATTTCGCGAGCCTCTGGCCCCGCGGTCTGCCGAGAGCAAGACCGCAGGCACCGTCGTCATACAATAAACACACAGATGACACACTACCGGATTCCCGCGGTCCGGCTCGTGCGATCATCTGTGCAGACCGCTCCATCGGACGCCTCAGTCGATGCTAGCGCCCGGCATGGGCGGAACGGCAGAGTGCGGAACGTCTGCGTCGTCTTCATGAACCTCGATCCGGCCAAGCCCGACGTGGCTCTTGCGGTGACCGTAGGCGAAGTAGAACACCAGACCCAGCATGCCCCAAACAGGCAGGACCAGCATCGCCTCTGGCGGCAAGTTGAAGTAGAGCAACACGCAACCGATTGCCGCCACGGGCGCGACGATCCAGACGAGCGGAGTGCGGAATGGGCGAACGCGGTGTGGATCTCGCACGCGAAGAATAAGCACCGCCATCGAGACCATGAAGAACGCAAACAGCGTCCCCGAGTTCGAGATGTCGGCAAGCTGACCGACCGGCAGCAGCGCCGCCGCGATCGCGACGAAAACACCCGTGATCAGCGTCACGATGTGCGGTGTCTTCCACTTCGGGTGCACCGTTGCAAGCTTCTCCGGCAGCAGACCGTCGCGAGCCATGACGAAAAAGATACGCGTCTGCCCGTAGAGCATCATCAAGATGACCGAAGGTAGGGCCAGATTGGCGGCCAGACCGATGAGATCGCCCGCCCAAGTGTAATTGATCGCCCGCAGCACATGCGCCAGTGCCTCGTTCGAACAGACCAGCGGGACGTCCCCCTGCTGAGCCAGCCCGGCGCATTCCGTGGCGAACTGCGGGGAACCAGGCTGCACGCCAAGCGAGGTCGGCTGTGCGCCGACCGCACCGATCGCTCCTGCGGCAACGAGGAGATAGAACACCGTACAGATCGCGAGACTTCCGATCAGGCCGATCGGTACGTTGCGCTGCGGGTTCTTGGTCTCCTCGGCAGCAGTGGAGACCGCATCGAAACCGACATAGGCGAAGAAGATCGAAGCGGCGGCACCTACGACGCCGAGGCCGGTGGTTCCGGCCGGCCCGAACCAGCCGTTCGGAGTGAACGGAGCGAAGTGCTCGCCCCTGATAGCCGGCACCGTCAGGATCACGAACATCGTCAGCGCTGCGACTTTGATCGCTACCAGTACGGCGTTGAACGTGGCGCTTTCCTTCGTGCCGCGCATAAGCAGCAAAGTCACCGCGAGCGCGACCACGATGGCGGGCACGTTGATGACGCCGGTGCTGAAATCGATACCGTTCATCGACCAGCTCGGCCCTGCCGACAGGGCGGCTGGTAACTCGAACCCGGTCAAACTTCGCAAGAGCCCCATGAAGTAGCCAGACCAGCCCACCGACACCGCCGACGCAGCTACCGCGTACTCGAGGATAAGCGCCCACCCGACCATCCAGGCGAGCACTTCGCCGACAACCGCGTAAGTGTAGGTGTAAGCCGATCCCGAGACCGGAACCATCGATGCAAGCTCTGAATAGCAGAGCGCCGCCACCGCGCAGACGAAACCGGCGATGACAAAGCTCCACATCATGCCTGGCCCGGCCTTCTGCGCCGCGGCTGCGGTCAGAACGAAGATGCCGGTGCCGATGATGGCGCCAACACCCAGAAGGGTGAGCTGCACCGGGCCAAGCGAACGATGAAGAGATTTTTTTTCCGCTGTCGCCAAAATGGCATCAAGCGGCTTTACGCGACCGAACATGCGGGAACCCCCGGTTAAAAACGCATGGATGGCGGGACGCTAGCGGCAAGCAGTCGCTTGGCAAGGGCAATCGCGCGGCATTCGCTGGCTTTGCGTCATTTCCGCAACAGCGCTAGAAGTCGTCGCATGTCCACAACCTTTCAACTCGACACCGCGACCAGTCGCGCAAATCCCACGCCGCAGCCGATGAAGCGCCTCACCGTCCCTGCCATTCAGCGGCGGAAAATGGGAGGCAAGACAGCTGACCCTCTGGTGATGCTGACCGCTTACACCGCGCGACAGGCGCAACTCCTCGACCCCCACTGCGACCTGCTGCTGGTTGGAGACTCGCTGGGGCAGGTGATCTATGGCCTGCCATCCACCCTGCCCGTCACGCTCGAAATGATGATTGCCCATGGCGCCGCAGTTGTGCGCGGCAGCTACCATTCGGTCGTCGTCGTGGACATGCCCTTCGGTTCATACGAGGCGAGCCCCCAAACCGCCTTCGCCGCTGCCAGCCGCATCATGGCAGAGACAGGCGCCGCGGCCGTGAAGCTGGAGGGTGGACATGCGATGGCCGAAACCATCGCGTTCCTGGCCCAGCGCGGCATTCCGGTGATGGCGCACGTGGGTCTCACGCCGCAGGCGGTCAACGCGCTCGGCGGCTATGCGGCACGCGGGCGCAGCCAGGAAGAGCACGCCAAGATCATCGCGGATGGGCAAGCTGTTCAAGCCGCCGGGGCCTTCGCGGTGGTGATCGAAGGAGTGATCGAGCCCATCGCGATAGCCCTCACCAACACCCTTGAGATCCCCACCATTGGCATCGGCGCGTCGGCACAGTGCGACGGTCAGGTACTTGTCACCGAAGATATGCTCGGCATGTTTGAGCGAGTGCCGCGGTTCGTGAAAAAGTACGGCGATGTTGCTGGCATGATCGGCGACACCGCAGCTCAGTACGCGCGGGAAGTACGCGAGCGCAGCTTCCCGGGGCCGGAGCAGACTTACCAGCCGAAAGCCTGAAGGTTCAGCTTTGGAAGCTGCGATCCATACGCCTGCGGGCTTCTGCCAGAAGAGCAGTGTCGCCCAGCATCTGCCTCGCCTTGTCCAGCAGAGCGGCGGCGTCCGCCCGTCGGCTTTCGCGTGTCGCGTAGCTGAGCCCCAGTGCCTGCGCCGCGACCCCGCTGGCGCGCTGTAGCCGGTACGCTTGCTCGGCGGAGCGAACGGCCTGCTCCGCTGCGCCGGATTGCAGTTGTACGAGTGCCAGGTCGGTGAGCAATTGGACATCTCGATCGCCGCCCGTGCGCGCGAGATAATGCAGTATCGCCTCTGCCCGCCGTAGATCGCCTGCAGCCAGCGCGGCCCCCGCTTCAAGGCGAAGCGCGATGCGGCTGCGTGGGTGTTGACCGAGGTACGCGCGCACCATTCGCGCAGCGCTTGCGGCGTCTCCAGCGCCAACGTATGCCTGCACCCGTCGCACAAGCAGGTTCTCTGACATGCGAATGCTGCCCGCCGCAGCGTAAAGCTGCTGCGCCGCCTCGGGGTGACCGAGCGCGAGTTGCACGTCACCGGCTAATGATTGGGCCTCGTAGGAGCCCGGCCGGGACAGCAGGTCGCGTTCGGCAGCTGCGAGGGCGTCCTGTGAGCGGCCCTGCGCCATCAGAGCACCCACCACGCTACCTCCCGGCAAAATCCGAAAGCTGGCGCGTTGACGAGCTGCTGCGCGGTCCAGCAGTTCTCCCGCCCGTGTTCGATTTCCAAGCGCCTCGTGCCCGCGCGCAACAAGGGTCAGGAGATACGGCGAGGCGTCCTCTCGAGTGATCTCGTCTCGGAACCGGAGAGTGAGATAGCGGTATTGCCCTGAAAGGAAGATCGCGCGCGCAAGCACCTGCTGCGCGCGCGCATTGCCAGGCTGAAGGCCGAGCAACCGCTCGCTAAGCTCCGCCCCTGCTTGCGGGTTCCCAGCCGCCAGTTCGAGTACGCTTTCCAGTAGCAGGGCACCCGGAGTGTCGTCGAGCTTACCGCCCGTACGCGCCAGCAGTCCACGAGCCAGCTCATACTTTCCCGCTCGTGCCGCGAGAACCGCCTGCAGGTAAAAGGCACGCGGATTGCTGCCATCGACCTTTAGGATGCGCCGAGTGGCAGCAAGCATATCGGTTGCTCTGCCAAGCTCACCCAGAGTGGCGGCATACTGGATAAGAAGCGGCACATCATCAGGTGCTTGCTTCAGCCCGGCTTCGAACCACGGCAAGCTTGCCAGCAGACCAACCCGATCACGCACGAGCTCGCCGCTAAATTCCAGAGCACGAACATTGCGGGGATCGAGCGCAAGGGCATGGTTGGCCGCCTCAATTGCCAACAGATGCTCACCGCCGCGGTACCGCAGCCTGCCGATCTCAACCCACAGTACAGCATCGTTGGGGGTGATAGCCAGTGCCCGGTCATATGCCGCGCCGGCTGCCGGCAGATTGCCGTCTATCTGCTCCAGCCGCGCCAAGAGCCGGAAACCTTCCGCGGCACTTTCCGATGAGAATGCTCCCGGGCCGAGCCAGTGGCGCGCTCGCGCAAAGTCCTCCTGACGCAAGTAGGCGGCGCCAAGCCAAGCCGCGACGCTCTCCTTCGGCAGCCCTTGATCGAGAGCGGCGCGCAACTTCACCTCGGCATCGATGCCGTCGCCGCGAGCCAGCGCCTGGCGCCCCGCCGCAAAAAGCGTTGCGCCTGTTTCCTCCTGCGCACGACCGGCGAAGGACGTCAGCGCCAGCGCGGCAAACGCGACGAGCGGACGGAACCCCGCTCCCCACGCTCGCTTAGCTCTGGAGGTCGTACTGCTTGAGCAGGTCATAAAGCGTCGGGCGACTGATCCCGAGCATCTTCGCGGTGGAAGAGATGTTGCCCTCGCTGCGCGCCAGCGCGTGGCGGATGACCTTGCGATCGGCCTGCTCGCGCGCGCCCTTGAGGTTCAGCGCGTTCGAAGCATTTTCACCCGGCGCTGCCAAATCGAGGTCGGCGGCATGTACCAGCTTCTCGTCGGCCATGATAACCGCACGCTTCACGCGATTTTCCAGCTCTCGCACATTGCCCGGCCAGCTCCAGCCATCGATGGCAGCGAGCGCATCGACCGCAAAGCCGCGCACACTCGGGTTCATGTCCTTGGCAAAGCGGTGCAGGAAAGATTTGGCCAACAGCGTTGCGTCACCCGGTCGTTCGGCCAAACGGGGGATGCGCACCACGATCTCGGCCAAACGATAGTAGAGATCCTCGCGAAACCGCCCCTCGGCGATCATCGCCTCAAGGTTCTGGTGCGTGGCGCAGACGATCCGGGTATCCACGGCGATGGAGGTGCGCGAGCCGATCCGCTCGACCACGCGCTCCTGCAGGAAGCGCAGGAGCTTCACCTGCAGTTGCAGCGGGATGTCGCCGACTTCGTCGAGAAAAAGAGTGCCGCCCGCCGCCTGCTCGATCTTACCCTGAGTGGTTTTCACCGCCCCTGTGAAGGCACCGCGTTCGTGGCCGAACAGCACGCTCTCAAGAAGGTTTTCAGGAATCGCAGCGCAATTGATCGCGACGAATGCGCCCCCTGCCCTGTCACTCGCATCGTGCAAGCCCCGCGCCAGCAGTTCCTTGCCGGTGCCGCTCGCACCCAGCAACATGACGGATACGTTGGTGTTGGCGACCCGCTCAATCGTGCGCGCGACCTTCACCATTTCAGGCGCCGCAGTGATCAGGCGGCCCAGAACCTTTTCGCCGCTCTCCACTTTGGCGGCGAGCCTGCGGTTCTCCTGCTCGAGCCTGTGCAGCTCCAGCGCCCGACGCACAATGAGTCCGAGCGCATCGATGTTCACCGGCTTCTGATAGAAGTCGTAAGCCCCGCGCGCGATGGCCTGAAGAGCGCTTTCGCGTGCGCCGTGGCCCGAGGCGACGATGACCTTGGTGTCCGGCTTGATCGCCATGATCTCGTCTAGCACGGCGAACCCTTCGCTTACTCCATCCGGATCTGGTGGAAGGCCCAGGTCAAGCGTCACAACATCCGGTGTCTCGGCACGCAGAAGCGCGAGAGCGGACGCGCGATCGCCCGCGACGAACACCTCGAAGTCCCCATAGGACCATTTGAGCTGAGCCTGCAGCCCGGCGTCGTCCTCGACCACGAGGAGCTTCGGAAGCGACGGACTCTTGGTGTCTTTACTCATGCCGCCTTCTCACTCCTGAGCGTCGGCTCGAAACCGGCGTCGTCGTACGTGGTATCTGCCACTGCGAGCGGGAGGCGCACCACAAAGCGGGTGCCAAGGTCCTCTCGAGAGTCGACGTCCAACCGCCCTCGCATGGCGCGGACCAGTTCACGCGCCTCGAAAGCACCGATGCCGAAACCTCCGTTTTTCGTCGAAACGAAAGGCTTGAACAGGCGAGTGCGAACGAACTCCGGCGACATCCCGGACCCTGAATCCGCCACATCGAACCGAGCCTGCCGCCCTTCGGCTACCAGAGACACGAGCACAGGGCTGCCCGGCGCACTAGCGTCGAGAGCATTCTGAACCAGGTGTACCAGCACCTGCTCCAGTGAGTGCCAGTTGGCCGTCGCACGCAAAGGTTCACATTCGGCAAGCAGGACCTGCCCTGTCGCGGCGAAGCGCCCGACAACGGCCCGCGCGACCTCGTCCACAGCGACCTCGTCCAGTTTATCGACGCCCCCGCTGCCATAGCGAGATAGCCTGGTCGTCAGCGCGTTCAGTTTCTCGGACGAGTTGCGTAGGGTCACGAGCATGTCGTCGCGGAAGGCCTTTTTCTCCGCGTGAAGCTCCGCATTGCGGGCGAGCAGACTGAACTGGCTGGCCAGATTCTTGATATCGTGCATCACGAAGGCGATCCGGCGATTGAACTCGTCAAAGCGAGACGATTCCGCCAATGCCTCTTGGGTGGCGTTTTCCGCTAAATAACTGGCGAGCTGCTGGCCGATCACACGCAGCAAATCGAAGTCTTCCCAGTCGAGCTTACGTGGCAGCGGGGGCCGCGCCAGCACCGCTGCGCCGACCAATCGATCATAGTGAATGAGCGGCACCACGGCCCAAGCGCGCGAATCCTCCAGCAGCCATTTCGGCACATCCACGCCACCCGGCAGGCTGCCGGAGCCCGCGCGTATCCCGTCAAGCTCCACTATGAAGTTCTCGCGTTCGATGAACAATGCGAAACTCGGGTCAAGCGTGGCTGCTCCTGTGGCGCTTGGCCAATTCCACCTGGCAGCGAGCGCCGGGCCGCTGCTCTCGTCACACACCAGGAGCAGCCCCGCCGGGCTTCCCGTAGTATCGGCGAGTGCTTGCACCACCCGCTCCCCCAGGGGCGGAGCGTCTGGCCCTGTCGCCCCGATCGTACGTGTCAGCCGCAGCCACTCCTCGCGATAGTCGTAGCGGTGCTGAAACAAGTGCTTGACCAAAGTCACCCGCAGCCATCCTCGCATCCGGCGGGACGGCAGGACAAGCAACGCAACCGCGCTCGTCACAGTGAGGAAGGCTAGATTGATCAACCGCGCGAAGTCGCCCCCGAAGTAGGAGAGCCACTGTGCGATCATGACCATGGCGACGAGATATCCGCCAATCAGCAGCAGTGAAAACGTCTGGAACGTGACTGCGCGCGAGGGTCGCAGTCGCAGCGCGTTGCGACCGTGGCTGGCCCCGATCGCAAAAAGGCTCACCAGCACTATCGTCGGCAGACCGCGCAAAGCAGCGATTTCGTGCGGCCACGCCCCGCTCAGATAGGCGATCGTGTAGAAATTCAAGTCAAAGACCCAGACCGCCGCAAGGCCTGCCGCTGGCCAGCGTAGCGCCCGCCGAGCGTCGGGTGGCGCACCGCCGTAGAGATTGTGCACGAGGACGAGCGCGCCAACGGTGACCAGCAGGCGAAGCATCACGCCAACCCCGAACACGGGTCCTTGCAGCGCCAGGGCGGGCTCGATCCGGGCATAGCCAAGATCGAGCCCGAGCAAGAGCAGCTCCACGAATGTGAGCGCGTAGAGCACCGGGCGGATCGGCGCGAGACTTGCGGCCCTGCCATCGCCCACGAACAGCCGGTAAACGACAAGCAGCCAAAGGAGATTGCGGCTCGTCTCCAGCACTGGTCCTGCCACGACAGCCCTAAGCTCTATCGCCTCAGCCACAGACCACACCGCCGTAAGGGCAAGTGCGACGACACTCGCCCCACCGGCGGTGCCCAGCCGACTCGCGCGAGGAAGAAGCCAGATCGCGAGCGTGGCCGCGCCAATGGCTGCCGCCATGTGCAGCAGAAGCGCAACCAGGCTCCACAGATCCGCGGGCGAGCCCTGCATCAGCGAGCGCCTTCGCTCCAGAGCACCACACGCAAAGTCTGCAGAAGGATGAGCAGATCGAGGAAGGGTGTATAGTTCTTGGCGTAGTAGAGATCGTATTCCAGCTTGTGCCGGGAGTCTTCGATCGACGCGCCATAAGGATAATTGATCTGCGCCCATCCGGTGATGCCGGGCTTCACCATGTGCCGCTCGGCGTAATAGGGCAGGTGCTCCTCCAGATCGGACACGAACTCCGGACGCTCCGGACGTGGCCCGACAAAGCTCATTTCGCCTTTAAGCACGCTCCAGGTCTGCGGCAGTTCGTCGATACGAACTTTGCGGATGAAGCGGCCCACGCGGGTGACGCGCGGGTCGTCCTGCGAAGCCCACTGGGCTCCATCGACTTCCGCGTCGGTACGCATCGAGCGCAGCTTGATGACGTTAAAGCTTTGGCCAAACAGACCGACGCGGGTCTGACGAAAGAACGCAGGTCCTGTGCTGTCGAGCTTAACCACAAACGCGAACATCAAGATGATCGGCGCGGTGAGCAGTAACAACAGCGCACTGGCGCCAATGTCGAACAGACGCTTCGCTGCGCTGGAAATCGCGCGTCCCGAAGAAAAGCCGTCGGAAAAGATAAGCCAGCTAGGGCTGACGGTGTCCAGATCGACGCGGCCTGTCTCGCGTTCCAGAAAGCTCGAGAACTCGTTGACGTGCACGCCGGCCGTCTTGATCCGCAACAAGTCTTTCAGTGGCAGGGAGTTGCGCCGCTCTTCCAGTGCCAGCACGACCTCGCTGACGCCGAGGTTCTCCACAAAGCGCGTCAGGTTGTGGATCGCTGCGCGCGCGATGGCTTCCTCGATGACCGGGGCAGCCTCACTCATGCCGATGTAGCCCACGATCACGAATCCGCTTTCCGGCCGCTCGCCCAGGTCGCGCAGACGTTGCGCGCGGTTACCCGCTCCCAGCACGAGCACGCGTCGCCGGAACGCGGAGGTTCCCAGAAAGCCGCCAAGTATAAGTCGGTCGGCGATCAGCAGGCAGAAAGCCAGCGCCATCGAGTACGCCAGCGTCGACCTCCAGAACGTCTCCTTGCCGATGAGGAAATCGAGAAAGGACAAGGCGATCACGCCCAGAGAGATCGCGACGAGCAGGCGCGCGGCAGCGAACCGCATCGACCGCAGCGCATCGCCCCCGTAGACCCCCACGGCGATCATCGCGGTGACGACCATCGTCGCGAAGCCGAAATGCGGCCAGACGCGATCCATCACCGGGCCGACATCTATTCCGATCTGCCCCGCGCGCAGCCGCCAGGAAAGCTCATTGGCTGCGACCAACGCCACCAGGTCGACCAGCCAAAGCAGGACCACCGCATGGGGTATGTAGTGCTTGAACAATCGGATCATGAGGTGCGCCGGGTCCCTGGCTCTTGGTGAGGCCGGAGGCATGCCTAGGCGCAAGGCGTAAAATCTCGGTTACTCCCGCCTGCGCTATGGCTCAAGGCGCTGAACAGAGCTGCGCCTCCCGCTGCAAAGGAGTAGAGAAAGGAGCGTCGCTTATAGCCGGCGACACCTCGCACAAGAGGCAGGTATGTTAACCCCCTTTCTATGCATCGGGGGCTATAGACTGCTGAAGTGAAGGTCTATTCTAGTCAGCCTTTGATGAGATACTCAGCCGCATGAACGGCTACCGTTACTTCGCGATCGGCACGATATTGGTGGCTCTCATGGTCGAGCTGTTTTCGCCAGAGGATCCATCGAGCGGGCCACCGGCAACTGCTTCCACCGCCAACGCGGCCTCTGGCTCTGCCAGCAGTGGAATGCGGATCGAAAACACGCCGGCGCCGGTCATTTCGGCTGATCGACCCTTTCCGTACGCCCCTCCAAGCCAGTCAAACGGCGACGGCTACTATCTCGCAGTCGCCCGGACCGGAATCTATGTAAGCAAGGAGGAGGCCACAGCGCGAGGGCGCGAACCGCGCGTGCCCGCCACGCCTGAGGCGGTGCGGGATATGCTGGAAGAACGACGCAGAAGGGCGGGACCACCCAGCCCCTGACGCGCTGGCGCGTCGGAGAACGTGTGCTGCTGGTGCCCCTGGCCCGACTCGAACGGGCACGTCTTGCGACAATCGATTTTGAGTCGATCGCGTCTACCATTCCGCCACAGGGGCAACCTGCGCGCGCCGTGCTTAGCGGCGCTCTGCCTCCGGTTCAAGCGTGTCGACGCTTCTTCCGACACTCTATTTTGGCGGAGCGACCACGCCGTCCGACCGCGCGCTCAATCCTTGAGGCTGTTCGCGAGCAGTTTGTGCAGGCGGGAGTGAAGCGCGTCGTTGCCGGCCAGGACTTCGGCGTCGCAAATCGGCAGAGAACGGCCACGAAAGTCCGAGACGAAGCCGCCAGCTTCCCGCACCAGCAAACAGCCGGCAGCGCTATCCCAGGGCTTCAGACCCTGTTCCCAGAAACCTTCATAGCGGCCGGCAGCAACCCAGGCGAGATCTAGCGCTGCCGAACCAAAGCGCCGGATGCCGGCTACACTAGGGCCAATCGCCTGATAGATTCGGGTCCACTGGTGCATGTCACCATGACCGGAGAAAGGAATTCCAGTGGCGATCAAGGCCTCGTCGAGGTGGCGTCGTGCAGAGACACGCAAGCGGCGGTCATGGAGCCAGGCGCCCCTGCTCTTTTCTGCCCAGAAGGTCTCATCGGTGACGGGTTGATAGACCATTCCCGCAACGACATCGCCCCAGCCGCTACCATCGAGCCGAGGCTCCTGCACTGCGATGGAGATCGCGAAGTGCGGGATACTGTGCAGAAAGTTGCTGGTGCCGTCCAAGGGGTCGATGATGAACCGCGGCTTGTCGGGGTCCCCTTCGATCTCGCCACCCTCTTCCATCAGGAAGCCCCACTCGGGACGAGCTGCGCGCAGCTCATCCCAGAGCGTGCGCTCTGCCGCCCTGTCGGCCTTGGTAACGAAGTCCGCAGGCCCCTTGCGTGAGACCTGCAAGTGCTCGACTTCGCCGAAATCGCGACGAAGACGCTGGCCGGCCTTGCGGGCCGCCTTCTCCATGACGCGGATGAGACCGGAAAGGGCCATGAGATTCCTTGTACTGCTGGCGCGGCCACATGGCCGCTACGTTATCTGCCGGTTGGCTTGTCGCTGGATGCCGGTGTCGGCGCTTCGGGCTGAAAACCGCAAACCGCGGCCAAGGCCTGCAAAAGCTGATTCGGATCATCCCGACTGACCTTGTCGGGATTGGCCGCAATTAGCTTGTCCATCGACTCCGTGATCGTGCCGAGCGTGTTGTTGTAGAGACAGCCAACAAGAGCGCCCTTTATCCCCTGATCCAGTTTGTCCGCCTGAAGCGCACTGATGAGCACCTTCAGGTAGAGCATCGCGTGCTGCACTTCTGCGGGCGCTTCCTTCTGCCCGGCCGCGGGCCTTGCGGATGCACCCTTAGGAGCGGCGGCATAGGCCGGAGCTGCTATCAACGCAGCACCGGCGCAGAGGATCGGGAGGAGACGCATCAATCAGCCTTTCTGACGTAGGCCTTCTCGTAGACATCGACGACGATCCGCGTACCGCTTTCGATGTGGGGCGGCACCATCACGCGAACACCGTTGTCGAGAACGGCCGGCTTGTAGCTCGAAGACGCCGTCTGGCCCTTTACCACGGCGTCGGCCTCGACGATGGTAGCCTCAACCTGCTCAGGCAACTGCACCGAGATGGGCCGTTCCTCCCACAGCTCAAGCAGAACCTGCATGCCATCCTGCAGGAACGCGGCGGCATCGCCCAGAAGGTCCGCCGGGAGCGTGATCTGCTCGTAGCTCTCGGTATCCATGAACACGAGATCTTCGCCCTCTGCATAGAGGAACTGGAAGTCCTTGGTGTCTAGGCGCACCTTCTCGACGGTATCGGCGCTGCGGAAGCGCACGTTCGTCTTGCGGCCATCGATCAGGTTCTTCATCTCGACCTGCATGAACGCACCGCCCTTGCCAGGCTGCGTGTGCTGGGTCTTGGCGACCTTCCAGATACCTTTTTCGTATTCGAGAATATTGCCGGGGCGAATGTCGACGCCGCTGATCTTCATGGGAAAAGCCTTACGCTGGAAAGAGCCGTGATGTCGGAAAGAAACCGCCTTTAGCGCCTGGCGGTCGCTGTGGCAATTCCCCGGCTCCAGTGCTACCTATACCAGCATGCGACGCGTCCTTCCCGCTGCCTTTGCGGCCCTCGCTTGTATGGCTGCCGCTCCGCCCCCTGCGGTGCCCGGCGGGCTTATCGGCACATTGCCTCTCGGCATCTACACCTGTGAACTCCCGGGCGATGCAGGCGGCCCCATTCGCGTGGCAGCCGACGAGTTCGACTTCACCGTAGTTCATGGCTCAAGCTATCGTTCGGGCGGAGATCGTGGCAGCTACCTGCTCACCGGCGATTTGGTCACGATGACGAGCGGCAAGCTGAACGGCCTGAAGCTTCACCGCATCTCGAGCGGCTTCCTGCGCCGCGTGGAGCCGGACGGCACCGATGGAGCGCTCCGCTGTGTGCTGGGAACGCCCGGGAACGGATAGCCCCATAAGGCAGTTGCCGCGTTCCGGTCTGCGCCAGGACGCCCGACCTGACCTCCTGACGTGAATTTCGACTATGCCCGGGGCGGGGCATGCAGCCATCGCGCAGGTTGATCATTCTGCCGGAGGTGGCCGCGATTGTGCGAGGGTGCCACCGGGAGGACACGGATGGTCTCAACCGCGCGCGTGGGCGTGCTCAACGACATGGCCGATGACGGCCCTGCTCCGGGAGACGTAAGCGACTGGCTTGAACACGAAGTTCAGGCGCTGCAGCGCTGCGGCCGCATCACCGCTTCCGTCGAGTTCGTACACGCTTATGGCCTGGGTCTTCCCTCGGGCACCGCGGAAGCGATCGAGCGCGCCTATCAGGAGCTTGCGGCGCAAGACGTTGCGCTGGTGGTGGGCCCTGCGATCGGAGAAAACGCACTGGTCCTCTCGCCTTTGGTGGAGCGCCTGCGCCTTCCCACTATCAACTGGGCCGGAGCGGAGCGTGCGCGCGGCAAGTACATGTTCCAGCTCCAAGTCGGCAGCCATGAGGATGAGCCGCTGGTGATGGCAAGGTATCTCGCGAGCGTGGGATGCCGTCGACTAGGCGTCGTCTTCGATGTCTCGCCCATCGGCACGCGCCACCTCAAGTTCCTGCAGGAGGAGGCTGCCGTTCTTGGCTTGGACGTGGTCGCAGAGGCCGGGATTTCCCCGCTTGCTGACGCCGCGGAGCAGGAAGTGGCGACTGTACTCGGCGCAAGACCGGATGCCGTGCTCTATCTGGGGCTCGGCATGACAGCACCCGCTGTAGCCAAAGCAGTGACGGCGACCGACTGGGATGGTTGCAAGATCATGAACACGGCCGGGCTGCGCGGCTACTCTGGCGACTTCGCGCGCATCTGTGATGGATGGACCTACATCGACATGCACAGCGACACGAACGCAACCATCAAGGCGCTTTGTGCCGCGAAGAACATCCCGCCGGAGGGCGCACTGGCCGCCGCCAAGGGGCATGACCTGGGGCGACTGGTGGCAGAAGGCATCGCCAGAGCCACCGACCACACCCGCGAAGGACTTCGTGCCGGCCTGGAGCACGTAAAGTGGCTGCCCGCAGCGCTGGGCGAAGAAGGCACGCTTCTAGGTTTCGGTGTCCATGACCGCGGCGCTTTGCACGGTCGCTATCTGGTCTTGCGTCAGTGGCTTGATGGGCGCAGCGTTCCGGTAACCTGAAGCGCTCCGATCGCGGCGACGGAGGCCTAGCCTTAACCCCAGAGCGCCTCCGCCGCCGCCAGCGCCTGCGCACCCCTGCCGCCGAGTTCGGCGGAGAGCAGCTTGAGCCGGTAGGTCCACAAGTGCAGAGGATGCTCCAGCGTCATGCCCATGCCGCCCAGGAACTGGTGGTAGTCGTAGGCGACTCGCTTGGCCGCGTCCTGCGCATGCAACATGGCCATCGCGGCGTCAGCGGGTTCGCCGCTCGCCGCCGCACGGATCGCAAGCCAGTAGACACCGTTCGTCATGACCTGATCTTCGGCAAGACGATGCCGGATCGCTTGAAAGGTGGCGAGCGGCCGACCGAACTGCTTGCGCTCGGACACGTAGGTCACCACGCTTTGCAAGGCCGCTGCAAGGAGCCCGGATGCCTCTGCCGCTACTGCGACTCGCCAGGCCCGCGTAATCTCCGCAGCATAGACATCGTGGTCGGTCAGCGTGTCCGGCAGACGCGTCAGGAATGCGACCGGGTAAGCATAGAGTGTGTCTTCCTGAGCGCCGCGGACCATGTCGGCGCTGACCGTAAAGCTGCGCACTCCCGAGGGACCCACGAGCGCCACCGTGGCGCCTTCCTTCAGGAATCGTATGGGCTTGCGAAGCTGCCCTTCTTCGACAAGGCAGAGCGGCCGCGGCAAATCAGCGTCGATCAGCGGCCGCACCAGCGCCGAGGCAGCCGCCTCTATCGCGAACGGGAGGCGCGCCAGTTTCTCGACCACGAGTGCGGCTGTGGCAGCGCCCAACTCTTCCTCGGCCATGACATCCAGGAAGCCGCCTTCGACAAGCGCCTCGTCCAGTTCCGCACTGGTCAGCGCAAGCGAGTGATCGTGCATCGGCACGGTCGCGTAAGGCTTGGCGAGAGTGTCTATAAAGTCGAGGATCTGGCTTTGATCTTCGCTGAGCGACAGCTGCATCAGCGCGGCTCCCTGGGCAATTCGAGCACGTCGCTCGCAATGATGTTGAGCTGGATCTCGGCTGCGCCCGAGGCAATGCCGGCGACGATCCCGCGCTGGTGGTGCATTTTGAGATAAGGCGAGGAACCCGCCAGCGCTTCGGGAACGAACTCGACCACGAATTCACACACCGCGCGCTCACACATTACTGTCGCAAAACGAGCCGAACTAGACTCCGGCCCGACGCCGAGCCCATCCACTCGCTTCTGGACGATGGCGTAGTTCGCGGTCGCCGCCGCTTCGCACAGCGTCGCGCAGCGCGCCGCCTCGATTTTCACGTACTCGCGATCGAAATCGCCGGCATCCTTCAGCATCGCTACCGCCCGGTCGAGCGCCGCACGTGCCAGCGTGAACCGCGGAATGCCGAGCCGCTCATTGCGCAGCGAGTAGGCGATGATTTCCCAGGCTTGCCCCTCCTCGCCGAAGCGCGCGCCTTCGGGCACGGTGACATCGTCGAAGAACACCTCGTGGATATCTCCCTCGCCGATCAGCGACGGAATCTGGCGGACGGTGATGCCGGGCGTATCCATCGGCACCAGCAGAATAGTGATGCCCTTCTTCCGGTCGTCGCTGGTGCGCGTGAGAAGGAAGCAGGTATCTGCCAGCCCTGCGTAGGAGGTCCAGATCTTCTGACCGTTGATGACGTAGTTGGCGCCGGATTCACCTGGAGTGAGTGTGGCCCGGGTGCGCAAGCTCGCCAGGTCCGATCCGGCGTCGGGCTCCGAAAAGCCCTGGCACCACAGCGACTTACCCTCGGTTATCGGCTGAAGGTAGCGCGCCTTCTGCTCTTCCGTTCCATACCGCATCAGCGTCGGGCCGACCCAGTTGACGTTCATGTACTGACCGCCGCGCGGTTCGCCGGCGATCCACATTTCCTCGGCAAGGACCTGCTGCTCCCACGGGCCGAGCCCCTCCCCGCCCATCTCCTTGGGCCAGTGCGGAAAGAGCAGGCCAGCATCCGCGAGCTTCGCGCAGAAGTCACGCGCAAAGGCGGTCAGGGCGGGTGAGGCCGGCCCATGCTCGGAGAACTTCTCCCAGTCGTCAGGCAGATTCGCGGCGAGAAAGTCGCGCAATGTCTGCCGGAAGGCGTCCTGGTTCTCGGTCCATTCGAAGTTCATGCGTTCCCCGGTCTTGAACAGCTGTAAAACGCGTTAGCCAGCACCTGCCGCCGGAACAAGGGGCCGTAGATGCAGCGCCCGGGCGATCACCTGCGATCTGGCACCTGCGATCTGGAGGCCTTGCTGCTGCATGCGCGCGGTTTGCCCGGCACTGTACTGCAGTTGCCTGCGCCCCTCTGGCGTCGAGCGGCGCTTGCGTCAGGGTGTAAGGAACTGCAGGACAGCTGGCTATCGCCCCGCAAGCATATGAGAACGATGGAAACGATGAGCGAAAAGACATTCGTTGCCGTGGCAACGCTCGATGAAGTGCCCGCAGGCAGCAAGAAGATCGTCCACGCGAACGGCAACGAAATCCTGCTCTGCAACACCAACGACCGGATCTTCGCGGTCCGCAACTTGTGCAGCCATGCCTACGAGGCGCTGGATTGCGGTCGACTGCGCAACGGCTGGATCTCCTGCCCGGTGCATGGTGCCCGGTTCGACCTTGAGACGGGTTCGCCGATCAATCCGCCGGCATCGATGCCGATCGACACCTTTGAAGTGCGCATTGACGGAGACACCATCGAAGTCGCCGCCTGAGCGATGGGGTTGCACCTCCGCGGGTCTGGACGAGCGCACAACTGCCGTGCATGGAACCGCCATGACCGACCAACCCGAACTCGAGAGCCTGCGCGCCCAAGTCCGTGAGTGGATGGAGGCGAATGCGCCGCGTGACTGGCGCGATGCAAGCCGCACCCAGGAAGATTTCGTAGCGACTCAGCGCAGCTGGTTCGCCAAGCTGGTGGAGGGCGGCTACGCCATCCCGCACTGGCCGGCCGAATGGCCAGGCGGCGGCCGCAGCCTCGCTGAACAGAAAGTCATCTACGAAGAGCTCGCGCGCATCGATGCGCCGCGCCTGCTGCTCTCGTTCGTCTCAACATACCACGCTTACGCCACCCTGCACGAATGCGCCTCGCCCGAGCAGAAGGCCAAGTACCTGCCCCGCATCCTCGACGGCGAGACCTGGTGCCAGGGCTTCTCAGAGCCGGGCGCCGGTTCCGATCTCGCCGCGCTCAAGTGCAAGGCGGTGCGCGAAGTGCGCGACGGCAAGGAAGTCTATGTCGTCAACGGTCAGAAGGTCTGGTCAACCATGGCGCAATTCGCGGACATGTGCCTGCTGCTGGTCCGCACCTCGAGCGACGGCCCCAAACAGGCGGGCATCACCTACCTGCTGATGGACATGAAGACGCCCGGCGTCTCCGTCAGCCCGATCCACCAGATCCAGGGTGATGAGGAGTTCGCCGAGATCTTCCTCGACAATGTCGTGATACCGGTCGAGCAGCGCGTCGGCGAGGAAGGCAACGGCTGGGCTTACGCGCAGGCGACCTTGGCCTCGGAGCGCGGACTGACGCTGATGGAGCTGGCCTACCGCATGCGCGGTGCCCTCTCCCGCGTGGCGGAGCTCATCCGCGACAACAGGCTTGAGAACGATGCCGGCGTGCTGCGCGACTTCGGCGCGCTGGTGACGCAGGTCGACGCGACCTGCGCCATCGCCGACCGCTTCCTCGACAACCGCATCAAGGGCGTCGAGCGGATGGGCGACGCCTCCATTGTCAAGAACAGCTACAGCCGCGCACTCCGCGCCTACTCGCTGCTGGGCGTGCGTCTTGGCGGAATGGACGAGCAGTACCTGAAGCCGATCACTTTCGGCGATCTCAACACCGGCAACTGGATGGCCGACTTCATGAACTCCTACGCCTGGACCATCGCCGGCGGCAGCGAGGAAGTGCAGCGCAACATCATCGCCGAGCGCATGCTCGAGATGCCGCGCGAACCCAAGGGATGGGTGCTCTGACATGATCGAACTGAACGAACTGCAGGACGCCGTGCAAAAGGCGTTCCCCGCCGACAAGGTCATCCCCGAGCGCGACGCCAGCTGGGCCCTCGCCGCCGAGATGGGCTGGCTGATGATCCGCTTGCCAGAGGAACTGGGCGGCCTTGGGCTCGGCCGCGAAGCCTCGACCATGATCCACTTCGAACTCGGCCGCGTCCTCTCCAGCGCCCCGCTGATCCCGGCGCAACTCGGGCTTCATGCGGTCCTCGAAAGCACGACGCTGGAAGGTCGCGATGACTGGCTGGAGCGGATCGCCGGCGGCGAATACGTGCCGCTGCACATGCTTCCCACCAAGCTGGAGACCGGCTCTGACAGCACGGTATCGGGCACCGTTTCTGGCGTGTTCGAAGGCGACATGGCGGCCGCCGTCATCGCCTACTTGCCAGGCGGCTACACCCTCGTGCCCACCGATGCGCCGGGTGTCAGCCTCGTCGAACGGCCCATCTGGGACAAGAGTCGCCGCCTGTTCGACCTGGTGTTGGAGAACTTCCGCCCCGACGCTTCGCTCAGCCTCGCGGATGCGGCGGGCTCGCGTGCTATTCACGATGCGATCTCGCCCGAAGCTCACCTGGCCGTTGCGGCCGACTGCCTTGGCGGCGCCAATGCCGCGCTCGACACGTCGGTCGAATACATGAAGATGCGCAAGCAGTTCGACCGACCCATCGCGATGTTCCAGGCGCTCAAGCATCGGGCTGCCGACTGCAAGATCAAGATCGTTCCGGCCGAAGCCCTGCTTTGGAGCCGCGCCGCTGCCGATGCCGTCCCTGCCGAGCAGATGGGCGGCCTCAAGACCTACGCCGCCGAAGTCTACCAGTGGGTCACCGAAGAGGCGATCCAGTTCCACGGCGGCATCGGCCTCACCGAGGAGCACCATATTCACCTCTTCATGAAGCGCGCCATGCTGAACCTGCAGCTTTGCGGTGCGTCCGACTTGTGGAATGAACGCGTGGGTCGCGCAGCGCTCGCGCGGTGACATCGCACCGGGATGCGACCCGCTGCGTGTCCCGGCCAACCTACTCTGTTGTCTTCCCCTAGTGCTTCAACGGCTTTGCCGGCGCGATCAAGAGTTTGAGCGAACCGGCAGTCAACAAAAGAGCGCCGTCGGTCGAGCGTTCAACGGTCGGGCTGGCATGGAGCACGGTCCAGAACGTCGATCGGACGCGGCGCACCCGGTCCGTGGTAATCCTCTGCAAGCGCTGCACAGTCTGGTTTCGCTGGGAGCGGCGCTGTTGGATTCGTGTTGAGGCGCCCCCCGTTGTACCTGAACGACACCGCATCCCTCTGACATGGTGAGTAAGCGATGCGGTTGCCGGTGATCAAAAGGTGGCCGGGAAAGGCAGTCAACCCGATGCCCCATCCCGGACCATTCAAGGACTGAAGCTTCCACGCCCCGCGAAGTTCATTCAGAGCGGGCAAATTCTGCAAGCGCGTCACTTCTGGATTGACCACTTCAAGCTCCATGTCACCCGAAGTGAGCCGAAGACGAGGATCGCTGATCCGCTCCACGAGAGGAGCACTCCGGAAGAAGGCGAAATAGCGCTCGTAACGCATCTCGTTCTCGGCGTCGCAGCCCATCGCCGTCTGAATCGCCGGATAGGTGAAATCGGCTAGGAAGCGCCCGCCCTTTATTGTGCCGAATTGTGCCGAACTGACTTACGCTGTTGCAGCCGAGCCCGGCACTGACTCCCCTGTCATGAAACGGACCGCTCCCTTGCGATCCGCGCCAACAAGATGAGGGGGCCGGTATCCTGAAAAGTGCACGACGTCCCAATTGCCTGCGACCTGCGCCAGGTCATCCACCGGCACGGCTCGGGGATAGAGGCGATCCGCTAGCACGGTGCTCAGATGCTCCGCGGGGTTGATGCTCACATCCTCAGCCGGCCGTATAGCGTTCTCGGCGCGCTCAGCGCACCCCATCATCAGCATCATGGCAAAGGTTAACGTCACCACGCCAAGACTGCGCCGTGCAAAAGGACAGCCCACCATTACACACTCTCCTTCACGCAAAATGGGCTTCCGCATCGCTGCGGAAGCCAATTTCTGCGTCAAGACGAAATGCTTAGCCCTCAGCCCATCGCGGCCAGGCGTTTTGCCTCGGCAACGATCTCGGGCGGCTGCACCAGGAAGGCGTCTTCAAGCTTCTTGGCGAACGGTACCGAACAATAGGGTGCACCGAGGCGGCCAACAGGAGCCTTGAGCTTTCCGAACAGCGTCTCCTGCACGGTCGCGGCGATCTCGGCGCCCGGGCCGAAGTTGCGCCCGGCTTCGTGGACTACCAGCAAGCGCCCGGTCTTCTCGGCCGAGGCGAGGACGGTTTCCTTGTCCCACGGCGAGATCGTACGCAAGTTGATCACTTCCACCGAAACGCCTGCCTCGGCCAGTTCCCCGACCGCCTGCATCACCGTGAACATCATCTGCCCGTAGGAGACGATGGTGAGGTCGCTGCCCTCCGTCACGACCTGCGCCTTGCCGATCGGGATCGGGCCCTGGTTGGCCGGCGTTTCCATCGGCACAAACAGCGTCTTGCCGCTCTCAATGATCATCACCGGATCGGGATCCTGGATCGCGGAGAGATAGAGGCCCTTGAAGTCGGCAGGAGTCCAGGGGATCACCACCTTGATGCCGGCGGTGTGGCAGAACCACGCCTCGTAGAAGTCAGCGTGCTGGCCAGCGGTCTGGTTGCCTGCGCCGGTCAGAGTGCGGATCACCATCGGCACCTGGCTCTGACCACCCGACATGAAGCGCAGCTTGGCGGCGTGGTTCACGATCATGTCCATCGCCACGGTCGTGAAGTTCATCAGCATGATCTCGGCCACCGGCTTGTAACCTGCCATCGCCGCGCCGATCGCCGCGCCAATGATCGCCTGCTCGGAAATCGGAGTCGAGCGCACCCGCATGTCGCCGAACTTGGTCGAGAGGCCGCGCGTCACGCCTATGACGCCGCCGCCCTCGCGATCGGCCACATCCTCGCCCAGGACCAAGACCTTGGGATCGGCTTCCATCGCTTCGACAAGCGCGGCGTTGATAGCCTGCATGCCGTTCATCTTCACCATCTCGGTGGCTGCTGCCTTGGTATCGGTGCTCATGCCGGAATCTCCTCGGCAAAGACGTCGCGGCGCAGTTCGTCCACGGACGGGAATTCACAAGATTGCGCGAAGTCGATGGCGTCCTTCACCTCGGCCTCGATGTCGCTCTTCATTTGCTCGAGTTGCTCTTCGGTGGCAATGCCATCATCGATCAGCTTCTGGCGGAAACGCGGCAGCGGATCGAACTCGCGCGCGGCGTCCTTCTCGCCCGGGTCCATGTACTTGTCGTCGTCGCCGAACACGTGTCCGAAGAAACGGAACGTCTTGCACTCCAGCAAGGTCGGCCCCTCACCGGCCCGGGCTCGCTCGATGGCGGCATGGGCGTGAGCATAGACGTCCAGCGGGTCGTTGCCGTCGACGGTGTAGCCGGGCATGCCATAGCCTACCGCGCGCTTGGAGATCTGGTCGACGGCAGTGCCGTTCTCATAACGCGTATGTTCGGCGAAACCGTTGTTCTGGCACACGAAGATCACAGGCAGCTTCCACACGCCAGCCAGGTTCAGCGCCTCGTGGAAGGCACCGATGTTGCTCGCGCCATCGCCGAAGTAGGCGACCGTCACCTGCTTGGTGCCGTCCAAGAGCGCCGCCCAGCCGAAGCCGTTGGCGATCGGCATGGAGGAGCCGACGATACCGGTGGTCACCATCACTCCCGTTTCCGGGTGCGTCAGGTGCATTGGGCCGCCCTTACCCTTGCAGGTGCCATCTACGCGGCCCGAGATCTCGGCCCACAGCGGACGCAGCGGCATATTCTTGGCGACCATGTCGTGAATGCCACGATAGATCGTGCAGATCTTGTCGTCGTCGCCCAGCAAGGTGGAGATGGAGGCGGGGATCGCCTCCTGCCCGCGTGCCGAGTAGTATGGTGCAGTGATGCGTCCTTGACGGATCTGGGCGCGTGTGAACTCGTCGTTACGTTCGATCCGCACCATGCGCCGATAGATGTCGAGTTGCGTGGCGGCATCCGGTGATGCCCTGTTGGTTAAAGTCTCGCTCATGGTAACCTCTCGATGGCCTCCGTGTCGTGGCTGCGCTGAACTCTTGTTCGATGGCTTTAGTGCCTCATGCGGCGCGCGCAAAGCCGCCGCACACCGTCACCTCTCCAGCATCGCTGGGGCGCTTTGGAGGGGCTTCCCGAGGTTGGCACCAACGTGTCCCCCTTGCACCATCCGCCCGCCCGCTAGGCGAATATGGCACATGGAGCCCTGGAGTGAAAAGCAGATAAGCGGAGCATGTTAAGTCGCGTCGGCTGGGTCCGATGGTCTTGGAATGGGGGAAGGCTGTGCGTCGGCGGCCCGGCTGGACATGTCCTTCTCGAGCTCCGCCGCCTTCTCCTGAATTACCTTGTGAGCGCTCGCGTACCGCTCATCGAAGCTCGGCTCCTTCTTGCACGCGGAGAGAGCCGTCACGCTGATCGCGGCACCGAGAGCAAGGCGAACCATGTGCGCAGGCATCAGTAATTCTTCTTCACCCGCACATTGAAGCTGTTTACGCCCGAGCCCCCAGCCTGGCTCAGAACGGACAGCCAAGGGGTAATGCTGACTTCAAGTTGCGTCGCAGTGAAGCCGCGAGCGTCGGTAATCAGTTCGACGTAGATATCGTCCGTCAGATACTGACCTGCCGCGAGCGAAGTTCCCCGCCCGGTGGTCTCATCCGCTCCCAAAATCCGCAAGCGGTCGATCCCTGTTGCCGATCGTAGCGTTCCAAGTGGATTCAGGCCGCCTCCCGAGCCGCGCAGCGAGTTCAGCGAAGAGGCCAGCTGCACTGCTTGGATTGCCGAGAGGTTCGCGATCGAGCTGCCGAACAGAACGCGTGCCATGATCTCGTCCTGTGGCAGCGATGGCGTCGAGGTGAAGGTGATCTCAGGATTCATCGCCCGGCCCGCCACGTTCACATTGACGGTGACGTCCTCAACCTCCTCCGTCGCGACGATCCGCAGCGTGGGATTGATGACGGGTCCGCCGTTGAACGAGATCAATCCCTCGGTGAGCTCAAAAGATCGTCCGGCGAAGCCAAGGGTGCCGCGGATGAGTTCCACCTGGCCCGCCAGACGCGGTTCCGAATTGGTCCCGCTCACCGACAGGTTTGCGCTCCACTCAGATTCCAGGCCCATGCCAGACACATACAACTGCTCGGATGCAAGAAGCCGCAAGTCCAGCCGAACCGAAGAGAACGGGCTGGCGGAGGGTTGCGCAGGCTCATCGCCCGTGATGCGCTGCGGGCCTCGTGGGGCCTTGAAACGCACGCCGGTGAGCGTCGGCACCTCTGCTGCGCCTTCACGGATGATGCGGTAACGTGTTTCCGGCAGGCGCAGTTCTCCCGACAGCAGGGGAGCCTCCCCAGCCGTCTTGGTCAGGCGCAGGCTGCCGGTCGCACTTGCGGACAGCCCTTCGCTGCGAGCAAGGCGAGCATCGTTGAGTTCCGCCGCAATATCCATGGGATACCCAGCCTCTGCTGAGAGGCTGACGCGCCCTTGCGCTCTAATGCTGCCATCACCCGCCCGTGCGGTGAGATTCTCAATTTGAAGACTGTTGCCGGTGAAGCGGCCCGTGACATTCATCCGAGTGAGCTTTGTGCCGTACGTCAGGTTCTCATAAGTGAGACTCTGTCCGCGCACGACACCGTTCACACACGGATCCTGAACCCTGCAGCCAAAGTCTGCTGCAAGCCCGATCGGGCCTGAGAGACGTTGATCGGTCAAACCTGCGAACGAAAACAGCGTGTCAGCGGGCCCATTGTACCGGATGCCGCCACCTAGCGGCGCGTTCATCAATCGCGTGGGCCACGACCCTGCACTTGCGGGCAACGGGCGCAGCGAGGCAACGACGCGCCCAATTACAGTACCACGGCGGCGCATCACAGCCCGCGCCTCTCCACCATCGGGCAGCAACTTGCCGACGAAATTGACATCGATTGGTTGGCTGACGGATGCGGCCGTGGTCCGAGTGAAATCATCAAGATGCAGGCGCGCGTCGGCTCGCGGGAAAGCGTCGGAACTTGGCTGGACGAAGTCGAGACTGCCACTTGCACGGCCGCCGATGCCCAGGCCTGGCGCAAAGGCATTGACCAGCGCCATGTCCACGTCCTCAAACCGACTTTGAAGCTTGATGCCGGTGCCGTAGCTGCCCGCCAGCTTCACGCTTCCACCTCCGAAGCTGACAGTCGTTGGGAGCAACTCGTAAGTACTCTCACCCGGTACGATCCGCGCCGGAGTCACCGTGCGCACGTCTATGCCCCGCACGCGGCCGGCCAAGGCAACCCGCCACATTTTGGGCTCAAGATCTGCATTTGCGCTCAAGCGAAAGGGAACGCCGCTCGTCCCCTCGACAAGCGCTTTGGCGTTGCCTCGACCATTCTGATAATTAACGAGGACACGCGCAGCCGCGATGTTGAACTCCCCGATCTGCGTCCCGGCTAGCTGTGCATCGGCGATAACAAGCGGCTGGTCGTAGAGCACAGCGCGCCCGTCAATGATGGCTGACCCGACAGCCAAGTTGGCTGGACCAGGGAACACAGCGTTACTCGCACGCAAGTTGAACACGACCTCCTGGTACTTACCCTCGGCATCCAACCTCAGCAATCCGCCAAGTCCATTGCCGTACGCCACAAGGCGCCCGGTGAATGGTCCGGCTGGAGACTGAACGATGCGGCCAGAAAGATCGACGCCTGCCAGATTGGCACTGTTTACCTGTATCGCGAGCGCCTGACCCATCTCAAGAGTCACGTCTGCCGTCAGCGCACCATAGTCAGTGTCGCTAGTCAGATTGAGGCGATACCCGCCGCCGCTTACACCGTCGATACGGGCATCCACGTTGGCAAGGCCGAGGCCAAGGTCAGGGTTCTCGGCGGTAATGCGCGCATTGGGATCAGCAAGCGTTCCTGCAACTCGCACTCCGATCCGGCCATACCGTTCAGAGATGCCGTCTGCTGTAAGCACGATCCGCCCCTCGGGCGAATAGGATCCGCTACCACCGACAACACGCAAGTCCGGCGCCTCCAACCGCAAACTGGAGAAACGAACAACGCCGTCGGATCCATAGTTCACATGCGAGGAAGCAACGAAATTGCCTCCAAGATAAGTCTGCAGAGTGTCGTTCAATAGCCGAGTAGAACGCGCCCGCACGGTGCCCTCCAGCGCGTATCCGCTACCTTGCGCCCTCAGGTCCACGTCGGTTTGAATGTTGAAGATGCCGACACTCTCTAGCCGGTAGTTGTCGATCCGCCCATCGATGGCGCCGGTGTACAAACCTTCGCTCATATCGGCCAACAGGATAAGTTTGGCGTCGATCCTATCCGAACGGATACGCATGTTGTCCGACAGGATGCGGTCGCCATCGATCGCGAGGTCACCGTTCAGGCGCACGTCTGTGAGCGTTCCGCCTGCAAC
The DNA here is from genome assembly GCF_040534015.1 of Novosphingobium kalidii. Lineage (NCBI taxonomy): Bacteria > Pseudomonadati > Pseudomonadota > Alphaproteobacteria > Sphingomonadales > Sphingomonadaceae > Novosphingobium > Novosphingobium kalidii. The sequence continues at coordinate 466,845 of NZ_JBEWLY010000008.1, forward strand.
CGTGTCGAGGCCGGTGATCCGCTGCGCCCTGGCACTGACCGGGATAAGGATGCGATCGGGATTGACGCGCGCGGCACCGGCGGCGCTGAACCCCACAAGCCCCATGTCATCCACGATAATGCGCTCAGCATTCAGTGCGTACTGAACCTTGGGCGTGGCGAACGCGCCATCCAGCGTCAGAAGAGCACGGATTCCGGCACCTCTGAGATCCTCAGCAAGAACGGATGGCTTGTGCAGCACGAATGCGAGCCTTAAGTTCTCGAAGCTGTTGTCAGACAGGTCGACGATGCCATCCGGCGTGAGTGTGAAGGCATCGCTATATATCCGTCCGGAAAGGTTGGCGCGGCGGTCAGCCAGTGCGACGGTCATGTCGAGGTTGGTGACGGGGCCCAGCAGACTTGCTGTCGGCCCCGCAACCAGTCGTGCCACGCGCGTGCGACCGCGCACAGCAAACATTCCATTTCGCGCCCTTACGGCAAGGCGAGCAAGTTCTTCGCCACCGAGGTTGGCCGCGACTCGGCCTTGCCAATTGGCCCAATCACCTCTTCCGCTGACTTCCAGAGCAAGCCGCTGTTCGAGCCCGGCGAGCGAGGCGATGACGCCTCCAGCGGGCGCATTGACGGCGAGGTCGATCGCCAGCCGGTTCTCTTGTGGAACGGCATCAAGTAAAACGCGGAAACGATCACCTCCGGCAACACCTTGCGCGGCAACGGTCCCGCCTATCGCTCTGATCTGCGCCCGGCCATCGGAGATATGAGCCTGCGCACGGATCGAGGCAATCCGCCGCTCGCCAGTCACGGGCTCCGCTATGACAAAGCGGTCGACCTTCAGTTTGCCAATATCGATATCGATATTGGGCAGCAGAGGTTCGTTGGGATCGGGTGGAGGTGTTTCGCGGAACTGCGGCGTTCGCCTCAATATCATACGCTCAGCCGTAGCGGAGCGCACGTCCACGTGGTTGTTGATGTACTCGAACGGCCGCCAGTCCACCACGACCTTAGGCGCGAACAGGAACTCCCCTTTCGGGTCCCTCACCGAAAGGTGGTACAGCGTCATTTCGCCGTAGAGGTTGCCCTCGATGCGGCCGACGCGAATCTTCATGCCGTTTTCGAATTCCAGCGCCGCGATCTGATCCGCGACAAAGCGCCGGCCGGGACCAGTGTTTAGCCCGAGCACGATGGCGGCTGCGAGCACCACCAGACCGATCAGGATGGCAGCTATCGTCTTGGCGGCGCGCCGCCCCCACCTTCGGCGAGGTTTGCCGGCGGCGACGCTTTCCCCACTCCCGTCGGGAAGCTCCTGCTCGTCATGCGCCGGAGGCATCGCGTCTTCCGTATTCGCCATCAGAAAGCCTGCCCGATGGAGACGTAGACATTGATCTTGGATTCTCCTGCACGGCGATCAAGCGGCGTGGCAACGTCTATGCGGAAGGGACCGAAGTTTGTATAAAAACGGCCACCGATCCCGATCCCGTAACGCAAGTCCGAGAACTTCGGCTTTGTGGACGCGTAGGACTGCCCGACGTCAACAAATGCAACGATACCGTAGTTTCCGAAGCGATAACGTCCCTCAACCGAGCCTTCGTTGAAGCTGCGTCCTCCAATAGGGTCGCCATTTGGGTCAAGCGGCCCCAGTTGCTGGAAGCCAAACCCGCGAACAGAGCCGCCGCCGCCCGAATAGAACCGTCGTGAGGGCGCAATCTCAGAACGCTCGGCCCCCTGGATGGTACCGAAGCCCACGCGCCCGGCCAGAACGAAGCTCTCACCGAACGGGTGATAAGCTGAAGCATCCAGGCGAGCACGCACGTAGGGCGTGAAATCGCCCTGAAGCGAGCCTTCCGGTTGCAGCAGGCCCGTTACCCGAAAGCCCTCTGTAGGGTTGAGCAGATCGTCGGTGGTATCATAGCCCAATTGTCCATTAAGCGAGGCAATGTAGAAGGTTCGCCGGCGCCGTTCGCCCACGCTGAAATCGTACTCCCGCTCCGCAGTGCCGAGCACTTCGGCACCGTAGGCGTAAGTCACTCGCTTCTGCCAGATCTGCGTGGAATCGTAGCTCACCCGCGCCGCAAGTCGGCCCGTCAGAGCGTTGTACGCGTTATAGTCGCTGCGGAGCCCCTCAGCGATCATTTCGAATGTGCGGTCCCGCCTTCCCGCGTTCGCACGGCGGAATGTGACTCCTGCGCCCTGCTCACGCGTGCCGGCCACGCCATGCACGATCAACGCTCCTTCCGGCGGGAACATGTTGCGGTGAGTCCACGTAGCCTCGAGCGTGAAGCCCTGCCCAGCGGCATATCCAGCGCTCGCTGCAATGGTGCGAGGGGGGCCGGCGTCCTGCCTCACAAGCATCGTTACGTACTCTGCACCCTCGGCGGCCGCCTCGCCAGTTCGCTTCGGCTCTACAGAGACGGTTGAGAAAAGGCCGGTCGCAATCAAAGCCTTTCGCAAGTCGTCCACTTTGCGGCTGTCGTAGAGTTCGCCCTTCTCGAAGCGCGCTAACGTCCTGATGTGCTCAACACCAAAGGCGAGATCTCCTTCAGTATTGAAACCTCCAAAGCGGGCGCGAGATCCAACATCTACAGGGAGCGTGTAGACCCCGTCGCCCGTCGTCTGATCGAGCAGGATGTCGCGTTCGCCCAGTTCGGCAAAGGGGTAGCCATTCTGAAGCAAGGCCAAAGCGACTCTTGCCTCTGCGGCCTGTACCCGCTCTGCGACGATGGGGTTGCCGACCTGCAAGGGAAGGTTCTCGGCTATGAGGTTTGGCGGGACGGTTGGCTCGGCCTCGATGTTGATGTCTGCGAACGTGTACCGCTTGCCGGGCGCCACCTCGATCACGGCCGCGACGGCTCCACCTTCAGCAACCGCCGACTGGTCGAGCCGAGTGCGCACTTGGGCATTATACCAACCCTGCGAGGCGAGGATGGTTTTCAACAGTTCGGCGTCTTCATCCAGTCTGGCTGACAGCATGGCAACATTAGCGGCTTCGCCATCGGCCTTCTCAAGCGCAGACAAGTTCTCGAACATGTCCCTGAGATCCGCATCCGTGGAGCCGTCCGCCGGATCCAGGCCCTCAAGCCTCACCACATAGTCGACCCGCGCCTCGGCACCGAGCGCTTCTTCCTCGGCAAATTGCACCGGCGCGACCTCAAACTGGTCGAGCGGAGGTAATGGCGCGGCCAGTTCAGCGTCCCGAATCGGTGCGTCGCCAATCTCCTCTACCGGATCCTGATCCGCCAACGCCCCATCTCCTGCCGGAAGCGCTTGACCCTCTGTCGGAGCGACATCAGCCTCTTGCCCGGCGATGCGGCGCTCAAAGCTCTCGATGGACTCCAGCGGCCTGTCCAGCTCAGGATCGTCATCTACGCTCAGTTCGGGCACAGCGCTGTTGAATTCCTCGTCGGGAATGATGGGATCGACCTGCGGCAGCGGCGCTTCGGCAGGCGGCTCGGGGATGGCAACGCTGCCGGCCCTCAATGAGTCGTTCGGAAGCCCTTCAGTCACAGCAGCAGGTGCGCTCGGCTGGTCGACAAGAACCGCATCCTGGGCATGCGCAGGCGCGCTCAGCAGCGCGAGCGCCACTGCGGTCGTACCCGCACTCCCAAGCCAAACGCTAACTCCCTGCACGAGGGAACATTGCTGGCTTCCGGCACTTAGCTTGGACATGCCCTGTAGTATGCAACACCCCCCGGTTCGAAGCGAGCTTTGTCTCCGCCTCCGGCTTCCTAATCGCCTGTGCAGGATCATAGTTCCCGCAATCAAGGAGGATTTTGCGTGACCGAGAACACGTCCGAGCCTTCCAGCCCGCCGGGGGCGACCGCTTCATCGCCATGGTCCTTGCCGGCACCGGCCTGGATACAGATCCTGAAGCGGGTCTACGTGATGACCGGCTTTCACGAGGTGGGGCTTCTGGCGGCGGGGCTAGCCTTCTACGTGTTTCTGGCGATCACGCCGCTGATCGCCGCGACCGTGATGATCTACGGCCTTGTCGGCAATCCCTTGCGGGTCCAGCAGCAGATGGCAGCGTTGGTGGATGTCGTTCCGGCAGAGGCGGCAAGGCTGATCGAAGAACAGCTGCTTCAAATCGTCACCACCAGTTCAAGCGTGACCGGACTTGCTCTGATCATAGCACTATTCTTCGCCATCTACGGTGGCATGCGCGCGGCCAGCGGAATGATCAGCGCGCTCAACATCATCAATGAAGAACGCGAGACGCGCTCCTTTATAGCACTGACTTTTCGTGCGGCAGGCCTAACGGTGGCCGCCGTGATGATTGCCCTGACCGGAGTTCTCGCAGGTGGCGTCTTCGCGTGGATTCAGACGCAGACGTCGGTGCTGGTGGGCGGTGGGACGGCCACTCTGATCAAGTGGCTCACCTGGGTAGCTGCAATTGCGCTCGGCACTGCGGGATTTGCGCTGATCATGCGGTATGGCCCCGATCGACGCCCCGCAAAGTGGCGATGGCTTACCCCCGGCTCGCTGCTTGCAACTCTGCTTTGGATCGCAGTCTCCTTCGGTTTCTCGCTCTACGTGGCATACATCAGTGATTACAACGCGATGTACGGATCCCTCTCTGCGATCGTGGTGTTCCTGATGTGGCTGTTTCTGTCGGCGTACGGCATTCTGCTTGGCGCCTTGCTGAATGCCGAAATCGAGCGACAGACGTATTGCGATACGACCGTGGGGCCCGCCAAGCCGCCAGGAGAGAGGGGCGCGGTGCTGGCTGACGTCGTGGACGAGCATATCCCCACCCGTGAAGCGCTCGACAAACGAAAACGCCGCCACGCCGCCAGGGAGCGCAAAAAAGCTGACGCTGCTCACAGCGGACCAGAACCTGCTTGAGGCAAACCGCCCCTCCTGAGTGACGTGGCGGCTGTGATGTTGGGGCAAACCGACCGGTCGTTGGCTCGTCGGGCACAGCATCGCTGCCGCGATCACGCCGAATGGCAGTTGATGCTTTGGCGCGCCCCGGCATAGCTACGCCCCTAAGGGCCCTGCGCCCGGACAATGGAAGGATCACGATCATGAGCGACATTCTCGGCTACGCAGGCAAACGCGTTATCGTGAGCGGCTGCTTCTCCGGCATGGGCCAAGCCACTGCCAAGCTTCTGCTCGACCTCGGCGCTGAAGTGCACGGTTTCGACTACAAAGACGTCGATCTGCCACTGGCCTCGTTCAACAAAGTGGACCTGCGGGACGCGGGATCGATCGAGGCCGGGGTGGCCAGCGTTGGCGGCAAGGTCGATGCCCTGTTCAACTGCGCCGGCCTGCCCGGCGGCGGCGGATTTCCTCCGCTCGACACGATGAAGGTCAACTTTCTCGGCACTCGCCACCTGACGGAACAGGTCGTGCCGCTGATGGGCAGCAAGGGTGCGATCGTGTCCATCGCCTCCACGGGGGGTCTGGGCTGGAGCCGCCGTATCCCTGTCCACATGCAGCTTCTCCAGACCCAAGGTTTTCAGGCGGGCCTCGACTGGTGCGAAGCCAACGCCGACCAGGTTGCTGAGGGCTACGCCTTTTCCAAGGAAGCAGTGATCGTCTGGACCCAGTTCATGGGCGCGCAGCTCATCAAAAAGGGCATCCGCATCAACTGCTCTCTCCCCTCGCCCACGCAGACGCCGATGATGGAGACCTTCCACGCCACTTCCGGTAAAGAAGTCGTCGATGCAGCCGCCGAGCCGCTAGGCCGTTATACCACTCCCGAGGAGCAGGCGGGTCCACTGGTACTCATCAACTCCGATCTGGCGAGCGTGGTGAACGGCATCGTCCTTCCCGTCGACGGCGGCTTCATGGGTGGTCTGGCAACAGGTCAGGTCGACATTTCCAAGATGATGAGTGCCGGGAAGAAACAAGCCTAAAGGCAGGCTTCGAAATCTTCGAATGGAAAGGGGTTCGCTTGCCGGACCCGTTTCATCCTTTCCGAGCCTCACATCGCAATAATCAGCCTTGCCCAGAATGTGAGTACAGCCTACAGCGGATCACAGCACAATGTGATACGGGCACTCAAATGGCTACTGACCTGATTGAAAAAGTTCGCAAGCTGGTGGCAGACGGCACCATGAGCCGCTCTGGACTAGCTCGAGCGGCAGGGCTCCACGCAAACACTCTTCGCGACTGTACCGAGCCCGACTGGAACCCCACTGCAGAGACACTGAACAAGCTTGAACGCGTATTGTCGTCCAACGACGATCGCCAGGTGCTCGTTCCCATTGAAGAAATCATCGACGAAGCGCGCAACGGCCGGATGTTCATCCTGGTGGATGACGAGGACCGTGAGAACGAAGGCGATCTGGTGATTCCCGCCCAGATGGCCACCCCTTCCGCAGTCAATTTCATGGCGACGCACGGACGCGGACTTATCTGCCTCTCCCTCAGTTCCCAGCGATGCGAGCAACTTGGGCTTGAAGCCATGAGCCCTAAGAACGGCACGCGGCACGAAACCGCTTTCACCGTTTCAATCGAGGCACGCGAGGGCGTGACCACAGGCATCTCAGCTGCCGATCGAGCCCGCACCATTAGTGTTGCCATCGACGGCACCAAGTCGCGTGATGACATCGTCACGCCGGGTCATGTATTCCCCTTGCGCGCTCGCGATGGCGGCGTGCTTGTGCGCGCAGGCCATACAGAAGCCGCGGTAGACATTTCTCGCCTCGCCGGCCTTAACCCTTCGGGCGTGATCTGCGAGATCATGCGTGATGACGGCACCATGGCTCGCATGGACGACTTGATCGCCTTCGCCCGAATGCACGACCTGAAGATCGGTACGATCAGGGACCTCATTGCCTATCGCCGGCGGCACGATCGCATGGTGGAAAAGAAAGCCGACCTCACGTTTCAGAGCCGGTTCGGTGGTCAGTGGAGTGCGCGCACGTACTACAACCAAGCCACCGGCGAAGAGACGATGGCGCTGGTCAAGGGACGCATCGATCCATCCCAACCGACTCTGGTGCGCATGCATACGCTCTCGATCTTCGCCGACATCCTGGGTGAGCATCAAGGGCCGCGGAGCGACTTGCTGCACCGGTCCATGGAGATCATCGGGAAGGCGGGAAGCGGCGTTATCGTGCTCATCAACCGCCCGATGTGGAGCCTGATGTCACGCTCGATCGACATCAAGCAGCGCGTGCGCGCCGGTGAGCAGCCTGACCTTGGAGAGCTGCGCGACTATGGTGTCGGAGCACAAATCCTGGCTGAGTTGGGCGTGCATGACATGATCCTGCTCACCAATACGCATCACTCGCTTGTCGCGCTGGAAGGCTACGGCCTCAACATCGTCGGCGAGCACGCCATCGACGGGGCCGGAGAAGAACAGAATGGGTAAGTTCCTCATCGTTGAAGCTCGCTTCTACGACCACCTGAACAACATGCTGATCGCCGGCGCCCGCGGGGCTCTGAAGGCGGCGGGCCACAAGAGCGAGACCATCACTGTTCCGGGTGCGCTCGAAATCCCCGGAGCGATCGCGCTGGCTGAGGCTACAGGCGATTACGACGGGTTTGTGGCGATTGGCGTGGTCATTCGGGGCGAGACGTACCACTTCGAGATCGTTGCGGGTGAGAGCGCCCGCGGAATCATGGCAATGACGATGGACGGAGTTGCCATTGGCAACGGCATCCTTACCGTGGAAGATGAGGCTCAAGCTCTGCTTCGTGCCGACCCTGAGAAGAAGAACAAGGGCGGAGAAGCGGCTCAGGCTGCCATTGCACTCTTGGAACTGAAGGAACGGTTTGGTGGGTAGCAGCGATCCGGTCGACCATCCCTGCCTGAGCGGCATCCGCCTCGTGCTAGGAGGCAACGTCTTTGGCTGGACTATCGACCAGGATCGTAGTTTCGCTGTGCTCGATGCCTTTTACGAGGCGGGCGGACGCATGATCGACACCGCCGAGGGGTACTCGGCCTGGGTGCCTGGAAACAAGGGCGGCGAGTCGGAAGCGATCATAGGCGCGTGGCTCGAGAGCCGCGGTATTCGCGGCGACATGCGCATCGGCACGAAGACTGGAATGGGTGGGCCGCCGGGCGCGCTTCAGCCCGATGCTGTCGCTTCGGCTCTCGCAGGATCGCTGGAGCGGCTGCGTACCGACTACGTCGACCTCTACTACGTCCACCGGGACGATCAGGTTACCCCGCTTGATGAAGTGGTCTCCGCTTTCAATGGACCTTGTCAGTCGGGCGAAATACGCGAACTGGGCGTCTCTAATTATGCGCCCGACAGACTGGCTGAGCTTAACGGAACTGCACAGCGCATGAAGCTCCGCCCATTTACGGCAGCGCAGCCACTATACAACCTCGTCGCCCGGGATGCCTACGAAGGGCTGCTGCAGGACCTCTGCCGGCGGCAGGGCATCGCTGTCATGCCCTACTATGGACTGGCCGCCGGATTTCTCAGCGGCAAGTACGGAGCTGCAAAGGATTGGGAGGGGAGCCCGCGCGCCTCATCACTTGACGACGCTGCCGCAGACGGCGGTTGGGCCATGCTCCACAGGCTACGCGATGTTGCTGGAAAGATAGGTGCAACTCCCGCACAAGTCGCGCTGGCGTGGCTCAATGCGCAACCTGGAATCGCCGCTCCCCTGGCTAGCGCCACGACCATCGAGCAGATTGCGGAACTCGCGCAGGCAGCAACTATCAAGCTTAATGCGGAGCATCTCGGTAGCTTAGGCTGAACAGCTTGTCCGCTGGGACATCCGGTATACTCCGGTAGTTTGACTAGCGGATTCTTAGTTTCTCCTCTCACATTACGTAAAGGCCATGCGAGAGCAGAACTGGTCTTCCAACCTATGGAAGCGCAAAGCTCAGGCCGATATACATCGGTTTTGGTTATATAAGCAGGTATAAATGTCTCCGGAACAATCCGGGTCGCAAACAGAAAAACAGTCCAATTAGAGGACGATCGCAGGGCTTAGCCCTGCGCCGTGGAGGCCGATTTAATGCTTGATCATCCAACAGTGTTGAATCCGGTGAATACCGAAGAGCTCGACAAAGCACTGATGAACTGCCTTGGCCAACTGGAGCAAATAGAAGCCGACGTTGCCGCAGCGCACGTCGACATGGCCATCCACGCTTTGCGCAGGCAGTTCGAACTGAAAGCAAAAACCTCCATACCGGAGTAGCATCACCAAGACGTCCTCCAGTCGCCCCGCTTATGGTTACTCCAGAGCGGACCGGCTCTCCGTCCGGGTAGCGCCTCTTAAACGGCGCCGGCGACGGGAGCCTCAGACGAGGCGTGATAAACTATGAAACCAGATGCAAGCCGCAGCCAAGCTGCGGTCGGGGCCGTGTGTCGATGGTCGTAGCTGAACAAGTCATGCGTAACCGTGCAAAGGCCATGCGCTTGATCGGCATCGCCAACGATCTGCTCGCCATGGCTCGCGAGCTAGAAATGGTGACTCACGCAGAGGGCAACGGCGTCTCTCGCCCTGCCGACAAGGCGTTTGAACCGCAGTCAACGCATCAGGATCATCCCATCTGGGTTGAACTGGCTCGCCAGACCTATGACGATCGGCGCAGAAGGAATAAAATCTTCCGTTCGGACGAGCTTTTCGGTGAACCGGCTTGGGACATTCTGCTCGACCTGTTCATTGCCGCGAAGGAACGACGCCGCGTCTCTGTCACTAGCGCCTGCATCGGGTCTGCAGTCCCTTCAACGACGGCCCTACGTTGGATTTCCATTCTTGAACGTGAGGGGCTGCTTACGCGTGAGGCGGATCCGGGCGACGCTCGACGCGTTTACGTGCGCCTCAGCCCTCGCGGCTATGAGGCTATGCTGGAGTACTTTTCAGCATCAAGCCGGTCCGTCGTACTTCTGGAAGACAGCATGCCAGATGTGGCGCGGCGCCGATAGCCCCGCGACAGCCGACCTAAGCCGCCGTGCAGGAGGCATCAGGTGTCCCGCAGAGATCCCAAACCCGCCAGTCTTGCGGTCAACGCCGTGCGCTTGTAGAGCACGCGCCACTTCCCTCACCCGCAAAATTCCCAGAGGATCTCTGATGGCCGCCCAGTACGCCTATGTCATGAAAGGCATGACCAAGACTTTCCCCGGCGCGCAAAAGCCGGTGCTTTCCGACATCAGCCTGCAGTTCTACCAAGGCGCCAAGATCGGCATCGTTGGTCCGAACGGCGCCGGCAAGTCGACGCTGATCAAGATCATGGCCGGCATCGACACCGACTACACGGGCGAAGCCTGGGCCGGCGAGAACATCACGGTCGGCTACCTTGAGCAGGAGCCGGAGCTTGATCCCAGCAAGACTGTCCTGGAGAACGTGAAGGACGGCGCGCGCGAGATTGCAGATCTGGTGGACCGGTTCAACGAGATCTCGAACATCATGGCCGATCCACCAGAGGACGCCGATTTCGATGCTCTCATGGAGGAAATGGGAACGCTCCAGGAGAAGATCGACGCGGTTGACGGCTGGTCGCTCGACAGCCAACTTGAACTAGCCATGGAAGCGCTGCGCTGCCCTCCCGGCGACTGGCCGGTAAACAGCTTGTCAGGCGGTGAGAAGCGGCGCGTCGCGCTGACTCGCCTGTTGATTCAGAAGCCTTCCATCCTGCTGCTCGACGAGCCGACCAACCACCTCGACGCCGAGTCCGTCGAGTGGCTGGAGCACCATCTCAAGGAATACGCCGGCGCGGTGCTGATGATCACCCACGATCGCTATTTTCTCGACAATGTCGTTAGCTGGATTCTTGAACTCGATCGCGGAAAGTACTTCCCCTACGAGGGCAATTACTCGACTTATCTTGAGAAGAAGGCCAAGCGCCTAGCTCAAGAGGAGCGCGAAGAATCCGGCCGCTCCAAGGCGCTTAAGGAAGAGCTGGAGTGGATCCGGCAGACGCCCGCCGCTCGCCAGACCAAGTCGAAGGCGCGTATCCGCAAGTTCGAACAACTTCAGGAAGCGCAGAGCAACCGCAAGCCCGGCAAGGCGCAAATCGTCATCCAAGTTCCCGAACGGCTCGGCGGCAAGGTGATCGAAGCCAAGGGCTTGACGAAGGCCTACGGTGACAAGCTGCTGTTCGAAAACTTGTCGTTCATGCTTCCGCCGGGCGGTATCGTCGGGGTTATCGGCCCGAACGGCGCCGGCAAGTCCACGCTGTTTAAGCTTATCACGGGCAAGGAGCAGTCGGACGAGGGCACGATCGAGATCGGCAGCACGGTTCACCTCGGCTTCGTCGACCAGAGCCGCGATCATCTGGACGCATCGAAGAACGTTTGGGAGGAAATCTCGGACGGCCTCGACTACATGAAGGTCAACGGCCACGATATGTCGACCCGTGCCTATGTGGGGGCCTTCAACTTCAAGGGTCAGGATCAGCAGAAGAACGTTGGCAAGTTGTCTGGTGGTGAGCGCAATCGCGTCCACATGGCAAAGATGCTGAAGGAGGGCGGCAATGTGCTTCTGCTCGACGAACCCACCAACGACCTTGACGTCGAAACGCTTGGCGCGCTGGAAGATGCGATCGAGAATTTTGCCGGTTGCGCAGTGGTGATCAGCCACGACCGCTTCTTCCTCGATCGCCTTGCTACCCACATTCTGGCTTTCGAAGGCAACAGTCACGTCGAGTGGTTTGAGGGGAACTTCGCTGCCTACGAGGAGGATAAGCGCCGCCGCCTGGGAGACGCTGCAGATCGTCCGACAGCGCTCGCCTACAAGAAGTTGACCCGCTAAAACTATGCCCCTACCGTTCAGGTTTCCTATGACGAACCTGAACGGTAGGCATGGTGCTGGTTCAGTCAGCCGACAGCGGATGTTGGTTAAACCCGTTCTATGGACAGGCCGCGATCGCCGTGCGACCCGTCCCTTCGGAGAATGGGACAGATGGCAAAAGTTAACAAAGCTGGTCGAGGGGTCGGAAGAGCCGCCGGCGTGAGCGCGCTAGTACTCGCCGCGATGGCGATGACAGCCCCAACGCTCGCAACAGCGCAAGAGCGCAGTGAACGAGTGGGTGCTCGCAGCGACGGCCGCCTAACTCCGCAAGACCTGCAAGATCGCGAGCGTAGAATGGAGAGGCGCGCGCAGCGGCAATCGCCGTCCGCAACGGCAACTGCCGGAGCACAAGCAAGTCGTTCTTCCGAAACACGCGGCAATTGGCGCGCAGGCAACGTCGAGTCCTCCAGTAGCAGAGATCGCAACGACCGGGGAAGAACCTGGGACCAGCAACGGCAGTGGCAGGGATCCCGCGACTGGCGCGACTCCCAAGGTGTCACGGAACAGCGTGAGCGCAGCATCGACCGAAATGACAATCGCTGGTCCGACCGGAATGAGCGTCAAAGCGACAGGTCTGCTGAAAGATGGCGCGATCGGCGCGGCGATTGGAACGGCAGTCGGGCAGACCGGCAGATTAAATCCCGCACGGTCATCCAAGGCAGGGATCGGCAGGACTATAACTGGCGCAGCGGATCTCGCGATAGCCGCAACTGGGACAGAGGCTGGCGCAACAACAGTCGGTATGACTGGACTAGGTACCGGGCGCGGAACCAGAACGTCTATCGCGCCGGCCGCTACTATGCCCCCTACTCCAGCTACAGTTATCGCCGGATCGCCGTGGGCTTCACTCTTGGCACGTTCTTTTACGGTCAGCGCTACTGGATTTCCGATCCATGGCAGTACAGGCTTCCGGCCGTTTACGGCCCCTACCGTTGGGTGCGCTACTACGATGACGTCGTGCTGGTGGACGTATACAACGGTCGAGTCGTTGATGTGATCTATGACTTCTTCTGGTAATAGAATTCGGGCATAAACTTGAGATGGAGCCCCCGCGTCACCCCTTCGCGGGGGTTCGGCTTTTCAGCTCAGCGTCAGACCCAGTCCGATCCAAAAAAAGTATAAGCAGTCACGCGAATGCTGTCGCTTTCCGCAACAGTTGATATGCTTCAACCACCTGGCGGAGCCGCCCCTCGCGGGATCGATCCCCCCCGTTATGATCTGGGTGAAACTGACGCACGAGTGCAGTATAACGGCGACGAAGCGCCATGCGATCAGCGTCTGCGTCAAGCCCCAACGTCGCCATTGCGCGCTGCTCCGAAGGCGAGAAAACGGAGCTCGCGCCGCGCACATGGTGACGCCGTTCGCGAACGTGCGACCTGGCCCGTGCGCTGATCGCCTCTAGCGGATCGGAGAAGTCGGCCCAGCGCGGCGCCTCATCGACCCCGGCGTCCGGGCGGAAGGTACGGCTCGATGTAGCCCACCCATGCAGCGGCGACTGCGCTTCGAAGATCTCCTCCGAGCTCATCCCTTCGAAGTAATCGTACCCGGCGTTGAACTGCCGCACATGATCGAGGCAAAACCACCGGAAATCTCCAGGCCCATCGAAGCTTGATGAGCGCGGTCCGGGCGCGCGGAATTCACCAGCCTCTTCGCAACCCACCCAACCGCAGGCGCGGCCCGTCGCCTCAAATCTTCCGTGAAATCTATGCTTGCTCACCGGCTTTCAGATGGGTGACACTTCGCCTAAATGGAAGGCATGAACGGACCAATTGCTCAAGAACTGCGACAGCGTCTCACCGACGCATTCGCCCCCACTCAGCTCCAGATCATCAACGATACCGCGCAGCACCGCGGACACGCCGGCGATGACGGCAGCGGCGAATCGCATTTCACCGTAGAGATCGAGAGCGCTGCCTTTGCCGGCGTATCGCGGTTGCAGCGTCAGCGAATGGTGAATGCAGCTTTGGGCGATCTTCCGGGACAGCGAATTCACGCCCTCGCCATCCGTGCTCGCGCCCCGGACGAAGATTAACAAGCCCTATCCGCCAAAGCTGCTGAACCACGAGCAGTCGCCGCTCTCATGTTGCCCTTTCTGGGGCAGCCGCCTAAGGCCCCGATGATGCTAACCCCGCTGATCTTTGCCGTGCCAAAGGGCCGCATCCTTGACGAAGCGCTGCCGCTGATGGCGCGCGCCGGTGTGGTTCCCGAAGCCGAATTTCACGACAAGAAGTCGAGAGCGCTCTCGTTCGCCTGCGAGAAGGCAGACATGCGCCTCATCAGAGTCCGCGCTTTTGATGTTGCGACCTTCGTGGCGCACGGAGCAGCGCAGGCAGGGATCGTCGGATCGGACGTTGTGGAGGAGTTCGCCTATTCCGACCTCTATGCTCCAGTAGACCTGGATATCGGACACTGTCGTTTGTCGGTCGCCGAGCCGGAGGGACACGTCAGCGGTGCGAACCGCTCGCATCTCAGGATCGCAAGCAAGTACCCAAACCTCACGCGCCGTCACTACGAAAAAATGGGCATCCAGGCCGAAGTGGTGAAGCTCAACGGGGCGATGGAACTCGCACCCAGCCTAGGGCTGTCGAGCCGGATCGTAGATCTGGTTTCCACCGGGCGTACACTGCGCGAGAACGGTCTCATTGAGACGAGCACGATTCTGGAGATCTCGGCTCGGCTCATCGTGAACCGCGCCGCACTCAAGACGGATGAGCGTGTCGGCGCCTTGGTCGAACGTTTCCGGGCGCTCGTCGCCGAGAAGAAGGCAGCGGCCTGATGCAGCGGCTCTCCACTCAAGACGCCGGCTTTGAACAAGCGTTTCAGCGTCTGGTCCGGGAGCGCCGGGAAAGCGATGAGAACGTCGCTCGCGACGTCTCACTTATTCTTGCCGATGTGCGCAACCGCGGCGACGAAGCGGTGGCGGAACTGACGTGCCGGTTTGACGGGCACGACCTCACCGACGATGCTTCCTGGCGGATCGAACTGTCCGCCTGCCGTCACGCTTTTGATGCACTCGAGCCCGGACTACGCGCAGCGCTCGAACTGGCAGCACAGCGTATCCGCGCATATCACGAAGCGCAGAAGCCCGAAGACCGCGATTTTACAGATGAGATAGGTGTTCGCCTCGGTGCCAAATGGAGCCCTGTCGACGCTGCTGGGCTTTACGTACCTGGCGGTCGTGCAGCCTACCCATCCTCGCTGCTCATGAATGCCATTCCCGCGAAGGTCGCCGGCGTCGAGCGGCTAGTCGTCGTCACCCCAACTCCGAAAGGCATCATCAATCCGCTAGTACTCGGTGCAGCTTACCTCGCAGGAGTGGACGAGATCTGGCGTATCGGCGGAGCACAAGCGATTGGTGCACTCGCGTACGGCACTCAACACATCCAGGCAGTCGACGTGATCACCGGGCCGGGTAACGCCTGGGTAGCCGAAGCAAAGCGGCAGCTGTACGGGGTTGTGGGCATCGACATGGTTGCTGGCCCTAGCGAGATCCTTGTGATCGCGGATGGCAAAAACGAGCCGGAATGGATAGCCGCCGACCTCTTGAGCCAGGCGGAGCATGACCCGTCCTCGCAATCCATCCTAATTACTGACGACCCGGTATTTGCGGATACCGTAGCTGAACGGGTAGGCGTTGAAATATCCATGCTGCAGACGGCGCGTGTTGCCGAGCAAAGCTGGAAGAAGCATGGCGTCATCATAGAGGTGGCAAGCCTGGATGAGGCTCCTCGCCTCGCCAATGCGCTGGCGGCCGAGCACGTGGAGATTGCCACCGATGAGCCGGAAGCTCTGTTCGCACGCATCCGTCATGCCGGCAGTGTTTTCCTGGGGCGCCACACCCCAGAGGCTGTCGGTGATTACGTCGCCGGCCCCAATCACGTCCTTCCAACCGGCCGCCGTGCACGCTTCGCCTCCGGGCTCTCGGTGCTCGATTTCATGAAACGCACCAGCTTCATTCAACTCGACGAGCGCGCGCTGGCCGCCGTTGGACCGGCGGCCATCGCTCTGGCAGAGGCCGAAGGGCTTCCCGCGCATGCGCGCTCGATCGAAACAAGGCTAGGAATATGAAAGCCAAGTCGAAGGCGCGCGCAGCTGCCCGCCTCGCTGCCGTACAGGCATTGTATCAGCACGAGATGGAGAGCACGCCGCAGGCACAGCTCCTTGATGAGTTCCATCGTCATCGTCTCGGCGCCGAGATCGACGAGGACCAGTACGCGGAGGCCGAAGTCGCGTTCTTCGATGACGTCGTTAAGGGCGTACTCGCCCGGCGCGAGGAGATCGACGGGCTGCTCACCACCAAGCTTGCGACGGGTTGGTCTATCGCGCGCCTGGATCGCACGATGCTGCAGATTTTGCGTGCCGGAGCTTGGGAGCTTCTCGCGAGGCCCGACGTGCCGACCGGAACTGCTATCAGCGAGTATCTCGACGTGGCTCACGCCTTTTTCGATACCCGCGAGACTAAGTTCGTGAACGGTGTGCTCGATGCCGTGGCGAAGCAAGTGCGCTAAACCCCAAGGCGGTTTCGATCTCGACACGGCCTGCCCTAAGCGCCACTGCTGGGCGGTGAGCACTGAAGCCGCCTTTATCACCGCTCTGCGTGCGCTGGCGACGTCGTCAGCGGCACGACAACTGGCTGATGATGCAGCAGTTCTCGAAATCGGCGGAACGCGCCTGGTGCTGACGATGGATTCGATCGTCGAGGGCGTACACTTCCTTTCGGCAGACCCACCAGAGACCGTCGCCTGGAAACTGGTTGCTACCAACGTCTCGGATTTGGCCGCAAAAGGCGCGGTGCCGAGAGGCTGTCTGCTTAGCTATGCGCTATCAACTGCCGACGAATGGAATGCTGCGTTCCTCCGCGGGCTGCGGCTGGCATGTGAGACCTACAGTATCCCGCTCCTTGGCGGAGACACAGTGCGTCAACCGAACGGATCGGCCCGCAGCTTTTCCCTTGTGGCGCTGGGCGAGCCTGCTGCCGGGGTCGAGGTCCCTTCACGAGGCGGCGCGTGCGTCGGTGATGAACTGTGGGTGACCGGGTCTCTCGGCGATGCAGGACTCGGCCTCGGCATTCTTCGAGGCGAGCATAAGGCGCAAAGCGCCGACCGCGACACACTCGTCAGCCGGTACCGGACGCCGATGCCGGACGTATCGCTGGGAGTTGCACTGGCTCCTTTGGTCCACGCGATGATGGACGTTTCGGATGGGGTCTTGATTGACGCAGGCCGGCTGGCCGCTGCAAGCGGGCTTGCTGCAGTCGTGGAACTGGATCGCCTTCCTCTTTCTGACGAGTACATGTCCAGTCTTGGGTGCACCCTGACGTCGTGCCTCTTTGCCGCCACCGCAGGTGACGACTATTGCCTCCTCTTCGCCGCACCGCCTCGGATCCGTGATGATTTGATCGCAGCCGCTAAGGAGCAAGCCCAAAAGCTGCATTGTATCGGGCGGATCACCGAGGGCGAAGGACTCGTTCTTTTGTTCGACGGTCAGATTATCCCACCTCCAGCGCGCCTCGGCTACGAGCACTAACAAGCGCGCTGTAGTGGAGCGGCTTGAACGATGCTGCTTGCCACCTCTCCAAGCAGTCTATAGCCCTTTGTCCAGAGCAGCGAAACGTTGCCGCAAGAACAGAATAGTTCAAACATGGGAAAAGGGGATGTTGCGTGAACCTCATCACGATCGCAATTATCCTGGGGTTTGTGGCCGTAGTCTACGGCCTCATCACCAGTAGACAGGTTCTTGGTTCTCCTGCCGGTTCGGAAAGAATGCAGGAAATCGCAGCCGCCATCCAGGAAGGTGCGCAGGCCTATCTTCGACGGCAGTACACTACAATTGCAATCGTCGGGGCCGTCGTCGCAATCATAATCGCGGCTACCCATGGCTTGGTGCAGGCGAGTGGATTTGTGATTGGGGCCGTACTCTCTGGGGTCACTGGCTTCATCGGGATGAACGTTTCGGTTCGGGCCAATGTACGAACCGCGGCGGCGGCCCAAAAAGGCCTCCAGCAGGGGCTGACTCTTGCCTTTCGGGCAGGTGCGATCACCGGCATGTTGGTCGCAGGCCTCGCTCTGCTGGCGATCTCCTGCTTCTTCTACTACCTGACGGTGATTGGCGGTTACGGAGTAGGAGGTACGGAACGCACTGTCGTGGATGGGCTGGTTGCCCTCGCTTTCGGAGCGTCGCTCATTTCGATCTTCGCACGATTGGGTGGCGGCATTTTCACAAAAGCGGCAGACGTTGGTGCTGACCTCGTAGGCAAAGTCGAAGTCGGCATCCCTGAGGACGACCCCCGTAACCCCGCCGTGATCGCGGACAATGTGGGAGACAACGTAGGCGACTGCGCTGGGATGGCTGCTGACCTATTCGAGACCTACGTGGTCACGGTAGGAGCGACCATGGTGCTCACGGCCCTACTAGTCACCGGCCTCGGCGACGATCTTCTACCACTAATGACTCTTCCGCTTCTGATCGGCGGCGCATGTATCATCACTTCGATCATCGGCACGTACTTCGTGCGGCTGGGCTCAAAGCAGTCGATCATGGGTGCCATGTACAAGGGATTTTTCGTCACCACAGCGCTCTCCGTCCCCGCGATCTACGGCTGCATCTGGCTCGTGCGGGAAGGTGACATGGGGGGCACGGTTGGCGGTACGCTCAACGCCAACCCTTTCACTGGGACGGACTTGTTCTGGTGCTCACTGGTGGGACTGGCAATTACAGGGCTGATCATCTGGATTACAGAATACTACACCGGGACGGGCTTTCGACCGGTCAAGTCGATCGCGAAAGCTTCTGTGACTGGCCACGGAACTAACGTCATCCAAGGGCTGGCAATCAGCCTTGAAGCTACGGCTTTGCCGACGCTGGTCATCGTGGCCGGTATTGTGGTCGCGTACCAATTGGCAGGTCTCATCGGAATCGCCTACGCCGCGACGGCAATGCTGGCTCTCGCGGGGATGGTAGTTGCTCTTGATGCCTATGGCCCCGTTACCGACAACGCAGGCGGAATTGCTGAAATGGCTGGGCTCGACGACGCTGTACGGGAGAAAACAGATGCTCTCGATGCGGTGGGCAACACCACCAAGGCGGTCACAAAAGGGTACGCTATCGGCTCTGCCGGACTTGCCGCTCTCGTGCTGTTCGCAGCCTACACTACGGACCTTCGCACCTTCTTTCCCGGCCTCACCGTCGATTTCAGCCTGGAGAACCCGTACGTGATTGTCGGGCTACTACTCGGCGCCCTGCTGCCCTACCTCTTCGGCGCGATGGGCATGACGGCAGTTGGCCGAGCCGCTGGCGACGTTGTCATCGACGTACGCGAGCAGTTCCTTGAGAACCCCGGTATAATGGCCGGGACTAGCCGCCCCAACTACGCCCGCACCGTGGACCTCGTCACCAAAGCGGCGATCAAGGAGATGATCTTACCCTCGCTGCTGCCGGTTCTCGCCCCCATCCTGGTCTACTTCGTGATCACGTTGGTAGCCGGCCAGGAGAACGGCTTTGCCGCGCTGGGAGCGCTGCTGCTCGGCGTAATTGTCAGCGGCCTGTTCGTGGCCCTGTCGATGACTTCGGGCGGCGGAGCATGGGACAACGCCAAGAAGTACATCGAAGACGGGCACCACGGCGGCAAAGGCTCCGAGGCGCACAAGGCGGCTGTCACCGGCGATACGGTGGGCGACCCCTACAAGGACACCGCAGGTCCAGCCGTGAATCCGATGATCAAGATCACCAACATCGTAGCACTGCTGCTTCTGGCTGCTCTTGCTGGTCCGCTCGCGGGCTGACTGGTTCGTGGCGTTCCTCGTCCCGTTCGGTTTCTACCGGACGAGGCACCTTCTTAACCATCGCCGTTAGGCAGCTCTTGACTCAGCCCTGCTAATCGCACCCGGCGCGACCATTCTGCGCGTGTGGCGGAGGTTAACGAGGCGGTGGCGGCCAAGCCGGAGATCGAGCTGCAACCGGCTATCCAGCCGCCCCCGCAACATGGCCCCGGCACGCTCGCTTGTGTGTCCTGGGAGAGCATGGAGGATGCTGCACAAGTCGCCGCTTGGGATGCGCTCGCTGAGTGGGCTGGCGAACCAAACCCGTTCTACGAGAGCTGGTACCTTCTCCCTTCGCTTCGGCAGCTTCCCTCCCAAATCAGCCTCCTCCGCTTTGAGTTCCGCGGAAAACTAGCCGGGTTGCTGCCTGTTGTGCGGCCAAACCGGTACTATCGCTACCCCTTCCCGAACCTGGCGAACTGGCTGCATCCTAACATGTTCAGCGGCGCGCCGCTGGTGACCCAGGGAGCCGAAGTGCCGTTCTGGCAAGCGCTCCTGCGATGGGCTGACGAAAACGCAGGCGCCGCTCTGTTCCTGCACTTGCGTGACCTACCGCTCGACGGCCCGCTGCACGCCGCGCTGAACCAGTTGCTCGCCAGCGAGCGGCGTTATGCCGAAGTGGTCCACCGCGAAGAGCGGGCGATGCTGGCGTCCGATCTCACGCCGGAAGCGTACTGGGACGCCTCGCTGTCGGGCAAGAAGCGCAAGGAGCTGCGGCGGCAAGCCAATCGGCTGGCCGACGAGGGCACCGTCGCCTTCACCCGCTCCACCGACGGCGAGGGGCTGGAGGCCTGGTGCCAGGACTTTCTCCGCCTCGAGGCTGCCGGGTGGAAAGGCCAGGCTGGCTCCGCCCTCGCCTCGTCCCCCGCCACCGCCGCGCTGTTCGCTGAAAGCCTGGCTGGCGCGGCGGAGCGAGGCCGCCTCGAACGCCTCACCCTCTCGCTAGACGACCGGCCCATTGCCATGCTCGCCAGCTTCCTGACCCCGCCCGGCGCGTTCTCGTTCAAGACCGCGTTCGACGAGGGGTTCGCCAAGTTCTCCCCCGGCGTCCTGCTGCAGCGCGAGAACCTGGCCATCCTCTCCCGCCCCGAGATCGCCTGGACTGACAGTTGCGCCGCTGCGGATCATCCGATGATCGACCACATCTGGCGCGAGCGGCGCGAGATCGGGCGGATCTCCATCGCCATTGGTGGCTCTGCCCGCCGTTTCGCGTTCCGTCAGCTCCTCCGTGCCGAGACTCGCCGCAAATGACTGTGTTTCCCTCCAACGCCCGCGAGACGTTCGCCGCCTCCTACCCCGAGGTGCCGCACGTCCTGCCCCACACCCTCGACCATCACCCGCTGCTGGAGCGCGAGGCGCTGGCCGCGCTGGCGGAGAGCCTGCCCGCCGCCTCGGTCGAGTACAACGCGGGCGACCAGCCCATCGGCATCGCCGGCAAGCCTGCCCCCACCGGCTTGCCCATCGGCGAGACCATCCGCCGGATCGAGAGCGCGAATTCCTGGGCCGTGCTGAAGAACGTGGAGCAGCACCCGCCTTACGCTGCCCTGCTGGAGGCGCTGCTGGCCGAGCTTCGCCCCGAGATCGAGCGCAAGACCGGGAGGATGCTCAAGACCCAGGCGTTCATCTTCATCAGCTCGCCCCGCAGCGTCACGCCCTACCACTTCGATCCCGAGCACAACATCCTGCTGCAGGTGCGCGGGTCCAAGGTGATGACCCAGTTCCCCGCCGGCGACCCGCTCTACGCGCCTGACACCGTGCACGAGACCTACCACACCGGAGGCGGACGCGAGCTTCAGTGGCGCGAGGAGCTGCTGGCTGATGGCACCGAGTTCGCGCTGGCCCCTGGCGAGGCGCTCTACGTGCCGGTCATGGCGCCGCATTTCGTGCGCAATGGGCCGGAGCCGTCCATCTCGCTCTCGATCACCTGGCGCTCGGCGTGGAGCTTTGCCGAGGCCGACGCGCGCGCGTTCAACGGGCTGCTGCGCCAATGGGGCATGGAGCCGGCGCGTCCGGGGCGCTGGCCCGCGTCCAACCGCGCCAAGGCGCTGGGCTGGCGGGTGGCGCGCAAGCTCGGCGCGGGGCGCGCGGCGGCCCGCACCGGGGCCTGATCGCCGCCGGAGTTGCCGCAATTGCCGGTGTCCAGGGGCAAGAGGCCGGCCCCCGCCCCAACCATCCCTCCACCCAGCTCCATCGACTTGTATTCGAGCACCACGTCCTCCTGGCCATAGCCCAGGTCGGCCCAGTGCGGCCGCGGATCGTCCGCGTCGCTGTCATCGTCGGCGAAGTCCTCGTCGTCGGCGTAGAAGGCCGCCATGTCGAACTCGACGTGGGGGAACACCTTGGTCGGTGGCCCCTTGCTCTCGCTGGCCACGGCGGCATCGACGACGGCGCAGGCGCGCGTGTGCCAGGCGTCCCACTCGGCAAGCGCGGCATCGAACCAGGGCGAGTGCAGCTCGGAGGGCGCATCGTCGCGCGTCGCGGTGCCGGCCCGCATCGCCGCGCGCCATTCCTCGTTCGCCGCGCGCTGGAGCTGGTGCGCCATGCGGTCGGCCCAGAGCTCGCGGGGCTGGGGGAGCAGCGGCGCCGGCTCGGACCAGCCCTCCCCCGGATCGGTCAGTTCCGCATCCGGCAGTTCGCCTGCGACTTGCGCGACCAGCTCGTCGAAGCGCTCGGCATAGTCGCCCGCGTCGGTTTCCTCGGCCGCCTTGTCGAGCCGCGCGAGGTGCGCGAGCAGCAGGCGCGAGTCATGGCGACAGCGCATGCCGACTTGCTCGCCCCGGAACCAGACGGGCTCCTCGATCCCGTCGATCGCCCGCGTGGCGAGCACTTGCGCCGCCGCCTCGCGCGCGAGCACCAGCGCCGCATCCCATGCGGCCTTGAACGCCCGATCCCGCCGCCGCGCCACATAAGCCGACTGGTGCGACAGCGCCACCCGCGCCGCCGAGGCCCGCACGTTCCCCTTCTCGGCCAGATGATGCAGAAACGCCGCCTTGCGCGCCGGAGTCCAGGAATTGTGGTTGGTTCTGGGTTCCAGCCCGTCCGCGGGAGGGGAGCCATTCAAGGTATCGTCGACAGGCCCCGCATACCCATGCGCCGCCGCCTCGCGAATGGGGCGCTCTGCTCCCCTGCCAGCGGCGGCGGTCGCCCTGCCCGTCGCGGCGAGGAACGCATCGTCCGGCAAGCCAATATTCCGATCGGCCGGTATCCACCCCCGCCCGAACGACGTGGGATAGCTCGGCCCGGAGCCATTCGCTTCTGAACTGTCCGACATAGCCCACCTCTTATCTGAGTGTGCGATAGAACGCCGACACACCGCTTAAACCGATATGGTTACATCAGCTGGACGTATGTAGGAAAGGGATTAGTTCCCTTTTTGTTCTTGTAAGACGACAAACCTGAGGATAGACGCGGTTGTGGACAAGCCGCATGTCTCTGTGGATAACCTCATGTCAATTCTACTTCGACATTGCGAAAGGTCTAACGGCTCAAAGGTCTAGAAAGAACACACCAATGTACGCGGTGGTACGAGAGTTGAGCGACGCGAAAAGTCCCACACCTTACGAGATAAAGGGATTAGCGAACCTGCTTCTGGATTGGTCGGATCAGGAAAAAATCCAGGTCACTCCAATGAAGCTGCAGAAGATGTTGTACTTCTGCCATGCAGACTATCTTTGCACTTTCAAACGGCCCCTGATCCGTCAGCAATTCGAAGCCTGGGATTTTGGTCCGGTTGAACCAAGCGTCTTTGCTGAATTTCGCGAAAGCAGTAAATCGCCTATTGTGGGGCGAGCGATGCAATTTAGTCCCACACTAGGTCGAAGGATTTTAGCAACTATTGATTTGAACCCCGACGACTTAGAAATACTGCGGCCTTTCTTCGATTTCTATAAGCACTCAAGTGCGACTAAACTGTCGGACATGTCACACGACCGAACAGGTCCTTGGTTTGCGGCTCGACGCCTTTTCGATGAGGGGCGTAATGCGGATCGCCGGATTTCAGATCAGTTAATTTCTAGTTTCCACAGCAAAGCAAAGCTAAGCTGATTGACACCCCGTTCTCTTTATGTACTTTTGCTTCCTCGTAAAGGAAGCCTGTATGAGCCGTTCAAGCGCACCCCTCGCTTTGTCAGTTGTCAGTGTTACCGATCCCGGTGATGTGGAGGCAACCGCCTTCAAAATCATGGAGTTCGACAAAGGTGGCTTTGGCATACGGCACGATTACACATGGGACGTGTTGCCCGCGTGCTTGCAAGGCGTGCTTGATCCACTCGCGGTCCAGAGGTCATTGTTCGCCCGACCGAAGCGAATCTCAAATTGCGTAACGGCGCTTTGCTATCTTGGAAAACAAAGGCCGGTCGGTGCTAAGTCTTTTGCTGATTTTCCTGAAGCTCGCCTGAAAACAATTAGTATGATCCAATGGGGGCCTGATGTACTCGTCAGAGCCAAGGCAAGTTGCTGGTACGTAGACGACAACGGCCAAGCCGTAATTCCGCTTCTACAGCCGAGGAAGGCTGTTCTTAGCCGTGAAAAATTGGCGGTTTACCTCGCGCTTGGACGTCAGGCTCATTGTAAAGGAGACTGGGCGAGCGCCCGTACAGAACTAATCGACTTATCAGGTGACGATCGCGACGGCGTGCATGCAGTTGTCACTGCAGAGGCTGACCTGCCGAAGGTGTCAGACGATCTACTCGGCGACTACGTTCGGACCTACATAGAAGCCAAGAAGATTGCCGATCTTGTGAAAGCGCCACGGGAAAAGAAGCCAAAAGATCGTGGCATGGGTGATATGTTTGCTCCGGAAAGCTGACCTTATTGTCTAAAAATCGTCGTATTATCATCGCGAAAGTGGCGGGCGCGTCACCGTTTCTTGCCAGTCGCTTCAATGGCGGCAAGTAGCGCACGTTTCGAAGCTGTGCGACGTTCGCCCGAGTTCCGAGGGACTTCGATATCCCGGCCAAGTTCGACGCGTCGTCGCTCCAGACGCTCCAAATGCGCCTCAAGGGTGATGGGTTCACGTTCGCTCGGAAGGTTCTTTAAAGGCAAGCCAGCCTCGTAGCGCGATCAATCAAACTCATTGTATAGTTGTTCAGGCTAATGTCACCAACTTCGGGGAGCGCGAGGGCTGTGGCCCTCGTACCTTCCCTCTCTTCTCCGCGTCTCTGCGCCTACGCCTGAGACCTTCTTCTTCAACAGAATGGCGTGTCGTGGCGGTAACCGGTTCTGGATCATCTCCGCGACGATGTGGGCCGACTAGTCGACCTTGACGCTGGCCTTCTCCAACAACGGCTTCAAGTACCGCCCCGTAAAGCTCGCCGGGTTGGCCGCCACTTCCTCCGGCGTACCCGTCGCGACGATCTCGCCACCGCGGACGCCGCCTTCGGGGCCGAGGTCGATGATCCAGTCGGCCACCTTGATGACGTCGAGGTTGTGTTCGATCACCACCACCGAGTTGCCCTGGTCGACGAGGCGCTGGAGCACTTCGAGCAGCTTGCGCACGTCCTCGAAGTGGAGGCCGGTGGTCGGCTCGTCGAGGATGTAGAGCGTCTGCCCGGTGGAGCGTCGCGCCAGTTCCTTGGCGAGCTTCACGCGCTGCGCCTCGCCGCCTGACAGCGTGGTCGCCTGCTGGCCGACCTTGACGTAGCCCAGCCCCACTTCGTTGAGCATGTGCATGCGGTCGCGGATGGGGGGGACGGCCTTGAAGAACTCCTCGGCATCCTCGATCGTCATGTCGAGCACGTCGGCGATGGACATGCCCTTGAACTTCACCTCCAGCGTCTCGCGGTTGTAGCGCTTGCCGTGGCACTCCTCGCAGGTGACGTAGACGTCGGGCAGGAAGTGCATCTCGATCTTGATGAGGCCGTCGCCCTGGCATGCCTCGCAGCGGCCGCCCTTGACGTTGAAGCTGAAGCGCCCCGGCTTGTACCCGCGCGCGGCGCTTTCGGGCAGGCCGGCGAACCAGTCGCGGATCACGGTGAAGGCGCCGGTGTAGGTGGCCGGGTTGGAGCGCGGGGTGCGGCCGATCGGGGACTGGTCGATCTCGATCACCTTGTCGCAGTTCTCAAGCCCGGTGATCTTGTCGTGCGCGCCCGCGATCACCCGCGCGCCGTTGAGCTGGCGTGAGGCGCCGGCCTGCAAGGTGTCGATGGTGAGCGAGGACTTGCCCGAGCCCGAAACCCCCGTCACGCAGCAGAAGGTGCCGAGCGGGAACTTGGCGGTGACGCCCTTGAGGTTGTTGGCGCGCGCGTTCTCTACGGTCACGAACTTCTTGTTGCCCTTGCGGCGCTGCTTGGGGACCGCGATCTCCCGCGTGCCGTTGAGGTAGGCGGCGGTGAGGCTGTTCTTGCTCTTGAGCACTTGCTTGAGCGTGCCTTCGGCCACCACCTCGCCGCCGTGGACGCCGGCGCCGGGGCCGAGATCCACGATGTAGTCGGCGGCGCGGATCGCATCCTCGTCATGCTCGACGACGATGACGGTGTTGCCGAGGTCGCGCAGGCGTTTCAGCGTGGCGAGCAGCATGTCGTTGTCGCGCTGGTGGAGCCCGATCGAGGGCTCGTCGAGCACGTAGAGCACGCCGGACAGCCCCGAGCCGATCTGGCTGGCGAGGCGGATGCGCTGGCTCTCGCCGCCGCTGAGGGTGCCGCTGGTGCGGTCGAGGTTGAGGTAGTCGAGCCCGACGTTGTTGAGGAAGCCCAGCCGCTCGTTGATCTCCTTGAGGATGGCCTTGGCGATCTGGCTCTGCTGCGGGGTGAGCTTGGCATCGAGTTCGCCGAACCAGGCGTGGGCGTCCGCCACCGAGAGGCGGGCGGCGGTGGCGATGTCAGACTGCGCGATCTTGACCGAGAGCGCCTCGGGCTTGAGGCGCTTGCCGTGGCACACCTCGCACGGCTGCGCGGTCTGGAACTTGCCCAGCTCCTCGCGCATCCAGGCGCTGTCGGTCTGGAGCATGCGGCGGTTGAGGTTGCCGATCACCCCCTCAAACGCCTTGTTGACGGTGTAGCTCTTGCGCCCGTCCTTGAAGGTGAGCGGGACGGCCTTGCCCTTGGTGCCGAACAGGATGGCGTCGCGGTGCTCCTCGGGCAGCTCCTCCCACGGCGTCTCAAGCGCGAAGCCGAAATGCTCAGCCAGGCTGGAGAGGACCTGCATGTAGTAAGGGCTCGGCGGGTTGGACTTGGCCCAGGGCACGACGGCGCCCTTCTTGAGGCTCAGCCCTTCGTTGGGGACCACCAGCTGCGGATCGAACAGCAGCTTCTCGCCCAGCCCATCGCAGGCCGGGCACGCGCCTTGCGGGGCGTTGAAGGAGAACAGCCGCGGCTCGATCTCCTCGATGGTGAAGCCGCTGACCGGGCAGGCGAACTTCTCGGAAAAAACGATGCGGTTGGCAGGCAGGCCGGCGCCCTTGAGGTTGGTGCCTTCTCCTCCGTCCTCACGCCCCGGCACGACGCTATCGGCAAGATCGACATAGGCCAGCCCCTCGGCCAGCTTCAGCGCCTGCTCGAAGCTGTCGGCCAAACGCGTCTGGATGCCGTCCTTCACCGCGATGCGGTCGACCACGACTTCGATGTCGTGCTTGTACTTCTTGTCGAGCGCAGGCGCGTCCTCGATCGCGTAGAGCTCGCCGTCGATCCGCACGCGGGCGTAGCCGGCGCGCTGCCAGTCGGCGAGCTCCTTGCGGTACTCGCCCTTGCGGCCGCGCACGACCGGCGCGAGCAAGTAGGCGCGCGTGCCCTCGGGCAGCGCCATGACGCGGTCGACCATGTTGGACACCGTCTGCGCCTCGATCGGCAAGCCAGTGGCGGGCGAATAGGGAATGCCCACGCGCGCCCAGAGCAGGCGCATGTAGTCCCAGATCTCGGTCACCGTGGCGACCGTCGAGCGCGGGTTGCGGCTCGTCGTCTTCTGCTCGATCGAGATTGCGGGGCTCAGGCCGTCGATATGCTCCACGTCGGGCTTCTGCATCATCTCAAGGAACTGGCGCGCATAAGCGCTCAGGCTCTCGACATAGCGACGCTGCCCCTCGGCATATATCGTGTCGAACGCCAGGCTCGACTTGCCCGAGCCGGAAAGCCCGGTGATGACGATCAGCTTGTCGCGCGGGAGGGCGATGTCCACGCCCTTGAGGTTGTGCTCGCGCGCACCGCGCACGGTGATGTGGGTCAGGCTCATGGGTGGCGGTGTTCCGGAAATGTTCGTATCGGTCAAGGCGCGACCGCGTGCGCGGAGATGTGGGTGGAGCGCCCCGGATTTCAACGCGGGCTGTCACCATCCGTGTTCAGTTGTGCGAGCGCGCGGGTTCGCGAGGTCAGCGCACCGATGAAGCTTCGGGAGTTGCAGGAGGTTGCCGCCTCCGTTCTCTGGGCAAGGCTTCGTGACACGATGCCCAAGGCGGTGGCAGGCGACAAGGTTGCCACGGCGGGTTCGGTGGCTAGGATAGGAGCCATGAACCGAACACTCCTGATCGCCGCTGCCTTGTCCGCATCCGCCCTGCCCGCATTCTCCTTACCCGCCCACGCCAAAGTCTCCGTAGAGCCGGAGCGCATCGTTCAAGACGTCAAGACGCTCGCGTCCGATGCCTTCGAAGGACGCGCGCCCGGCACCAAGGGTGAGGAGCGGACGATCGGCTATCTGATCGCCCGCATGCAGGATGTGGGGCTCGAACCGGGAGGCCCGGACGGGCGGTGGCTGCAGACGGTTCCCCTGCTGCACACCACGCTGGGCAAGGGAACGATGGCCTTTGCCGGCGCTCAAGGGCAGATGCCGGTCACGCTCGGCAAAGAGATCTACGTATCGACGCTCAGGCCTGCGGACGCAGCGCAGATCGAGAAGGCACCTGTGGTCTTCGTCGGGTACGGGGTCAACGCGCCCGAGCGTCAGTGGGACGACTTCAAGGGCGCGGACCTGAAAGGCAAAGTCGCAATATTCCTGGTCAATGATCCCGACTTCTCAGCCGTCCAGGGAGAGGCGCCATTCGGCAAGTTCGGCGGCCGCACGATGACTTATTACGGCCGGTGGACTTACAAGTTTGAGGAAGCAGCGCGCCGGGGCGCGGTCGGCGCGCTGATCGTCCACGACACCGAAGGCGCCGGTTATGGCTGGAACGTGGTGACCAGCCCGCGCGGCGAAAACTACGACATCGTTCGCAAGCCCGAGGACCTGACCAGCCTGCGCCTGCAAGGCTGGTTGGAAGGCGATGCCGCAAAGGCCCTCTTCAACAGCGCCGGCCTCGACCTTGCGCAATTGCGCAAGGCCGCGCGTGGCGCCGACTTTCGTCCCGTGCCGCTCAAAGGCGTCACGTTCAGCGCGGATGTCCCGGTTACTCATGAGCAGATCGCCAGCCACAACGTGATCGGCCGCCTTCCAGGCGCGCAGCGCCCGGATGAGGTGGTGATGCTGGGAGCGCACTGGGATGCCTACGGCGCAGGCGAGCCGGACGCGCAGGGACGCATCTATCGCGCCGGAGCCAACGATGACGCGCTGGGGATCGCAGGGATGCTGGACATCGCGCGTTCCTTGAAGGCAGGACCGCCACTTCCGCGCAGTGTCGTGTTCGCGGCGTGGACCGCCGAGGAGCGCGGACTGCTCGGCAGCGAGTACTACGCGGCCAATCCCGTCTACCCAATGGACAAGACTGTCGCCAACATCGCGATCGACATTCTCCAGACCGCCGGAGCTGCGAACGACGTCGTCCTCGTCGGCAAAGGACAGAACACGCTTGAGGACGAGATGGCAGTTGTCGCGAAGGAGCAAGGACGCACCGTCACTCCGGAAAGCCTGCCTGAGAACGGCCTGTTCTATCGCGCCGACCACTTCTCCTTCGCCAAGCGCGGTGTTCCCGTCATGCTGCTGATGGGGATCGCCGGGGCGGCAGACCTCAAGGAAGGCGGCCGTGCGGCGGGGCAAGCCTGGATCGATCAGTATACCGGCGAATGCTATCATCAGGCCTGCGACGCCTGGAGCCCAACCTGGAACCTGGCCGGTGCGGTGCAGGACATCGAACTGGCCGGGACCATCGCCCAGAACCTGGCGAGCTCGACTCGCTGGCCTGAGTGGAAGTCCGGATCGGAGTTCAAGGCGATCCGTGACAAGAGCGAGGCGGCGCGGCGCTGAGAAAAGCGCGAAACCCTGCAAGGCCGGAGTACAAGCCCGTCTAATTGCGACATCGGAACCGCGCCGCGCGTGAGAGCGTTGGGGAAAGACAGGCGCAGGGTCGAGTTCGAAGTCCTGCGGAATTGGTACCGAAAGGAGACCGCCATGAACCAGATCGAACCCCACAAGGTCACCATCGGCAGCGAGATCCCGTATCGCCGCAGCCAGATGGAACGACGCACAGGCTCTCTGGTCTTCGACCGCCATCTGGACCAGACTTTGGCCGAGGCTCCGGAGCAATCCGCATCGCAGTCGATGCCGGATCGGAAAAGCCCACTCTCGCGCGGGCAAGTGAGCTGAGAAACGCTAGGAAGCGGGGCACGCAAGCGCCCCGCTTCTTCCGCCCGACTATTGCGACAGCGCCTTCCAAGTGGCGGCGCCGACGATGCCATCTTGCTTCAGGCCACGCAGCTTCTGTACGGCCAGCACGGCCCGCTCGGTGACAGGGCCAAAGCTGCCGTCGACTACGAGTCCGAGCAGCGTTTGAAGGCGCTTCACGTGCGCTCCGCGATCGCCAACCCTCAACAACGGCTGCACAGTATCGTCCGACAGAGATATGGCCGAGAACCGGGCATAGGCCTCCGCGAGTTTGCGGTCGTAGGCGTTCTCCGCGAAAGCTGGCCCATTGTAGCGGCGCGCAAAACCGCTCCAGTCGCAGCGGATGAGTTCGTCCTCAAGCCCGCAAGTCTTGAGGAAAGCGACGAACGCGGCGAGCTGGTTTGGCTCGGCCGTGACCATGGCTTTCACGAAGCTTTCAACGTCATCATGGCCACACGACGCGCAGTTGAAGCCCATGATCTGGAACCTGCCCCAACTGGTTGATTCCAAAGCCGATTTGCGGTCCAGCGCAAGGGCCTTGCGCAACCGCTCGTACTCGCGCGTGCCGCCCAGATAGCCTCCCCGCTGGATGGAGGAGAGCTGCGGATGCCGCGTGCTGTGTCGCCCTGCGGTGCGCTTGTGGAAGACGTGCCGCTCGAACAGGATCTTGGGCCTGCCGTCCGGCAGAAAGCCGTCCCCCGCGCTTTCGACATGTGCCACGGCGCGCACAGCTGCGACGCTGCAGCCCAGCTTTCTGGCGGCGTTTTCATAATCGATGTCTTGCAAGGGCGCTGAATTGCCGGTGAATTCATCACGCATGGTCGTCCTTCCCGTAAGAGAGTGACCCTTCCGGTATCTCGATCCCGATGCTGTAGGAAAGTTATTTCCTTGGCTGTCAACCGAGCGCCAGCGCCTGCGCTCCCGGCTCGCCGAGCCAGCGCCCCTCCACCGCCCAGACGCGCCGGATCACCGCTTCGGACAGTGCCTGTTCGGGCGGTCCGTCCGCGGCCAGGTGACCGCGATCGAGAACCAGCACCCGGTCAGCGTGGTTCATGGCGGTCGCCAAATCGTGCAGGACGAGCACCACGCCGCGTCCTTCGCCGGCCTGCTCCCGAAAACGGCGCATGAGCGATGCGGCATGTGCGAGATCGAGGTTGGCGAGCGGCTCATCCGCCAGCAGCCAGGCGGGCCGTGTGGCGAGAACCCGAGCCATCAAAGCGCGTGCCCGCTCGCCGCCGGAAAGCCGTGACACAGCACGTGTCCTCAGCGCTTCGAGGTCCATCGCGGTGATGGCGGCATCGATGGCGGCTTGCGCCTCACCGGCCGGCGCGCCACGCCATGGCAAACGTCCCAGCGAAATCAGCGTCTCGACCGATAAGTCCCAAGCCACTTCCGGAGCCTGCGGCAGATAGCCGATCGCGCGCGCGCGATCGGCGGCGGGCATGCGGAACAGCGGTGCATCGCCCAGCAGAACCGTGCCAGCGTCCGGCTCCAGAAGGCCGGCAAGGCACGTGAGCAACGTCGACTTGCCTGCCCCATTGGGACCACAGATCGCCGTGACTTCACCCGCCGCGAAGGTGGCCGTGATCGCGTCGAGCCGATCGGCCACGACGATATGCTCAAGGGCAAGAGCGCGGGTCATCACGCAAGTCCCCGCCGCATTTTGAACAGCAAGTGGAGGAAGAACGGGGCACCGATCAGGCTCAGCGCGATTCCGAGCCGCAACTCACCCCCTGCGAGTGGCAGGATACGGCACAGGCAATCCGCGATCAATACGAGCAGCGCTCCGGCGAGCGCACTCGGTATGAGCAATGAGGATGGACGGCGGTCGGTGAAGGGGCGCATCAGGTGCGGCACGATCAGGCCGACAAAGCCAATGATCCCCGCCACCGCGACGCTGGCGCCGACTGTCAGGCCGATGCCCGCGATCAACAGCGCCTGCAGCTTGCGCGGCTCGACACTCATCGAGCGCGCGGCAGCCTCACCCAGCGTGAGGGCATCGAGGCTTCGCCCCGTCACCGCAAGCAAGCCGATGCCAAGCAGCGTCAGAGGCGTGGCAATCCAGACCTCTCGCCAGGACCGGTCGGCGATCGCACCCATGAGCCAGGTGACGATCTCGCTCATGGCGAAAGGCGTGGGCGACAAACTGATTGCCAAGCTCATCAACGCACCCGCGAGACTGGCAATCATCAGGCCGGCGAGCGTGAAGAGTGCGATACCGCCATCCCGCCCGGCGATCAGCGCCAGCAGCGCCATCGCGCCCCCTGCTCCGATCAGCGCGAACACCGGCAGCAGCCAGGCCGAGGCGGCGTATCCGGTCCAGAAGCTCAGCACCGCGCCCAAGGCAGCGCCGGGCGCGATGCCGAACAGGCCTGGATCTGCCAGTGGATTGCGCAAGTAGCCCTGCATCGCTGCTCCGGCACTGCCGAGACCCGCTCCCACGACCAGCGCCAGTGCCGCGCGCGGCAGACGCAACTGGAGCACGATCACGGCGGCGTTGCGCGTCTGTGGGTCGAACGGATCGATCCACACCCGCCCGGCGAGCAGCGAAAGCGGCACTGCAACGGCAAGAGCTGCGAGGAGAAGAATGATTGGACGTGTCACAAAAGCCCACGCCTGATTTGCGCCAGCCGCCCGGCGGCGCGGATGATAGTGGGGCCACCGCACCACAGAAGCGTGCTGTCGAGCGAGGCGCGCTCGGTGTTCTCGAGCGCTTCGAGCGCGGGGTGACCCAGCAATCGGTTCTCCTGTGCAAGCGGGTCTCCGGCGGTAAGGATGACTTGTGGAGGATCGGCCAGCACCGCTTCGAGTGGCAAGTAGTCCGCCTGTCGCAGACCTCGCGCCGCAGCGGCATTGACGAAGCCGGTGTGGCGCAGAAGATCCGCAACCAAGGTCTTGTCACCCGCCACGATCCCGCCTGATTCCCAAACAATGGCAGAAACCGGGGCAGCGTCCAGCGGAGGCGAGGCTTTTGCAAGTGCAGCCCTGATGTCGCGGATAAGCCTTTCGCCTTC
Source organism: Novosphingobium kalidii (assembly GCF_040534015.1). NCBI lineage: Bacteria > Pseudomonadati > Pseudomonadota > Alphaproteobacteria > Sphingomonadales > Sphingomonadaceae > Novosphingobium > Novosphingobium kalidii. Next base: position 499,833 of record NZ_JBEWLY010000008.1, read on the forward strand.
CTCGACATTTCCGGAAGCCTGCGCGAGTTGGCGCACCTGCTCCTCGCTCGTTTTTACGGAGTCCGTCGTGCCGATCGTCACCACCTCGATGCCGAGGTCGACAAGCGACTGCCGCGTGGCGGGCGAAAGGAAAGGGTCGGCCACCACCATGTCGGGGTTAAATTCCGCAATCTCCTCCACGGCGTTGGAGACCGCGGGAAAGCGGCGTCCGGCAGCGACACCCATCGAGCTTGAGGTGGGATCGTGGCTGTAGTGCGAGACTGCCAGAAGCTGCTCCGGCGCAGCGATCTGCGCGAGCGTCGCGTCGCTGCATGGATTGAGCGATACGATCGTCGGCCGCCCACCAAGGTCGGGCGCTTCCGCCATCGGCTGCTGACAGGACGCAAGGGCGAGGCCAAGCACCGCCCCAACGTGCTCGCGCAAGCCCCCTCTCCGAGCGAGCCTCGTCACAACTCGGAGGGGCCCTGTCCTCACATTCTCGCCCGCAGGCCCAGGAAGGCGGATCGTCCAGCCGTCTTGTAACCGTCCACGGCGTAGCTTTCGTCATTACCCTGTTGCGCAAGAGCGGGCGTCGCGATGGCAAGCGCTGACGTCAGGAAAAACAGAGACTTCATGCGCAAACCTCCAACCTTCAACGAAGTGCCGTTGATGCTGCGCGAAAGCTGCACCAGTGGCGGGTTGAGAGCAGGCTCCCCGGTCACAGTTACGGGGGCAGCTCGGTATCGCACCGAATTCCCCCTTAAACCCTATTACCCGGACAACCCCGTGACGTGAGCGCGCCGATAAGGGCGCCCAAGGCAAGTAGCAAGAACAAGATCCGCGGTGGCCGCAAGGTCGCCAGAACTCCTTAACGGCTTAAGCGTAACGACAGGCCGTGTACCGCATCGGGACGCGGGCAAATCGGCACTGTTGCGTGCACTGCACCCGGCTATGCCGATGCCGGCAGCCGCTCAAGGCGGGGCCGCCAGAACTCACGCCAACCCAGGACTGCATGACCACCCAGCTTGCCGAACTCTGCCTGACCGAGCAGCGCCCGCGCGACTTCGCGCAGCGGCTTGCCCGCAAGGCGCTGCGGGGCAGGCAGGCGAGGCTGCAAAGCCAAAAGAAAGCTCGTGTCGCGCTCGCCGCACTGGGTGCCATCGCGCTTCCGGCCTTCCCAGCGCCGGGCGAATGGCAGCCGTTCCATATCGGCAATGCGGTGGAGCAAGCCGTGCCGGTGGAGCCGATGCCGTTCGAACTGGCCGGCGAGAGCTTTCCGGGCTCGGCCTTCTACTATCTCGACCTCGAGGGGCGCGAGCCGGGCTTGGACGAAGGCATCCACTCTGATGCGGAGCCGGTCATCCCCGTCGAGAGGCCGGACTTTCCTGCCGCTCGGTCCCTCAGGATCGATAACAGCGGTATCGATCGTTCGCGAGCCGAGCAGTGCCTCGCAGCAGCGATCTATTACGAAGCCGCCAGCGAAGCCGATGCGGGCCAGCGCGCGGTCGCCCAGGTTGTACTCAATCGCGTGGCGCACCCGGCCTATCCGAACACCGTCTGCGGCGTCGTATTCCAGGGATCCGACCGCGAGACAGGGTGCCAGTTCTCGTTCACCTGCGACGGATCGTTGGCACGCCATCCCAGCCGCTTCTTCTGGGGACGGGCAGCTAGCGTCGCGCGGCAGGCGCTCGCCGGCTACGTCTATGCGCCAGCAGGCCTCGCGACGCACTATCACACCTTGGCGGTGAACCCGTACTGGGCGCCAAGCCTCCGCTACCTTCTCACCATCGGCGCGCACCGCTTCTACAGCTTCAACGGTCGAGCGGGTCAATCCGCCGTGTTCCGCTACACCTACCTAGGCGGCGAACCCGCCCCGGTCCCGCACAAGCCCACGTCCTCGCGCCCACCGCTTGGCGCAAGCGGCACGCTCGATCCGGTGACGATACAAAACACCTACGAAAGCGCTTTGGGGCGATCCACTGCCGTCGATGCTGTTGCCACGGCGCGGATCACTGCTCCCGCCGCAGCACAGCCGCTTCCCACTTACACCGCCGAACTCAAGCAGCGTGGCGGGGACGCGCTTTACCGCAACAACTTGCCCGAGGTGTACGGCGTGCGCGAGGAATACCAGAATAGTGGCCTCTGGATCGCCAGCCCCGCCAGCTGACAGCCGGTGAAGCGCACCGGGTGGCGCGGCCACCGGTGCATCCTCAATATCTCCGAAACCATAGCCATCCATCAATGGCTTAGACCGACCGGGCTAGGCATGACCAAGCAACGACAACACAACGACAACACAACGAAGGGCCGCACCTCATGACCATCCGCTTCGCAGCTGCCAATGCCGGAACCAATCCGGCGGTTCGGGCCTGGCGCTGCCGCTCGGTCGAACTTTGCGCCGCGAACGACAATGCGCAGGAGCGGCTTGACCAATCGCTGCTCGCCGCCGCCCTGCGCCATTTTGCTCGCCATGGACTGGCGGCCGCCGAGAACGCCGGCGCCCGGGCGGCCTGGGCGCGACGCGAGGGAGACGACAACAGCTATGTTCATTGGCTGGCGCTTTGCCGCCAGCTTGACCGGCGCATGGCAGATGCTCTTGCAGCGCGTCTGGAGGCCGCTTCCTAGACCGGATCTTCCCGCAGTTTGTGCTATTGAGAACCAATATCGTTTAGGGAGCTGATACTGGGGTGTTTTTGCCTTTAGCCGGTTGCAATGTCCGCATCACGGGCCTAGGCACACGCCGAACTCCTCCGGTGCCTGCCATTTTCGTGGAGCGATGCAGGCCGCCCTTTTGTCCGCTGCTCCCGCTCGTGTGAAGGACTGACAGGCTCATGGCTCGCAAGAAGATCGCCCTTATCGGCGCCGGAAACATCGGCGGCACGCTAGCTCACCTCGCCGCGCAGAAGGAACTGGGCGATATCGTCCTGTTCGACATCGCGGACGGTGTTCCCCAGGGCAAGGCGCTCGACCTGGCGCAGTGCGGCCCCGTCGAAGGTTTCGACGCGCAGATCACCGGCACCAGCGACTACAAAGACCTTGCCGGCGCCGACGTCGTGATCGTCACCGCAGGCGTTCCGCGCAAGCCCGGCATGAGCCGCGACGACTTGCTCGGCATCAACCTTAAGGTGATGAAGGCAGTCGGCGAAGGCATCAAGAACAACTGCCCAGATGCCTTCGTGATCTGCATCACGAACCCGCTTGACGCGATGGTCTGGGCGCTGCGAGAGTTCTCCGGCCTGCCCCACAGCAAGGTCGTTGGCATGGCCGGCGTTCTCGACTCCGCGCGCTTCTCGACCTTCCTCGCCTGGGAGTTCGGTGTTTCGGTGCGTGACGTGACTTCGTTCGTGCTCGGCGGCCACGGCGACACCATGGTGCCAGTGGTCGAGTACTCGACCGTCAAGGGCATCCCGGTTCCCGACCTCATCAAGATGGGCAAGTCCACGCAGGAGCGCATCGACGAGATCGTCAAGCGCACCGCCAACGGTGGCGGCGAGATCGTCGGCCTGCTCAAGACCGGCTCGGCCTTCTACGCGCCTGCCGCTTCGGCGATCGCGATGGCGGAGAGCTACCTTGGCGACCAGAAGCGCATCCTGCCTTGCGCGGCCTACCTCGAAGGCCAGTATGGCGTCGACGGCCTCTACGTTGGCGTGCCCGTGAAGATCGGCAAGGACGGCGTCGAGGAAGTGATCGAGATCGAACTGAACGAGAAGGCGAAGGCCGGCCTCCAGGTCTCTATCGACGCAGTTAAGGAACTGCTGGTCGCCTGCAAGGGCATCGACGAGAGCCTGGCCTGATCACGGTCGGCGCTCGCCTCAATCCCTTCCTCCCCAGGAGAAAATTTCGATGTCCATTCTCGTCGACAAGAACACCAAAGTCATCACTCAGGGCATGACCGGCAAGACCGGCAGCTTCCACACCGAGACCGCCCTTGCCTATGGCACCAAAATGGTCGCCGGCGTGACGCCGGGCCGTGGTGGCACCGAGCACCTTGGCCTGCCGCAGTTCAACTCCGTACATGAAGCCAAGGCCGCGACCGGCGCCACCGCCTCGTGCGTCTACGTGCCGCCTGCAGGCGCTGCCGACGCGATCCTGGAAGCGATCGACGCGCAGATGGAACTGATCATCTGCATTACCGAGGGCATCCCGGTCCTCGACATGGTCCCGGTGAAGCGTGCGCTCACAGGCTCCAAGTCGCGCCTGATTGGCCCGAACTGCCCGGGCGTGCTGACGCCGAACGAGTGCAAGATCGGCATCATGCCCGGCAACATCTTCTCGAAGGGTTCGGTTGGCGTCGTCTCGCGTTCTGGCACGCTGACGTACGAAGCCGTGTTCCAGACGACGAACGCGGGTCTGGGTCAGACGACCGCTGTCGGCATCGGCGGCGACCCAGTCAACGGCACCAACTTCATCGACGTGCTCGAGCTGTTCCTGGCCGACGACGAGACCAAGTCGATCATCATGATCGGTGAAATCGGCGGCTCGGCAGAAGAAGAAGCGGCGCAGTTCCTCAAGGACGAAGCCAAGCGCGGCCGCAAGAAGCCAATGGTTGGCTTCATCGCCGGCCGTACAGCGCCTCCGGGCCGTCGCATGGGCCACGCCGGTGCGATCGTCTCGGGCGGGCAAGGTGGCGCCGAGGACAAGATCGCGGCGATGGAGGAAGCGGGTATCCGCGTTTCGCCTTCACCTTCGGAACTGGGTGTCACTCTCGAAGGTTTGCTCAAAGAAATCGCCTGATTTTCCCTCTAAAAGGGTCATAGCGGACGCACGGCTTACCTCTCCCCAGGAAACCGCGAAGCCCGCAATGGATTGGTTGGTTGCGCCGGGAAGGTATCCCGGCGCGGAAAGGTCATTTGCCATGGGCAACGAAACGTTCGACTTCTTTCCCGACGATCCGCAGCCGGGGCCAAGCTGGCAACGCAGCAACTGGCCGCGTGTGGGTGGCGAGTACGAGGACGAGCTTACCCAGGCGCTTGACCCCACCACTCTGAAGTTGCGGATCGAGAAGTCGGCCAAAAAGGCCGGCGCTCCGATCAGTGAAGCGCGCATAGAGGAAGCCGCGGCGGATTCCATCCGCGCGATGATGCTGATCCGCACGTATCGCGTGCGCGGGCATCTCGCGGCCAATCTCGACCCGCTGGGCCTGTCCCAGCGTCCCCAGCCTCAAGACCTTACGCCTGAGTATCACGGTTTCGTCGGGGCCGCACTGGACCGGCCAGTCTATATCGGCGGCAACCTTGGGCTTGAGTGGGCGACCGTGCGCGAGCTCGTGCAGATTCTTTGCGCGAACTATTGCGGCAAGGTCGGCCTCGAATACATGCACATCGCCGATGTGGAGGAGCGCCGCTTTCTTCAGGATCGGATGGAAGGCGCCGACAAGGAGATCGAGTTCACGCCCGAGGGCAAGAAGGCGATCCTGCAGGCCGTGATCCGCGGCGAGCAGTACGAGAAGTTCCTCGGCAAGAAGTACGTCGGCACCAAGCGCTTCGGCCTTGACGGTGGCGAGTCCATGATCCCCGCTCTTGAGGCCGTGATCAAGTACGGCGGCCAGCTGGGCGTGCGCGAGATCGTGTACGGCATGGCGCATCGCGGCCGTCTGAACGTTCTCGCGAATGTCATGGCCAAGCCTTACAAGGTCATCTTCCACGAATTCTCCGGCGGCACCGCCAATCCGGAGGACGTGGGCGGATCGGGTGACGTAAAGTATCACTTGGGCACCTCTACCGATCGTGAGTTCGACTCGATCAAGGTGCACATGAGCCTCATGCCGAACCCCAGCCACCTGGAGACCGTCGACCCGGTCGTGCTGGGGAAGGTTCGCGCTTATCAGACGCTATACGACGACATCGGCGACGACATCGGCTCTGGCGCGAAGCACAAGCAAGTGCTGCCGGTGCTGATCCACGGCGACGCCGCCTTCGCGGGCCAGGGCGTAGTCTGGGAATGCTTCGGACTGTCGGGCGTGAAGGGCTACGACACCGGCGGCTGCATTCACTTCGTCATCAACAACCAGATCGGCTTCACCACCAGCCCGCAGTTCGCGCGCAAGTCGCCCTACCCCTCGGACGTCGCCAAGGGCGTCCAGGCACCGATCCTGCACGTTAACGGCGATGATCCGGCGGCGGTCACCTTCTGCTGCAAGCTGGCGATCGACTATCGGCAGACATTCGGACGCGACATCGTCATCGACATGTGGTGCTATCGCCGCTTCGGTCACAACGAAGGCGACGAGCCAAGCTTCACGCAGCCGCTGATGTACGCGAAGATCAAGCAGCACCCGGCGGTGAGCGCGATCTATGCGAAGCGCCTGAAGGACGACGGCGTGATCGATGACGCGTTCGTTTCCGAGACCGAGGACCGCTTCACAGGGTATCTGGAAGAGCAGTTCCAGGCGGCCAAGAGCTACGAGGCCAACGAGGCGGACTGGTTTGGCGGGCAGTGGAGCGGCTTCCACAAGCCAGCTGATCCCGAGACGGCACGTCGCAACGTCGATACCAACATCGAGCCCAAGCTCTTCGAAAGCCTGGGTCGTACCCTGACCACCGTCCCTGAGGGTCTCCAAATCCACAAGACGCTTGGCCGCGTGCTGGATGCCAAGCGTGAGATGTTCAAGTCCGGTGAGGGCTTCGACTGGGCAACGGCCGAAGCGCTCGCGTTCGGCAGTCTCGTCTCCGAAGGCTACTCAGTGCGTCTCTCGGGGCAGGACTCGGGCCGCGGCACCTTCAGCCAGCGCCACGCCGTCTGGGTCGATCAGAGCGACGAACGCAAATACGTGCCGCTCAACAGCGTGCCACACGGCCGGTTCGAGGTTCTTGACTCGACGCTTTCGGAGTATGGCGTCCTCGGCTTCGAGTACGGCTATGCCAGCGCCGATCCCAAGACGCTGGTGCTCTGGGAAGCGCAGTTCGGTGACTTTGCCAACGGTGCACAGATCATCATCGACCAGTACGTGGCAGCGGCGGAAGCCAAGTGGCTGCGGGCCAATGGCTTGGTCATGCTGCTCCCCCATGGCTACGAGGGACAGGGTCCGGAGCACTCATCGGCTCGTTTGGAGCGATTCCTGCAGCTTTGCGCGCAGGACAATATCCAGGTCTGCAACATCACCACCCCGGCCAATTACTTTCACGTACTGCGCCGGCAGATGCGCCGCCCCTTCCGCAAGCCTCTGATCATCATGACGCCCAAGTCGCTGCTGCGCCATCCGCTTGCGAAGTCGCAAGTGGCGGACTTCACCGACGCGCACTTCTTCCGCATCCTCTCGGATCCTAAGGCTCCCGAGGACGCCGCTACGAAGAAGGTCGTGCTATGCTCGGGCAAGGTCGCCTACGACCTGCTGGAAGCGCGCGATGCCGCCGAACTTGACGATGTTCAGATCATCCGGATCGAGCAGCTCTACCCCTTCCCCGGGGAACCGTTGGCCCTGCGTCTCTCGCGCATGACCAATCTGGAAGAAATCGTCTGGTGCCAGGAAGAGCCGCGCAACAATGGCGCCTGGTTCTTCGCATCCACACAAATAGAAGAAGCAGCCGAACAGGCCGGTCTCGACCTCGATCGTCCCCGCTACGCGGGACGCGGAGCGGCCGCCTCACCCGCAACCGGCCTTGCCAAGCGGCACGCCGCCGAGCAGGCTGCTCTTGTTGCCGACGCCCTGGGCCTTTCGGTCCGGTCCGAAATCCGTCGCAAGCAGAAGGCTTGAGATAAACGATGTCTAGCGAAGTCAAGGTTCCCACACTCGGCGAGTCCGTCTCCGAAGCCACGATCGGCCAATGGCTGAAGCAACCCGGCGAGGCGGTGTCCGCCGACGAGCCGATTGCCAGCCTTGAGACCGACAAGGTCGCGATAGACGTCATGGCCCCCCAGGCTGGCGTCATGGGCGAGCATATCGCGAAGGAAGGCGAGACGGTCACCGTCGGCGCGCTGATCGCCACCATCGAAGACGGAACAGGCGCCGCTCCGGCGAAGAAGGCGGAACCGGCCAAGGACGCTGGGCAGCAGGCGCCCGCCTCTGCTCCGTCGTCATCCCCGGCGCCTTCCGCTGGCGAAGAGTCCGGCTCGGGCGCATCCGTGCTGTCGCCGGCGGTGCGGCGCGCGGTGCTGGAATACGGCATCGATCCGAGCAAGGTGAAGGGCACCGGCAAGGACGGCCGCATCACCAAGGACGACGTGCTCGCCGCCGCTCAGGCGAAGACCGCGCAAGCTGAGCCTGCCACCGCCAGTCAGGCAACAGCGCCTGCCGCTGCAAGCGAGCGCCGGGAAGAACGCGTGCGCATGACGCGCTTGCGCCAGACCGTCGCCAAGCGCCTCAAGAGCGCGCAGGACAACGCCGCCCTTCTCACCACGTTCAACGATGTCGACATGACCGCGGTGATCGCGGCGCGCAACACGTACAAGGACGCGTTCGAGAAGAAGCACGGCATTCGCCTGGGCTTCATGAGCTTTTTCGCGAAAGCTTCGGTCCTGGCGCTCAAGGACATTCCCGCCGCCAACGCCTACATCGAGGGTGACGAGATCGTGTATCACGATTACGTCGACATCTCGGTTGCAGTCTCAGCGCCTCAGGGCCTCGTCGTGCCCGTGGTAAGGAATTGCGACAAGCTCTCCTTCGCCGGCATCGAAAAGTCGATCGCGGACTTCGGCAAGAAGGCGAAGGACGGCACTCTCACGATGGAAGACATGAAGGGCGGCACCTTCACGATCTCCAATGGCGGCGTCTTTGGCTCGCTGATGAGCACTCCGATCATCAACCCGCCGCAGTCGGCGGTCCTTGGTCTTCACCGCATCGAGGAGCGTCCGGTGGTCCGCAACGGCCAGATCGTGGCGCGTCCGATGATGTACATCGCACTGTCCTACGATCACCGCCTGATCGATGGTCGCGAGGCGGTGACTGCCCTCAAGATCATCAAGGAAGCGATCGAGGATCCGACGCGCCTGCTGATCGATCTGTGATCCTGACCTCGCCCTCCCTGCTAAGAGAAGAAGCTGGAGCCATCCATGGCTGAATACGACTACGACGTCCTTGTCATCGGTGCTGGCCCCGGCGGCTATGTTGCCGCGATCCGTGCGGCTCAGCTGGGGCTGAAGACGGCCTGCGCGGAAGGGCGCGAGACGCTTGGCGGCACTTGCCTCAATGTCGGCTGCATCCCCTCGAAAGCGATGCTGCACGCGTCGGAGTACTTCGACGCGGCCGCGAACGGCGCAATGGCAGCCATGGGCATCAAAGTGACGCCGGAACTGGACCTCGGTACCATGCACGCACAACGGCGCGACGCGGTGAAGGGTCTAACGGGCGGTATCGAGTTCCTGTTCAAGAAGAACAAAGTGGAGTGGCTCAAGGGCTATGCCACTTTTGAGGACGCCCATACCGTCAAGGTTGGCGATAAGACCGTCTCCGCCAAGAACGTGGTGATCGCGACCGGCTCGACCGTCACTCCCCTGCCCGGCGTCGAGATCGACAATGCCAAAGGCATCGTGGTCGATAGCACAGGCGCGCTGGAGCTTCCGGAAGTTCCCAAGAAGATGGTCGTCATCGGCGGCGGGGTAATCGGGCTGGAGCTTGGCTCTGTCTGGCGCCGCCTGGGCGCGGAGGTGACAGTAGTCGAATACCTCGACCAACTCCTTCCCGGGATGGATGGTGACGTCCGCAAGGAAGCTGCCAAGATCTTCAAGAAGCAGGGCATGGTCCTGAAGCTGGGCACCAAAGTGACCGGCGTAACGGTCAAGGGCAAGAAAGCGACTGTCACTGTCGAGCCGGCTGCAGGCGGCGACGCGGAGAATCTGGAAGCGGACGTTGTGCTCGTCTCCATCGGTCGCCGCCCAAACACTGATAGTCTGGGCCTGGAGAAGATCGGGCTCTCGACCAACCAGCGTGGTCAGATCGAAACCGATCACGACTTCGCCACCTCTGTCGGTGGCGTCTGGGCAATCGGCGACGTGATTCCCGGCCCCATGCTCGCGCACAAGGCCGAGGATGAAGGCATTGCCGTGGCTGAGAACATCGCGGGGATGACGGGCATCGTGAATCACGACATCATTCCTGGCGTCGTTTATACCATGCCGGAGTTCGCCGGTGTCGGCCTCACCGAGGAAGCCGCCAAGGAGCGCGGCGCCGTAAAGGTCGGCAAGTTCCCGATGCTGGCCAACTCGCGCGCCAAGACCAATCACGAGCCGGATGGCTTCGTGAAGGTGATCGCGGACGCCGAGACCGACCGCGTGCTTGGCGTATGGTGTATCGCGTCAGTTGCGGGCACCATGATCGCTCAAGCCGCGCAGGCCATGGAGTTCGGCGCGACAAGCGAGGACATCGCATACACCTGCCACGCCCACCCCACGCACTCCGAGGCCATCAAGGAAGCTGCCATGGCGGTAACTGGAAAGCCCATTCACACCTGACGGATTCGGCGTCCATTTGACGCCAAGCTGCCGGCCCATCAAACAGAAAGCCCCCGATCCGCAGGGATCGGGGGCTTTCTTGCGCCAGCAACGATCGATGTGGCTGAACCGATCAGCCCTTCTTAAGGTGACGGCGCCCCAGCAGCTCGGCAATCTGCACCGCATTCAGCGCCGCGCCCTTGCGCAGGTTGTCCGACACGCACCAGAGGACCAGGCCGTTGTCGACGGTCGGGTCCTCGCGGACGCGGCTGATGTAAGTCGCGCCATCGCCCACGCACTCAACGGGGGTGACGTATCCACCGTCTTCCCGCTTGTCGACGAGCATGATGCCCGGCGCTTCGCGCAGTATATCCTGCGCCTGCTCGGCGGAGATCTCGTTCTCGAATTCGAGGTTGATTGCTTCCGCATGGCCCACGAAGACCGGCACGCGTACGCAAGTGGCGACGACCTTGACCTTCGGGTCAAGAATCTTCTTGGTCTCGACCACCATCTTCCACTCTTCCTTGGTGAATCCGTCGTCCAGGAAGACATCGATGTGCGGGATCACGTTAAACGCGATCTGCTTGGTGAACTTCTGCGCCTCGACCTGGTCACCGACGAAGATCGCACGGCTCTGCGTGAACAACTCGTCCATGCCCGCCTTGCCGGCGCCCGAAGTCGACTGATACGTCGAGACAACCACGCGCTTAATCGTCGCGGCATCGTGCAGCGGCTTGAGCGCGACGACCATCTGCGCCGTCGAGCAGTTCGGGTTCGCGATGATGTTGCGCGCCTTGTAACCGTCGATCGCCTCAGGGTTCACCTCGGGCACCACCAGCGGAATGTCGGGATCCATGCGATACAGCGACGAATTGTCGATGACGACGCAGCCCTGCGATGCCGCCTTGGGCGCGTAGATCTTCGTCGGCTCCGAACCGGCCGCGAAAAGCGCGATGTCCCAGCCCGTGAAGTCGAAATGCTCGATGTTCTTGACCTTGAGCATCTTGCCGGTGTCGCCGTACTCGATCTCCGTGCCGGTCGAGCGCGACGAAGCAACCGCCGCGATCTCGTCGCAAGGAAACTCGCGCTCAGCAAGGATGTTCAGCATCTCGCGACCGACGTTGCCCGTCGCTCCGACGACCGCTACCCGGTAACCCATCAATCAATCCTTCTTCGTAAAGTCCCGCGACCACGCCGCTAAAGCGGGCGGGTTAGCGGTCATGGGGCACGATTACAAGTGAGCGGGACCCGGGCGGCCCCGCCCAGCAACTTGCAACCCTGGCCTAGTAGAGAGTGGCGTACGCCCCAGGAAGGGCGAGCGCCCCGCCTCTCTTAGTGCGCAGTAGCCGCGCTCGATGCAGCAGGCGCATGCGGCGGAGCTGCGGCGAGTTCGTCCGCCTCGGTCCACTCGATCGCTTCCACCGGGGCGGTGAGCGCCTTGGCAAGCACCTCGTCCACGTGGCTGACGGGCACAATCTCCAGCCCTTCCTTCACGTTGGCGGGGATCTCGGCCAGATCCTTTCGGTTCTCCTCCGGGATCAGCACCGTCGTGATGCCACCACGCAAGGCCGCCAGGAGCTTTTCCTTCAGCCCGCCGATCGGCAGCACGCGGCCGCGCAGCGTGACTTCGCCGGTCATGGCGACGTCCTTGCGCACCGGAATACCGCTCAGCGTCGAGATGATCGACGTGACCATGCCGATGCCCGCGCTTGGGCCATCCTTGGGCACCGCGCCTTCGGGCAAGTGGATGTGAATATCCTTCCGGTTGAACACCGAAGGCTTCACCCCGTAAGCGGGTGAGCGGGCCTTCACGAAGCTGAAGGCGGCCTGGATCGACTCGCTCATCACTTCGCCCAGCTTGCCGGTCGCCTTGATCTGGCCCTTGCCGGGCACCGTCACCGCCTCGATCGTCAGGAGTTCGCCGCCGACTTCGGTCCACGCGAGACCCGTCACTGCGCCGACCTGGTTCTCCTCCTCGGAGATGCCGTGGCGGAACTTGCGCACGCCTGCGAACTCGTGGAGGTTTTCCGGCGTGATGGTGACCGTCGTTGCCTTGCCCTCCAGGATCTGGCGCAGAGACTTGCGAGCCAGCCGCGCGATTTCGCGTTCGAGCGTACGGACACCGGCTTCACGGGTGTAGTACCGGATCAGGTCGCGCAACGCGTCGTGCTCCAGGACGAACTCGCCCTCCTGCAGCCCGTGCGCCTCGACCTGCTTGGCGATCAGGTGACGCTCGGCGATCTCGAGCTTCTCGTCCTCGGTATAACCCTCAAGCCGGATGATCTCCATCCGGTCGAGCAGCGCCTGTGGCAGGTTGAGCGAGTTCGCGGTGCAGACGAACATCACGTCGGACAGATCGTAGTCCAGCTCCAGGTAGTGGTCCTGGAACTTGGCGTTCTGTTCGGGATCGAGCACTTCAAGCAGCGCCGAAGCGGGATCGCCGCGGAAATCCTGGCCGAGCTTGTCAATCTCATCCAGCAGGAAGAGCGGGTTGCTCTTGCCCGCCTTGCGCAAGTTCGTGATGATCTTGCCCGGCAGCGAGCCGATGTACGTGCGGCGGTGGCCACGTATCTCGGCTTCGTCGCGCACGCCGCCCAGTGACTGGCGGATGAACTCGCGTCCGGTCGCTTTGGCGATCGACTTGCCGAGCGAGGTCTTGCCCACACCAGGAGGTCCGACGAGGCACAGGATCGGCCCCTTCAGCTTGTTGGTGCGTGCCTGGACCGCGAGATACTCGATGATGCGGTCCTTGACCTTGTCGAGCGCGTAGTGGTCCTCGTCGAGCACCGCCTGCGCCTCGGAGATGTCGCGCTTGAGCTTGCTCTTCTTGCCCCAGGGCAGACCGAGCAGCACATCGAGGTAGTTGCGGATGACCGTCGCTTCCGCGCTCATCGGCTGCATGCCCTTGAGCTTCTTGAGCTCGCCGGTCGCCTTCTCCTTGGCTTCCTTGGAGAGCTTGGCCTTCTCGATCTTTTCGGCAAGCTCGGCGATTTCGTTCGCCTCGTCGCCCTCACCCCCGCCCAGCTCGGATTGGATCGCCTTAAGCTGTTCGTTGAGGTAGTACTCGCGCTGCGTCTTCTCCATCTGCCGCTTCACGCGGCCACGGATCTTGCGCTCCACCTGCAGCACGCCGAGCTCGCCCTCCATAAAGGAGAACACCATCTCGAGCCGCTTGAGCGGATCGGGCTGGGACAGCACGGCCTGCTTGTCGGAAACTTTCGCCGCGAGCTGTGCCGCGACCGTATCTGCCAGGCGCGCGGGATCCTCGATGTCGCCGAGCTGCTCGCCGGCGTCGGTGGAGAGCTTCTTGTTGAGCTTGGCATACTCCCCGAACTGCTCGACGACTTGCCGCATCATTGCCGCAACTTCGGTGCCCGATGCGCCGACCGGCTCAACCGTCTCGACTTGCGCGACGAGCATATCGCCCTCGGCCGTGGTTTCCGTGCGCAGGCTCTCCAGCCGGGCGCGCTCCTGGCCTTCGACCAGCACGCGAACGGTGCCATCCGGCAGCTTGAGAAGCTGCAGGACATTGGCGATGACGCCAGTATCGTACAGGTCATCGCGGTCGGGATCGTCGCAGCCAGGATCGAGCTGCGCGAGAAGGAAGATATCCTTGCCGCCGGCCATAGCGGCCTCAAGCGCAGCAACGGACTTCTCACGGCCCACGAAAAGCGGGACGACCATCCCAGGGAAGACCACGATGTCGCGAAGCGGAAGCAGAGGTAACAGGTTCACGAGACTATCCAATGACTAGGGCGCATTATCCGCGCGCTGCCGGTGGCATCCGGCGTTTACCTGCGGAATATGGGACGCTGATCCATGCAGCGCAATGGCGGGCGCCGTCATGTTGTGCATGCCTGGATGGGCATTGTATAAGTTATCCCCCTCCACCGGGAGGGGAGATAGCGATGGTCGGTCAGAACGGCATCTTGAAGCCGGGCGGCAGTCCCATGCCCTGCTGCGCCTTGGCCATTTCCTCGCCTGCAACGCTGTCCGCCTTCACGCGCGCATCGTTGTAGGCAGCGGCGATCAGGTCTTCGAGGATCGGCTTCTCCGAGGGCTGCATCAGGCTATCATCGATGTTCACGCCGAGTACGCGGCCTTTCGCGGAGCAGCGGATCTTGACCAGCCCGCCACCCGAGAGACCCTCAACCTCGATGGAATCGAGCTTGCCTTGCGTTTCCGTCATCTGCTGCTGGATCGTCTCGGCAGCGGCCTGCGCAGCCTTGATCATCTCTTCCATGGACTTCATTTCAGCGTCTCCAGTTGCGGTTTCCGCCGGCCGTCGCGAGCTGGCGGTCTTCCTCGATCAATTCTGCGCCGGGAAATGCGGCCAGTGCGGCGGCCACCAAGGGGGCGGTGCGCACGGCTTCCTCGTCGGCCTTCTTCTTCTGCTCGTCGCGCTCCACCAGAGTGGGCGCGCCCTCCCCGGCAGTTTTCTCGACTTGCCACGCCTCGCCTGTCGTCTTGGCAAGTGCATTGCGAAGGAGGCTCGCGATGTCCTCCTTGAACGCTGGCGGCTGCGTGTAGCGCAGCAAGCCATGAGAAAGTTCGATCACGCGCACTTGCATCCGCATCGTGCTCGCCATGCCGAGCCCGACGGCGTGCTCGACTTGCTCCACCAGCGTGTCCCATGCCACCGCTGGCTGGAGACTGACGGGTGCGGACGGCGCACGACCGGGCTCGGCCGATAGCGGCGCCGCCGCTGGACGCGCGGCAATTTCCTCCAGCTTGCGCGCCAGCATGCCGGGATCGGGCAAGTCTGCCGCATGCATGACCCGGAGCAGCGCCATCTGAGCCGCGACCAGCGGATCGGGCGCGGATTTCACTTCCTCGTGTCCCTTGAGCAGAAGCTGCCACAGCCGATGGAGTTGCCCGGCGCTCAACGCCTCAGCCCACTTCTCCAGCGCCTCGCGTTCCTCGCTCGACGGCGCGTCGGCTGCACTGCCGCTGACTTGTGCGACGGTGATGCGGTGGACCAGGTTCATGATCCCACGCATCAGCGCGATCGGCTCCACGCCCAGCGCGAACTGCTGGGCCACGCCCTCCAGCAACGCCGGTCCGTCTCCCGAAAGGACGGCTTTGAGAAGGCTGCGCTGCGCACTTTTGTCAGCCAGACCGAGCATGTCGCGCACGCGCGCGGCACATACCTGCCCCTCTCCATCCAGGTCGGCGTGCGCGATCGCCTGATCGAGAATCGAAAGGCCATCGCGCACTGAGCCCTCAGCGGCGGCGGCCACCATCCCCAGCGCCTCCTGCTCGGCCGTGACACCCTCGCTTTCGCAGACATGCGCGAAGTGCTCCGCCAGCATCGGCGACGGAATACGGCGCAGATCGAAGCGCTGGCAGCGAGACAGGACGGTGACCGGCAGCTTGTCGACTTCCGTCGTCGCGAAGAGGAACTTCACATGTGCCGGCGGCTCCTCCAGCGTCTTCAGCAAGGCGTTGAAGGCGTTGCGGGAGAGCATGTGGACTTCGTCGATGATGTAGATTTTGTAGCGCGCAGACACCGCGGCATAGCGGACCGCCTCGATGATCTCGCGCACATCGTCCACGCCGGTGTGGCTGGCCGCGTCCATCTCAATGACGTCGATGTGGCGTCCCTCGGCGATCGCGACACATGGCTCGCAGGTGCCGCAAGGGTCGATGGTCGGGCCGCCCTTCCCGTCCGGGCCGATGCAGTTGAGCGCCTTGGCGATCAGCCGCGCGGTCGAAGTTTTGCCCACTCCACGCACGCCAGTCATCAGGAAGGCATGCGCGAGCCGGTCACGCTTGATAGCGTTGGCCAGCGTGCGGACCATAGCTTCCTGGCCGATCAACTGCGCGAAAGTCTGCGGCCGGTACTTGCGGGCAAGCACGCGATAAGGCTGCGCCGCAGGGCTCGGAGAAGCGACTGCGGCAGGCGGGGTAGCGGCGACCGCGGGCGGCGCCAGATCAGCGGGCGCTGCGTCCTCGGCCACGCGGGACGGCGCGGCAACGGGGGCGGGATCGCCAAACATGGAGGATTGGCCTGCCGCCTCCAGCTCAGCGGGGCTGGCGGGCGCGGCCTCTTCATCCGGCTGCCACGGAGGAGTGTCGCCGAACATGTCGCGGGATTCGTTCATCGCCCGAGGGTAAGGCCTGAGGCCGTGATTGTCAGGGAAAAAGGAGCCGAGCGACCCGTCGCTATCCGTTGTGGCTGCTTCCTTCCGGACCTGACCAAGTTGGCGAACGCAAACGTCCACCCGACTCCCGGCCGCGCATATGGCGGCGTTGCGCACCGAATGCAAGCCGGGACGGAGAGTCGCTTAGCGGAAGTTGTCCGCGTAGGCCTGGAGCTTCAGGCGCCGTGGCGGCGTGGAATGCACCATGGCGGTGATGCCATAGCGCTCGGCATAGGCGACGGCCTCATCCTTGGTGGGGAAGTTGAGCTTCACCTGCTGCTGCATGTCGCCAGAGCCGGACCAGCCCATCAGCGGATCGGGCCGTTTCGCCTCGGCTGGGACGAACTCAAGGATCCACTGATCCAACAGAGCTTTGCCCGATTGCATAGCGTTCTTGGGGCGCTGATAGATGCGTGCACTCATGCACTAGCCATGACCCCGAATCGCGCCGGAAATCAAGTGCGCTTCGATGCCTCGAACGCGTTGCGCGTCTTCAGGCTGGGGTCCTCGCGCCAGGGTTCATCGGGCCACCGGTGCCGGGGGTAGCGGCCCTTCATGTCGCGCTGCACGTCTCGCCACGACCCGCGCCAGAAGCCCGGCAGATCGCGAGTCGACTGCAAGGGCCTGCCTGCAGGGGACGTAAGCTTGAGCAGCAGCGGCTGCGGCGGACTGCCGAATGTCGGATGGCCGTCGAGCCCGAACAGGGCCTGCACCCGAACTTCGACGGAGGGTCCACCCTCATCCTCATAGTCGATCGCGTGGCGCGTGCCCGCCGGGCTGGTGAACTCCGCAGGCGCAAGCCGCTCCATGCGTTGCTGATCGTCCCAGGTGAGTCGCCCGCGCAGAGCATCGTGAAGCGCTCCAGGCTCGATGCCATCGAGCTTGCGTCCGAGCAGCGGTCCCAGCCATTCGTCGAGATCGGCAAGTAACGCGGCCTCCTCCAACGCCCCGACACCGGCAAACCGCGCGCGCTTGAGGAAGGCATGAGCAGCCTTGCCGAGCGGCACGATGGCCAGACCCTTGGCGCTGATACGCTCCAGCAGGAAGGCACGGATCTCCTCTGGCTGCGGCGCAGGGTCAGGACCGCTCGCCAAGGTGATCGCGCCCAGCCGCCGCTCCAGCCGTGCTTCGACGCGGCTCTCATCCTCGTTCCAGCGTAGAACCGACCGTCGCTCTATGCGGTAAGCCAGCCAGCGCTCCAGATCCGCGCTTGCAAGCACCGCGCCGGAGAGGATGCGGGCGCCCCGCGCCTGCCCTTGTGCATCGCCGATGACGATCCACTCGCTGGATGCGAGCGGCGAAGCGGGATCGAGCACGTAGCCGCGCCCGCCAGCTGAAAGCCATGCCTCGCCTTTCGCGTCCCTCCGGCGCGCCACCATGTCGGGGTAGCCGAGCGCAAGCAGGATGCCGAGAGGCACGCCGTCGCTTCCGCCAACGGGTTGCGCAAGGGCAAGATCCTCGGCTGTGTCGACGAGCTTCTGTGCGCGCCTGGCCCAGCTCGCCGCCAGCTTACGCGACGCATCGGCGCGCGCAGACCTATCGGAGTCCCACCGCCCGAGGCGGTTCGCCAGATCCTCCCCGCGCCCGCCAAGCCCCCTTTCCTGCAGCAGCAAGGCGAGCCGCGCCGCCATCTGCCCCTCTCCGAGAGCTGCGCCGTGGAGCACCATCGCCGCTTGCGACGGGTCCATGGGAAGGCTGGCGATGGCCTTGCCCAGCACCGTGATCTGCCAGCTCTCGCCATCCGCGCGAGGGTTCAGCGCCCCTAGCGCTTCCAGCTTGGATCGCGCCGCTGCGAGCGACGGCGCCGGCGGCGGATCGAGCCAGGCGAGGTTGGCCGGATCGCCGCTGCCCCATTGCTCTAGCGCCAGAGTCAGCGGCGCGAGATCGGAGGTTTCGATTTCCGGCGGCTCGAACTCGGGGCGGCCGGGATGGGCGGCTTCCTCCCACAATCGATAGGCCACGCCCGGGCCTTGCCGCGCCGCACGTCCCGCGCGCTGGGCAGCCGCTGCGCGGCTTGCCCGGTGGGTGGCAAGGCGCGTCACCCCGGCAGCGCGGTCGAACTCGGCACGCCGCGCGAGCCCTGCATCGACCACGACAGACACGCCTTCGAGCGTCAGCGATGTCTCCGCGATCGACGTCGCCAGCACGATACGACGGCGCCCTTCGGCATCGCGACGAATCGCCGCACGCTGCGCCTGTGGCTCGCATTGCCCATGCAGCGGCAGGACAAGCGCAGCCGGCAGACGCTCGCGCAGCAGCGCCTCGACCCGGCTGATCTCGGCGACGCCCGGCAAGAAGGCGAGGATGTCTCCTGTCTCCTCGCGCCATGCGGTCGAGATCGCAGATGCCGTCGCGTCCTCGGTGCGCTTCTCGGGCGCGGCACCCAGCCAGCGGATCGTCAGCGGGTGCGCCCTGCCCTCACTCTCGATCACCGGAGAGCCGCCCAGAAGCTTCGCGAACCGGGCGCCGTCGATCGTCGCGGACATGACCAGCAAGCGCAGATCGGGGCGCAGGACGTCGCGGCACTCGATTGCGAGGGCCAGGCCCAGATCACTGTCGAGATGCCGCTCGTGCGCCTCGTCGAACAGGACAGCGCTGACGCCGGCAAGCTCCGGGTCGTCGAGGATCGTCGCCACAAAGATCGCTTCCGTGACCACCAGCACGCGCGTCTTCGCGGAGCGGCGGGAATCGAGGCGCGTCAGGTAGCCGATCGTCTCACCGGTCTTCTCCCCCAGCGCCTCTGCCATGCGCTCCGCTGCGGCTCGGGCAGCCACCCGGCGAGGCGAGAGCAGGATGACGGTGCCCTCGCACCAGGCGCGCTCCAGCAGCGCAGGCGCCA
Source organism: Novosphingobium kalidii (assembly GCF_040534015.1). Taxonomy (NCBI): domain Bacteria; kingdom Pseudomonadati; phylum Pseudomonadota; class Alphaproteobacteria; order Sphingomonadales; family Sphingomonadaceae; genus Novosphingobium; species Novosphingobium kalidii. Next base: position 519,159 of record NZ_JBEWLY010000008.1, read on the forward strand.
CCGCCGTGGTCTTGCCGGCTCCGGGTGGCGCGATCAGCACGGCCGCGCCGGGCTCGTCCAGAGCGGCCAGCAGATCGGGCAGAACAGCGTGGATGGGAAGCGCACTCACGGCCGGACTGTTAGCGCACAGGACGACCCGGCGCTATCTCCTCCCCGAACCACCGCAACGCTGCCGGGCATTTATCGCTCTCATATGAGAACGCCTGCAACCAATTCCCCGGCCTGCGGTTTGCGCTCCCGAACCGCATCGAGAACGGAGTACGAGACATGGCCGCACGGGAACTGGGACTGTTCAACATCGTCCGGAAGGGCGAGGACTACCTCATCAAGATCGAGGACAAGGACGGCGAGACGACGCAATTCATCGCCGACTACGACGCGCTCGATCTCATTGCCGAAGCAATCGAAGAAGCGCTCAACAGCGACGAGGAAGAAGCGCTGGAAGTCGACGAGGACGAAGAAATCGAGGAGTAAGCGCGCGCCAGCTTCAGGGCTGGAAGCAAGCGGGGAGCGGGCGACCGCTCCCCTTTTCATGTGTCAGTAGCGACGCGCGACTGCGAACAGCGCGGCTTCCGCCATTGCCTCTCGCGCAGCGCTTGGCGGAAATACCGCTATCGCGTCAATGGCACGCTGCACGTAGTGGCGGGCGCGTTCGCGTGTGGCCTCAACGCAGTCGTGCCGATTGATGAGCGTCACGGCGTGGGCTAGATCCTCGTCGTCCGTGCGGAAGCCGGCAATCGCATCTTGCCAGAACTTGCGCTCCTCGGCCGAGCCACGCGCATAGGCGAGGATGACCGGAAGCGTCATCTTGCCTTCCCGGAAGTCGTCGCCCTTACCCTTGCCGCTCTCTTCCGCTTCCGAATCGTAGTCGATCGCATCGTCGACGAGCTGGAAAGCGATGCCCAGGTTGCGGCCGTAGGCATCCAGCGCAAGCTCCTCGGCCTCGCTTCTCTCGGCCACGACCGCCGCGATCCGCGTGGCCGCGGCAAACAGCGCCGCTGTCTTGGAGCCGATGATGGAGAGGTAGCGCTCCTCGCTCGTCTCGATGTGACGCTGCGCTACGAGCTGGTCGACCTCGCCCTCGGCAATGATCGAAGAAGCCCTGGAGAGGATCTTCAGCACCTTGAGGCTGCCGTCCTCGACCATCAGCTCGAATGCGCGGGTGAACAGGAAGTCACCGACAAGCACTGTTGCGGGGTTGCCGAAAACAATGTTGGCGGCCGCTTTGCCGCGCCTCAGATCGGAACCATCCACAACATCGTCGTGCAACAAGGTGGCGGTGTGGATGAACTCAACCGCGGCGGCGAGTTTGTGGTGGCGGTTGCCCTGGTAGCCGCACAACTCGGCTCCGGCGACGGTAAGCATCGGCCGCAGCCGCTTGCCTCCGCCCGAAATCAGGTGCCCCGCAAGAGCCGGGATCAGCGGCACCTCGCTTTGCATCCTGTCCAGGATTACGGTGTTGACGCTGTTCATCCCTTGCGCGGTCAGCGCAAGAATGGGGGACAGCGAGGGCTCGGCTCCGCGCGGGCGCAGGGGTACGACATCGGCGCTCATTGGGATGGGCCATGGGGGCATGAGCGCGCGAAGGCAAGCGCAAAGCCGTGAGTGGCGCTGCCCTTGCGACCATGCTAGCGGCTGCGCACATGAGCGAGCCCCTCACCCGCCCCGGCGATAATGCCGAAAACGCCTCCGACCCTGTTCTGGCCGGATACCGTGCAAGCATCGATAACATCGACGCGGCACTGATACATATCCTGGCGGAGCGCTTCCGGATCACCCAGGCCGTCGGCGCCTACAAGGCGCAGACCAGCTTGCCGGCGTCAGACCCCGGCCGCGAGGAGCGCCAGATCGCCCGCCTCCGAAAGCTGGCGGAAGACGCGCAGCTCGATCCCGACTTCGGAGAAAAGTTCCTGCGGTTCATCATCGACGAGGTGATCCGCCATCACGAGCGGGCGAAGGCGAAGAGCGGAAGTTAGCCGATCGCGCGCGGCAGCCGCAGCCGGACGAGCAGACCGCCAAGATCTTCGCTCTCATCGAGTTCCACGGTTCCGCCGTAGATCTCCACAACGTCCCGAACGATCGCGAGCCCGAGCCCGGTACCAGGCTTGCCGGTATCGAGCCGCGCGCCCCGGTCGAAAATGCGCGTGCGCTCGGCAAGCGGTATTCCCATGCCGTCGTCCTCGACCCAGATTTCACACCAGCGGGGGTCCTCGCCCTCATCGACGCTGACGAAAACGCTGCCGCCCCCGTACTTTGCCGCGTTCTCGATCAGGTTGCCGAGGATCTCTTCCAAATCCTGCTTTTCCAAGGCAACTTGCACGTCGTGATTGCCGGCAAGGTCGAAACGGGCAGCCCCGTAAAGCCGCTCCACCGCCCGTAGCACTGCTTCGAGGCTGGGCCATACGTCCGCGCGGGAGAGACCCGCCGCACGGCGGCCTACTGCCCGCGCCCGCGCCAGGTGATGATCCACTTGCCGCCGCATGACGGCGGCCTCCCGTATGACAGTATCCGCCAGATCCGGCGCGCGCGCCGTGGCGGCGTTCATCACCACTGTCAGCGGCGTCTTGAGCGCGTGGGCGAGATTGCCGGCGTGCGTGCGCGCCTCCTGCGCCTGGCGATCGGTGTGCTCCAGCAGCGCATTCAGTTCCTCGACGAGCGGCTGCACTTCCTGCGGCAGCGGCTCCGTCATCCTCGCGGCACCGGTGGTGCGCAACCGACGAATGGCCTTTCGCACATGACGCAAGGGAAACAGCCCGTACCACGTCTGCAGGCCGGCCATCGCAAGCAGCCCCAGGCCCAAGCCCAAGAAGCTGTAGACGAGGATGGAACGGATCGACTTGATCTGCTCGTCCACGGCGTCGCGGCTTGCGGCAACGGTGAACATCCACTGCGTATTGCTGCCCGGCAGGATGATCGAGCGTTCCATTACACGCAATGGCTCGCCAGGGAACTGAGCGCTGTCGTAGACGTGAACTTGCGAGTCGAAGTGCTCAGCATGCACCTCAAGTGTCCGGTCCCACAGCGAGCGGGATGGAAAATCCTCGTGTCCCGGCCCGCGAATTTGCCAGTAGAGCCCGCTATTGGGCTCGAGAAAGCGCTGGTCGCCGAGAGGCCGGTTGAAAAAGACCTCGCCATCAACTCCGATTTCGGCAGACCCGATCATGCCGGTCAGCATGTAACCGAGCTGCTCGTCGAAGTTGTTTATGACTTGGCTGGTCAGCATCCGGTCGAGCGCAACGCCGCCGCCCAGCAGCAGAATCGATATCCACCCCGCCGCGATCAGCATCATGCGCCGCGCGAGCGAGCCTGTTGCCGGCACGCGCACGGGCTCAGCCGGCGCAACGCCGGCGTTCACCCCGGGGGGCGACAAGTCCGCGTCAGCCTCGCGGCGCGTCAGCGGGATCGTCGAGGCTGTAACCGAGGCCACGGATGGTGGTGATGACGTCTGCACCCAGCTTCTTGCGGATGCGCGTGACAAAGACCTCGATCGTGTTCGAATCGCGGTCGAAATCCTGATCGTAGATGTGCTCGATCAGTTCGGTGCGGCTGACCACCTTGCCCTTGTGGTGCATGAGGTAGGCCAGCAGCTTGTACTCCTGCGCCGTCATCTTCACCGGCTCACCGGCAAGAGTGACGCGGCCCGAGCGGGTGTCGAGCCGGACGTTGCCGGCGATCAGTTCGCTCGATGTATTTCCGGAAGCACGACGGATAAGTGCTCGCAACCGCGCAATAAGTTCTTCCGTCTGGAAAGGCTTGGCGAGATAGTCGTCGGCGCCGGCGTCAAGGCCAGCGACTTTGTCAGACCAGGAATCGCGCGCTGTCAGCACCAGGACCGGAAAGTTGCGGCCTTCCTTGCGCCACATGCCGAGGACGGTCAGTCCGTCGATCTCGGGCAGGCCGAGGTCGAGGATGACTGCATCGTAATCCTCCGTGGAGCCGAGAAAGTGCCCGTCCTCGCCATCGGTCGACAAGTCGATGGCATAGCCGTGCTGCTCAAGCGTGTTCTTAAGCTGGTTGCCGAGCGTGGGTTCATCCTCGACGATCAGGATGCGCAAGTTCGTCTCTCCCTTAGGTGCCGGGTTGAAATGGGCCGAATGCACGCAATGGTCAAGAAAGCCCACCGTTCCCGTTCGCCTAGCGGGTACGTCCGATGATGCGGCCCGACCTGGCATCCACATCGACGAAGAATACCCTGCCGTTCTGGATGAACTTCAGTCTGTAAGCCATCGCTGCTGGATCATATTCCGGGCCCAGGTACTGCATGCCGGACATCTGCGGCAGCACGTTTTGCTCGATTTCGCGAAGCGACCGCACGTTGCCCGCGCGGCGTTCCTTGCGCATCTCTCCCTGTTCGCTACCCGGCGCCGCATGAGCGGGCACCGATGCAGCGGCGACGAAGGAAGCGGAGAGCGCCATCGCGCAGCAGACAGTTGAACGTTTCATGTTGACCCCGCAGTTACGCCCGCCCCCTTGAACCCGCCGTGAATACAGCAAGGTGGACGTTCATCTGTGACATTCGCGCCACATCACCCACTGAGCTTGCCACGGACGCGCACGCGCCGCTAGGGCCTGCTGATGGCAACTGCACCAATCCTCAGCTGGGAAGGTCTCGGGCTAATTCAGGGCTCCGGCTGGCTGTTCCAAGACCTCGACCTCAACGTCCAACCGCGCGACCGGCTCGCGCTGATCGGCCGCAACGGCGCAGGCAAGACAACGCTTCTTAAGCTCATCGCCGGACAGGTTGAGGCGGACAAGGGGACACGCTCGGTGCAGCCGGGCATCAAGGTCGTGACGCTTGAGCAGGACCCATTCTTCACCGGTTACGACACCCTGCTCGACTTCACGCTTTCTGGCGACGACGCGCCGCCCCGCTACGAAGTGGAAGCCATCGCCGACCAGTTGGGCATCGACTTGTCGCGCGAGGCCGACAGCGCCTCGGGCGGTGAGCGGCGCCGCGCCGCCTTGTGCCGCGCGTTGGCCATGGACCCCGACCTGCTGCTGCTGGACGAGCCGACCAACCACCTCGATCTCGCCGCGATCGAATGGCTGGAAAGCTGGCTTCAGCGTTATAACGGCGCATTCGTGGTCATCAGCCACGACCGCACGTTCCTGACGCGGCTGACGCGCTCGACGCTGTGGCTCGATCGCGGAGCGCTGCGGCGCAAGGACGTGGGGTTCGGCGGCTACGATGCCTGGGAAGAGCAAGTCTACGCCGAGGAAGCTCGGGCGGCTGACAAGATGGACGCCAAGCTCAAGATCGAGGCGCACTGGCTGGAACGCGGTGTCACCGCGCGCCGCAAGCGCAATCAGGGCCGGCTCGCCAAGCTGTGGGAGATGCGCGCGGCGCGTGCCGCCATGATGGGCCCGCAGGGCGCCGCGAAGCTCAAGATCGAGAGTGACGGGAGCAAGACCAAGTCGGTCATCGTCGCCGAGCATGTCACCAAGCGGTTCGACACGCCCGACGGCGGGTCGCGCACGATCATCAAGGATTTCAATCTGCGCATCCAGCGGGGCGACCGGATCGGTCTGGTCGGCGCCAATGGCTCGGGCAAGACAACGCTGCTCAAGATCCTGATGGGCGAACTGGAGCCTGACGAAGGTACGGTCGCGCTGGCCAAGACGCTGCAGGCAACTGTAATCGACCAGCAGCGCAGCCTGATGTCGCCAGAGAAAAAGATCCGCGACGTCATTGCCGAAGGCGGCGACTGGATTGACGTGCGCGGGGTGCGCAAGCACGTGCAGGGCTATCTCAAAGAATTCCTGTTCGACCCCGGCATGGTCGAAGCCAAAGTCGGCACCCTGTCAGGCGGTGAGCGCTCCCGCTTGCTGCTGGCGCGTGAATTCGCCCGCGTTTCGAACCTGCTCGTGCTCGACGAGCCGACCAACGATCTCGATCTGGAAACGCTGGACCTGCTGCAGGAAGTGATCGCGGACTACGACGGGACGGTGCTGATCGTCAGCCATGACCGTGACTTCCTGGACCGCACGGTGACGGTGACGCTCGGGCTGGACGGGTCGGGCCATGTGGACGTGATTGCGGGTGGCTACGCCGATTGGGAGGCCAAGCGGCGCGAACGCACAGCCGCCCGCAAGGCCGCGGCAAAGCCTGCTGACCAGACGCGCGAGACGGTGATGCCGGCCCCGGCCAGTGGTCGAGTCAAGCTCTCCTATAAGGACCAGCGCGACTACGAGTTACTTCCGAAGCGTATCGAGGAACTCGACGTCGCGATCGCGCGCAACGAGCAGACCCTCGCCGATCCAGAGCTCTACACGCGCGACCCCGCCCGCTTCGCCAGTCTTACCGCCTCCATCGAGAAGGCCCGAGCTGAGAAGGACGCAGCTGAGGAACGCTGGCTGGAGCTGGCGGCTGCAGTGGAGGGCTGACGCCAGCCAGCCCTCCCGCACTCCTAGTGCGCTAAACCTTCAAGCGCTGCGCGATACGCTCGTCGACGCGCCGCTCCAGCATCTCCAGTGGCATCAGGCCTTCCTTCAGCACGTCATGAAACCAGGCCAGGCTGAATTTTTCACCTAGTCTGGCCTGCGCGCGCTGACGCAACTCGGTCCACTTGTTGTGGCCGATCTTGTAGCTGCAGGCCTGGCCGGGCTGAGTGCAGTAGCGCTCCACCTCGCGCTGACTACGAGCTGGGCTGAAGCCGACCGTCTCCACCAGATATTGAGTCGCCTGCTCCCTGCTCCAGCGCTGGGAGTGGATGCCGGTGTCGACCACGAGCCGAGCCGCACGGAACAGAAAGGACTGCAGGTAGCCCGCCTTCTCCAGTCCGCTGTAGCCGCCGAGTTCGTCTGCAAGCTGCTCTGCATAGAGCGCCCACCCTTCACCGTAGGCAGAGATGAACAAGGTGCGCAGGAACAGGGGCACCTCGCCGCTCGTCCCAGCGTAGCTGAGCTGTAAGTGGTGTCCTGGAACGCCCTCGTGGAACGTCAGGGAGGGCAGCTGGTACTTGGGCCAGTCCGCGGTATCCTTGAGGTTGATCCAGTAAATCGCCGGACGCGAGCCATCGAGCGGCGCGCGATAGTAGTAACCGTTCGACGCACCATCCTGGATTTCGGGCGGAACCCGCCGGATCTCGAGCGGCTCGTCAGGAACGGCGCTGAAGGCTCTGGGTAGCAGGCTCTTCATCTGGTTTACGCTTTGATTGAGGCTGGCGATCATCGCCGCCCTGCCTTCATCAGTGTTCGCGTATAGCTGCTCGGGAGCGGCGTTCAGCGCCGCCAAGCGTTCGCCAACCGTCGCGCCTTTGTACCCGGCGGCGTCGAGTAGGTTCGTGAGCTGACCGCCGATATCGGCAACCTGCTCAAGGCCGATTCGGTGAACTTCATCGGGCGACAAGTCCGTTGTGATGCTGTCCTTCAAAGCCGCAGCATACATCGCATCGCCGTTCTTGAGGCGCCAGACGCCGTCGCCTGCGGGCGTGGTTGCGCGTAGCTGCTGCATCAGCGCCATCTGCCGGTCGAGCGCGGGGTAGACCTCGCTTTCGATGATCCGGGCGGCACGATCCGCCCAATCGCCGGGGATGCCCTTCTCCTGCGTGCGGCGCACCAGCGAGGCGACCATGGTGCTGTCCGCTGCAGTCGGTTCGCGCAGCTTGCGCATCTGACCGAGCGTCAGGTCGATGGACCAGGCCGGCGCTACGACGCCGCGCGAGGCGATCTGCCGCTGATAGGCGGTATCGTCGTCGAGCGACTGACGGAATGCGGAGAGGCGGGACAGATAAGCTTCGGCGTCCTGCTGCGTTTCGATGGTGTGCTGGGTATTCAGGAAGTCCGGTATGCCGAAGTAAGCGCCACCCTGCTGGAATATCCGGTAGGGACGGCGGATGGAATCCAGCTGAAACTTTTCGGCCACCAGACGCTGCTCGAGCATGTACATGGCGACATCACGCTGCAAGCGAGCCGTTTCGCTCAACCCGGCAGGCGCGATGGCCTGCAACTCTCGCAGAGACCTTCGAGCATGCGCGAGACGCTTGGCACGTCCGGCGGGACTATCGTCGTCGAGCCGGAACTTGAGCGCGGCCCGCTCTCCCTTGTCGAACCCGTAACTCGTGGCGGTCTCGGGCGAGAGATTGATGTCGCCGAAAAAGATCCGGTCCAGTTCCGCCCTCAGCCTCGCGTCACCGCCGGCCTGGGCCATGGCAAGACCCGAATTGAATGCGGCGACACCGACAACGGCGGTGCCTGCGGCCATGAACTCGCGACGTTTCATTATAGCGCTTCTCCAGAGGCTTATGGCCCTGATCCTAGCGGGCTGTTCCATGAAGAAGCAACTGTGGCATCTTGCCTTCCACTTTCATCGTTAACGGCAGTTCTGTCGAGCCTTGCCAAGCCAATCTCGATCGTGGAAAACGAGCAACCATTATGGTTATGCGAAGGCATTGCGTCGATGATTAACCGCATTCGGGATGTCCGGAACCAGAAGGGCATGACGCTCGCGCAAGTTGCCGCTGCTTGCGACCCGCCGACAACTGCGCAAACGATCGGACGGCTCGAGACCGGCATGCGCAACCTCTCGCTGATCTGGATGAACCGCATCGCCGCCGCACTTGAGGTTGAGCCTGAAGTCCTGCTGCGGAGCGAAACATCGGGTGAACCGCAGATCACTGCCGTGCTCACCCGGACCGGCGTCGAAGCGCCGCATGGCGCCACCGATGCGCTTCTTCCGACATCTCTTGCCGGCGACGGAGCCTTGCGTGTGCTGATGGTCGAGTCCGCTTGTGGCGAGTACCGCTCGGGAGACCAGGTCTGGCTGCGCGAGTGGCCCTTGGGACAGGCGTCCCGGGCGGTTAACCGTGACGTGCTGGCGCCCCTGCCTGGCGGACGTTTCGCCTTCGGGCGCTTGGCCGACGAGGCGAACGCGCGGGTCAGCATACTGCCGCCGGGCAGTGGGCAGAAGCAGATCGTCATCGAGGCACCCGCATGGCTCGCGGTCGCCGAGATGCTCGTCCGCAAGCTTTAGCCGCATGCGAATTCTTTCGATCGCCACGCTCTTTCCCAATCCAGTAAGGCCCGCGTTCGGGATTTTCGTGGGCAACCAGATGCGGGCGGTGGCAGCGGGCGGAAACGTCGGCCTGGCGATGGTCAGCCCGATCGGAATTCCGCCATGGCCGCTCCGGCTGAAAGGCCCCTATGCGAAAGCGGGTAGCATCCCGGCCGAGAGCGACGCGGCGGGCCTCCCCGTGCATTACCCCCGCTTCAGGCTAATCCCGAAAGTAGGCGGTGATAGCAATCCGGGCCGTATTGGCCGAGCCGTGCTATCCTTGGCGCGCCGACTGCATGCGCAACAGCCGTTCGATCTCGTGGATGCGCAGTTCTTCTTCCCGGACGGCCCGGCCGCGGCGATCGTTGCTCGTGAACTGGGCGTGCCTCTCACGATCAAGGCAAGAGGCGCCGACATTCACTATTGGGGCAGCCGCCCTGCCGCATTGAAGCAGATGCGCGCGGCAGCCGAACAGTCATCAGGCATGCTGGCTGTCAGCGAAGCCTTGCGAGCAGACATGATCGCCCTTGGCATGCCCGCCGACCGCATTGCCGTGCACTACACCGGCCTTGACCGCGAGCGGTTCCATCCCATCGGCCGAGGCGCGGCGCGCGCGCTCGTCTCAGCGATTCCGGAACTCGGCATCTGGAGCGAAGGCCCGCTGCTGGTGACACCGGGCGCGCTTATCGCCCGCAAAGGTCAGCGACTGGCGATGGCTGCTCTTTTACGCCTGCCGCGCGCGCGTCTGGCACTTGCCGGCGCTGGTGAAGACGAAGCAGCGTTGCGTGCCTATGCTCGCGAGTTGGGCGTTGCCGACCGAGTCCACTTCCTCGGACAAGTTGGGCACGACGCGTTGCCGGCACTCCTCTGCGCGGCAGATGCGCTAGTGCTGCCCTCTGCCAGCGAGGGGTTGGCTAATGTCTGGATAGAGGCACTGGCTTGCGGCACGCCCATCGTGGTACCGGACATCGGCGGCGCGCGCGAGATCGTCAAGGATCGCTCAGCGGGTCGTATCGCCGCGCGCGATGCGGATGCGATCGCGGCGGCAGTGATGGATATCCTTGCGGCCCCGCCAACTCAGGAGGCGGTCGCAGCCAACGTCAGCCGGTTCAGCTGGGACCTGAATGCCGAGAACATCGTGCGCTTCTGGCACGATGTTCTAACAGGCCAGCCGATTGCTCAGGCGGCGGAGACCTCCCCCGCCTGAGTTGGCGCCCTTGAGGTGACTCAGCCGCCGCGTTCGCGCGCCAGCCGCTCTTGCTTGTCGGTCGGGCTTTCCTTCGTGACGAAGCTGTCCGAACTTGTGCCCAGCCAGATCAGGATCGGCGCGGCCATATAGATCGAGCTGTAGGTACCGACGAAAATGCCAAGGGTGATGGCAGCGGTCATGCCGAACAGGCTTTCAGGACCGAACAGCAACAGCGGAACAAGCGCGATCAGCAGCGTCGCCGACGTCATCACGGTGCGGGCCAGTGTCTCATTCACAGAGAGGTCGAGCAGTTCCGCCAGCGGCATCTTGCGATACTTCTTCAGGTTCTCGCGGATGCGATCGTAGACCACAATGGTGTCGTTAAGCGAGTAGCCGATGAGCGCCAGGATCGCCGCGATGATCTGAAGACTGAACTCCAGCTGGAGCAACGCGAACAGACCCAGAGTGAGCGAAACGTCGTGCAGCAGCGACAGCAGCGCGCCTACGCCGAATTGCCATTCGAACCGTATCCAGATGTACAGCGCAATCGCCAGCATGGCTGCCAGCAAGGCATAGATCGCCTTGTCGCGGAACTCGCTCGAGACTTTGCCCGACACCGTGTCGATCCCGTCGATGCGAACATCGGGATAAGCCTGGCGAACGGCACTGACGATGCGATTGCTGATTTGCTCGGCTGCGGCCGGATTGCCCTCTACACTCTCCGGAAGTTTGGTGCGGATGGACACTTCATTGGGCGCACCGAAGCGCTGGATAATCGGGTCGCCGTAGCCGAGCCCACCCACCAGTTCACGCAGCTGGCCAATCGGCGCCTCGCGCTGCTGGGTAAAGGTGGCTGCGATTTCCTGACCGCCAGCGAAGTCTACGCCGTAGTTAAGCCCTTTTGTGAACACGAGTGTCCAGCTTGCGATCATCAGCAGCGCGCTGATGACGTAGAACGGGACCCGCCACTTCAGGAAGCGGATGTTGGTGTCCTCGGGGACGAGCTTGAGCAGTTTCATGTCTTCCGTACCCCTCAGACGTTCAGCTCGGTCGGCCGCGCCTTGCGTAGCCAGTCGGCAACCCACATGCGGGTCAGGGTCACGCCAGTGAAGACGCTGGTGAACAGGCCGATGATGAGGACCACCGCAAAGCCGCGTACGGGGCCCGTGCCGAAGATGAACAGCAGCACGCCAGCGATCGCGTTGGTGATGTTCGCATCATAGATAGCGCGGCTCGCCTCCTTGTAGCCGTTCTCCACAGATGCGATGACGCGCCGGCCCTTCTTGCGCTCCTCGCGCATGCGTTCGTAGATCAGCACGTTGGCGTCCACCGCAGCACCGATGGTGAGCACGAAGCCCGCGATGCCCGGCAATGTCAGCGTCGTGTTCATCACCGCCATAATACCGAGGATCATCAGCACGTTGATGATAAGCGCCGCTGTCGCGTAGATGCCGAAGCGGCCATACACGAGGATCATCACCACAACGACGCCCAGCGAGCCGACCGCCATTGCGACCAGGCCCTTGCGAATCGAGTCAGCTCCAAGGTCAGGCCCAACAGTTCGCTCCTCGATGACCGCAAGATCGACGGGCAGCGCACCGGAACGAAGCGAGATCGCAAGCTGCGTCGCCTCCTGAACGGAGAAGTTGCCCGAGATCTGCGCACTGCCACCCAGAATCGGCTCATTGATGTTGGGCGCAGAGAGGACCTTGTTGTCGAGAATGATGGCAAACGGACGATTGACGTTCTCGCTCGTCAGCTTGGCGAAGCGAGCGCCGCCGGCGGTGTTGAAGGTGATGGAGACGACGGGCTGATTGTTCTGAGGATCGAAGGCTTGCTTCGCGTCCGTCAGCTGGTCGCCCTTAATTCCACCCAGACGCTTCACCGCGATGGCGGCCTGACCGCCCTGCTGCTGGCCTTCGGCGAAAGGAAGAATCTCGGACCCCGGAGGCGCGATGCCTCTGGCGATGTCTTCAGGCGAAGCGTTCACGTCAACGAGCTTGAACTCGAGCTTGGCGGTTTGGCCCAGCAGGGTCTTTAGCGCAGCCGGATCCTGCAGGCCGGGCACCTGAACGACAATACGCTCCTCACCCTGACGCAGGATCGTCGGCTCGCGCGTGCCGAGCGCGTCGATACGCCTACGCACCACTTCGACCGCAGTTTCCATCGCGTTGGTGACGGACTGCTCTAGCCCCTCAGCCGTGGGCGTGATCACGAACCGGCTGCCGTCGACCACCTCAATGTTCCAGTCACGAGCACCAGTGAGACCGGCGCCAGACGTCAACGGCATGATTGCCTCCCGCGCGGCATCTACCTGCGCGGGGTTCTTGAGCATGAACGAGAGGCGCCCGTCGCGGCTCGAGATATCGCCGATCCCAATCGAAGGCTCAGCCGCCCGCAGACGCGTACGGACTTGCTCCTCCATGGATTCGAGGCGCTGCTGCGCCACCTGCCGCCTGTCGGCTTCGAGCAGGATATGGCTTCCGCCAGCAAGGTCCAACCCCAGGTTCACGGAGGGACTCGGCAGGGCCGCGGGCCAGGACAGCCCCGCTACCGAAAACAAGGAAGGCAGGGCCGCGAGAACCGCCAGAAGCGTGATCCCCCAGTACCAAACCTTCTTCCAAGTGGGAAAATCGAGCATCGCTGTGAGCGCCCTTCCGCCGGTCAGTCGTTCGCGGGCTTGACGACCGCGGGCGGGTTCACGTCGGTGATCGTGGTCTTCACCGCCTTCACCTTCACGCCCTGCGCAATCTCGATTTCTGCATAATGGTCGTCGACGCGCACCACTTTGCCCACCAGACCGCCGCCGGTGAGCACTTCGTCACCCTTCTTGATCGCGGACAGCTTGGCGCGGTGTTCTTTCTGCTGCTTCATCTGCGGGCGCAGGATGAGGAACCAGAAGATGAGGCCCATCGCCACGAACGGCAGGTAGCTCAGCCAGATGGGAGGCTCACCGGCAGTGCCGGCGGCGGCGAGCAGCGAGAGAACGGAAGTGTGCATGGACAGCGGAACGCCTTTTGTATGATGTCTTGCGAACCGCAGCGCGAAGGGCGCCTAAGCGGCCGCGCGACGGCACTATCAGCGCGCGCGGTTAGCAGTATAGAACGAGGCTGGCAACGCGCCCAACTCAGGCATGGACGGAACTCCAACCGCACATGCGGGTAGCGCTTGCACTCCGCCGCGCGCATGCCTATAGGCGCACCTCCGGTCGGGACGTAGCGCAGCCTGGTAGCGCATCACACTGGGGGTGTGGGGGTCGGAGGTTCGAATCCTCTCGTCCCGACCAATTCACGAAATGATATTTCACGTTGCACCTCCTGCAGCGGTTTTCCGCTTCAGGACGAGCTCGCTATCGGCTGAGCGGCACGTCCCGCAAGCCGAGCCCCGTGCTACCGAGCCCAGCCGATCCGCAGGTGCACGCGTGAGGGCTTACGTGAACTGCGCTAAGCCGCTCTCGTAAGCCCCGCTATCTTGACCGAGAGCGCATCCAGCCAGGCATTGAATGCATCTGCCGCCATCGGCCGACCGAAGAAGAAGCCTTGCGCTTCATCGCAGCCCATCCCGATGAGCAGGTCAACCGCGTCGGCCGTTTCCACCCCTTCGGCGACCACGCGATAGCTCAGATCGTGTGCGAGCGAGATCATCGATCGGACGAGCGTCCTCTCCCGCTCACCTTGCGAGATATCCCGCATGAATGTCCGGTCGATCTTGAGGACGCTGCCGGGCAACTGCTGCAAGTAAGCCAGACTGCTGTGGCCCGTTCCAAAGTCGTCGATCGCAACATGGACTCCGACCTCGACCAATGTGCCGAGTTGGAGCATCGCGTTCGCCACATTGCCCATTACCGCGCTTTCAGTGACTTCAAGCTCCACCCACTCGGGTCGGACATGATGACGGAATAGATGTAGCTGCACTTGTTGGGCGAAGTCGCGATCGTGCAGGTTTACTGCCGAGATGTTGATCGACAGTTGCAGCTCGACACCGGCCGCACGCCACTTCGCCAACTGCGCAAGAGCAGCATCCAGCACCCACTTGGTAGTAGGCCCAATCAGGGATGTCTGCTCGATCACCGGCATGAACTCCGCAGGTGAGATCGACCCCAGTTCAGGATGCTGCCAACGGAGCAGCGCTTCGGCCCCGACGCACTCGCCTGTCACAAGATCCATGCGCGGCTGGAAAGCCAAGCTAAGCTGCTCGTCATCGTTAAGAGCATCGTTGAAGTCGTTCAGGATGCGAAAACGCCGTTGATGCGTGCTGTCGGCCGATGGCGAGTAGAAGCTCACCAGCGATGAGTGGGCCCGTGCCTCCAGGGCTGCAGTATGCGCGGTCCTGAGAACAGTAGCAGGAGGCGTCTCGCCAGTGATGAACGGCGCCACCCCGATGCTGGCTGTCGGCGCGAAGCGATTGCCCGACGTCCCGCGCGAGTGCAGAGACTCTTCCCTGATGTAGCTCAGGTATTCCACCTCATGGGCGCCTGCGGGCGCGAGGAACGCGAATTGCGTGGCGGCGACATGGTAAACGGTGCGCCCCGGCCCCAGTTTCGCGCACAGCACGCGAGCTGCGTCCATCACGATCTGCTCGAGATAGATGGCCCCGATCACGCGCATCCCGTCGCTGAGTTGTTCGTGCGGAGCAAGATCAATCAGCGTGACGAGCCGCTGCTCGCCTGGACGCTCATGGCCGAGGTCGGCCAGATCATCGAGAAATTGATTCCTGTTCGGCAAGCCGCTGAGAGGATCCAGCCTTCCGAACGCATGCTGGAGTTCGATCTGCGCCATGACCATTCCGGCCAGATCCGAAAGTGCGTTCATCTCGTCGTCCGTGGCCTCTCGCGGCTCGGTTCCAAGTACGCAGAGGGCGCCGAGGCCATGCCCGTCGCGCGTGGTCAAAGATGCGCCGGCATAAAATCGGATACCCTGCTCTGCCAGAATGCTGTTGCGGTAGCAGCTGCTGGCATGAAGATCGGGGATCAGGACCGTGTTTGTTGTCTCGGCCACCTCGGCGCAGGGCGCCTTGTGCCGGGGAATCGAGAAATGAGTGATCCCCACCCGAGATTTGAACCACTGCCGATCCCTGTCGGTCAGCGAGACAGCGGCGATGGGAAGCCCGAAAATTTGACTGGCCATGCGCGTAATTCGATCGAAGCTTTCGCTAGGATCTGTATCGAGCAAGTTCAGCCGGTGTAGAGCCTCCAGACGGGCCTCTTCATCATTTAGATGCATAAACTTTCCTTCGGCCAAGACCGTAGCGGCCTTGGCTTAAGCAATATCTAAGACGCGCGGATTGTCCGTTCCGATCACTGCCTCTGCGCTCACTTGCAAGCAGAGGCGCAGCGTCATTCCGCTTTCCTACACTAGCCCATATGGTTAAACCAGAAGCCCTACTCTTTGGAGAGATCACGTATGGCACTCTGGACGCCGCAATCCTCTGTCGAAGCGCACATCGTCCATCTCTCGACCCTGATCGACCGCGTGACTCTGGATCCCGATGCTCGGCTGAAAGCCAAGCTCGAGCTTGCGCAGCTGGACCGCTCACCTGAGCTGACACCGGGGCAAAGCAAAGCTGTCTCGGCTCTGCCAGAGGCGCTCGCAGACGATCCTTGGACGCGCCGAGCACGACCGACGTTCCTCTATGTCATCTACGCTATGCTCTTGTCCGCCCTCCCCGTCGGGATTGTCGCCGCGATCAGTCCGGCGACCGCCGCTGCTATCGCGGCAGGCGTGCGTGCTTACTTGGAAGCGCTGCCCGAACCTCTCTACGCGCTCTTCGGCACCGGCTACCTTGGATACGCAACCCTGCGCCAGTGGGGTAAAGCAAAGGAACGTGAGCGCTGAACAGCCGCGCCCATGCTCACTGCCTTGCGCCCGAACGGGGGTCGTCTATGCAGGCGCATGGCTTTGGGGGAGTGAAAGCGGTGTCGGAAAAGCTGATCCTGGTGCTCAACGGACCGAACCTGAACCTGCTCGGGAAACGCGAACCCGGCATCTACGGCTCCGCGACTCTCGATGACATCGCCAAGGCACTTGAGGAGCGTGCAACAGCTCTGGAGCTGACGATAGAAACGCGCCAGTCCAACCATGAGGGTGCACTGGTGGATGGCTTGCACGAAGCGCAGGCGCGCGGGGCGCATGCCGTATTGCTGAACGCGGGGGCCTATACCCACACGTCGATCGCCCTGCTCGACGCCATCCGAGCCATCGATGTGCCGGTGATCGAGGTCCACCTGTCGAACCCCCATGCACGCGAGGCGTTTCGCCACACGTCCTGGGTCGCGCTCGCCGCCAAAGGGACCGTAGCGGGCTTCGGCGCGGACAGCTACTTGCTTGCGCTGGAAGCCGCAGCGCGGCTGTAGACTGCCGGCCCTCTACGCCTGCCCCACGCGCGGGTGAGTGCGACTACGACGTCGCAGCTCAAAAAACTCCTACGGCTCCGTCCGCCCAGATCACGAGCAATCCGCCCAGCAGGCCGGTTATCGTGATGCCGCGTGTGCGACGATTAGCGATGCGCCTAACGAACAGTTCATATGTGAGCGCACATAGAGCCAGGAGAAACGCCGCCGCCCCGAAATCGGATGCAGTCCAGGTGACTTCACGGGTGAACTGCATGGCAACGAAGGGCATGGTCAAAAGGATAACGATGGCCGACCCTATGATCTTGCGCCTTCTGGCATCCTGCACACGACCACGCATGCTTGCAGCAGATGGCGGTGCGGAGCTTCGCGCGGTCATTCCAGGGGGACACCCGGCACACTTTTCGCGGTGCGAATCGTGAGAGACGTCTTCACGCTGTCGACATTCGGCGCCGGAGTGAGCTTGGAAGTCAGGAACTCCTGGAAGCTCTGCAAATCGCGGCTCACGATCTTGAGAATAAAGTCGATTTCACCATTCAGCATGTGGCACTCGCGAACCTCTGGCAATCCGCGCATGTGGTCTTCGAAGGCGCGCAATGCCTCCTCCGCCTGGCTCTTGAGACTCACCAAGGCGAAAACCGTGATGGTAAACCCCAACTTCGATGCGTCGAGGTCGGCATGGTAGCCTTGAATCACTCCGGCCTCTTCAAGGCTACGGACGCGGCGCAAGCACGGGGGAGCGGTGAGCCCGACCCGGTGCGCGAGCTCAACGTTGGTGATCCGTCCTTCCCGCTGCAGCTCGACGAGCAGCCGGCGGTCGATTTCATCCAGATTAATCATGGGCATGATTGCCGCGCCTCACTTTACCCCGGCTCATTAGCCGAGAAATATCCACATACGCTTCTTCGTGGCGAAGAAATATTATTGTTCACTAGCGCAATTGTCCCGCTTTGCAACGCCGCGCCCGAGCCGCTTTGCAGCGATCCGGCGTTTGCTAGGGACGGCAGCAGTCCCGACGTGGCCCGTCAGGACCGGACCTGCCGCGGCAATATCGACCGCGCGCCTCGCGGAGCCTTGATGCACTTTGATGATCGCCTTGCCACCGTGCTGCGGCAACCGGTTTCCGGTCCGGTCATTGCGCGCATCCAATTTCGGCAGTTGATCGATCTTCTTGGGCAAGAGAGCACCACTGCAGAGGAAAGTCCGGCGTACGCCGAGGCGCACATACGCTTGGATGAACTTGCCGCCCTCATTCCCGCCGCGCAGCGCGCTCAGATCCTTCGTGAGCCAATGATGCGCCTGGCCAACCCTGACCTTGTCGCCCGCTTGGCAGCTGCGGAACCTGAGGTTGCCAGCGCCGCAATGGCAGCCGCGGACCTGTCGGAGCAAGAATGGCTGGCGCTCGTGCCTTCTCTGCCGGTGCGTGCGCGGGGCATTCTGCGCCATCGCAGCAAGTCCAGCCCCGCTGTGGAAGCACTGCTTGAACGCCTCGGCATTGCCGATCGGGGTCTGCCTCCTGCAGAGAGCGCGACAGAGCGGCCAAGTCGTCCTGAATTGCCTGGTCGTCCTGAATTGATCGTGGTCGAAGGAGGTGCCAGCACCGAGCCGCGTCCTAAAGACGACAGCTCAGCTGGCATCGGCGCCCTTGTGCAGCGGATCGAGGCCTTTCGCAAAGCGCGCGGGACTACCGGCGGGACCGGCGCTGTCGATACGTCGCACCTGTCGCCGGAGGCCAGTAGGATTTCACGCGCGGCCGTACTCGCGCTCGACTTCACCACGGACTCGGAAGGGCGGGTAAACTGGGCGGAGGGTCCACTCGCCCCTGGACTCATCGGCTACCATTTCGCGGGCTTACACGCCGATGAGGAAACCGTGCGGCTTCGGACCGCTATAGGCGAGCGCCAGCCACTGGCGCAGATGTTGTCGCTTTCGGGGGGCCCCGCTCTTGCAGGCAGTTGGCGAATCGACGCCCTGCCCCGCTTCAGCCAGCCGGATGGACGCTTCATCGGTTATGCCGGACGCCTGCGTCGCGCTGCCGGTGGCGCTCAGCCCCGCAACGATGCCACAGGCGAGGCCGACAGCATGCGCCAGATCCTGCATGAGTTGCGCACGCCTGCCAATGCTATCCAAGTTGCTGCCGAGATCATCCAGCAGCAACTCTATGGCACCGCTCCGCACGAGTACCGCGCGCTCGCTGCCGCCATCGCCGGAGACACTGCCCAGGTCCTAGCCGGATTCGACGAACTCGACAGGCTGGTGAAGCTGGAGGCTGGCGCCCTGCCGTTGGCGGAGGGGGAGTGTGATCTCGCCTCCCTCGTGACTGAGACGATTGCCCGCCTCCGCGCCTGGACGGCACCGCGCGGCAGCGGCTTCGCACCGGCGACGACGTCCGAGGCACTGCCAGTCGCCGTCGAGCAGCAAGAAGCAGCCCGGCTCGTCTGGCGCCTTCTCGCTACCCTGGCCGGGGCAACCGCGCCGGGCGAAGTGCTGAAACTAAGCGTCGAATATGGCGCCGGGCATGCGGTGCTCGCCGTCGATCTCCCGCGATCGCTGATGGAGCGAATGGACGCGTCGCCCACGGTGGCCCAGCCTTTTGAACCTGTTCGATCGCTCTCGGCAGGGATGTTCGGCCTCGGCTTCACCCTGCGCCTGGCCGTTGCCGAAGCGGCTGGTGCTGGAGGAAGCCTGGTGCGCGTGGGCTCCCAGCTTGAGCTCACCCTTCCTCGCTTGACCACCACCGCGCCAGGGCATACCCACGCCTGATCACGTCATCATCAAACCGCGGGCAGGCGGCAGTGACAGTCATCATTGGGGGAACACGTTGCCGGGTCCGAACCTGCTGGATCGCCCCCTTGCGCCTGACTACGTCAGCTTCGGAAGCGATTTCGGCCAGCGCTTTCTCGTAACCGTCGATACCGAAGAGGAGTTTGACTGGAGTGCACCGCTCGACCGCGAGCGGCACACCGTAGAAACGATTCCCGCGCTGCATACGTTCCAGAAGTTCTGTGAGAGCTTCGGCGTCGTCCCTGTCTACCTCATCGACTACCCCATTGCCCAGTCTCCTGCTGCGGTGGATGCGATCGGCACTGCGGTTGCGGACGGCAAGGCCGAGGTTGGCGTACAGCTTCATCCTTGGGTCAACCCTCCATTCTCCGAAGAAGTTACGCAGTTCAACAGCTATGCCGGCAATCTGCCGGTGGAGCTCGAACGCGAGAAGTTTCGCATTCTGCGCGAGGCGATCAAGGCGCAGTTCGGCAAGCCCCCCCTCATTTACCGCGCAGGGCGTTACGGGCTGGGTCCCCACACAGCAGATATTCTCCAGGAAAACGGCATCGCCATCGACACGTCGGTGCGCGCCATGTTCGACTATAGTGGGTCAGGCGGTCCCAACTATCGCGACCACCCCCTGCGGCCGTACTGGGTCGATCGCGACAGCAATCTGTTCGAACTTCCGCTAACGACGGTCTTCTGGGGGCCTCTGCGCCAACTCGGCAAGGTGATCTACCCCCACCTCTGGCGCACGCCCTCGGTTCGCGGGATGCTGTCTCGCGCGGGCTTGCTTGAGCGCATTCCGCTTACGCCCGAAGGCGTCACCGCCGAGGAAGCGGTGCGGGGTATCGACATTGCACTCGATGAGGGGCTGCCAATCCTTGTGCTGTCATTCCACAGCCCCTCCCTCGCCCCCGGCTATACGCCATACGTGCGCAACGAGGCCGATCTGGAGAAGCTGTACGGCTGGTGGCGCACAGTTTTCGCGCATTTGAGCCGCCGTGGCATAGCCGCCACGTCGGTTGCGCAAATCATGGCGTGCGTAGAGCTTGCGCAGTGAGCGCGCACAAGCTAACGAGCCTTCACCCGGCGGGGCGCAAGCGCCGCGGGGACCGGCTGGTTCGTCTTGGGGCGGCGCCGGGCCTGTAGCTCAGCGGTTAGAGCTGGCCGCTCATAACGGCTAGGTCGCGGGTTCGAATCCTGCCGGGCCCACCACCGCTTTGGTGGAGAAGCACAGTCGGGGAGTGGCGCAGTCTGGTAGCGCGCCTGCTTTGGGAGCAGGATGTCGCAGGTTCGAATCCTGTCTCCCCGACCATTTCTCTTATCCGTTAAGAAGCTGCGCTTTCCCGCGGTTTCTGCCATGTGGCCGCTCCTTGGTGCGACGGCTATGTGCAACGATCAAGTGCCGCTTCTAGATTTTCGCGTCGCTCGCGGAGCCGGTGCGCCGATGGCGCTCCTCCACCATTTTCAACTGACGATGCCAAGCCGCGCCCGGTCGCCGCAAAGCAGAACGGCTGTACGCATGAGACCCGTGCCCAATGCGAATCGCACTGCATGGTGCGGTCCGCTTCCTGCTGAACAGCTTGGCACCTGATGAAGCGAAATCGGCAGCGTTAGGTAAACCTGAGCTTCCTTGCTGCAAGGGAGTGGATGCCGATAATCGGGCATCGACCTCACCGTTCCGCACCTAGAGCGGCAGGTGCTCCTGCTTAGTCTTGAAGAACTAGAATGACCAGCCAAGTTCTAGCGCGGCCATGGCGGCGGACTTCCGGCGACCGGACTCGCGAAGGTAGGTTCCTGGCTTCAGCGCAGATGCCGAAAGGGAGACTTGCAAACCCTTTGCGGCGGCCCATTCGGCTAGGCTCGTGCGAGCCTTGGTCATTATCTCGCACTAGATCGGTCAGCCTGTCTTCTGCTGAGAGCTCTTGCTATCGGGAGCGGAAAACTGGATAGTTCCACGATGATTGGACGAGTTTATCGTGGGCCCGAAGGCGGCTATTCAGGTTCTTCTTCCACCCAAGCAAAACATCAATTGGTCAACCGAATGGATCGGCGCACCGTGATCGCCGCCGGGGCTGCCCTTAGCGGCCTCGCGCTGAGCGGTTGCGCAACGATGAGCTCGGACCCAAAAAGCCGCCAGCAGTCCATCAGGCCGGGCGAGCTCTGGTTGGACACAGCAGGCAAGCCGATCCAGGCACATGCGGGCGGCTTGATCGCGGTCGGCGACGATTTCTACTGGTATGGCGAGAACAAGGAATTCACCGACGGCAAGCAGGGCATCGAAAGTTGGGGCATCCGCTTCTATCGCTCGCGTGACCTCTACAACTGGGAAGACCTCGGTGCGCTGATCGCACCGGACACAAGCGACCCCACCTCCCCGCTCAGCCCCAAGGTCTTTCCTGAGCGGCCCCACATCCTATTCAACCCGCGCACGCGCAAGTTCGTGTGCTGGATCAAGATCAGAGGCATGGGCCCCAAGCAGTTCCGCACTGTGATGACGGCTGATCGCATAACTGGTCCATGGAAACTGGTGCATCGCGAACTGCGCCCGCAGGGGATGCCCGCCGGCGACTTCGACCTGCTCGTCGACGAGAAGAGCGGCAATGGCTTCATGTATTTCGAACGCGACCACAAGGATGTGGTCTGCATTGAACTGACAGACGACTGGACGGACGTGACGGATCGCTTCAGTTCGCACTTTCCGCGCAAGACGCCCGAGGTGCGTGAAGCAATCGCCTGCTTCCAGCGCGAAGACCGCATATACATGACCTCATCGGGAATGACTGGTTACTTTCCTAACCCGTCTGAAGTGGCGGTAGCGCGCGATCCGCACGGCCCCTTTGAGCTTCTGGGTGACCTGCATCCCACCGATGCTTCGCGCACGTCGTTCGCCTCGCAGATCAGCTATATTTTCAAGCATCCGCACAAGCGTGACCTCTACATCGCCCTCGCTGATCGCTGGTTTCCCGACGTTGTAGATGATCCTCGCTTCGCCAGCGGTCGCCTCTCCGAACTGGTGCGTGGTGCTATCATCAAAGCCACCGGCACACCGCGACAGCCACTGACCGAGGAAGAGCGCGGTGTAGTGATGAAAGCGGCAGCATTGACTGACGTTAACACGTCGATCTCGCGCTATGTATGGCTTCCGATCCTCTTCCGCGATGGACGGCCGACAATCGAATGGCGCAACGAGTGGCGGATCGAAGAATTCGCCTGATGATTCAGGCGAGCCATTGCCTGAACCGCCGTTAGCAGGAATAGTAACAAGGCGCTGGCCTGAACGAACGAGTGAGCCGTTCCGAAGGGAAGCGCACGTGCGCTTAAGAACCGGGCGGCATACGACCGCTAAGGGTAGAGGTAGATTTTCAACATGCGCAGGAAGTTCGTCGCCGTCTCCGCAGCAGCGCTGCTAGCCAGTTGCGCGACCGTCCCGGATGATAGCGGCCCATTGTCATTGTTGGCGCGGGTTGGCGAAGTCGACGAGCGCTTTTTGTCGTACAACGTTGAGATGGTGGAAGTGACCGGCGGCCGTTTCTGGCGGCCATACGGTGCGAGCGGGGCGGATCGCTATGAGTACCGGCCAGCGTTGGACTTGTCTGATGCGAAGTTGCGCCGGCTGGCAGCGGCTTTGGGACCGGCCTATGTGCGTGTGAGCGGCACCTGGGCAAACGCTACCTGGTTTGCTGACGCCGACCAAGCTCCGCAAAAGGTGCCCGCAGGCTTCGACACCGTTCTGACAAGGGATCAGTGGCGTGGTGTGGTCGACTTCGCCAAGGCCGTAGATGGCAAGATCGTCACCTCCGTCGCTACCAGCCCCGGCACCCGCAATGCGAAGGGTGAATGGCAGCCGGACACGGCGGCGCGCCTCTTTGACTACACGCGCTCGATCGGCGGCGAGATCGCAGCGACCGAGTTTGCCAATGAGCCTAACATGCTGTGGCTGACCCAGCCGCCGGCCGGCTATACCGGCGAGGCCTATCGTCGCGATTATGCCCGCTTCGCTGGTTGGCTGCGTGAAGCTTCGCCGAACACCGCGCTGCTAGCTCCCGGGATCGCCGAGCTGGGTGAGCCGACCCGAACGATGGCGCGGCGGAATCAGGAGCGCAAGATCCTCGAAGGAGAGGAACTGATCACTGCGAATTCGCCCCGGCCGGATGCGTTCTCCTTCCATTTCTACGGCGGTGCATCAGTGCGCTGCGGCGGCGGCGCGATGGGAATGACGCTCCAAAACGCGCTTTCGCCGCAATGGCTAGACAGCATCGATACTGCAATTGCGCGCGTGGCTAAATTGCGCGATCAGACAGCGCCGGGCGTGCCCTTGTGGAACACCGAATCAGCGGAAAGTTCGTGCGGGGGAAATCCGTGGGCCGCCACCTTCGCCGACAGCTTCCGCTTTGTCGACACTCTCGGCCGCTCCGCACGGCAGGGCGTCAGGGTCTATATTCACAACACACTCTCCGCCTCCGACTACGCGCTGCTCGACGAACACGGAAACGTACCGCGCCCGAACTACTGGGCCGCGCTCTTGTGGAAGCGGATCATGGGCACCACGGTCCTGGCGCCGCCTACCGCCCCCGATCAGAACCTGCGAATCTACGCGCACTGCTCCGTAAAGGGCGCAGGAGGCGTATCGCTCGCTGCGGTGAACACCGGCGACAGCCCCGTCAGTATCCCGATCGGCGCAAGGGCACAGGCCTGGGTGCTGGAGCGGCCGGCTGGCGCTCCTCTCGACACCAAGGACATCCGCATCAATGGACGCAAGCCGTGGGCTGATGATGCCGGCAACTTGCATGGTCTCGAAAGCGTCGGCGTCATGAACGACGTGTCTGTTCCCGCGCAGTCTATAGCGTTCGTTATGATCCCAGGCGCGCGGAACGCCAGTTGTTGACCGGAGGCTCGCGCCTTGGTGGTGTGAGCCCCTCTCCTGGCCATGCGAGCTCTCGAGACTTGCATGAGGCTGCTGCGGCGCATCGCGTGCTGCTCAATAGGATCGCAACCAGGCGCTCGTCACCGGCGAGGATAGTGCGTGCTCCCGCACCGGGAGGTGACGCTTTGGGTTCAGACGGGTTCTGGCTTGCGGGCTGGTCCAAGATAGGCCTTCTCGAGCGCTAAGGCTGCCATGCCCTTCCACTGCCAATCCTTGCTTGTGGTGGCGAAACTTACACGTGTGTTGCGCAGGAAAGCGGGAAGTGCGAGCGCGTCCAAATTGTCTTGAAAGGTCGCCATGGTGAGCTTGCGATAACGTTCGTCCGGCACCAGGATAATGATTGACCCGGGGTCGGCGGCGTTGACATGGTCAGCCACAATCCTGCCAAGATGCTCGCCGGCAGTTTTTAATGCGTCGAGCGCTTCGGGGTGGCCCTGTTCGGCATCGTCTAAAAGCCGTGCGAACCGCTCGTCCACAACCTCCAGTGGAGGAAGCCTGCTCGCGTGCCATTCCTCGGGATGCATCACTAGTCCCGCGATCGAACAGTAAGCGCTCACGCAGCCCAAAGCGCCGCAGAAACAGGGCTTGGCCTCAGATCCGTATGCGGTCTTCGCGTGGCCAATTTCGGGTGTGAACCCGTGCGCTCCAGTGCGTGGCATGCCGCCGGCATAGCGGGCTGAGCTGAGTACATACCCGACGCGGAACAGGGTAAAGTCGTCGTGCTCCTGCGCACAGCCGAACCAGTGTTCTCCCCGCACCAGGCAATTGGCGTTGTTTTCTACGGTGACTGGCAAATTCAGCCGCTCCGCAAGCATATCGGCCAGAGGCACCGGATCGGAAGCGACCGTCAGCATCTGGTGCACCACGCCGGTCCGATCGTCGACGAGAGCGGGCACTGCGAGCCCCACATGAGCAATCGTCCGCGGCACGATCGTGCTGGTCACGATAGCGCGATCCAATTCGTCGCATATTCGCTGGGCAAACTGCGCCAGCGTCGGGAAAACAGGGATCGGCGTTCGCGCCGTGAAAAGCTCGCGCCCGGTCAAATCCACAAAAGCGGTTTGCAGCTCGCCCCGTTCGGACAGCCTGGCTCCGACCACGACCGGTCCGGCTGCATCGATCTCGAGATAAGTTCGTGGTCGCCCCTTGCCGGTTCCTGCGGCTCTTTGCTCGACGATCAAACCACGTGCGACCAGATCTGAGGTAACCGCAGTGATCGTGCCGGCCGACAAGCCGGTAAGGCCGGGCAAGTCCTTGCGCGAAATCCGCTTATCACGACGCAGCGCTTTAAGGACCGCGAGCGTCGTTCTTGCGGCGTGCGGCCTCTGTCCCGTCGCGGCTGTGTCAGTGATTTTGTTCATTGCATGAAACATATTGACGCATGCGCGGGACCAAGCAACTCTCCTGCGCACGCCGAGCATAAGACTCGCGCAAAAAAGGGGGAGTACTTATGCGTAGGATCGTATCGCCTCGGGCTGGTCTGCGCTCCGGAGCCGGCGCGGGCAGCATTGCCATTTCGCTTGCCATCGCTGCCAATTGCAGCCCAGCAGCCGCTCAGGTGAGCGTAGAAGATGGACGCGACGCGCAGACCCAAGTTCTCGAACAGCGCACCGTTGGCAGCTCTGCCAATATCTCTTCGGAGTCACCCGTCGATAGCGAGATCGTCGTTACCGGAACGCTTCTGCGTGGCGCGACCCCGGTCGGCTCGAACGTCATCGCGCTCGGCGCCCAGGCGATTGCCACCACCGGCGCGACCACGGCAAACGAGCTGCTCGCGACGATCCCGCAGGTCTCGAACTATTTCAATGACGTTCCGACTGCTGACCTGGGCATTGCGGTAAACCAGATCCAGATCGCGCGGCCAAATATCCGCAATATTTCCCCCCCGAATGCAGCCAGTTCCGGCACACTGATCCTGGTGGATGGGCACCGCATTGCATCATCGGGCGTCCGGCAGGCCTCGGTCGATCCCGAGGCGATCCCGACGGGCGCGATCGAGCGGGTGGAAGTGGCTACGGAAGGTGGCTCGGCAACGTATGGCGCGGATGCGGTCGCAGGCGTCATCAACTTCATCACGCGCAGGCGTTTCGACGGGCTCAAGGTCGATGCGCGCTACGGCATCGCCGACGACTACTGGCAGACCGACGCGAGCGTTACCACCGGCAAGGACTGGGGCACTGGCTCCGCCTACATCTCTTACACGTTCACGAAGAGCGACGCCCTGTTCGGCCGCGACCGGGACTTCATACGTGGGGTCAGCTATGCTGCTGAGCCGTATGTGCCGCTTGGCCGTGAATGCGACGCTCCGAACCTGTCTATTAACACCGTTTTCGTGCCTGCGAATGCCACGCTGTCCTCGGTGAACTATGCGGCTCCGGGTTTCACGCGCAACACCTTCAATGCTTGTGACACGGTCCGCGACAGCACGATAGTTCCGGCGGCGGAGCGGCATGGCGCCTTCGCCGGCCTGTTTCAAAACCTCGACGATACCACCACGGTCGATATCCGCGCCTTCTACAGCCGGCGTACCACAAAATCGTCCGACACCTTCCGCGGCGTGGTGAACATGGCCGCGACCAATCCCTTCTATGTTCTGCCTGCCGGAGTGAATCCCGCCCCCAGCGGTGGCGCGATCGCGCAACGCCAGGCGGTGAGCTTCAGCTTCGGTCCGGCGGTCGGCCGCGATACGCGGCATGCGCGAACGCTTACCGAAGTGTGGGGCTTCAACGCGGAACTGAAGAAGGAGCTGAACGACGATTGGCAGGTGCGCGCACTGGGCAACTTCAGTGGCAGCAATACCGCTTTCCAATCCCCCGGTGCCAGCACGCCGCGCCTCAACGCGGCCGGACGATCAGACGATCCTGCGACTGCGATCAATCCGTACGATATCGCTTCTACCAATCCTGCGCTGATCGCAGACCTTCTCGACAACGAGATTGCCGGGCAAGCGCGTGACACGTTGATCGACTTGCGCGCGATCGCGGAGGGGCGGCTGACAACGCTGCCGGGTGGAGAGGTCCGCATGGCCCTCGGCTATGAATTCATGCGAGACGAGTTCCAGCAACGGTATCAGACCGACATTCGTCGCGACACCTTGGGCACTTTCCCGTTCAGCATCTACAACCGCAACGTGCACTCAGTCTTCGGCGAAGTGCAGGTGCCGCTGGTGGGCGCCGACAATGCGGGCGGCATCGTGCGCAGCTTCATTGTTTCCGCATCCGGACGATACGACAGCTACAGCGACTTTGGCGATACCTTCAATCCCAAGTTCGGCGCTACGTTGAAGCCACTCGATTGGCTGTCTTTCCGCGGAAACTGGGGTACGTCGTTCACCGCGCCTACGCCGCTCGATCAGCTCGGATCACTGCAGAACCAAATCAATTCATTCAACTTCGTAGCCTTCCGGCGCCCCGGCGAAACTCCGACGCCCGGCAGCTTCACGCTCGCCCTGCAGGGCTCGCAGCCAGACTTGCAGCCGCAGAAAGCCGACACATGGTCCGTTGGCTTCGATGCCGATCCGCCAGCCATTCCCGGCTTGCATGCCAGTGTCAGCTACTACAATGTGAAGTTCAAGGATCTGCTCGCAACGCCATCGCCCAATGCGACAATTTTCACCAACTTCCCGAACAATATCACCACCAACATTACCGGCCTCTCGCCTGCCCAGCTTCGCGCTTTCGCGGCGCTGGCGCCCAATGGAGCCGCTGTGGTGGAGCCGCTCATAGCCGCGGGCACGCGGGTGTACGAGGTGGTTGACTTCCGCACGGCGAACTTCGGCTCGCTGAAAGTCAGCGGCTTAGATTTCGCGCTGAGCTATCGTCACGAGACTGGCTTCGGCAGCGTCGATCTCGGCGCAAATGGCAATTACCAGCTCAAGCGCAAGGAGCAGGCGAGCGCAGACGCACCGGTGGTCGACGTACTACGTACCGAGAACCCCAAGCTGCGGCTGCAAACCATCGGCGGGATGACGATAGGCCGCACCCGACTTCAGGCGACATGGAACCACACCGGCGGCTATGACATCGAGCCGACCGCGTCGATTCCGGTGCAGGACCGCGTGGGCGCGTTCAACACGGTCGACCTGTTCGTGAAGTACGACATCCCCGGCAAAAGTGCTTTGCTGAGCAACCTCAGCTTCTCGCTGAACGTGCGCAACGTGCTCAACGAAGAGCCACCGATCCTGCGCCGCAACAATCCGAATGAGAACGGCTATGCGAACGGCTTTACACTGGGGCGCCTGTTCATTCTTGGAGTCAGCAAGCAATTCTGATGAACACCGAATTCTTCAAGCATCTGTTTCAAGCTCCCAACTGGGGAAACCTTATGATCTACAGCCATCGCCGTTCACCAAGCGAACATCGCACCTATAGACCTCTCGCGCTCGTCATTGCGCTGGCGACCGGGTTCTCGACGCCCTTGATTGCCGCCGAGCCGCCATCCCCGAAAGTGGGGCCGGTCAGCAAGAACACGCTGTACTCGCCCGATAGTGACCCCACGTTCGCGCAACCCTACATCGACGTAGACGAATGGCGCGACGCCCCCGTCAGACACCGCTACGTGCATGGCGGCTTCAAGGGAACGGATACGCGATTCTCGTTCTACTTCCCCCCCAAAGCGCAATATCAAGGCCGCTTCTTTCAGCACATCACCCCGGTGCCCGACAGTGAGAACCTGGCGCAGAAGGCCAAACCGGGCGAGTTCAACAAGATCGGTTCCGCCTTCGAGAGCGGCGCCTATTTCATCGAGACCAACGGCGGCGGGCAAATCGATCTGACCAGGGGCGCCAACGTGCTCAAGGATCCTACGATCACCGCTTACCGCGCCAATGCAGCAGCAGCAGCTTATTCGCGCAAAATCGCATCGCAAATATACGGCGGCAAGCGCCCCTTCGGCTATGCCTACGGCGGCAGCGGCGGCGGTTATCGCACGATCGGCTCGCTGGAGAACACGACCGGCGTTTGGGACGGCGCGGTCCCCTATGTCATCGGATCGACGATGGCGATCCCCAACATGTTTACGGTGCGCATGCAGGCGCTGCGGGTCTTGCGCGACAAGTTTTCGGGCATCGTAGACGCGGTGGAACCGGGCGGCAGCGGCGATCCGTATGCCGGGCTGACGCCTTATGAGGCGTCCGTTCTGCGCGAGGCCGATCGGATGGGCTTTCCGATGAAGGCCTGGTTCGGGCACAAAACAATGGGCCTGCACGGTTTCGCGGCGCTTTACGGCGGCGTAGCCGGAGCCGATCCGACCTACTTCACGGATTTCTGGACCAAGCCGGGGTATCTCGGCCACGATCACCCGGAGTATTTCACCAAAGATCGCATCCAGCACAAAGCGAAGGTGGCGGAGGTTATCACCGCTCGCGAAGCGGCGCGCCTGGGCCTCAGCACCGATCCCTTCGCGCAGGAGAACCGTGGCGGCGTGGACAACGCTTACAAGGGCCCACCCGCAGAGGCCGAGAACGTGGTCGGGTACCGTCTGGCGAGCACGCCGCCATCGGTCTACTTTCTGGGCGGTGATCTGAATGTCGGCAGCGGCTCGGCTGCGGGCAAGCGCCTGATGCTCAGCACGCTGAAGGGTGATGTCGTCATGCTCGGCGTCGCCGACCAGCGCCTGGCCAAGCAGATCCAGCCTGGCGACGAGGTGACAGTCGACAACTCCAACTTCCTGGCGATGGAAAGCTATCACCGCCACCAGGTGCCTGGCCCCGAATTCAAGGTATGGGATCAGTTCCGCAGCGCCGATGGCACCCCGATCTATCCACAGCGCCCGATGCTGCTTGGGCCTATTTTCGTGAAGTCCACGTCGGGATCGCTTCAAACTGGCAAGTTCGAAGGCAAGATGATCGTGGCGGCATCGCTGCTCGATCGCGAGGCGATGCCTTGGCAGGCCGACTGGTACCGCAAGCAAGTGCAGAAGAACCTCGGTTCCGGCGCGACCGATAGCTTCCGGCTTTGGTACACAGATCATGCGCTGCATGGCGACGAGCCAACGGTTGAGGCGGCCAACCGCATCGTCTCGTATGTGCCGGTGCTGCAGGAAGCGCTCCGCGATGTGGCGCTTTGGGCTGAGAAGGGGATCGCTCCTCCTGCATCGACAGTCTACTCGATCGAGGACGGGCAAGTCCGCGTTCCCGCTGATGCTGCAGAGCGCAAAGGCATCCAGCCCGTCGTTGCGCTGACGGTTGACGGCGGCAAGTCGATCGAGGTCAAGGCAGGTCAGACCGTCACCTTCAACGGGAGCATCGCCGTTCCACCCGGCGCAGGTTATGTCACGTCGGCGAAGTGGGACTTCACTGGCGACGGTAGCTTTTCCGAAGCCACCAAGCTGCCTGCGAAGGCGCGCCAAGCCACAGTCTCGGCGACCCACCGCTTCGACAAGCCTGGAACAGTGTACGTCGCCCTTCGCGCCACGGCGCAGCGAGAAGGAGAATCCGGCAATCCCTATCGCCAGATTCCGAACCTTGATCGTGTGCGTGTGATAGTCAGGTGAACGATAAACAGCGAAAACTAGCCCGACAGCAGCGCGATCAATAATGTGGAATTGCCGACCTATCGAAGGATCAGGCCAGGCCAGTCTAAACAAGCTGGCATAGATCCTGAGACAGGCCGGCAACGCTGCCGATCTATCCTGTGCGCGCTACAGCGGGGTCGCGGAGCAGCCGCTGCTCTCAGCAGGAGTAAAGAGTGCGCGCCGGGGTCTTGCCGTAGTGCTTTCCGGGGAATTCGATTGCTGGTCAGAGCTGGAGGACGCCGGGTGCCATTTGCCGCTAGCCGCAACTGCCAGTCAGCGTTTACGTCTACACTCCTCCACCGTTCTCGGGAATGGCAGGAGGCGCCCAAACCCGGTCGTAGCCGCGGACTGCGCGGGTGCCCGTTAGCTGCCCTAGCTGGCTGCCGACAAACACCTGATTATCGTCATGCCCGGAAGGCAGGCAACACCAACTCGGGGGTCATGCCGTCTTGGGTTTGCTGCGCTTGGGTTTTGGAGCAGGCAACGCATCGGCGGTCGCCCGGATTAGGGCCACAAGCCAGTCAGCATCATCCCAGCGATCCGGATCGATCAATAGACTTGGCTTCGCGCCAGGATAGGGCGACACCTCAGCCACACCACCAGCCAGTTCACGGCCAGGCGCGGTGGGCTTTACGAACAACTGGTCGTCGCAAATCAGGGCAACGATCTTGCCATCGCACCAGATTCCATACTCGCCAAACATCTTTCCAGCCAAAATGCCGCTGACGCCTGCCAACTGCCCGATGATAAACTCGACCGTGCGTTCTTGGGTCGCCATCCGTTTTCAGCCACCGACCGCTGAACAGATTTCGATTAGACAGCCATTGGGATCACGGACATAGCCAACTACTTGTCCCCAAGGCTTCTCAGCAGGGGGCTTGATCGCAGCTGCGCCAGCGGCGACCGCCGTTGCATAGGCCGTGCGCGGATCATCGGTAACAAACGCGATTTCAAATCCTGCCGCTATCTCAGTGTTACGGTTCGGGCGGATCGCGAGGCCGTTCATTTCCGCCATCGGCTCGCCAGCAAAGGCCAACACCGTCTCGCCCGTCTCCATCTCGGCATAGAGGTTGCTTTCGTGCACGAAGCGGCAGCCAAGGCCGAAAGCACGCTCGTAAAAGCCAACGGTCGCAGGCACGTCGGCGACATAGATGATGGTGTATCCGAGTTTCATAAGCTTCCGGCTAGAGCTGTGGCACGAATCCGTCTTGAAGAAATCGGACAGGTCAGATCGAAAATCCTGCAAGCACCAGATCGGGCAACCGTGCGGGGCTGACACCGCCCATTAGCCGGAACACCCGCGACATATGGGCCTGGTCGGCGTAGCCAGCCTCAATTGCCGTCGATGCAACATCGAGCCCGTGATGAAAGCGCAGACGCAGTGCACGATGGAACTGAACGACCATTGCCATCTGCTTTGGCGTCAGGCCCGTGGCACAAGATATCCGACGTCGCACCGTCCTGACATCGACTGTGTGAAGATTGGCGATATCGGCAATGGGCAGACGCCCACCCGTCACATGCAGCGTGTCGATCAGGTCTTCGGACAAAGCATCGACCATGAGCCCGCTCACGCGCTCGGCGACGAAGGCCAAAAGCCGGTCGGCGAGCTCATCGACGTTTTCGGCGGGAGCACACAAAGTCCCAAGCTCGGGTACTGCCGTTAGCGCCGCATCGCCGACAAGACTCCGATTGGCAATCATCCCGAGATCCATTCCCAGCACTCCGCGCGCAGTTCCAGGGCGTAGCCGCACGCCGACATAGCTGGTGCCTGCCGCTATCGGAGCCATGTGAAAGCGGGTTGCAGGCCCCGTCACCATCGGCGTGATCATACCCGACGGCCTCATGCCGTCTGATCGGAAGCGCAGAATGATGTCGCAGCGCCCATCGGGCAGAACGCGATGTGTGCATTCGCGATCGGCGAAGAACCTCCAAACGGCCTCTGCCGCGGACCGGTCATCGCGGGGGTGAGACGTTTCGCGGTAATCGTACGGTAGAGGCATGGAACATGGCGATTAGCAGCCATCGGCTCCTCAGG
This sequence comes from Novosphingobium kalidii, assembly GCF_040534015.1. NCBI lineage: Bacteria > Pseudomonadati > Pseudomonadota > Alphaproteobacteria > Sphingomonadales > Sphingomonadaceae > Novosphingobium > Novosphingobium kalidii. The sequence goes on from NZ_JBEWLY010000008.1 coordinate 551,936, forward strand.
CGATCATCCGCCTCTCGCTCCATAGCTTAACGTATATCTGGGTCCGTTCTATGTGACGACCCCCAATTGCTGCCAAAAGGGATCGCGCTAAGATACCGTCATGCCTGCGGAATTGCTGATACGCCGAATTGAAGAATTGACGAAAGATGCTCGGCAGCGTGCCAACGCTGTTGCCTTACTGTCAGCGGTAGAGGGGTCTGCCCTCGACGGCATCGATCACGAAGACATCTCACTCAATCCGTTCACAAATGCGATATGCCTTGATTGGCTAGCGGGACGCGAATGGGACGAAGTTCAGGTCGAGATCTATCCCAATCACTTTGAAACTTATCTCTCGCGCGATCAAGAATTGCGCATCAATCATTGGCGGTCGGAAGCCCTTAAGGATGTAGTTGCAGAGCTTTTAGCGGGTATGGCGTAACGACCGCTTTCCACCCAATCCACGTCGTTCAGCGTCCTGATTGCGATACCAGAAACCCGCCGTTCGTTCATCTCCAAGAGCAAGCGTCCAAATGACGAGGCTTGGGACAAAGCGGTCGTTCTGACGACCCACCGTGAACGACGGATGTTGGATGAACCGGCCATTCGCAAGGCGTCGGATATAAACTCAGGAACGACAAAGGTTGGCCACGTCGTGCCTGCCAGATTCCGATCGAGCGCAGGCATGAAGCTGACATTGAAGGGCAGCGCACCCGCTGAGGGGCTCCCCCCGGCATAGCAGTCATACCGACCCACGTGATTGATCGTGAAGCGGACGGCGGTGATATTCTAAACTCGCGCTCCGACTGTGATCGCTTTCATAACTTCCGCAGCATAGTGGATGTGCTGTTCGGTCGATTGTAAGCCCATACCCGTCGTGTTCACGGCGGCATGCGTGCCCCCCGCCTCGGCCCATCGACATGCGCGGGCGGCAACATCAGCGGGTGACTTATCGCGTAGCATGTTGCACCGCGCTTCGAAGGGCTCGTCGTTCCGGCCGAAGTCCGCAAGCAACTCCCGCAGTCGGGCGAACTGCGCAAGGGCGTCCGCTGCTCCATCGGCAAAGATGAAGCCGTCGCCCACTTTTGCTGCTCGCCGCAACGCCACTTCAGCGAACCCACCCAGCAGAATCGGTATCGGGCGAGCAGGTCGAGGATTGAGAGCCACCCTGTCGGCGTTGTCGAAGGTTCCTTCGAAGCTCAATAGCGGGTCACGCCAGAGGGCTCGCAAAAATGCTATCTGCTCGTCCAGGCGCCTGCCGCGACTCTTGAAGTCTTCACCGAGCACATCGTACTCTACGTAGTTCCACCCTGTTCCCACGCCAAGCGTCAAGCGCCCACCCGACAGCAGATCCACATCAGCAGCCTGGCGCGCAACCAGCGCGGTCTGCCGCTGCGGCAGGATCATGACCCCTGTGACAAGTTCAAGCCGAGTAGTGATCGCTGCAACGTGCGAAAACATGACGAACGGGTCATGGAAGGGGTGGTGCTCGGTGTAGGGGCCCCGTAGCTTCGGCTCACGATCGTGACTGGCACCTAATACATGATCGTAGCTGAGCAGGTAGTCGTATCCGAGTTCCTCAGCCGCCCGCGCGATCTGCCGCACTGCGGCTGGATCACCCGCGAGCTCCGTATGAGGGTAGATTAGCCCAAGCTTCAAGTTAGTTTCTCCCGGTCAGTTTGCCACCGTGGCCCTTCAGCGAATGGCGCCACATCACCCGCGCCCCAGGAGGATGTCGCAAGTTTACCCTCCAGTTGCTCCGCTTTGATCGACAATCCGAGCCTCGCCGTCCGGGAATACTCGAGAGGGTAGGAGTACTCCGTTGGCGGCACTGCTCACCTTCCCCCGAACAAGGAATTGCGCACGGTGAGCTGCAACAGCACGGAACGGGGGGACCCAGGTACGCCCAGCAGGTCGGCGCTTGTGGTCGAGGTTGTGCCAGTCCCGGTGCCGGTGAAAGCCAGTGTTCCTCCGGTTGCGGTATAAAGCCTGTTGGTGAGGTTGCGCCCGATCAGGCTGAGCTCCCAACTCCGATTCAAACCACCGTAGATCCCGATGCTGCCATTGAGCAGCCAGTAGGCGGATTGCACGGCGCGCGGATTGGCCTCCGTCTGGTAGGGGTATGCGCTGCTGTAAAGCGCATCGAAGGAAAGGACCCCGCCTAGATTGTCGGAAAACTCTCGATCGTACGTGAAGCCGCCGCTGAGGGCCCATTCGGGTGCGCGCGCGAGGCGCTGACCAGACTGATCCTGTCCATTGTACGGAGTTGCCGCCGTACCGAACGTGGAGGGATCGGCGAGTGGATTGCGCGGATTGAGATTGCAGCCTTCACTTACTGATTGGCCGGCGTAGCAACCCCCGATGAAACGCGTGTAGCGCGCATCGTTGTAGTTCACGCTGCCACGCAGCTCGAGCCCCGGCGCCACATCGGGCCGCGCGGTAGCGCTGAGTTCGACGCCTCGCACACGCGCGGCCCCGGCGTTCTGAACCGTTTGTGTGAACGCACGCTCGTCCCATCGGGAAAGCTGGAGGCCCCGATATTTGAACTGATAGCCGATAAGGTCGAAGCTGATCTGGCGATCCGCGATGTAGCCCTTGACTCCGACTTCCCCGCCGCGGGCTGTCATCTGGTCAAACGACAGGTTGCGGGCGGCAAGCGTGGGGAACGCGGGGGAGCGCAGCTGCGTCGGGAGCGTGTTGAACCCGCCCGAGGTGAACCCCTCACGGTAAGCTGCGTAGACGGTGAGGTCACGCAACGGCTTGTAGCTTAGCGTCACCTCTGGCGAAAAGTCATCGAAGCTACGCCGCGGATTGAGTATCGTGAACGGCGTGAGGTTGACGGTACCCGTCAGCGCCTTTCGCTCCCATGATTGCCGCGCGCCGGCGGCGAGTTCGAGCTGTTCGCTGAGGTCCACCCGCACTTGGCCGAAGACGGACACCGCCTGCGTATCCTGATCGTAAGCTGTGGCAGCGATCAGCGCGGGCGCAGTTGTGAAGACGTAGAACGCCTGGTCGACTGTGAAGCTTGCGTCCTGGTAAAAGGCGCCGGCCAGAAAGTTGATCGGGCCGTCGAAATTGGAGGCAAGGCGGAGTTCCTGGCTGAAGGCTGACGCGACCAAGTCATTAGACGCGCCCGTTGCGGGATTGTTCACGGAGGTGAAAGAATCCAGAGATTCCTCCTGCAGCCGGTAATAACCGGTCACCATGCTGAGCGCGAGTGTGTCAGACACGTCCAAGTCGCTCGACACCGATGCCAAGAACTGCCGCGACTTGGTGAATGGCGTGCCATCTTGAAATGAGGGATGCAGCGCCGCGACGCTGGGCGGTAGCGCGGCGTCTATGAAGTATCGGTCGAGTTTGCAGTCGGTGGTGACGCCCAGCCCAATCTGCGGGACCCCATTGGGGCAGTAGACCGGTTGGCCGGCAGCAGCAGGACCGATGCCGTCGCGATCACGCTGGCCGTAATTGACCTTGGCCTTTACACGAAAGCTATCGTCGGGCGAGCGAAAGGTCAGGGTGCCGCGCAAGAACAGGTCTTCGGAGTTGTTGCTGCTCGCGGCCGCACCCGGCGTGCGACCGGAGACTGGTACCGCCAGGTTGCGGAACCAGCCATCCTCCTTCGAGTAGAAGGCAACCACGCGCGCGCCAACACGATCAGTCAAAGGGCCGGAGACGATACCTTCGACAAAGCGCTGATCCGCGGCGAATTCGTAGCCGGTGCGCAAACGCGCCTCGAACTGGTCTCCGGGATCGGCAGAGACTAGCGAGATGATGCCGCCAGGGCTGTTCTTGCCGTAGAACAAGGCTTGGGGGCCTTTCAGGACTTCGACGCGCTGCAGGTCGAACTGACCCAGGCGTACGGCATTGCCGTAGCTGATCGGGATGTTGTCGAGGTTCAGCGTAACGGCCTGCTCTGTAGAGGGATTGGCGATGCCGGCGCCGATGCCCCGAAGACTGATCGAGCCGCCCGTCTGATTGGTGGACTCGCCGATCACGAGCTGCGGAACTCGCTCGCTGATCGCGGTCAGCGAACTGGTGGCGTAGCGGCCAAGATCTTCTCCGGAAAGAGCTGCGATAGCGACAGGCACATCGATGGCGCGCTCGTTGCGCTTGCGAGCCGTGACGACGATCTCGGGAATGCCGTGATCCTGCGCCGCGCCCACCGTCTGGTTTGTGGGTGCAGATGGCGTGGGTTGCGGTTGTTCTGCCTGTACCAGGAACGCGCCTTGCGCAGTCCGTCGGGCAACAAGGCCTGTGCCGCGCAACGCCAGTCGCAGTGCCTGCTCGGTGGAGTAGGCGCCGTGCACGGCTGTAGCGCGGCGGCCCCGCACATCGGCAGCGGCATAGACAATTTCGGCGCGAGTCTGACGGCCGATCTGCATCAGCGATGTCGCGAGCGGCTGCGCGGGTACGTCAACAGCGGCCGGAGCCGCCTGCGCTGCTGCGATCGAGCCGGTGCCTGCCCATGCTACCGCTGTGGTGACACCCAGAAGCAGACTTGCCTTGATGTCGATGCGACGTGATGCCTGTCTGGCCATCTTGTTCCCTCTCCTGTTTTGTCGGTGCTGGCTTCCCGTCAGTCACTCACCTTCCAGAACGCAGTCCCGTCAAAAACCCGCACTACGAATATTGGTGTTCGGCGGCGATGTGACGGTTTACTTGCCTGCGGGTGCTCCCCTGACAATCTGAATGCTGCCTTCCGGAAGCGAGCGCACCCGTACCGGTAGCAGCTCTGCCACGATGGCTGCGAAGCGGTGCGGCGAGCCAGTTCGAAAGATGCCGCTGACTTTAAGCTCACCCGCCTCTCGGTCCACTACGAGCGGAGTGGTCGAGTAGCGGTTCATCTCTTCAACCGCGGTTGCGAGAGGCACCTCCTCGAACTCAGCGAATCCTTCCCGCCAACGCAACTGCCGTTCCACATCGATCTTCGTCGTCACAGCTGCGCGTCCCTTGCGAGCGATCAACTCCTCGCCAGGCGTCAGCAAAACCGGCGCGACCGCCGTGCCTGCTTCCTGGTGCTCCTTGAGGCTGTCGACGAGTACCTTGCCTTCCGCCAAGATGACCTGCACCCGGTCCGGCTCGAGCCTGACGTCGAACACTGTTCCCAACGCAGTGATCTGGCGGCCACCAGCCTCGACCACAAATGGCCACCTCCGGTTCTTCGCAACCTCAAACAGAGCCTGCCCGCGTAGCATGGCGATGAGCCGGCGGTCAGCGGAATACGCCACGCGGACGGCACTGTCGGTGTTGAGAGTGATACGGCTTCCGTCGACAAGTTCAATTTCTCGCAGTTCACCTCTTGCAGTGGCAAAATCGCTCCGCTCGTACCGAACGGCGGGGACGAAGACCGGTAGCCTCTCCCGCCACGCCGGCAGTATTGCGGTGGCGAGCGCCATGAGGCCGAGGATCGTCGCAGCAGCGCCAGCGCCGACGAATTTCCAACCCGAACTGCGATGTTCGGGTTCAGCGGCTAGCGCGCCGTGGCGGATAGCCGCGACACTTGGCTCGTCACCGACGCCCTCGAACAGGTTCCAGGTCTCGCGAGCACGCTTGAAAGCTTCGCCGTGGCGCGGAGCAATGCCGAGCCACTGCTCGAACTCGGCTGCGAGGCGACCCTCGAGCCGACCCGCGTCCATCTGCACAAGCCAGAAGGCTGCGGCCTCGTCGGGACTCAGCCCCCTCGGGAAACGAGTGGCAGGAGCTCCGATCACTCTCGATCTCGCCTGCGCGTCATGTGGGTGATCGCCCGCTGCATATGCTTCTCTACCGCGCTGACTGAAATTTCCAGACGTGCGGCAATATCCTGAAACCGCATGCCTTCTAGGCGCCGGAGCACAAAGACAACGCGTGTACGCTCGGGAAGCTCCAGCAGCGCCGCGGTCGCTCGCGCAAGCCGCTCCTTTCCCAGAAGAACGTCCTCGGGTGAAAAATCCGCATCACCATGCCTTTCAGGATCGAACGCTACGTGCGCTGTTTCATGTCGGACACGCGACCGCCTCAGGCGGTCCGTCAGCACGCTGCTCGCCGTCTCGAATACGTAGGCCTGCAAGTTTTCCAGATCGGCCACATCGCCCCGCCGGATCAGGCGGACGAAGACTTCCTGAACCATGTCTTCGAGGTCCGAGGGCACGCAATGGCGGCGGCCGAAGTGCCGCAGCAGCGACGAGCGATAGCGGTCGTTGAGGATCTCGAGCGCGCGAAGATCCCGAGGTGACAAGGACGAGGCCGCGGCTATCAACTGTCGCTCCGCTTGACGATGCAGGAAGAGGTAAGCCAGCTGAGTAAGCGAGACAAGCGCACTCCGACGCAGCGGGCAAACAGGTCGCTCGGTCAGTGGATTGGCTATGACAAAAATGAAGGAGCCCCATCGTCCTCTGCTATCCCGCTCCCGCCAAACCCCCATTCAGGCGCGCTATTCCATCACAAACATCAATGCCGCGCAGCGGCTTTCTGCTTTGCGGCGCGTTGCTGCCCATCTGGTCGGTGTCAGGCGAAGGGCGGGATCTTGAGATATGGGGCCGTTCGCGCCACTGGCGTTGAATGGCGTAAGTTGGTCGAGGCTGTGTAAAAACGCGAGGCTGTGCTAGAGTTTTCCCGCATTTGCGGGAGGCTTTGGAATGGGCCGTTTCGTTCAAGGGGAAGACCG